>NZ_JBWBDM010000007.1:0-296781 GCF_056135975.1 Natrinema sp. LJW11 | reverse complement strand
TCACAACAGCGATTGATACTGCTCTTGATCAACTCTCTATCCCTAAAGTGAGCAATTATTTCTAACGCCTACTATAGGTCTTCGTTAGCTGGGCCCGGTGGGAAAATACGTTTACTGCTATCACTATCGTTAAATAGGGATAGGGATGACAGACGAATGATTCTCTACGCTTTTGCTTACGGGCTATTAACAGGTTTTATATCGAACTCAACTGTTATCTAAATCATATGGTATACTTTTCCTTCATTCATAAGATATCCATTTTCGATAAGGGTTCGTAGGCGTATATGAATTGTACTTCTTGCCATCTCTAACTCAGAAGTTAACTCATCTAATGTTACACCGCCTAAGTTTTGGATTGTCTCTACCAATAAGAGCGATCATTCCGTAGTCTTCGCTGTTTGCTTGCTCATACCTCCCATTATCCATAGATGTATATAAGAATTCAGTTATTTATAATCACTAAATAGGAGGGGAACGGATAAGCTCTGTTCAAACAGAGCGCTCATAGTTTCCCCGTAGAATGGGGTATCGGTATGAGTCACTGTCTCCTCGAGACCAACACCACTATCCGTCCGACCTATCTGTTCGCTTCGACTGGGAGCGCGTCAATGATCCCGATGAGAAAATCGGGCGGTAGTTCCTTCGAAACCCGAAGACAGTCCGCGGAAAACTCGAGGCTACGATCGAAGGGTGGAGCGCCGTTGACATCCCCTGATCAATCGTTCGCGTGAACAACATCCCTCGTAATCACATTGCCGCGTGGGCAAGTAACGAACGACAGATCTCGGTTGACTGATCTCGGTCGGGGGAAGATCATCGAAATGGAGAAGCGTCAAACTGTTCGCTCGAGAGAGCAGCATATCGCTGTTCCGAGCCTCACCGTATTCTTTAGGACCCTGAGGTCGGCTAGGTAGCCACTCAATGCATAGAGTGACTGTTTGTTGCAGTCATGTTCCGGGGCGTCGAAAAAGTCACGGGTAGTATTGAGGCATCGTCTCGATTTATCACGGGATTTCTCAGCAAACTTGGTAAGGTAAGCGTATGACTGTTCAAGCTGTTCGAGTTGTTTCTGCACTCAGCTAGCCTGCAAATATATTTATTGACTCTCAATCCCGTGAGTTCGTGCGGATGCCGTTACTCGATCAGTTCGTCGAACTTCTTGACGGCAGTCTGTGCGATCTCGACGTCCTCGTCGGGCATGCCACCGCTCGACCCGACCGCTCCGACAATTTCACCGTCGTCTTCGAGAGGGAAACCACCGCCAAAGACGACGAGCCGCCCCTCGTCGGTTGTCTGGAGGCCGTACAGTGGGCCACCGGGCTGGACTGCTTCCGTGAGTTCGTGGGTTGGCATCTCCAGGCCGGCCGCCGTGTAGGCCTTGTTCCGAGAAATGGTAACGCTCGGCAGCCACGCGCCGTCCATCCGATGCTGGGCAATGAGGTTGCCCTCGGCGTTCGCCACCGTGAGTACCGACGGAACGCTGATCTCTTCGGCATGCTGTTCGGCCACTGCTATCATCTGCGTTGCCCATTCAAGCGGGATGGTTGCTACCATTTTGCATTTATTCGTTCTCGATCACTATACAAAAGCTCAAATGCTCCATATGGAATAGAAAATAAAATGTTATACATTTTAAATAATGTCCATTTTTGAATCTTCATTCATTTAAGTCGGTCTTGACCCACTGTGTGATGAGGTCGTGATCCTGCTTGGCGAGGGTTTCGAGTTCAACAGGACAGAGTCGAATCGACTCGCCCTGTTTTTCTGCTTCGAGATCGATCCGGATACCTGCCTCCATATGCGTCTCGTAAACATCGATAAACCCGAACTCATTCGAAATGGTCGTCAGTCGGGTTCGGTCGAGCGGGTCACCCTCTTCAATGGGCGACCGCTGAGCGGTGTCCACCCCTGATAGGACGGTAAGCGTGTCGTTCTCTTGCCAGGTGAGGGCTTCCAACGCGACCGCGTCTAAACGAATCGACGTAGTGGGCGTTTCGATTTCGAGACGCTCGCCCTTCGGCGTTTCAATCCGGTTGAGCCGTATCGTGTCGCCGTTCGCAGCCAGTTTGGTGAGTGGTATGAGGTTCATGTTGGTACTCTGGGCTCAAAGGAAGAACGACAAGTTACGAGTCGCGAGAACCGTCTGGTCGAGATACACCGTCCGCTTGGCTAACTTGAACTCACCATCGACGCGACGGAGTCGGTCCTCTCGTTCACCGACGATGAGGTCGTGATCGGCGGTATCGCCCTGGCTCCGGTAGAGCAACAGGTTGCTCTTCACGGTAACGTCGTCCGTGTCGTTGTTCGAGAGTTCGCTCGCTCGAACATTAGAGACAAACCGACGCGTCCGTGAGGGGGGGTTCTCTGCCCACGCGTAATCGTTATCAAAGCGCTCGACGCGCGTCGAAAGCGTTCCGTGGTCGTCGCGATAGAGAAAGCCCTTGCCACTGAACTCTGAACGCTCGGAACCTCGCTCGCGTGTCACCCGCCGCGGAACGCGATACTCGACGTCCTCAGTAAGCAGCTCGAACCAGTCGTGGAGGCGCTTATCGTCGAGTAATTCTGCCTCATGATGAAGGAACTCCTCGCAATCGAATCGTAGCTCGTGGTTCGTCATTTTATGCACCTCGATGTTCTGAGTCGGCGCCCGATCCGTCGATACGCTGACCGGTCATCGTACGATACCAGCTCTGATAGAACGTCCGCATCGTGCCGTCCTCGAAGGCGGAGTTGATAACAGTGCCTGGACCATCCCATTCATCGGAGATGTCCTCGGCATTCCCCATCCCGCCCATGTTCATCTGGTAGTTCGATTGGCGATTGGTTCGCCGCGTGAACGAACTCCCTGCAGCTTCGGTGATACCATCCCAGACGGCGAAGTCGTCCACTTCGAAATTCCCAGAGACGCTGAAGGTCGTGATGCCGGTGTCGTAGGCTTGGTCTTTGAACTCCTCAGAAGCGTTTTTCGGGACGAGAATCCAGTTCCAGATCTGGGTTCTATCTGGGGCGACCGGCTGCCACTTACGAATTGTTAGGAATTTCGTCATTTCCCGGTTGTTCGGATCGGCATTTTTCAGTGTGTTGTTGAACGAGAGGTTCGGGAAAACGGTGCCGACGATGGACACGTGGTTTTTTGCGATTTTGTACTGTAACTCCGAGAATTGTTCGTCGGTGAATATTTCCTCCGGGTATCCCCCGGGACTCTCCTCGAAGTACGAGAACGAACACGAGTGACCGTCACAATCGATCACGTCGAGAGAGGTCCGGTTGCCAGCGAGCGCCGTCAGATCTGAGGGGAAGATGTCGAGGTCCATTGTCGACTTGTGTGCAGCAGGCACGTGATAGGCGTCACCAGTAAAATTGTCCGCGGCAATCTTCCAACTCGTATCGGCCTCCCAGCGAATCGGCTCGCCGATGACCTCTAGGCCACCCTCAGCGAAATTCACGGCGATATCGAGATACCATTTGAAATCGCCGAGGTACTCTTCGAGTGACGGTGTGTCTTTGGAGAGACACGCGAAGACAAGCCCTGCATAGGTGTCGACCTGCGCTGGCGACTGGAGGGCGTACTCACACGTATCCAGCTCCTTGTAGCACTGTTCTTTGTGCGGAACGCCGACGAGTTCGCCAGTGTTCTTGTACGTCCAGTTGTGGTAGGGACATCGGAAATGGCTCGTGTTCCCCTGCTCCGCCCTCACCACGGTAGTGCCACGGTGCCGGCAGGCATCGAACAGCACCCGGATTTCGTCGTTCTCGTCGCGAACGAAGATGACGGGGTTGTCGGCAATGTAGCGCTTGGCGTAGTCGCCCGGCTCCGGAATTTCTGATTTGTGACCGATGAATACCCAACTCCCGCCGAACACCCGCTCGCGTTCCAGTTCAAATATCTCCCTGTCGTTGTGGATTTGTGTGGGGATCTCGCCGGTCTCCGAGACCTTTCCTACGTCGTCGATAACGGACTGTATTCTATCCGGAACACCCTCCTGAATGGTCTCTGTTGACATACTCTATCTTTCGTTATCGTTTCGGGTAGCCCTGCCTGCTCCACATGGAAATCCTTTATACGCAATCGATGAGACCGTCGGTTGAGAATGGGACCCGACCTGCTTGCGGAAGCAGTTCAGCAGTTTCGAGTGGAGGAGGGTTTCGTCGACAGTTGTCCTTGTGTTCAACTCGCTGGAGTGTCGATTCGATGGTCTCTGACAATATCCACGCCACGGCGACTGAAAGATCGGAAACTGACGGACGGTTTTTCGCTTCTATCTGGTGTACCCTACTATCGCGTCACATACTACGTACTCAGACAGTTCGATGAAATACAGATGTCTCAGTTGTGATGGATGGATCGACCGAGTCAATGGGTTGCTACAATATGAGAGTTGCCGATAGGACCACAACACGGAGCGAACTGATTGCTCTGATTACGGACGACAAGCGGAAGACTGGACCGCGTGTTGACTCATGCTCGTCAAAGGGTGTTTCGGACCCCATTCGGGCTTGAACCGAACGATGTGTCTCCGTGGTCACGTCCGGGGCAGCTCTAACTTCATCTGGACAATTGCTTTAATACTCCGTCACGAATTGGACTTCATGTACAAGGCAGTGTTCCACATTGACGGTGATAGTCCGTACTCGCAGTCGACGGTGGGAACGGACACGGAAATTAGGCTATGGTGTAATGACCACTGTGACTTACTCTACGTCACCGGTGAGCGACAGGAGGACGTGATAGCTCAGGTTCGCTCGGAGGTGGGTGTGCACGAACGACTCAACGATGGCGACGACGGACAGGTAGTTGTCACGGAGGCGTGTCTGGAAGAAGGGGTAGGCAACTACATCAAACCGTATCTTGTGGCCAACAACTGTCTGCTTTTGCCGCCGTGGCAATACCAGGATGGGATGAAGACAGTTCGCGTGCTTGCGCTCGATCCAGCGAACCTCTCGTCATTCTATCGTGACATCTCGGCTGACTTCACCGTTGTTGTCGAGTCCAAACAAGAACTGGCAAAGGCGGAATCGGAGACACCGATCTTCTCGATGGAGTCATATCTCCCGACGCTCACCGATCGTCAACGCGAGGTGTTTCTCACTGCCCACGAGCGTGGTTATTACGAGATACCGCGCAACACGACGACGACCGAAATCGCCGACGCAGTGGGAGTCGGCCGGCGAACAGTCGAACACCACCTCAGACGCGCCGAGGAGAAACTCACCGATGTGATTGCCGAGCATATCTGAGATGGTACTGCTCCGGGGGGCGACGAGACAGCGGACCCCAATATTGTCGACGAGTATCCGTTAGTCCTCGCCGGCAGCTGACATGGCACCGTCGCCTGCTGGTATAGTACTGGCAGACTCACCGGGATCCTTATACATGATTCGCCAGCCGGTCGCCCCCATGAACAGCAAAACGAGAGGCGAGAGGAAGCCAAAGAAGTAGTAGGGGGCGTACTGCACCGTTGGGACGCCGAGCACCCCGGACATGTAGACCGCCCCACTGGTCCAGGGGACAAGCGCGCTCGTCGTCGTCCCGGCAGCTTCGACGGCACGTGAGAGGTTCTGTGACTTCAGTCCCTGCTCGCTGTAGAGGTTCCGAAGCGACATCCCTGGCGCGACGATACTGATGTATTGTTCGGCCGCGAGAACGTTCATCGAGATGGCCGAAAGCGCCGTCACGCCAGTGGTACTCCCGGCACCGCGACACAGACGAGTTAGATGGTGGGCAAGCACCGCGAGAATTCCGGTTCGTTCGAACATCCCGCCGAGCGAAAGTGCAGCGATGACGATGGTGATGGCCCACGCGGCGCCGACCATGCCACCGCTCTCCAGCAATCCGTTGACGAGGTCCATCCCCGTTTTTGGACCTGTCCCGTATACTGCCGCGTCCCACGCGCCGGCGAAGGGGACGCCCTGTACGAGGATCGATGTCAGGGCACTCGCGAAGACACCCGCACCGAGCGTCGGGACTGCCGGAATCCCATACATCGCAAGCCCGAAAATGAGGAGTAGTGGAACGAAGACGAGCGGCGTTACGACGTAGGAACCTTCAATGGCCGTCTGAATCGCCGCGATACGACCGGCAGGGATACTTCCGGAGACACTCAACCCAAGCACCGCGTACAGTCCGACTGAGATGCCCAACGCAAGCGTGGTGCCGGGTCGCATCGCGCGGATGTGATCGTAGAGGTCGGTGTCCGTCACCGCCGCAGCGAGGTTCGTGGTGTCCGACAGGGGAGACAGTTTGTCACCCGTGTATGCACCCGTGAGGATAGCGCCAGCAGTCATCGGTGCGGGAATGCCAAGACCGGAGCCAATACCGATAAAGGCGACGCCGAGCGCGCCCACCGCGGTCCATGAGGAGCCGATTGACATTGTAATGATTGCGACGAGGATCGCGGTCAACGGGAGGAATATCATGGGAGTGAGCAACTCTACTCCGTAGTACATGAGAATTGGAATCGTCCCTGCCTGTACCAGCGTGGAGACAAGCGTGTAGGCGAGAAAGATGATGAGGATCGCCTGCATCCCCATTAGGAGACTGTCGCTGATGCCGTCGTACAGCTCTTCCCAGAAAATCCCGAGACGATACCGGGCGAACAGACCGGTGAAGGCGATACCCCAGAGCAGGGGAAACTGTGGTCCGAGTCCGAACCCAACGATACCGACGCTGAGAAAAACCACCATTCCGACAATGGGTACGAGCGATTCGACGAGCGATGGTCGATCCTTCGGGGAAATGTCTTCAAACAAACGAGGCTTGAACTCTACCATCGACTTGTTTCCTCTTGCTTCTTCTGTTTGGCCAACCCGATCCCTGCATTCACACTCTCAATGGTGATTGACTGTGTCATGCATGATTTACCATGCCATACACCCGCGAGTATTCACTTATACCATATGGAGAGGCTATTATACGCATGTAGTTATGGCCCGGCCGGATGTGTTATCCTCTGCATTCGAAAGTAACATGTTGAATCCCAGAGGACGGCTACATCGATCTTATGACATTTAGTTCTTCAGGGAACACGCTCTTACACCAGTTTCTAAGTTCGGACAAGCGAATAGAGGTAACATCTCCCGGCGCTTAAACCACGACGCGCGCTCTTATTCAAAGCTCAGGAATGACCCCAGAGCGAGGCAGTTGACAAGGATTTCGAGAGACGCGCCGACAAGGTTCAACGAGCGGACGATGCCGAAGGTGTGAGCGGCCTGCTCCAAGCCGTGCTTGGACAGGCCGCGAAACTTCCGTAGCCACGGTTTGACCAACGAAAACAGACACTCGACCTGGTTAATGTGGATGCCCTCGGGCGAAACAGACGTTTCGTCGTGGACAACGATTTTGTGGTCAAACTCCATTCGTCGGTAAGCTTGGAGACCGTCAGTCCAGACCTTACCCAGCCGCTGGGAGAGGTCTTCCGTCTCCCGCATAACCGGTTCTAGGTCCGTCTCGTACTGAATGTCAAGCTGGCCGCGAATGACTCGCAGCACGTCGCGACAGGCCCAACGAGCGTCACTTGGTCTCCGTGGCGTCCTTTCCAGCGTGAGCGACCCGAACGGCTCGACCCGCCGCGGTGACGGCTGTCACGCGGCGGATCTTGACCTTTGTAGCCTGAGCAAACCGTGCTCGATTCATCGACTTGGATTAGTCCGTTGATCCTGTGTTGAAATTGTTTCCATACGGTCGGGAAACCGCTCTGCATGGCGGTTTCTACCTCTCGGATCGCGTAATAGACGGTTCCGTACGCTCGATCGAACAACACCGCAATCTAGGAGATACTCAGCAACGTGTCCGCGTAGAGAACGAACACAAGAAGCACCTCTCCAGCAGTGAGGTGCTTCTCGTGAAACGGCGTTCGTAGGTGTACACCAGCTTGAAACCACAGTTTCGGCAAATCACACGGTCGGACGAATTCCACGTTTGGATGATCGGATGGTCACAGCTCGGGCAGGTAGTTTGTTCCCAAAATTGCTTGAGTCGCCGTTCGATGCGGGCATCGAGCGGCTCTGTTTCCAGTTTGACTACTCTGAGATCGACAAGGTGGTGCAGCATCCGTCCAAACGCCGACTCCGACGAAGATATACTCGGCTGATATTACGCACCTCACCGTAACTACGAGGTCGTTTCTCAGCTTTGAATAAGAGCGCACGATGCGTTGGTGGGAATATAGGCAGAATAAAATATTCAGCGGATTTGGTTGTTCGACCGCACAGCTATGGTTGAGAACCCGCTGGTACCTGTTCCCTGACGGTCAATTGGGTTCTAAATGGGACTAGACCAAGTATAATATAAAGTATATTTAAGATATTGCTTTTGTCCAGAAGGCTATCTTCTATATGGCGCCATCCTCTCCCTACTTTTATATTCATTTCCAAAGGGAGAGTCCAAGCTATCTGTCCACTAATCTGTGGTATATAGATGCATGAAAGACCCACAGACTGAGAATGAGTTACCGAGCGAGACCGTTACCCCCTCGTCGGAGTGGCTCGAATACCAGGGTTCACCCACTGGAACGGAGGTCGAATGTAAGGGGTGGCGACAGGAGGCTGCACTCCGAATGCTTAATAATAACCTTGACCCGGATGTAGCAGAGAACCCAGAGGAACTCGTGGTGTACGGCGGCACCGGTCGGGCAGCACGGAGTTGGGATGCGTACGATAGTATCCTATCGGAGCTGCGGACGCTCGCTGACAACGAAACGCTACTCGTCCAGTCAGGTAAACCAGTTGGCCGGTTCAAGACACACGAGCATTCACCACGTGTGCTTATCGCGAACTCGAACTTGGTCGGCGCTTGGGACGACTGGGAACACTTCCACGAACTCGAATCGAAGGGACTCATCATGTATGGCCAGATGACCGCTGGCTCATGGGCATATATCGGAACACAGGGCATTATCCAGGGGACCTTCGAGACACTGGCTGAGGCGGCTCGCCAACACTTCACCGAGCAGGAGGGGCTTAAAGGGACGATCACGGTTACCGCTGGCCTCGGTGGTATGGGTGGGGCCCAACCGTTAGCTGTGACAATGAACCACGGTGTGTGTATCGCGGCCGAGATCGACGAACACCGAATCAACAGGCGGATCGAGACGGACTACTGTATGGAGAAGACGGACGACCTCGACAAGGCAATCGAACTGGCCGAAGACGCGGCAGCGAACGGTGAGCCGCTCTCGATCGCCCTCCACATGAATGCCGCCGAGATGTTTGACGGACTGCTCGAACGCGACTTCATCCCAGATATCGTCACTGACCAGACGAGTGCACACGACGAGCTAGAAGGATACTATCCCGCGGGTTACACTGTCGAAGAGGCCGACGCGTTACGCGAGTCAGATCCCGATCGATACGTCGAAGAGAGCCTTGACACGATGCAACGTCACGTCGAAGGCATCCTCGAAATGCAAGAGCGCGGTTCGGTGGCCTTCGAGTATGGAAATAACATCCGTGGACAGGTCGAGGAGCATCGAGAGGTAGCGAACGCGTTCGATTTCCCAGGGTTCGTTCCGGCATACATCCGGCCCCTGTTCTGCCAGGGGAAGGGACCCTTCCGCTGGGTTGCCCTCTCTGGAGACGAAGCGGACATCCACCGGACTGACGACGCTATCAAGGAGCTCTTCCCCGAAAAAGATCAACTGCACCGTTGGATAGACCTCGCACAGGAACAGGTCTCGTTCCAAGGTCTTCCCAGCCGCGTCTGCTGGCTCGGCTACCAGAGCGACGATGGATTGACCGAGCGTGCGCGGTTCGCGCTCCGAATCAACGAACTCGTCGACGAGGGCGAGATCTCGGCGCCGGTCGTCGTCACACGCGATCACCTTGATGCCGGCAGTGTGGCTAGCCCGAACCGAGAAACTGAGGCTATGCGAGATGGTTCCGACGCTGTCGCTGACTGGCCCATCCTCAACGCCTTGCTTAACTGCGCTGCTGGCGCCGATATTGTCAGTGTCCACGACGGTGGGGGAGTTGGTATCGGAAACTCTCTTCACACTAACAACCATGTCGTCCTCGACGGCTCTGACCTCGCTGCTGAAAAGGCGCGACGCGTATTTACGACTGACCCCGGCATGGGTGTAATCCGCCACGCTGACGCTGGGTACGACGAAGCGCTCGACGAAGCAACGAATTCGGACGTTCACGTCCCCATGCGGAGGACGAATGAGTAATTTCACCGCACCACCGGACTGGTCGGGGCCGTCGTCTGACTCCGTAGACGAGCAGTTCGGCGACGTCGTCAGCGGGGCCAACCTCGATACCGCTGAAGAGTTCGACGCAGTCCTCGTCGGCGAACCGTATGACGGCGCGGTTATCTCCCGGCGCGGCGCTGCCGAGGGTCCCAAAGCCCTTAGGAACGCGCTGACAGGGGTGAAGACCCATCACTTCGATAAGGGGCCCATCGATGGCGTCGCTGATCTCGGAGATGTCGATGTACCCACAGGTTCAGTTGCCGAGGTACAGGACGCGGTTCGGGAGGTTACAGGGTCGGTTCACGCACTCGACGCGCTCCCAGTCTTCCTCGGTGGCGACAACTCATTGACTGTCCCGAACGTCGATCCGCTACTCGAGGATTCGAGCGTCGGTGTCCTTAATGTTGACGCTCACCTTGACGTTCGAGAGATCAGAGACGGACCGACCAGCGGGACGCCCTACCGCCAGTTGCACGAGGCCGGACTCGACAGCTACGCTTGTATCGGCGCTCGGCACTTTGAGACGAGTACGGCCTATCACGACTACGTACGCGAAAATAGTGGAACGGTCGTGACTGCTGAGGAGGTTACGGCGGACCTCGCCGAAGCTGTCGATCGGGCCCTCTCCGGTCTCGATAACGTCGATCGTATCTATTGCAGTGTTGATATCGACGTTCTCGATGCGATCTATAGTGGTTCTAGCGCTCCGACGCCCGGTGGACTGCTCCCACGCGAACTGTTCCGACTCGTTCGTCTTGTCGCCAACGACGAGCGAATTGCAGGCTTCGAACTTGTCGAGTGTGCGCCGCCACTCGATGCTGACGGGAGAACCGTTGCAGCCGCAGCACGTACCGTGGCGCACTTCCTCTCGGGGTGGTCAGCATGATCGACCTCATCGTCTACGACGCATCACAGGTCGCAACTCCGACAGACAACGGTGAGATGGTGACGATCCGAGACGGTGCCGTGGCAATCAAAGACGGTGTCATCACTGCGATCGGGCCGACCGAGGAAGTCACACGCGAACACCCTCCAGAGAATACTACGAATGCCATCGACGCTGCCGGAAAAACGGTTCTTCCGGGATTCGTCGACCCACACACACATGCCGTGTTCGCTGGCGACCGTGCCGACGAGTTCACCGCGAAACTCGAGGGAGTAGACTATCAGGATATCCTCGAGGAAGGCGGGGGCATCTTACAAACTGTGCGAGCGACGCGTGATGCCTCCCACGACCAACTCGTTGAGAACCTTCTCGCACATCTCGACGTCATGCTCGCCCACGGGACGACGACGGCCGAGGTAAAATCTGGCTATGGACTCGACCTTGAGACGGAAGTGAAGATGCTCGAAGCAATCGACGAGGCGGCCGATCAGCATCCGGTAGACGTGGTGCCAACATTTATGGGCGCTCACGCTGTGCCCGAAGACACGAACGCCGATGAGTACGTCGACCGGGTCGTCGAAGAGCAGTTACCCGTAGTAGCGAAGAACAACCTCGCCGAGTTCTGTGACATCTTCTGTGAGGAGGGCGTCTTTTCTATCAATCACTCCCGTCGCGTCCTCAAAGCCGGGTTGGAACACGGGCTGAAGCCGAAAATCCACGCCGACGAGTTCGAGCGACTCGGCGGATCACAATTGGCTGCCAACATCGGGGCCACGAGTGCGGATCACTTGCTACAGTCAACCGAGGCAGACATCGCAGCGCTCGGCGAAGCGGACGTAACCCCCGTTCTCCTCCCGGGGACTGCGTTTTCGCTCGCGACTGACTACGCTGATGCAACGGCCTTCGAAGCGGCTGACGTTCCGGTCGCTATAGCGACCGATTTCAATCCGAACTGCTACTCACAGAGTATGGAATTCGCAATTGAACTCGCTTGCAACGGTATGCGTATGACACCCGCGTCGGCTATCCGTAGTGCAACAGTTACGGCTGCGAACGCCATCGACCGAACGGACGGCACGGGTACTCTTCAGGAGGGATCGCCCGGTGACTTAGTCGTCGCCGACGTGCCCGACTATCAGCACCTTCCATACAATTTCGGTGTACAAAATGTCCAAACCGTCGTAAAGCACGGGGAGGTGGTCCACCGTGACTGATGAACCTGTCGTCGTCGACGGAGAGTCACTCACACCAGATGCCGTCGAGCGCGTTGCACGGCACGATGCCACTGTTCGAGTCCCAGAGGAAGTTCGTGAGCGCGTTCGGAAGTCGCGCGAGCGCATCATCGACATCGTCGAGTCTGGAGAGGCAGTCTACGGTGTGAACACGGGATTCGGCGAACTCGTCCAAGAACGGATACCCGAGGACGATATCGAAACGCTCCAGCAGAACCTCGTTCGGAGTCACGCTGCCGGAACAGGCCGCGAACTCGCCCCGGAAGAGGTTCGTGCGATGCTCGTCACTCGGCTTAACGCGCTGGTGAAAGGGTACAGCGGCGTCCGGGAACGAATCGTTGACGTTCTCGTGAGAATAATAAACGAAGCGGTCCATCCTGTCGTGAAGGCCAAAGGGAGTCTCGGTGCGAGCGGCGATCTCGCACCTCTCGCCCATCTTGCTCTCGTCGTCACTGGAGAGGGTGAAGCCACTGTGGATAGTGAGCGTCTTTCGGGAGATGAGGCTTTGAAGCGGAAGAACATCGAACCAGTGACACTCCGTGCGAAAGAGGGATTGGGACTCATCAATGGGACGCAGCTGACCGTCGGGCTGGCCTCTCTCGTCGTCTGTGACGCTGAGCGTGCGATGCGTGCAGCGGATATCGCCGGTGCGATGACCACGGAAGCAACGATGAGTACGACTGCGAGTTCACATCCCAGTATCCAGCGCGTCCGGCCACACCAAGGACAAACCGAAAGTGCGGAGAACATCCGGCGGCTTACTCGGAACTCCGAGATCGTTGAGTCGCATCGTAACTGTGATCGAGTGCAGGACGCGTACTCGCTCCGCTGTCTACCACAGGTACATGGTGCGATCCGGGATTCGATCCAGCACCTCCGCGAGGCTGTCGAGACGGAACTCAACAGCGCGACAGACAACCCGCTTGTGTTCTCTGCTGAAGATGCGGACGACCGTGCAAGCGGCACTGAGCAGGCCGCCATCCTCTCAGGTGGGAACTTCCACGGACAGCCGTTGGCCCTTCGGCTGGATTACGTCACAAGCGGTCTCGCGGAATTAGCATCGATCTCGGAGCGGCGGATGGATCGAATGCTCAACCCTAACGTTCAAGAAGCGCATTTACCACCATTCCTGACTGAAGGGAGCGGTCTTCGCTCGGGGTATATGATCGCTCAGTACACAGCAGCGGATCTTGTGAGCACGAACCGCTCACAAGGACGTCCGTCGATGGACAGCATCCCCGTCAGCGGGAATCAAGAAGACCACGTCAGTATGAGCGCACAAAGCGCTTACGTCACGAGAGAAACGGTCCAGTCTACGCTCCGTGTCGTTGGGATTGAACTGGCCTGTGCGGCTCAGGCACTCGACTTCGTAGAGGACCTCACACCCGGTGTCGGGACCGGTGCAGCCTATCAGACAGTTCGCGAATATGTCCCTCATCTTGACGAAGATCGGCCGATCCATCAGGATATCGAGTCTATGCTAGTGCTCCTGCACTCCGATACGTTACTCGACGCCGTCGAGACAGCACTTGACGAACCGCTATCGTAATGGCGATATTCTGTTTTTATGGACCGCACGTCTGCTATAGTCGATATTAAAAATAACGCTCTTCTGAAGGATTGTTGGTGAGTTAGAGGGCAGTTCAAACGATTTCTTTCAAGGCTTCTCGTCCCAGTTTGCGTAGGATTCTCCGGCGAAGTTGGAAGAGTCTTAAATACGCTGTAAATTTGTCCTTCGAGATTCCTCGATGCGGCGAGAGTCATGCGTCGCTGTCGCGACGGTGGCTCTCGCACGTATTCACGTGCACGTTTCCATCGACATACTCTCCTTCGCCGTGAATAACGGCTTCTCGTTGGTACTTTTCGTCCTTTTCCAGCGGGTCGTAGATGCAAAATCCGTCGGTGTAGACCGTCAACGACTCCTCCTCGTAGGTGTCGAGGAAGAGTCGCACGGTCAATTCGTCGGCGGATTTCGACAGGACAATGTATCGCTGATCGCGAGCGCGATCAGGAGTCGCGCTCGCGGTCTTTTTCCCGGCAGAGACGTAGAACTCATCGATCTCGACTGGGCCAACAAGATCGATGCGAGGCACGTCGAGCGCTTCGCTAGAACGCTCGACGCGCCGGTAAAGTGACCGGTAGGAGACGTTGAGTTCAGCGTCTAACTGGCGGATACTTGTGTTGAATCGGAGCAACGAATAGAACGCGAACAACAATTGATCAAGACCGATCTTCGCATGCGCGAAGATCGTACCGGTCTTGTCGTTGAACGGGTGTCCATAATTTTTACAGCGATGTCGCTGATACTCTCGATAACTGCTGTGCATGATCACTGACTCAGACCGGCAGCGCGGGCACTGGAGGCCCTTTCGCCAGTGAACCTGCTGGAGCAGGTCCGCGGCGCTCACCTCCGAGCGAAACACTTCAACTGGGAACATAGTTGGGTGATGCTGACGCATCACCCTTGCCCGCTACGCTTTCACAGTGCCAGCTCTCCCCGACCAATAATCTGCTTCCGAAGAGCGTTAGTTCGAAATGGACAGGCACTGGCTCACACTCATGCAATAGATGCAGAGTATATTCCAGATTGAGATCCAGACTCCGAATTCACAGACTTTAGTCACCTCAGTCCAGAATTGAGTCGGTGATTTCCAGGGATTACGCGTCTGGCTACCATTAAAGATGCACGTCATCAAACCGTTTCGGGCGAACCTTGAGGAAAAACTCGCACTCGCGCGTGTAGCTACAACAGAGATTAAAGATGTTGATTAGGTTTGCGTAGTGGCCGAGCCACAACTCTCTACACTCGTGTTCCGTATTGAACCACTAGGTGTAGAAGGAGCGGCACTCAATGAACTCATGGATGAGAGATGACCTGAAGTGACCTCACAATCTAAGATGAGGGCAGCTATCAGACGTCTTCCTCCTCGAGGAGTTGCACGCTTATCGATATGAAGTAGACGAACATAAACAGGAAGAAGCCCCCACTGAGCGGTATTAAAGTCGTTCTACTAATCCGGATAGAACCCGTGATTGCTATCGTAATAATCCCTATGAGATAGATAGCAATGATGAACACACCAACCGCATAGTAGAACCGGATATCAGACTCAAAATACTCTTCTAGAGCCATGATATCTTCTTGAAATCACGATACCAAAAAGTTGCGGGTTCTCATAGTAATAATATGCCTCTATACACAATATTCATAGTTGGCCCTTTGAAGAGGAAGAGAGATGGATCCCTGTGAATCGCCTCACGGTTACGGCTCAAGATACTCTTTTTGGTCTCTCTAGAAATGTGATTAGTTCCCAGAGAGTGGGAATCCACCCGTCATACATAGGGCTCCTCAACCAACTGCTGATAGGGAACATCACTCACAGAGGGCGCGAAGAGTCCCTAGTGTTCACTGAACCATGACTGAAATGAGCGTCAATACAACCGATAAACAGCAGACTCAGGAAAAAGACCACGAGACTGTGTCGACTCGGCAACTTTCAGTATGTCCGGAGTGTTCTGGGCGGATTCGATATGATGAAGAACACGGAGAACGCACATGTACGGATTGTGGGTTAGTAGTCAACGACGCTGAAATCGACTATGGTCCTGAGTGGCGGTCCTTCGATAACGAGAACGGCAGACAAAGTCGGGTTGGGGCCCCGATTACGGAACGAAGACACGATAGAGGCCTCAGTACGACGATTGGGTGGCAGAACAAAGATATACACGGAAATACGGTGTCAGTCCGAAAGCGTAAGCAGTTACGTCGACTTCGGACATGGAATGAACGATTCTCCTCAAAGGATTCTCAAGAACGGAATCTGAAGCAAGCTTTCGGCGAACTCGAGCGTATGGCATCAGCGCTTGGATTACCAGATCCGTGTCGTGAAACTGCCGCAGTGATATACCGGAAGGCTGTCGACGAGAGTCTCCTCCCTGGTCGCTCAATTGAAGCGATGACGACTGCATGTCTCTATGCCGCAGCGCGAAAACACGGTACGCCGCGGATGCTTACCACGTTCGAAGCAGTCAGTCGTGTTGAAAAACTCCCCATTCAGCGGGCATATCGCTACCTCTCAAGTGAACTCGATCTGAGGATTGAACCTGCTGATCCTATTCAGTACCTTCATCAATTTGCATCAGAACTAGAGGTAAGTGATGAAGCTGAGCATGTCGCACGAGACATACTCGAGGCAGCAAAGGACGAAGGAATACACATTGGAAAAACCCCTGCCGGCCTTGCCGCTTCAGCACTCTATGCGGCAGCACGTCTGACAAATGAACATATAACTCAAAAGACGGTAGATGAGACAGTAGGGGTGAGCGAGTTTACGATCCGGAACCGGTACCAAGAGCTTCTAGACGCGTATGGCACGGACAGTCATCCATAACAGACTACTCTCGATTCCTGAAATCCGAATAATCGAAAACCACCCGGGGGAACTGGTTAGGGCCAAAGTCCGCGTGCTTCGTGGGCGTGGCCGATTCGATCGAGCGCAACGATATACGTTGCATCGCGCCATGTCACATTACGTTGCTCCACTTCATCCTTCACTGCATTCCACGCTGCTATCATCTCTGTTTCGAGCTCGTTATTGACTCGCTCCAGTGACCATGATCGGCGATTGATATCCTGCAACCATTCAAAATAACTCACTGTGACGCCGCCCGCATTAGCTAAAATGTCGGGAATAACAGGAATCTCCCGTTCTGTGAGGATTGTATCGGCCATACTTGTTGTCGGCCCATTAGCCCCTTCGACTATGAGTGTTGCCTGCACGTCATCAGCATTCGCTTCGGTGAGTACATTTCCGACTGCAGCGGGAATCAGCACATCCACATCAAGCTGGAACAGTTCGTCATTACTGATGATGTTCTCAGCATGGGTATTCGCGTATTCCATAACGGCTTCTGGTTCCTCATCATGCGATGGAATCTCGTGTACCGGGATTCCGCTTCGATCATATGCGGCGCCATTCACGTCACTAATTGCGACGATTGTTGCTCCCCATTCATCTAACAGTCGGGCAGCATTCGCACCAACGCTACCAAACCCTTGTACGGCAACAGTTGTCTCCTCAAGTGGTTGGTCGTAATAGTTGCACGCTTCGCGGGTGATAATCGCAACACTCCGGCCAGGGGCCTCCTCACGCCCTTCACTACCCCCGATGACGGGAGGCTTCCCCGTTACAACGCCAGGGCAGGTTTCGCCTTGTTGCATGCTGTAAGCATCCATCAGCCAGGCCATAGTCTGGGAATCTGTCCCCATATCTGGAGCAGGAATATCTTTATGAGGACCAATCGTATTACGGATCTCCTCGGTAAACCGGCGAGTAAGCCGTTCAGTTTCTGCGTCACTCAGTTTTTTTGGATTGACAACGATACCGCCCTTGGCCCCACCAAATGGGAGATCCATTACAGCACACTTCCATGTCATCCACATACTCAGCCCAATACATTCTTCTCGGGTAACATCTGGATGATAGCGCAACCCACCTTTGAATGGTCCACGAACACTATCGTGCTGTACCCGGTAGCCAGTATACACCGCAAGCGACCCATCATCATGTTCAACCGGAATGTTAACTTCGTGGACGTGAGCAGGATGTTTGAGTCGTTCAACGACGTTTGGGTCGAGGGAAAGATGTTCTGCAGCGTGATTGAGTTGGCGAATTGCGGTCTTTTGAGCGGATTCATCGCTCTGTTCTTCGATGTCCACTTCGTTTGTCACTGTAGGGTTGGAAGTCATGGATTTTAGCTTACGAATTACTCGAGGGCATTTGCTCTATTCTGTATATCTCCACCACATTCTGGGCAGTTACCAGGATACGACTTGGCTTTTATAATCTCACCACAAATTAAGCACTCATATGTAGCTTCACTCTTCGTCTTGTTCATTCCATCGAACATCATCAGAGTCTATGCCACCCATATTTATAATATTTATTCTATTATGTTGTATTATCACCCTTATATAATTTCCTGAGAACGGCGCTGTCTACTGGACATACCATATTGATAACCAGCAAGTGTAACCTTTATAACTCATCTCGTAGTCAGAGTTGCGTGTATGCTCGACGTACTACTCCATACGGGCGCAGAGCATCCTAATCTAGTCTGGATAGTTGTTCCCACTCTCATGTCATTCCTTGCTGGCATTGGGATCGGAATGCAGAGCGGCCGCCTACGTGAGTGGCTCCAGAGAGAAGATACGGAGGCAACCAACTAATACAAAGATGACTCAAGCCCTTGAACTACCAGCGTCAGATACTGAAGATGTCGATCTCGAGAGTGGATCGATTTTCTTTATTGGAACTGCGACAGTGATTATCCGTTATGCCGGATTCACAATTCTCACTGATCCAAACTTCCTGCATAGCGGTGACCATGTTCATCTTGGGTATGGGATAACCTCTGAACGCAAGACCGATCCAGCCATCGAAATTGAGGAGTTGCCGTCGGATATCGATTTCGTACTGCTTTCTCACTATCATGGCGATCATTTTGATCGCATTGTTGAGGAAAAACTCGATCAAACCCTGCCGATCGTGACGACAGAACACGCAGCTGACAAACTGGCGGATAAAGGATTTCACGAAACGTATCCCATGGATACATGGGAGGAGATAACCATCCGGAAAGAGTCTCTAGAGCTCAATATCACGTCATTGCCTGGCAGACATGGCCCCCCTGTTGTTGAAAAGGGCTTACCGCCCGTTATGGGTAGTATGTTAGAGTTTAAATCGACACAGGAAAACACCCTTCTCCAGTTGTATATTACAGGAGATACGGTGATGTACGATGAATTAGAGAAGATTCCTGAAGAGTACCCAGATATCGATCTAGCACTCCTCCATTTAGGTGGGACAAAGATACTCGGTGTACTCCTAACGATGGACGCTGAACAGGGTGTTGAAGCCGTGGAATTGTTTGATGCGGATACTTCGATTCCGATTCATTACAACGACTACGAAGTATTCCGCTCACCACTCTCGGATTTCAAGGAAACGATCACAGAAGCTGGGCTTGAGGACCAAGTCGCATACCTCGACCATGGGGATACCTATGAATTTACACTGCCTAAGAATTGACGAGCGTAATCGCCCAGAAGAGAACGTTCGTAAAATCGCTACTGGGAGGGTGAAAGCTTCAGTCGTCCTCTGGTAGCAATGGTCGGGTTGAATTCACAACAACTAGCAAGCTACTTGCACCCATCGCAAGTGCGGCAAAAAGCGGATTTAGAAGGCCTAGTACGGCCAGCGGGATTGCAATGGCGTTGTAGCAAAATGCCCACCCAATATTCCCTTTCACGCGTCGGTTTGTCGCCTGGGCGAGATTGAAGATAGTTTCGACAGATGAGAGATCGTCGTCGACGAGAGCGACGTCCGCGGCATCAGCGGCCATCGCGGTACCGCCACCGAGGGCGATACCGAGATCAGCTGCGGCTAACGCCGGCGCGTCATTGGTACCATCACCGATCATCACTGTTCGTCCAGTTCTGTTGAATTGTTCGACAGTCGCTGCTTTTCCTTCAGGGGGAACACCCGCAAACACTTCGTCAACAGCACGATACTCACGAAAGCTCTCCGCCGCTCGTGCATCGTCTCCAGTGAGGACAATGATCTCTCGTTCGTTATCCGAAATTGCGGTCAACGTCTCATCCCAGTTCGCTCGTAGTTCATCACCAACGACGATAACGCCCTTAGCAGTTCCGTCGCGACCGACAGCGACTGGAACCCGGCCCGTTTCGCGGCTGTCGGCAATATACTCGGCGACATCTGCGGGAACATCCCAGCCGTGGTCACGGAAGAGATCAGGGTGACCGACGAGAATCTTGTCTCCGTCTACAACACCCGTAACGCCGGTCCGGTGACTGTCAAAGGATTCGACGCGGTCGTCTGCCGAACTGGTGTTCGAGGCGGATTCGGCTGTGCCGCCGTCAGAGACCGTCCGTTCGGCAGCAATCGCTTCCCCAACTGGATGTGACGACCTCCCCTCGAGGAGCGCAGCCTTTTCGAATAAGTCCGCCTTCAGGTCGGTGTTGGCGACAATCATCTCGCCCGTCGTCAATGTACCTGTCTTGTCGAAAATGACAGTGTCTGCGTCACGGATTCGCTCGAACACGCTGTCGTCGAAGACAACAATTGAGCGCTCTAGCGCGTCACGGATCCCCGCGGCAACTGCGAGCGGTGTCGCCAATCCGAGCGCACAGGGACAGGAAACGATTAACACCGTGAGGCCGACAAGAAGGGCAGAGACTCCGTTACCGAGCAGGAGATATACACCTGTGACAATAACTGCAAGGACTAGAACAACCGGCACGAAAAGCGTCGCCAGTTTGTCCGCAAGTTTCTGAATACCATGAGAGCCACTCTGGAGATCCCAGACGAGTTCGGTGATCCGGTCGAGGCTGTTCGTTGCGTTTTCTCCGACACGGACGGTCACCGCACCATTGGTCACCATTGAGCCGCCGACTACGGTATCGCCATTAGTTTTCTGTACAGGAAGGGACTCGCCAGTAACAATTGCTTCGTCGACAGCCGCGTCGCTATTGATAACTTCGCCATCTACGGGAATTCGTTCTCCAGGCCGGACAAGAACACGGTCACTAACCTCGAGGTCATCAACTGTGACATCTTCATATTCACCATCCTCACAAATTCGACGAGCTTCATCAACTTGGATGGAAGTTAGATCAGAGAGGCGTTCAGTCGCCTGTTGCTTGATTGTCGACTCATAATAATTTCCTGCCGTAACAATAACGATGATTGCAACTGTCACATCGTAATAGATGTGTTCACCGCCAAATACGATTGAGAGCGTACTGTAGACGTACGCGCTCACAGCTGCAATCGCGATGAGCAGATCCATATTCGGAGAACGTGTCCGAACGCTAACGTATGCCCCCTGCAGGATCGGCTTCCCCGTTATAGCCAGAATGATTGTCGTGAGCGCCGCGATAACGACGTAAAATGGTGTGGCAACGGAACTCGCGAGAGCTGTTTCGAAGAACTCTGCGGTACGATCATCGTAAAATAGCCCACCAAAATATGTCGGGTAAATAATAACGAGGTACTGTAGCATTACCGACATACCCATAAGGACGCCGACAGCAACTCGCCCCATTTCCCAATCATTTGCCCTCCGGCGACTGAATGCATCGTTGCGGGAGTATGCGCTATAGCCAAGTCCACTTATTTCATCTTGAAGATCTACTTCTGAGACAACATTTGGATCATGATCGATTCGAACTGTATCGGTGATATAACTTGATCTCGCATCACTGACACCCTCAACTGCGGTTGCAGCTGACTCGATGAACGCCTCACAGGTTGCACAATGCATCCCGTCGACTTCCAGAAACGTTGCTTCATGATCTTGCGGGATTTCCCGATTAGACTGTGATTCATCTCGGGTACGACGAACATCTTCTGGCTCGATATCGTCAACGTCGTCGAGTGCGTTGTAGACATCGCGACAACCGAGACAGCAAAATGAGTTTCCGTCATCGACAATCTCGCTCCCTTCTACGGGGAGGTCGCAGAGTTTGCAGCCAGTTTCGGTCGTACTATTGTTGGTCATTTTAGTTTGTTATGGGTCCTAGTTGATATTTGTACTTGCTGTCTCAAATCCGTCGTAGAATGGTAATCCAGGGTGTGGCAGGTGGATACCTAGGCTCATCAATCCGTGGGCAAGCAGGACATATCCGAGAACAACGAACACAACTCCAAGCAGTCGATGCACTCGTTGGCGGTGAACCACGTCGACGGAGTCGATGATAGTTCCATACGCGAAGACGGCAGGAATTGTGCCGAGCCCAAGTGCGCCAAGTGCAAGTGCGCCGCCGGCAGGTGAGCCAATTGCAAACGCGTACAGAAATGCTGGATAGAGGATTGGGCATGGTAACAGTCCATGAACTGTACCGAGTCCAACGATACCTGGGCCGTTCGCAAGACGATCAACGCGTGTCGCAAGCCAGCCAGATATGCGCTCAAGTCCCGGCAAGTGAATACCACCGGTTGTTCTGCCCAGTAGATAATATATTCCAATGACCATGACGAAACCACCGATGACGAGACCGACACCGCCGCGGACGAACTCAACAGTAGACGAGAGCGAGGCGGTCGTCACGAACAACGTACTGCCGAGTGCGCCGAACACTGCACCAAGAAGAGTGTAACTTGCCGTTCGTCCGATATTGAACAGTGCATGTTGACGCACTTCATAGGTTGTAAGATGGCTTTCCCGACCGTTGTTTGATGTGCCGTCATCCATCTGACTTGCATAAATGGTGACGAGTGGACCACACATTCCGATACAGTGTGCTCCAGCGAGGATACCGATCGTGAGAAACAACAGCACGTCAATGCCAAGGAGTGTGAATGGATCCATATCTATATGATTAGTAAGTGGTACTGGTCAAACTATCTGCTCCAAGTGGTAATAGATTTCGCCTCAGTACCATCATATCTTTCTCGCCGAGTATTCCAGAATTGTGTTTCAGTCAGTACTACGGCCATTGTTGTTCCTTTTAAGTAATTTATAGTAATATTACCTATTACTTGAAGAAGAAACCGTTGTTTAGTGACTGGAGTCATACCGAATACTTAGTTGCTATATTATTCGTAGTTCTGGTACGACAGCCGAAAATCACCCACAGTTCCTGGCTGTTAAGAAGTGAATTTGATATAGAAAAGGATACAGACCATCTAAATTACTATAACGAGAGTACAGACATTCACTCCGAAATGCTGTAACTGATTAATGACCTGCCGACGTGATGTTGAGACCAACGATGCCAATAACAATTACACCAATGAATAAAATTCGGAAAAGGCTAACCGGTTCATCAAATAGGATCATCCCTAATAAGGCAGTTCCCACAGCCCCGATACCAGTCCAGACAGCATAAGCTGTCCCGATAGGGAGTTCTTTGACGGCTTGTGCCAATAGGATCATACTGATGAAAAGAGCGACAATAGTTCCAAACGTGGGAATTGGTTTCGAGAATCCATCGGAGTATTCGAGTCCGATTGCCCATCCGATCTCGAACAATGCTGCAATTATCAGAATATACCACGCCATCACAATTCCTATCTGCTTTCTTGGTCAGATATAGTTTCCCTTCTCCTCCGAATCAAAAGCAGACGGATTGTGTTCTCGGTTAACTCTCTCTCTCAGCAGTTCTGGCGCTGCTGAATATACTCATAAGTGTCCCCGAGCAAGATATACTCCGTTTCTTGGAGTTCATCGATAGTCATCGAGCCAGTGACAAACATCGCTGTCTGGAGTTCAGCAGTCAGGTCTTCAATCAACTTAACAACAGCCGCTGTCCCCTCTACTGCTGGCTCTAAGAACGGCTTAGCGAGACCTCCTGCTTGTGCACCCAGTGCGATTGCTTTGGCAACATCCAAGCCAGTACGAACTCCACCGCTTGCGATCACACAGCTGTGTTCATGAGTACACTCTATTGTACTAACGGCAGTCGGAATTCCCCAATCCCGGAACAGAGTCCCGACGCGTTCTTGTCGCGGTGCATTATCTGCCGCTGCGCGATAAGCTTCGATACCTGACCACGTTGTACCACCTTTGCCGGCGACATCAACCGCATCGATTCCGATCGTGGCAAGTTTCCGGGCGGTTTTTGCAGAGATTCCGTTTCCAGTCTCCTTTACGATCACCGGTACAGAGAGTTCATCAACTACTTGCTCAATTGCTGTTAAACAATTTCGTGAATCGACATCTCCCTCCGGTTGGATAGCTTCTTGGAGGAAGTTCAGGTGGACTGCTAGTGCATCGGCATCTATCATTTCGACGGCTCGTTCTATCTTTTCGAGATCGTATTCTCGGAGTTGTGCTGCCCCGAGGTTTCCGTAGAGGAATGCATCGGGCGCGACTTCGCGAACAACTGTATAAGATTCTAAAACATCTTTATCCTCGATCTCTAGCCCTGCCCGTTGACTTCCAACACCCATAGCGATCCCAGTTTCGCCGGCAGCAGCAGCCAAAGATCGGTTGATATCTGTAGTGTTCGGATGGCCACCAGTCATACTTTCGATGACGATCGGTACCGCGAGCTCATGGTCCAAAAATTCCACTGAGGTATCAATCGCATCGCGATGTAAATTCGGAAGAGCCTCGTGGATAAGCTGTACATCTCCAAAACCCGTTCCAACAGTCTCGACATCTTTTTCGTGGATTATCCGAATATGATCGTCTTTTCGATCCTCTGTCTCCGATGGCTTTGTCTCCGACATTGAATCGGTCTGTGGTCGTAAACTGCAAAAGGATATCGATAGTGGGAGTCAATATAGTTGGCAAAGAACACTTTGGAAATATCCTGATATTAGTGACTTAAGATGTTAACTTTTAAATTCAGACTCTTTGTTGACTTCCTCGCGCAATGTCCTTATCTCGACCATGCGCTCAACTTTAGCGTTGTGCTAGTGGATTGATTCGTTGTTTGGTAGGGATATTGTGGTCACAGCGTTATTGAGAAGAGAGTCAAACTTCGATACAATATGTACACCGATTTCATTACGAGTGGCACTTTCAGTTGCTGTTGCCGAAGTTACTATATTGCAACCTCAAGCAGAGGGAATATAATAGACTTTTAAGCGATCGGTTCCTATATAAAAGTACAATAAAAATGGATGCTTCCCTAAACAGTTTATAAGTTCTGTACCCTACTGAAATTACAATCGTACCTGTGTAAAACAATTCCGGTGGTTGTATTTTTACGGTGAAAAGAAATGAGTATAAGATGTTTTGTCTCTGTTCTGTGTATACTAATTCGAATATAACTATATAAGAGTCCTATAAGATTGGATTTTCCTGGGATGATAGTAGAACAGAGCAAAACAGCGTACTAAAACGGCGTCACGCAGACTGAGTCAGTGAGTGGTACGACGGATAGTCTATAGCTGGCTCAAGCGACTCGTCGATGACGCGCTCATTCTGGTTGACGGAGCGCCGTGGCTGAAAGTGGCATGCCACCATCACAACCTCCGATTCCACCAAGTCACCCATGGGAACCGGAATAGCATCGAACGAGCGTTTAAAGAGCTAAAACGCCGAACTAAATCGTTCGCCAACCATTTCTGATACGCTGAGCTGGAAACCGCAGAAGCGTGACTTCAATCGTTCGCGGTTTGCTGGAACTAGCTACTCTGAATATGCCCTTTGTGTGGGCAGCGTCCAGATACCCAGTGTGATGGGAGCAACTCACCTTTTGAAGGTTTTTAATCTCAGTCCAATACAGCTGTGAGTAACGATGGTAAGCAGCACCAGATTTGTAGATATTCCTGTGTCGATGAAAGTCGTCCAACGTGTTGCAGCGGTCACAGACCAAGAAGTAACCAAGTTACCGCCCTTGTATGATGCGATTGATCCCGAGGCGCTAGATTCACTTACCGAGTCCGTCGTGACGAGCCCAGCATCGCTGGAAATTCGATTCACATACGCAGGACAGCAAGTTATAATCGACGGAAGAGGAACTGTTAGTGTCGAAAACTAGCTGATGGGACAGCGAGTAATTGCAGTAGCGGCTCTGGTGAATCGCTGGACAGCGTCGGCTTCGACCGTCAGAACTAGGAGTATAAAGCGAGAAACTGCCGATGATCCATGTCGAAGATTTCCCGCTTCACAAGCAAAGCAGTCCAGTTAGCTAAAAATGCTGTTGGTGAGCGAGGTGGAGTTGCTGTCCCCAAAGGGGGTGGCGGCTTCGCCGAGTATGCGGTGGTGTCGCTGCACTATCTGCGGGTTTACCTGGAGAAATCCTACAGAGAAGCACTTGGAAGTCATTCTGTCAATCAGTCATGGTTAAACTATAGGTTCATCCAAGAGAGAGGATAACTCCGAACATCAGCTAGGAGGGTGATCTAGCGCGAAATCAGCACGACTTATAGGCCTCAACAGCCAGTATGTGAGTATGGCAGACCTAAACCCGATCGCGAAGCGAATACACCAGATCAGTCCCGAACCCGTCGAGCTGACGCTCGACGATGGAACGACGGCCATATTTCATATTTCTGGGGCCGAGTTCTTTCAGCAGGAATTTCAGGCGGAGGGTGTTTCTGAGGACGATGAAGCGGACTATCGATTCATTACGAGCACAGATAACGAATCAGTTCTGGTTGGACGGAAGGGCGTAGACGAATCGAAGTGGACGACGATCGGGACGGTAACTGAAGTCACCAGAGATGGATCGTAACCCTGTTCGCTAAGAATCAGACTATCCACCCGTTCACGACGTGTCATTTCTTGCAATGTGAGGGAAAACTCCGTTCTAGTCGATTCTTCGCCGACAGCTGCCGTCAGCACAGTTAATGGCGGTCAACGGTTCTCCTGGAACGCAACATCTCCGTCCATCAGTATATAGTAATTCAACTTTTTCGGATAATATCGGCATTTCGTCGTGCTGTTTCGAAATTCCACCCATTGAATTACATGCATATATACAATAAATAAACATAACCTCCTCCAAAAATAGGGAATATGTATATATTAGTACAGTAAAATCGGATCGGTCGCTGAAACTCGTGAGACCCAATTACTTATCAATAATTATCCAGATTTGAATCGCTGATTTCGGTCTCGAGGTCACCGACGTATTCCATCAGAATCTCCGGCAGATCGGTGGTGTATCGTTCGTCCTTGAACCGATACTTCGGGCCAATAATAGCGATCGCACCGAGAACGTTCCCATCGGGGCCTGTCACGCGCCGCTCAACTTCTCTGAGACCGTTGACGTACTCTTCGTCGATGAATGCAACGCCTCGATCGCGAATCTGCTCGAGTTCTCGGAGGAAATCGTCTCAGTCCGTGATAGTGTGTGCCGTCTATCTCGGAAGTTCCCAGTCGTCCAGTACCGCTTCGACGCGCTCGTCGGTAATTCGGTGAGACTCGCTTTGCCAGTTGCAACGCTGTGGAGATAATAGTAGATCTCGTCAGAGATAGGTGCGGTGGGTATATACCACTTCTTGGACGAAAAGTGGCTGTCTGGGTAGAAGAATTCGTAGGGAAAAACATCGCAATTATCGCTCCCAACGACGAATTCAACCTCTTCGCCGATTCGGTCAGAAAGTTCTGTGTCAGTCTACTTCGCCAACGTGTATGCCTTCTTGCGTGAGCGTACATACTCGCCGTGATTGAGGAACTATAATCCGATGTGATATACCGCGCCCTCCTTTGTGAGATGGAGGTGAATCGCACTTCTCGCGATCTCCAACTCCTCGGCCAGTTCATCAAGCGTTGCACTACCCACTCTCTGAATCGTGTCGATTACGTCCAGTGACCGTTCTGTAGTTTTTGCTGTCTGCTTGGTTATATCTCTTTGTACCGACTGATACGGTATAATGATTCGCCTGACTCGGTACCATCTCCCTTGGAGATCCTATGCAGAAACCGTTAGCGGAGATGCTCTTGCAGGATTTGATAGCGATATGATCCGTTGTATCCTCTCGACCACTTCTCTAAGTACGGTCGACTTTCACAGAATAACCCGAACAACTCCAGTGAAAACCGGTCGTCGATTTCACCTTCGACACCCTCGTATAGTACTCGTGATTTTATGTAAGGACCTCTCGTCGGATGATCCAGACACTCCGTTTTTAGATACTCTCGTACTACGTCGTCAGTTTCCGCGATATCGAATGTCTGTAACTGGGAAGGGATTTCGTTCATGGTGATTGAGGTGCCTCTGGCGGTTACCGGGAAGATATAGAGTGTTTATTCCGGATGAATCATAATAATGTCGATGTGGCTACAGCGACTTCGGATCGATACACATCTCATTTCACTTTTTAGGAGCGGGCCGTCGTAGTTGGTCGCTTCCAGTGATGTATCTTTGTCGGATTCCGATTCTATAGAAATTGTCTTTCCTAATCACTCAACAAAGGATCAGGGATGTAAAATGTCCTGTCAGCCAGTGAACGAGGAGACCGTAGTCAGAAATACTTTCGACTGCTCACTGTCGATTCCAGATCGTTGCGAGCTCACCGAGAATTTCCGGATTCCGTAGGCTGTCGCTGTTCGGAAGTTCTCGACCGTCGACGACACGCTCGAGGAGCCGATACATAGTCTTCCCGGAGTAGGTTTCGGGTAGTTCGGGCGTGAATACGATGCTCGCTGGCCGTGCGAACTCACCGACGTGCTCGACGACTGCATCCGCGATGGCGTCTTCGACGACATTCTGATCTTGCTGTTCTTGCTCGAGGGTTACAAAGACACAAAGTGACGTCTCGCCAGCAGTACTCTCGGCGACGGCAGCAGCTTCGGTAATGCCGTCTACCGTCGTGATTGTAGCCTCGAGTTCGGCCGTTCCGAGGCGGCGGTTACCGATTGTGATCACATCGTCATCACGGCCGACGATCGTCACGTACCCATCGTCGTCAACGACGGCACGGTCACCTGTGAAATACCGCCAGGTATCCGCCCGCGGGTCCGAAAACGCTTGCCAGTACTCCGCGAGAACCCAGTACCGGTCACTCTCGAGCGGAGCGAGCATCGACGGCCAAGGGCGGTCAATCGTCAGATAACCGGGTTCGCCCGGCGGGAGTTTGCGGCCGTCTTCGTCGACGATCTGGATTTCGATTCCAGGTAACGGTGGGCCGACCGAACCGGGCTTCGACTCGTCGATTCCGGGACGGACCGAAATGAGAACGCATCCGGTTTCGGTCTGCCACCACGTGTCGACGATCGGGCACCGTTCCTCACCGACATGGGTATAGTACCACTCCCACGTATCCGGACCGATCGGTTCACCGACGGTACCGAGCAGGCGTAGCGACGACAGGTCATGGGACGAAGGAAACGACTCGCCCCACTTCATAAACGTCCGGATCACTCCTGGTGTTGTATAAAAGACCTCCACGCCGTTTCGTTCGATCAACTCCCATGGCCGGTGGCGATCAGGATAGCGGAGACTCCCCTCCACAAGGACTACCGTTGCACCCGAGAGAAGCGGCCCGTAGACAACATAGGAGTGGCCGGTAATCCACCCGATATCGGCCGTACACCAGATTGTGGTCCCTGGCGTGAGGTCGAATACTTCCTGAGCCGTCCACGCAACACCTGTGAGGTAGCCCCCGGTCGCGTGAGTCATTCGTTGCTGGTCGCCGGTTGTCCCTGACGTGTGAATGTGAAAGAGGGGATCGGTCGACTTCCGCGACACTGGAGTCACATCTGCGCCGGCGTACGTCTCGACAAGGTCGTCGTAGTCGTATTGGTTCTCACCGAGATGCGTCCCGTGGCTCGCACCGAGTCGATCGACGACGATTGTGGGGAGCGATTTCTCGAGCGATGCTAGGGCCGTATCGGCTTTCCGCTTCTGGTCGATCGCGGTCTCCTCGCGGATACTACCGTCGCAGGTGACGAGCGCGGACGAGTCGACATGTTGCATCCGCTTGACGAGCGCATCGGGAGCAAACCCCGCAAAGACGACATTGTGGACCGCCCCGATGCGAGCGCAGGCGAGCATCGCGATCGGCAACTCGGGGAGCTTCGGCAGGTAGATCGTGACGACGTCTTCCGCTTCGACACCGAGCTCGCGAAGCGCGGCTGCGACGGCCGACACCTCGCGGTAGAGGTCGTAATATGTATAGGTTCGGCGCTCGCCTCGTTTCCCCTCCCACCGTAGTGCGACCTGATTCTTCCGCTCTTCGAGGTGACGATCGATGCAATTTTCCGCGGCGTTCAGGCGGCCGCCGACGAACCATCGGTAAAAGGGCGCATTTTCCTCGTCGACGACGCGATCGTAGGGCTTGCGCCACTCAAGCAACGATGTGGCGGCCTCCCAGCACGCCGGCCACTTGTGATCGAAGCAATCATCGTCGGCTGGCTCCGTCGCAATACTATTGCGACTGAATGTTTGCGCAGTCCAGCGACGAACCGTTGAGTTCTCGAGGGAAGGATACGTCGGTCTCTCTTCGGTCATAAGTCATCCCTTCGACGCCGATCCTCCTGTAGATTCCGTTTAGTATTATTGGCGATGTTACGGTTCGAAAAACGAAACAGGAGGATTTTATCATCTCTATCAGAATGCCACCCATCACTGGTTCCGGTACTGATATTTAACTGAATTTTACAGCCTTCGAGGTCACATGACGTGGGTTGGCGTATCTGAGTATGCAACTCCATCTAGTTTGATTGTTACTTATGATCTACCTTCCCTACTTCGCTCACCCCATACAGGGTTCGCTCGTTGAGGGACTGCTTTGATGTGGACTCTCTGGGATAATCAAGAACGGCTGTAACTCATCCAGAAAGTCTGGTCAGGATTACTCCAGCGCCGTAGTCAGCATCGCGCCACATTAGATAGACGCCATCTCCGCAGACCGCCACGTCAGATGAGGCCCATCACTGGGATTAGGTATCTGGTTCAGATAGAGCAACCCGCCCCGGTCTGGGTATAACTGATAGCCGACAATAATTGAGAACTCCTGAATTACCGCTTGAAGTCTCATTACTCTAATTCAATAGAACTATTCGAGATGATTGTTACGTCGTATACGTGACAGCTGAGCGAAACGCGTCCGACTCAGGCCGAGTCGTCGGTAGCGGTCGGTTCGAACAATCGGTCCAGCGTGGCGGGATCCACGACATCGTTTAACGGTGGCTCGAGGATAGTTGGGGAAGCATCTTCCGCGTCGGAGATCGCTTCGAGGACGCCGACGGCTCGGTGCCGAACTGGAGTACGCAACCGACTCGCACATCCACGCGGACCATATCTCGGGCATCCGCAATCTCGCCGACGAGGGCGTCATCCCTGAGGCGACGTTCGACCTCGATGACGCCTACGCCGATGAAATGACTCTCGCAGCAGATAGCGACAAGTTCGAAGCCGGTGACGTCTCCATCGAGACCGTCTACACGCCCGGTCATACCTCCGGGATGACCTCGTACTTGATCGCCGACTCACTACTTGCGACTGGCGACGACCTGTTGGTCGAGAGTGTCGCCCGCCCAGACTTAGAGGAGGGCGACGAAGGCGCGGAAGACGCCGACAGGCAACTTTATAAGGTCTCCTCAAAGTCGTTTAGCCTTCAGGACTCTTCCGACGAGCCTATCGCTTCAGCGCTGGGTAGTCGAATCGTCGCCGCCGTTGCTATTGGCGTCCTTATTACCGTTCGGTCGGACGGTGAACGGCCGCATCATGTCGTGGTCCTCGTGTTCGAGCATGTGACAGTGCCACATATACGTGCCCGTCTGATCGGTGAATAGTCCGTCGTGCTCTCCGAAGTTGACGATTACGTGGACTATTTCACCAGGATCGACGGTGATCACGTCGTTCCATCCTCGTTCGTACGGCTCGGGTGCCTCGAGTGCGTCGAGGTCGATTTCGTCTTCGTCTGGATCGTAATCCCCGATTGACTGTCGGCCCAGCATCTGGAAGTGCACGAGGTGGAGGTGCATCGGATGGGACATCCCACTTCGGTTGGCGAAACTCCAGATCTCGGTGTCACCGAGCGCAGGTTCCTCGGTCACGGGGGCGTCGATCTTGAGGCCGTCCGGCTCTTCAGCCGTTCCGAGCAAGTGGAGCAGCCGGCCGTAGTCATCGGCCGTACCGCCGTTGAGCGTGAGATATCGCTCGTTGTCGACCGAATCGACGGGGATGTCGGGAACACGAGTGAGTTCGTCGGGGAGCTCAGTAGTATCCTGTGAATCTCCTGCCTCGTTCACGTCCACGAGCATGATCTCGGGGAGCGAAACGATGTCGTCGTCGTCCCCCAAACCCGTCCTGCCGCGATACTGAGCGGGCGCGTCGTTGTGGAGCAGCAGCGTCTCGCCGGCGTATTCGGAGAAGTCGACGACGACGTCGGCGCGCTGGCCAACACCGAGCTCGAGGCGATCGCTGATCTCGACCGGCGTCGAGAGGAGGCCGCCGTCGTTCCCGGTCTGGACGAACGACGGTCCATCCCCACCAGTCTCGCCCGACGACTCGTCGTACTGGCGGAGTTTGAGGGTGTAGTATCGGCTATTCGACCCGTTGAGGAGCCGGAACCGATACGATCTGGGTTCGACGGAGAGGCGCGGCCAGGCCTTCCCGTTGACGACGGACGTGTCCCCATAGAACTGCGGAACGATACTCGGATCGGGATGCGACTCGTCGCTGCCAGCTTGTTCGTCCGAGATGGCCGTCGGATAGAACAGCGATCCGTCCTCCTCGAAACTCCGATCCTGGAGTACGAGCGGGATCTCGTACTCGTTCTTGGGCAGACCGAGGCTCCGTTCGTGTTCGTTCCGCAGGAGATAGAACCCCGCGAGGCCGGCATAGACGTTTAATCGCGTAATGCCGAGCGAGTGATCGTGATACCACAGCGTCGCCGGCGGCTGGTCATTTCTGTAGTAGTAGTCTTTCTTCTGGAACTCGGGGCCCGTCTCCTGAAAGTCTCGAGTGAACCACGCCTGCGCGTGGCCGTCGCTCTCGGACTCGACGTTTCCGCCGTGAAGGTGCGTTACGGTCCGTACGCCTGGCATATCGTACGGAATGAGGTCGCTGTGAATCGTCGTATCTTCGGGCAGGAGATGCTCGTCCGGAAGGTCGTTCGTCCAGCGGACGTAGATCGGTTCGCCCTGCTCGGCTTCGATCGTCGGGCCCGGGAACTGTCCGTCATAGCCCCAAACGGTCGTTGCTGGGAGATCACGGTGTAGCTTCTGTTCGACCTCACTCATCTCGATCTCGTAGCGGGGCTGTCCGTCCTTCGTTCCGGTCGGTTCCGCGACGCCCGGTCGGGGGACTTCATCGACCCACTTCTCAAGATCCGGCGACGAATGGTCCGTTATCGTCGTTGCGTTCTCGGCTTGAGACGGATTCGAATTCCCCGTCGAACAACCTGCGAGAGCCGAGATACCCGTGGCACCGGCTGCGATGCAGAGCTTGCGGCGCGATATCCTAGGTCTAGGTGGCCTAGTGTGATTACCCATAGTACAACTGTACCTATGAACGCCCCGTATATGTGCGTCTGGCTGATTCTTACTGTATCGGAATCGGACCAAGGGACATCGTCAAACGGGTCTATTGCGCACCCCCGTTCAAATTCACGGAGAATCCTATACCGTAATGAACAACCGTATGGAATCCCTCGATTCGCTGAATGGATGAATTGTCCTCGTGGTCGCTCAAGCGGAGGGATCTAGTTCTGACAACGTATTTGATAATTGGAATAGTATGAGATTGGGTGTAATGGGTATATAAGCCACGACTCAGTGGGGGTCGCTCGACGCATCGACGAGGACGATGCAGAGAATTTCTTCGTCCTCGGCATTAGGAATAAAGACGACTACGAAGAGTTTCGACCACTAATTGATGTTCGAAGAGCCGATCCACTGCTTGAGAACCAACGAACGAAGCATCACACAGGCATTTGGACCCGCATCTGCAAGCATAACAGTGTAAACTGTCAAATACTGGGATCCCATTAGCCTACTACCATGACTGCGTCTGGAGCAATCATCACTCTCTTACTTGTGTTCGCCGTATCGCTGTTGATCGTTCGCACTGGGACCATTGCGCTCATGATGACTGGAATGGCACAAGAAGTCGCTTCATTTCAAGCTGCTTCAGCGTTTTCGGGTGCAGGGTTTACTACTGATGAAACCGAACGGGTGCTTGCGACCCCGCAGCGACGCGTAATAGTCAAAAGTCTCATCAGAGCTGGAAGTTTTGGCATTGTTACCTCAATTGCGTCGCTTGTACTTTCATTCACGCGTGACGGAGGGGATTACACTTTCCGGTTGGTTTCTATCATTATCGGTGTTATTGTAATTGTCATGTTTGCTCGGAGTCGCTGGTTCAATCAGCTCATTACACCCGGAATTGAGTGGGCAATAAACCGTACCACTACGCTTGATTTTCGCGATTACACCCATCTTCTAGACTTGCATGAGGACTACCGAGTAGCTGAACTTCAAGTTAAGAATGACAAATGGCTCATACGTGGGCCACTTGGTAACCTGAACCTTGATGCCGAAGGCGTGATGATATTAGGTATTAATCGACAGGATGGTTCGTATATCAGTCCCCCTAATCCAGATTATACACTTCAACCTGGCGACACACTAACTGTCTATGGCCAGAAAGAGCGATTAATAGAACTCTCAGAACGCACGAAAGATGATGAGACAGCACACACTGAGGCTATTAAAGACCACAATCAGAACGCTGAAAATGGACGATTTCCAACGTATTCATAGATACTTCGACCCATATATAAGTTATGATTAGGTATTTAATATACAATATTTGTGCCTTATATTACTAATTTATATATTTATAATATTGTGCTGGAACTTCCATATTCCCACTTCAAACAGGGAATCATGCAGTTAGAGAGGAGAATGTGCATTTAAGAAACAATCTATAACAATTTTCATTCAGAAATCCGATCGGTATTATACATCACAGCCCTAATAAACTCACTTTAGTCTCAATTCCCTGTCTCACAGAAGTTGGTATTCTATGAACAGTCATTCAGTTGTGTACTTAGATAACGGTTAGTAAAGAACTGTTTATCTTTACGCTACCTCTTCTTCTTGGAAGAAAAGATAAAGGTCAAGACCGATCAAGATGACATTAGCTGTCAGGATGACCCAATCGAAGGGGTCATCCCAGAATCTGACGAGGATCAATATTGTTGAGAATGTTCCCAAGACGAGAACACCGACGAGATATAGAACTGGCTGCCAATACGAAGAGAGATACGCGACAAACAAGAGAAAGAATATCGTCGCAAAACCGAGGTAAATCGTCCTCTCTAGCGTCACTCCCCGATACACGTACATGAGAATCACCACCAGCGCCAGCACGATTACGACTCCGTTCAGGAGCTTTTGTGGTTGGTTTTTCCAATCGGCCCCCTCTTGTCCGACCATACACCAATAGAGTTTCAACAGCCAAAATACGTTTGGCCCACCCCAGTGGAGTATCACGATTGTAATCACCTTCAATCGGCTAATAGTTGTTGGCAGTGTAATTTACCTAAACCAAGGCGCTAATGCCCCTTCCTCAGCGAGCGCCGAAGGCGCGAGCAGGGAGGGGATACATCGTCGCTCGTGTTTCTTGGACTGTTCTACAGCAGGCCCGCAGGCCCACGCTATCGGTAGCTTTATGAGTATCTACAAGGTAGATACGGTCAATGGATCGATACGAGGTCGAAGGACACGAAGTCCTCGAAGCCGAAGTCAAACCGACCGGCAACGGTGCGCACATCTACGTCCCGAAAGCGTGGACTGGCGCGACCGTCAAAGTCGTTCGCGTCACCGATCCAAACGACGAAGACGAGTAGGCCATGCGCTACAACTACAGGTATCGGCTTAATCCGACTGACGAGCTCCACAAACGGTTATCGTGGACTGTCGATACCTGTCGACAGGTCTACAACCACTTTCTGCACCGACTCAACCGAGAGGACAGCACAACCGCCTACTCCGAGCAATCGGTTCTTCCCGATCTCAAACACAAGTGGACCGACCTGAAACAAGTCCACTCGAAGGTGCTGCAGAAGGTCGTACAGCGGTTGTACGACAACCTCTCAACACTGAAGGGGCGGAAGGACAACGGCTACCGCGTCGGTGAACTCAAGTGGAAAGGCCCGCAAGAATATCGCTCGATCAAGTACAGTCAAACCGGCTTCGAACTCAAAAACACGAGTGGCCGTACTGTACTTTCTCTTTCAAAAATCGGCGATATTCCGATAGTCTACCACCGCGACGTTCCCGACGGCGCGACGATCAAAGAAGTCGTCGTCAAGCAGGAACCGACTGGCGAGTGGTTCGCCGTTTTCGGAATCGAAACCGAAGACGACGCACCGCCGAAGCCCAAGAAACTCGAGAAGTGCGTCGGGATCGACGTGGGTATCCTGAAGTATGCTCACGACAGCGACGGGACCGCAGTCGAGTCACCGGATCTCTCAGCCGAACGCGACCGACTGGAACGCGAGCAACGAAAACTCTCGCGCAAAGAACACGAGTCGTCGAACTACCGCAAGCAACAGCGCATCGTCGCCAAACGTCACGCCGATCTGCAACGGAAGCGCCGGGACTTCTTGCACAAGCTCTCGAACCACTACGCTCGAGAGTGCGACCTTGTGGCCGTCGAAGACCTCGACGCCAAGGGGTTGATGGAACTCCCATCGAACAGCCGGAACCGTGCCGGAGCAGCGTGGGGAACGTTCCTCCGAATGCTCGAGTACAAGTGCGAACGCGAAGGAACACACTTCGTCGCCGTCGATCCGGCCGGGACGACCAAAGAGTGTGCAGCGTGCGGTATCTCGACCGACAAACCGTTGTGGGTCCGCGAGCACTCGTGTCCGTCGTGCGGATTCACGGCCGACAGGGACTGGAATGCTGCCTACAACATCTTGGTACGTGGACTGAAGCAAGTAGGGACGGGCTGTCCCGAATCAACGCCTGCGGAGACTGCGCTCCCTACGGGAACCCATTCGGTTCCTGCAAAGCGCGTCGTGGAAACAGGAAGCCCCACCCTCAAGGAGCGAACGGCGCAAGCCGTGAGCGAGTAGGGTGGGGAGGAAGTCACTGTCTTAATGACATCCTCTGTCAACGCCCCTGCTGTGGTGATAAGCACATCAACATATCCTTCACGGACAAGATACGCAACTACTTCACGCAATCCGGATGAGATGATATTTGAGGTGAAAGTGAGATAGATTGTAGCATCCTCTCTTGCATTCGCTCAGTAATTACAAATATGACTTATATTCTTCTTTGACGGTTTGTTTACTCACCAAAAGAAGAGAGTATATCCTACTTAAAACAGATTTTATCCATCAGCCAAGGATGAAAACAGGACTAGCTTGGTATTGACCCACTTGTGCGTAGAAGAAGAAAGACACCGGCTGAAAAAACTAGTGCAAGCCATAGAAAGAAGATAGTCGCTGCTTGCCGACCTGTAAGCTGGTCACCACTAAGGAATTCGTCGAGCTCCATGTATAACCATAGGAACTAGGACAAGATAAATTGTTTGATCTAGGTAGGGTCTCTAAATAGGCAAGATATGATTAGTCTCTCTCAAACCACTACTATGTAAGGAATGGAGGTCCAATGATCGGTTCGACTTGATTACCTGGAGATATTAGAGGACTTTATTATTTGAACCCCTCGTCAAACGTTATTGTACCCTGGTATTCCTCTGATTGGTCTTCGGAGTCAGTTTCAATATCAGAGATCAATTTTTCGTGACGCTCATATCCACCCTAGTCATCTATTCTCGCTCTTATGTAGAGCTGTGGAATGTCCCCATAGCAAGGCAGTCGATGGCGCTCACGAGGGATGCGCCAGCGAGATTTAACGAACGGACGATTCCAAATGTGGAAGCGGCCTGTTCCAAGCCGTGCTTGGACAGGCCGCGAAATTTCCGTAGGGTTTGACAAGCGAGAAGAGGCACTCAACCTGGTTGACATGGACACCGTCGGGCGAAACGTACGTCTCATCGTGTACGACGATCTGGTGAGTGTACTCCATTTGTCGATAGGCTTGGAGACCGTCAATTCAGACCTTCCCCAGAGGCTGGGAGGAGGTCTTCAGCCTCTTGAATTACTGGATCTAGGTCGGTTTCGTATCTGATACCAAGCTGGCCATGAATACCTGTAGCACGTCGCGGCACGCCGCGACGAACGTTATCTGGTCGCCGTGTCTTCCACGCCAGCGCGAACGTCCCGATTGAGACAACCCGCCGCGGTGACGGCCGTCCCGCGGCGGGTCTTGGCCTTTATACCCCGACCAGATGCTACTGGATTCGTCAATTTGTACCGCCCCATCGATTATCTGTTGGAATTGATTCCAGACAGCTGGAAAGCCTCGATGAACCGCGACTTCCACCTCTCGAATAGCATAGTACACGGTCTTGTACGCTCGACGAGTAGTGTCGCAATTTTCGAGATACTCAACAGTGTATCAGCATAGAGAATGAAGGCGAGAAGCACCTCTCCAGCGGTGAAGTGCTTCTCGTGAAAGGGAATCCCATAGGTATAAACCGGCTCTACCCGCAGTTTCGACAAATAATCCGATCCGATGAGGGCCACGTTCGGATGCTTGGATCACCACATTCTGGACAAGGAGTACGCTCCCAGAATTTCTTGAGTCGCCGCTCGATGCGGGCATCGAGCGGCTCTGTCTGTAATTCAATCACTCCTAGTCCAACAAGTTGTTTCAGCATCTTTCCGAAAGCTGGCTGAGACATATTTCCCCAAGGTCAGCCACTACAGTGTAACTATGGTACGTTCTGCAGCTCTTCATAAGAGCGTCTATTCTTATTTGGAATAGAAATTTAGTATGGATTAGTAGTAAGAATGTTGATTAGTGTACTAGTTACTACCGAAGATACTAAAGAAAACCTCATAGCAGTACTTCCTATAATAATCCATCATAATAGGACCAACTAGCAGTAGAATATTTACACCCATACGTTTGTAATAGAGTTATCAGAGACGTTTTGCTGCTAGCCTCTAGCGGGTTTGCAGTCTTGTCGTACAAAATCCCGCAAAAGATAGAATTCAAGGGTGTAGATGAATATAGCCTATACTATATAGTAGTCCAAAATGTTAGAACGGAAAGAATTCCAAATCCTGATTCCCATTATAATTAGGTATAGAAAAATTACAACAATATAAGGTTGCTATGAATATAATGGAGAAGACTTGTTTAGACGCGTGAAATCAGTGGTGTTAGAGCCTTACAGCTTGCTCGATATTTCTGACGGCGGTCTTTAGGACGAACTCTCTGAACTGGCCAAACCACGTTCTAGCCCGTAACGTCTCGCCGAACCGATGCTTCAATGTGTAGAAGGTCGCTTCGACGATCGAGCGGGGATAATAGATGTCCCCGTCGTGGCGAGCGCTGTGCGCTTTGTCAAGTGCGTAGAACTCTCGGTGTATGATTACCCGACGGATGCCATCATCCCTGAGTTCGTGCTGTAGCGCGTCCCAGTCGTAGCTTTTGTCAGCTGTGGTCGTGATTAACTGTGCTAGGTTTTTCGTGAGTACTTGCCATCCAACGTGTGGTCGTGCGGTTGTTTCATCGAGCAATGGATATCAAGAATGACGCTGGTATCGCAATCGACGAGCGCTGTCGTCTTGATATCGCCAAAGTTGTATCCGACGCGAAGTACGTAGTGACGGCTGGCTTGATGGCGTTTGAAGCCCGATGCACCGATTGCCTGAACGTCACCGAACTCATGCAGTGAGACAGACAGCCGCAGCAACACGTACCAGACCCGCATTTTAAGATTTTGTTTCCGCGTATAGACGGTGATGAAAGCTGAGAGCTATCTACCGCAAGGCCGAGTTTAGCGATGATTCCAGGCATCTCGTGCAGAATGTCGAGCCACCGGCGGTAAGGATGGTTCCGGTACTCTCGGAGACAGTGGATCGAGACGATCACCCAGTCAGCGTAGCCGCTATCACCCATCTTGAGCGCTGGTTCTGGCTCACCGATGACAGCGTTGTGGGACAAATCGACATATCGGTCAGTGAACCGGGCGAGCTGAGACGGCATACTTGCTGCTACCTCACTTAATCCTTCATAATTCCAGGCGAGAGGTTCCTGATTGACGTCTAAACATGGCCCAATGGAGAATATGCCGAGTACTATCCCTATATATAAGAAATTATCAAAATTATGTGCTATGAGTACGTTTTGATGGTTTAACAGTTAGATCCTTCAGCAGGAGCAACCATATTCTCAATACGGAGAATGAGAATATTGTGTGCGTCGTCTATACCATCAACACGCCCTTCTATGATCAATTTCGAGAGAGGTGTTGGACCTACAGTAATCGAATCATCCTCAGAAATCTCGTTGATCCCTTCTTGGAGGTGTACCTCTGCCCTGCAGAGTTCAGGATCATGAACGCTCGAAAGAGCGATTTCCTCGACAACAATATCTTTGATCTTCTGGCCTTCATGCAAAATGGAGATAGAAGCGGGGTTAGACAGTTGTTGAATCTCAAGAGCTTCATATGCCCCTGCAGTGGGTTTGTACCCCCCTTTTGGTCCAGGAACACCTTCAACGAGTTGCAGTGCCTTGAGACTCTGCATTTGATTTCGAATTGTCCCTGGATTTCGATTGACCTGCTCTGCAATATCCTTACCTTTGATTGTACTTTCAGATTGTGCAGAAAGGTTCGTCAGTGCACGAAGGATTTTCTTCTGGCTCGGAGTTAGTTCGATAGACGCCATAGTTTCTAATTTGCGACCGGATTCCTTAAAGCCGATGGGAGTTACACTCAACCGTTTTCCATGGCTCCAGGGAAAGATTCTATATTTATCAAGATTCAGTCATAGAGCAAAGCAATTTCGCATGCTTGATTACCACGTAGGATGAAGAAGAGACTGTAGGCTATATCGTCATTAGATGCAGTTCAGTTTAATGGCGATATTCGCCTATCCACTGAAATAATGGTCAAACAAGATGGAGATGGTGATATCAAAACTCGTTATGAACAATTGCAGAACCAATGGATAAGAATTTATTATATAGTTATGGTAGCGAATTTATATATAATTATAAAAGCGGTAGGGATCGCTATCGGAAGTGGATTGTCTAATATCACTGAACCGTGGTACGAAGATACGTTAGCGATCATTCTTGGTGGTATCTTTGGATATTGTCTCATTAGTCTTGGTCTTGAACTCCTCCGAGTAGCAGCGATAATACAGAATAAAGGAAATGAATTTACATACCACGAACTACGGGAAACCATAAATATTCCCATTTTATTCAGGTTTGAAAATAAGTCCATGTTAGGATCAATTCTTATTTCAATCGGCTTTGTGATGATTCTCCTCTCGATCATCTTACTCTTCCAGTACCACATTTAATCAAACATCTAGAGGTAGGCTGACAGTGACGTTCACCCACCCCAAATGCAAACTCATCTATTTTCGAGGAGTATTGGTACGCCTATCAGGCCAATCTATCGATAGTACTTAATTCTTAGGACGAACAAGAAGTTGCCGCTCATGAAAATATAGAATCTCTCGTAGCTGCTGAATTTGACTCTAAGACTATAACTAAAGCACGTTAAGCGAATAAGAGTCCAACATATATAGAACATATCGATAGCCTCTCTCCTACTCTTTTCTATGCAGTAACTCCAATAGGAACATTTAATTAAACAGAGTGTTTGCAAATGTGCTGGTGTGAAACCTAATGCCAATGAAAAGATAGATAGTGACTAAAGTATATAACAGTCTCTTTTCTTAGTACTGTTTTGAGTCCTGATAGACTAACACTATATCATCAAAGATAATCCTCCATATATGATTCTGAAATATCCTCCTCTAAATCAGTTACATATTCAGTAAGAATTTCTGGCAATTCATCCGTGTATCGTTCATCCGTAAACCGGTATTTTGGACCAATGATAGCAATTGCACCGAGAACACTTCCATCTGGGTTTTTCACACAACGTCCTACTTCTCTTAGTCCTTCCACATATTCTTCGTCAGCAAAAGCTATCCCTTGATCGCGAATCTGATTTAATTCTTCTAATAGTTCACCTTTTTCCGTTATAGTTTCATCTGTTTGTTCAGGCAATCCCCATTCATCCAATATTTCTCCAACACGTTCATCAGAGAGCTCAGCGAGGATTGCTTTACCAGTCGCAATGGTATGTAAATAATAATAGATTCCAGCAGATGTAGGTGAATTAGATATATGTCCCTCTTTAGAAACGAACTGGCTATCTGGGTGAAAAGATTCGTGTACAAGAATACCTCGGTTATTGTTTTCAACAACAAATTCTACTTCTTCATCTGTTTGATCAGAAAGTTCAGTTACCGTATTTTTAGCAAGAGAGTATGCATTCTTTCGTGTTCTTGCATACTCTCCGTGATTGAGAAACCGTAATCCAATATGATATATCTCTCCTTCTTTCATGAGATATCCCCTGTCAATAAGAGTCCGAAGGTGGATGTGAATTGTACTTCTTGCCATCTCCAGTTCAGAAGTCAATTCCTCTAAAGTTGCACCTCCTAAGTTCTGGATTGTCTCTACCACTAAGAAAGATCGTTCTGTAGTCTTCGCTGTTTGTTTTCCCATACCCCCTCTTACTCCTGAATGTGTATAAGCATTCGCCTATATAGGATTTTTAAATATCGCGGAGAGATGATTTGTTCGAATATCTTCGAGAGAGTGTGTCATAGAATTTACCTCATACCTTGAGTATCTCCCGTCCTGGGTTATCTCCCCGCTCGTAGTGGACGTGCACGAGGCCGCGATCCTTGACCGCGTCATCTGTTCGCTCAACCTGTGTTCAGCGGTTGTACGTCTCGTCTAAGACCGATTGCTTCAGCTAGACGTCCTTGCTGTGTTTCTCGATCTGACCTTCGATCCTGTACCCAATCTCAAGCGGTTCATCTGTGTTTCGCGAATTATACGGGGCGATTGGCAGGCCCCTGCGAGTAGTAGGTGACCATGCCACTCAAGCGTGTTGTAGACACTGTCACCGTATCCAGATAGGTTTCTCGACAGCGAGCGCGTCACTCGCCGTCTCTTCAGAATCCTGCTTAGCCTGTGTGAATGCCACTGCGATATGAATCTATGCTCTTGTCAAGATGATCGTACAGCTGGAGTCGCAGTAATGCTCTTCAGCCGTCGGATCGCAGTTTCAAGATACTTCATCGTTCCCCTGAACTGCCTCGATATGTGATGAATCGATTCATAGATAGAGTTGAGCTGGCCCCGGACGGCGGCCTGCTCGACGACGTGAGCGATGACATAGTCAACCACATGTACAATATCAGTGAAAATCGATCGACCGCGTCTCTTGACGGCAGTCGATCGAAGCCACAACTTAGCCAGACAGGCGGTTTCTGGAGTTCTCGTGTGACTGGGCGAGTACCGAAGACATCCCCAGAGTAGAGTGCAGAAAGCCGCTAATAAAAAGCGTACGCCATTCCTCGTTCGATACACCCACCGTGGATCCGGTTTTCTATCCACTTAACACTAATTCTTGATTGTTACGATTATCATCAGTAAGTGCGTTGTAGTTTGTCTGTCGAACCAACTGGCCGTTTTCAACGCCCTGTTCGGTGAGAAGCGGTCGAAATCAATGTATTCAATAAATTATTTGTATAGTCATGAATTTGTTGGATCGTGTTATCATAGCCCACGTAAACCGTTTAGTTGAACCGTCTATAGATACTATATCGACCTAGAGACAGCTACAGACTACGCAGTGACAAAATGACAAATGGGAAAAACGCATTGCTTTTTGGCGCGCTCGCACTCGTCTGGGGAACAGCCTATACAGCAATCGAAATTGGACTTAAAGCTCTACCACCGCTCCTCTTCGCAGCGGCCCGATTGGACATTGCTGCCATTATCTTCACTGGAGTTGTGCTACTCAGTCGAATTCGATGGCTCCCCCAGACTAAATCGGATGTAGCTCTCATCCTTTCGAACGGGATCCTTGTCATGGGTGCACAATTCGCGTTCGCCTTTATCGGCCAGAGCTACGTCACGAGTGGTGTCGCTGCGATCATCATCAGTTTTACGCCGATCATTACCCCCCTCATCGCGATTCGTATTCTCCCAACGGAGCGCATCTACATCACGGACGTCATCGGCCTCTGTACTGGACTCGCCGGGGTAACCGCTATTGCGATTGCTGGCGGCTCCTTCAACGGACAACTCCTTGGCATTGGACTGCTGATAGCGGCCGCACTCGTCTTCGCGCTCGGGTCTGTGCTGACGGAACGTTGGACGGCAGGTCTCCCGGAAATGGCTCTCTACGCGTGGTCAATGGCTACTGGTGCGATTTTCCTCCACATCACATCCTACGCCTATTCAAGCGTATCATTCGGAGACATTGTGTGGACACCGTCAGCAGTCTTCGCAGTCATATACCTCGGTGTCTTCGCTACAGCCGGCGGATACTTCCTCTACTTTACCTTGCTGAATCAAATCGGTGCAACAAGCGTCAGTCTCATCAACTATGCATCTCCCGTCGTGGCGACGCTCTTCGGTATAATCCTGCTTGGTGAACAAATCACCACGGCGACCGTTGCCGGCTTCGCGCTCATCGTTGTCGGATTCGCATTTTGCAACATTCGGCCACTCTGGCGGTTTCTTCGGTCCATCCGGTACACGGACGGCAGTGACAGGTTGCTCGAACGCAATGAAGTCGCCATCCAAGGTAACGTGTATAAGAAACAGACCGACTCACACACCTGCCAACAGTCAGATGATTAAATGTGATTCAGTTGTCTATAGGATTACGGATGAATATGCACTTTTCGAAGTGGTCTAGCTATATTAGCCTTTAGAGCTTTTTACTCAGAGACTGTTTTGAGTGTAGTACCTAGCGTAACTTCTGAAGAGATCCACGGAGATATTCGTCGATCCAAGAGGTTGCGAAACTCACTTTCATTGTATGACCATACGCGTCAGGCCAGCGTGGCGAACTCAATGACTTTCGAAGTTTTATTCAAACAGGATACGCGATGTTCTTTGAATTCTTCTGTGCCTCCCTTGGCTACTCTATCCGTTAATTAGCAGAGTACGAAAAGGAGATTTCTCAGATAGTACGATTATTGTGGTAAAGTGCTGCCTCTATTACTCCGGTCGTTGAATGCGTCTAACTGTAATGACTCAGAAATCAGCGAAAGATATCGACCCCGGTTCCGCTGAACACCGCGAAGTCGGTGAGGGGTTATTAGAAGAAGAAATGGCACCGAGTTCGTCGATGGCACATCTCTACCGGGGAGAGATTCATCGGATGAAATTTTGGCGTGAGCGTCTCGACCGAACGACAAACTGGGCCGTTATAGTCATGAGCGGAGTCCTGACATGGGGCTTTTCGGGACCTAACCGACCGCACTATATCATATTATTGGGAATAGCGGCATTGACGGCCTTCTTATTCATGGAGGCACAGCGGTATCGCGGCTACGATCTCTGGCGTGGACGCGTTCGGACGCTCCAGAAAAACGTCTTTGCGTACGGATTAGACCCATCTACGGGTCTCGAGGATCCATCGTGGCGAGAGACGTTGAGCCAGGACTACCGCACACCTGTTATCAAAATCACCAGAGAGGAAGCTATTGCGCATCGTCTCCGACGGATCTACCTCTTGCTCTTCACGATTATGTTAGGGGCTTGGACGATACACATAGCCGCATTTACAACGACACCATGGCCAACCAGTGCCTCTATCGGGGTGATACCCGGCCTTCTCGTAATTGGTATCGTCGTCGCACTGTATCTCGTTGCAGTCTTTATTGCCGTACGACCACGAACATGGCAGGCCGAAGACGAACTTCACTCACGAGATATCGGGAAACATCGATAACGAATACTGAGAACGAGATAACGACAAAGGGACGCACTTGCACGTCAAAATATTTGACATAGTCAATCACCGCATTTCGCTCAACCCGACGACGAAGCGGGCTGCAAACCCACCGCTGACGATTATGTGCCTTACTCGCGTACGTCGGAAGACAGTATGGACGAGACGCCCGCCGAATCGGCTGGCCGCCGCCCTGTCATGGAATTCACGCGATGGTTCTTACTTACCAGAAATCGATTCACGGGCTCACTCGTCATCCTGATTGGGATCAGCGCAGCGTTCGTCGTCGTTGGAGGCCTGGCCTTGCCACGGTGACCACGCCGTCACGGATTATGTGGTACCTCAACGGCACCGTCAATGGGCTGTTGACGCTGGTTCCCATTTCGATTGGCGTCAATCAGATCGTCCTCTCCCACGAATTCGGTTCGATACAAGATCTCTACGAACATCGGACTGACGTCACCGACTTTCGGGAGCGCGTCGAAGACCGAACCGACACGTCGGTGAGTTCCCCGTATGCGTCCGATTTTTTCGGGACGCTTCTCTCGTCCGTCTCCGACACTGCGAACTCGTTTCGGCGAGGACACGATAGCGTTCGAGCGAACAACCCGATACCGAACGAACTCGAGGCGGTCAGTGAAGCGGTCGTCAACGAAGCGAATCGAGCGAACGACGAGTTGGAAGCGAACAGTTCGAGTATGCTGCAGATGCTCGTCGTGATGCTCAACTACGATAATTTGTCCTAGTTCTACAAGATCCGGCGGTTACAGACGGAATCATCCGATCGTGACGATGAGTCGACGGAACAACTGCAACAGATATTCTAAATAAAGAGGTCGTATTACCAACTATCGTTATTCCTCTCGCTCAAGCCACTCGTCCAGCTCGCCGAGTACCCCATCGCGAACGGCCACGTGATCATACTCGTCAGGCTGGGTCGATTACGATGTTTCCCGTCGCAGCGTTATATAGAAATGTGTCTCGGTCAGCTGAACAGTTTCACCCATGACAGCACAGACGGCCGACCCGTCGTGGTTAGTCGTTCGGCAGGCCACTGCCGAGCCCTGCCAGCCGTCACGATCAGGCGGTGAGCAACCGCGGAACTGTTGAGTTCGAGAGTTAGACATAGCAGAGAGTCGGGACTGAGTAGTGAAGGTCTATCGGCGAAAGAAGGAAAGTGCGAGTACCGAGGTTCCCTTGTGTCCCTTTTCGACCGGGCGCCACAACCGGCCGTGTAGGAGCTCAACAGTCGGACAGATATCAGTTCGGTCCGATATCAGCGGGTGAGAGCTAGTCGTGACAGGAAAACTGTCATAGAAATCCTTCGTCAGATGGCTCTGAAAACTCGACTGACTAGTATATTTCAAATTGGAAGTCCGACGCTTTGTCCTCGGGAAGTAGATCAGCATCCTCGAGTGTGTCGATTAACTCGACGATCGCATCACAGAATTATTCCGGGTCTTCAAAGCCAGTCGGGTCAAGGTCGTTCATACTCGGCTGTTTGTATCACCACTATTCAACGACAGGTGTGCAAACGTGTAGTCATGTTTGATATCACTGGCGGCTGCCGGCCTGCCACTAATATCTCCCCTTATATACAACCTGTACGTCGCTTTCCACATGCGCGATATCTGGTGGAGACTCCTTGCTGTGGTGAACGAGAAGTAAGCCAATTAAATCTGTCTATCTGTCTTCGACGTACTGGCTTTCCCATTTGCGGCGGGCCTCGAGTTCGCGATATCCCCGATCAGTGATCGTGTATGAATTCGTCCGTTTATCGAGTGATCCCTTCTCAACCAACCCTTTCTCAACAAGCGTATCGAGATTTGGGTAGAGACGTCCGTGGTTAATTTCTGCTTTGTAGTAGTCTTGAAGTTCGTCTTTTATTGCCAAGCCATACGGCTCTTCGTGGCCGGCAATAACGTATAGCAAATCGCGTTGGAAGGCTGTTAGATTATGCATGAGTGCAAATTTCTCACGCTCAAGAATAAAACTGCTCGTTTGCGCTGAGATTCATTGGCAATCTTCTGCGATCAGCGCCGAATCTCGACTGGATCTTGCGCCAGGAGATATGTATCTGGATTCTGTTCTTCATAAACACAGAGTCCAACTTGGGTAAACACCACTTCCAGTCGTGGTACATGTCCAGCAGGGACTGGTATGTGACCATGCTCAAGGCCGTGCGCTGGTAATACAAACTCGGATTTCATTGGGTCGTTCTAGAGAGGCTACTCTTGGTCACAGGAGTCTGCAATGAATATTGTATCGGATCCATCATCCTCAGTTTCGATTTCCTTGAATGAGGCATCCGTCTCTTCCCGTATTACCCCTTGTATCTCCATCTCCCGATTGTCGCAGCAATCTCCCCCATACACGGTTCTAGGGGGGTGACTCTGTGAACTACTCCGCCCTACCGTGCTCGGGCCTACCGGCCCTCGCTTGTTGAGGGCAGAGCTTCTTGTTTCTGTACCAGAACTTGCAAGAACAGGTCCCATAGCGGTTACAGACTCCGCAGGCGATCTCCCTTTACAGGTAGTTCGGAGTGTCCCACTCCTACCGATCGGTACTCGGCCACAACCGACGATGCGCGCTTTTTGTCACGTTTGAACAACGCCGGAAGCGTGGTGAGCATCTTACTACCCTCTTCAACCGCGTGGGTAGTAAGGATGCCGATTCGCGCGGAAACAAGGCGTGCGGGCGCTGTATCCCCTCCCTGCTCCTGTCTTCGACGCTCGCTGAGGAAAGGGGCTTACCGCCCTCAATTACAGCTAATATCGAGGCCGCCGCGAAGACCAGCTGCCCGAAGATCATCATCCCCGAGGCGAACGAGCAGGACGTGATGATTAAGGAGGAGTACGAGAAGATGAGCGAGATCATCCCGTGTTCGAACATCAGTGAGGTCTTAGACGGCGCCCTGCTGGGCGAACCCAAGAAGGTCTCGCCGGTCGACCGTCTCAAGTCGATCACCGGGACAACATTGGAACAAGGCGCCGTCATTTCCACGGGCAGTTTGAGTCCGAGCCTGCAGTAACCGACTCGGAGATCGATGCTCGGTAGTACGCACATCGTATTCAATCAGGTATCCGACGTAATTCCTGCACGCACAGCGAGAGTATCACCGCTCTCAAGTCTAAATAGGAATCTATTGCGCGGCGTGTCTGATCAGGTCACATCACGCCCGACCTCGTCGTACGTTCGTACTGGATGGAACACGAATTAAGAAAACGTTCATACGGATCGATGACGTTGAACTCTGTACGAACCGCGATCGAATCAGGGGATGTAGTTACCGGATACTATGCGGAATTACCCGCCATCGGAGATCAAGACAAGATGACAGACAAACCAGTTTCAGCGGCGATCACGGCAATAGCAACGGGACTTGATGTCGACGATTCGCTCGGACGGTACGCGACGATACTCGCCGAAGAGTTACAACGAAACAATATCCGAGTCATATCGCCCCAACGTACTGCCGCCGCGTGTCTGCTCATCGCGTGTCGGCTTCGCGAGCAGCCGGTGCGAGTCACTGTCATAGCCGATCGGACGCCCTTCTCAAAGGAGCAGATCATCGGTGAAATGCAGCGCCTCTCCCAGAGGCTCGAGATCGGGGTTCCGCTCGCCGATCCGGAGACGCTTATTCAGACGTGCTGTGAGGAACTTGCGTTGCCAGACGTCGTTCGAAAGCGAGCTATGTGTCTCGCCCGAACCGGGGACGCCACCGGCGCGACGAGCGGTGTTTCTCCCTATACGTATACCGCTGCAGTTCTCTACGTTGTCTGTTCACCGACTGACGTCGAACTCTCACAGGCCGATCTTGCCTCCCACTTCGATATTTCGACTGCGACCCTTCGCAAGCGGCGAGACACCCTCCTCGAGGCGACGGGAAGCAAACTGTTCGAGATCCACTTTCCCAATGCGTCTCCCAAGGCGGTGTCGTTTGTCGACGAACTCCTCGCCGAGGCACGGACGACCGATTGGGCACGGAACAAACGGTATTTAGGAATCCTTGCCGGAGCGTGGTTGTACGTTGCGAATGCCGCGGAGATAGCCACAAGCGCGGCGGAATTGGCGCTCGTCACGGGAATCGGTGAGTCAACGATTCGCGCCCGTTACGAAGACTTTGTCGAACACATGGAGCGTACAGACGAGGACCCCGTCGTTACTCTCGGGGAGCAGCGATGAGCGCTCTCGGACGAGCCACCTGCCCCGTCTGTGGGACAGCAATGGATCCGGTTTTGCGCTACGGTGAAGCCCGCTGGGTCTGTGATATGCACGGCGATTTCCCGAACGCAGCTTTCAATACGGATTCAGCGAATCTAAATCCGACGTGTCGCTCCGTCGAATAATGGATCGAAGCGAAAATCGTCTCACTCCTCGTTCTCAGTGTCCGCGTCGTCGACTCGAGTCAGACTATCGAAAAATAGTCTGACTCGACCGTGTTTAGACGCTACTGAGTTCAGACAGTGTGGCTACTTCCGGTCAACTAGATTAAGGGAGGAAGTATCTCTTGATATCAATTATGTAGCGTGTACACAAACAGTCTAGAACGATCTGTACCGCGTCTAAACCAAGCCATCTGACTCTTCTCGAATCCAACCCGCTCGATCGTCGAACCGTTACAGGGACCCGGTTCAAGCCGCTAATGCGGGTATCACGTTGTCAGAGATAGACAGAGCGACCACATTCGATTCGGCTTTCAGCCTCTGGAGAACGGTCAGCGCAAACCCGACGCTACCGAGGTTTCGAATGGAACAGCTCTATTGAATCCTCAGAGGGCGACGGGATTCATCATTTGGCGGCTTGTTCGACGTTATAGACTGCGGCTGCGAGAGTGATTTCACAGAACTGTCGGTACCAAACACGTGCTCGGACGGCTCAAATAATAGTATGATAGGGCCGCCTAGGCTAAAATACTTGATATTCTTGTATACGAACAAGTCGTGAAGATTGGTGATGGTCATCGTGGCCCGATTGTCAATGTATAGTTATATTCTCACCCTCTGAAAATGCAGGCGGCCTCGCTAGTTTCTGTGGCCCGATACTTAGACTCGGGCACCGGAACGTCCACCGGCGTGACGAAATCGTGGATCGTCGCTCTTCTTGGGATTGGGGATATCCAACACCGCCGTATCACCGTCACCGGCGACAATGATCTCTTGTCACTCCCGGTCCGAACCATCGCACTCATCACGTAACAGTTCTCGACGCTTGTCTCCATACTATAGGTGGCGTCGACGGTGTCGTCCGCGGCGAACGCACAGCCCATTCTCCCCACGGTCGTTTGATCGGCCTCGATCGCCGGTATCGTCACTCAATTGTGGGTTGAGAGGGAACAATGAATGCAGAATGACCAATAGCTACGGTTCTGATTCCATGTCCCAGCTGTACGATCGAGCACTTGAGTCGCTCGTCGGCGGTGTCAACTCGCCCGTCAGAGCGGATCCACGACCAACGCCAGCATTCATCGACCACGGTGACGGTGCCCACGTCGTCGACACCGACGGGAATCGGTATCTCGACTACATCATGGGGTACGGGCCGCTGCTCCTCGGTCACGACATGCCCGAACCCGTACGTAAAGCGGTCACCGAGACGATCACCGATGGACCGATGTATGGCGTTCCGACCGAGGTCGAGGTCGAACTCGCCGAGTTCGTCATCGATCACGTCGATAGTGTCGATCGGCTTCGGTTTGTTAATTCCGGCACAGAGGCGACTGCTGCGGTCGCCCGACTCGCTCGAGGGTACACTGGCCGCGACAAAATCGTCGTGATGCAGGGCGGCTACCACGGCGGCCACGAATCGTTCCTCGTCGACGGCGACGTAGATGAACGGGAACCGAGTAGTGCTGGTGTTCCGCCCGCGTTCGCCAAGGAGACAGTTCCGGTCCCATTCAACGACGAGGACGCGATCCGCGATGTCTTCAAGCGCCACGGCTCGGAGATTGCAGCAGTCCTCACCGAGCCGGTTCTGGGGAATCACGGAATCGTGCTGCCGGTCGAGGGGTATCACGAAACGCTCCGTGATCTCTGTGACAACTACGGTTCGCTACTGATCTTTGACGAGGTCATCACTGGGTTCCGGGTTGGCGGCCTGCAGTGTGCGCAGGGCAAGTACGACATCGACCCGGATCTCACGACGTTCGCGAAGGTTATCGGCGGCGGATTCCCGGTCGGAGCAATCGGCGGCCGCGCCGAAATTATGCAGGCATTCACGCCGACGGGTGACGTCTTCGAGTCCGGGACGTTCAACGGCCATCCGGTGACGATGGTCGCCGGTCTCGAAACCCTCCGGTTCGCGAAGGACCACGACATCTATATGCACGTCAATGATCTCGGCGAACGACTTCGAGCCGGCCTCCAGGATATCGTTGAAGAGCACGCTCCGGAATACACCGTCGCGGGAACGGATTCGATGTTCAAGCTACTGTTTACGCGTGACGAACCTGAGACGATGGCCGATCACTGCTCGGCCGGCTGTACACAGCGGCCGGACTGTCCACGATTCGAGCTGTGCCCGAAAACTGGTGCGGATGTCGCAGCCGGCAAAACCGATCAGTGGAAACGGATCTTCTGGCCGGCGATGGTCGACCAAGACGTATTGCTCACGCCGAATCAATTCGAGAGCCAGTTCGTAAGCTACGTGCACACCGAAGACGACATCGATCGGACGCTCGAGGCGTATCAGACTGTCCTCTCGAGGTCGAACTAACCGCTCCCTCCTGGTGTTCCCCTCAGCGCCCACAGTCGTCCACAGCACTATTCGGTGCCATTTCAACACACGAGTTTCAAGAGACACAATCTATGAGATCACGCCTCTCTAGCCCGCTTACTGACATCCAGCAATCACAGACAGTCCTCATCATCTTTGCGAGTACGCTCGTGAGTGTGATGGGCGTCTCCCTCATTAGCCCAGCGCTGCCGACGATACAGGCGGCATGGAACATCTCAGCGAGCCAAGCGAGTCTTCTCATCTCGGCATTTACCTTGCCTGGCATCGTTCTCACGCCGTTCATCGGACTCATAGCCGACCGCGTTGGTCACAAGCGTGTGCTCGTCCCCTCGCTATTCTTGTTTGGCGTGAGTGGCATTGCAGTCGTGTTCGTCGACGGATTCACGACATTTCTCGGTCTCCGCGTCGTGCAGGGAACTGCCGGCAGTGCCATTATGAGTCTCACCGTGACGTTGCTCGGTGACCTGTTCTCGGGGGAACAGCAGAGTCGTCTCATTGGACTGAACGCGGCAATCCTCGCCATCGGCGCGGCTGGCTACCCCTTACTGGGCGGTGGCCTTGCACTGCTCTCGTGGGCCGCGCCGTTCGTCTGTTTCGCACTCGGTATTGTTGTTGCCGTTGCCGGCTCTGCGATTCTCCCTGACCCCGAGAGTAGCATGGACTCGTCCGGACTCTCGTACGTCGTTAACGCGGTGCGAGCGGTACCAACTCGGTCGGCTCTCGGGTTATACGTCGCTATTTTCGGCATTTTCTTTATTCTCTATGGCGCACAGCTCACGGTCATCCCGTTCATTCTCGACGAATCCTACGGCCTTTCCTCCGGAGCGATTGGACTGTTGCTCGGACTTCCGGCGGTAACGATGGGGGTGACGTCCTCACAGTCATCCCGTCTCATGCGCCATCTCTCACCCCCACGACTCATCACACTCGGTTTTGTGACCTACGGTATCGGCATGACGCTCGCTGCACTCGCCCACTCGATCATCGTCCTCGCCTGCGCACTGTTCCTGTTCGGTATCGGACAGGGATTTGCGGAGCCGATCACCGATACGGCGCTGAATACACTCTCGCCCGATGCGTTCCGCGGCGGAATCATGAGTATTCGAACGAGCGTGCTTCAGTTCGGAACCACCCTCGGCCCGCCAGTGTTCGTTGCTGGCGCCTCGATCGTCGGCTACGCTGACACACTCCTCATTGCCGGTATCGCCGCCCTCGTCTTCGGTGTCACTGGTTACAGCCTCCTCATAATCTCAAAGCATAGTAATTCAAACTTGGACATTACATATGGGTGAACGGTCTGTTCTATGAGCTCGTCCATATCCCTATCACGGTTCACCCGAAAGAACTCTCTGCCAGTCACGACAATGCCCTCCCTCTGTCCTCGTGAGTCTATATCGGCAGATAGCCTTTTGTTTGTGTCCGATAGTACGGACGAGCAGTCAAGGTCTCTGCGTCCGCGGCACAGTCGTCCGTGCAAGTCCACAGGCCAGTACGTTGTTGTCGATTACAGATTAGATATCGGTCTCCTCGTTCGGTTGAGGGTCAGGATCCGCGTTCGGCCCGATTACCCGTGCCGTCGAATACAGCTGCTCGCCTATCTCGGCCTAGTGGTTGAGCTTGTTCGTCCAGATCTCTCCGAGTGCATCGATGGTAGCGAGTTCCTTGGCCAACTCGCGATCGTCGGGCATTCGATAGCGCACGTTCGTTGCTCGGGCCACCGACCAGTCGGGATTCGATCGGCTGACGGGTGACATCGACTGGCCGGGAGCGACCGTTCTACTCATGAAGATTTGGTCCTCTGCGACGGTGACGTGCCCACTGGCCGTAATCTAAACCGACCGAACAGATGATAGAGGAGATGCTGGGCCGAACCGGACGGGTTGTCCGGTCTGAACGGTAGCACCCACTGAGAGCGGGCCAGATAGTTCGGTGCGATTATAAACGAGAGAACCTAACATACGAGATGTCGAAGCTGACCTAACGAATAGGAGCCCATACGAGAGCTTCGAGTCGAAAAACGTCATCGCTGTGGACAGCACTAGCTGCTGTCTTGGCTGTGGCGGACCGATGCGAAATCGTCGAATGTCGCTAGAATGACCATGGCACCCAACTCCGATAGAGACCGCGACAAGACAGAGGATTCGACAGTACAATCTACGAAACCGGAATCGGCGCTCGAAACGGCACGCCGGCAGCTTCACCATGCCGCAGACCATCTCAGTATTGACCAGCATGTCGTCGAACGGCTCAAATACCCGAAAAAAGTCCACGAGGTTACCGTCCCTGTTGAACGTGATGACGGCACAGTTGAGGTTTTCACGGGATACCGAGCCCAACATGATAGCGTCAGAGGCCCGTATAAGGGAGGGCTCCGGTACCACCCCGAGGTGACCAGAAATGAATGCGTCGGACTCGGCATGTGGATGACCTGGAAGTGTGCTGTCATGGACCTCCCGTTCGGCGGTGCCAAGGGTGGCGTCGCTGTCAATCCGAAAGAGCTGAGTTCGGCGGAAAAAGAGCGGCTCACCCGTCGGTTTGCACAAGAGATTCGCAACGTCATCGGCCCCAACAAGGATATTCCCGCCCCAGACATGGGGACGGATCTACAGACGATGGCGTGGCTGATGGACGCGTACTCGATGCAAGAAGGCGAGACGACACCGGGCGTCGTCACCGGAAAGCCGCCGGCCGTCGGCGGCAGTAAAGGCCGTGAAGAAGCTCCCGGACGGAGCGTGGCGATCATCACACAGCTCGTCTGCGAGCACTACGACCGGAAACTCGAGGAGACGACGGTAGCAGTACAGGGATATGGAAGTGTCGGCGCAAATGCTGCCCGACTGCTTGACGAATGGGGAGCAACGGTCGTCGGGATCAGCGACGTCAACGGAGCGATGTACGACCCAGAGGGGATTGATACGGCTTCGGTCCCTTCGCACGACGAGGAGCCGGAAGCCGTCACCGACTACGCGGATACCCTGATCTCGAACGAAGAGCTACTCACGCTCGACGTCGACGTGCTCATTCCTGCAGCTCTGGGGAACGTTATTACGGAAGAGAACGCGGGGGAGATTACTGCGAATCTCGTCATCGAAGGAGCAAACGGCCCAACGACATCGGCAGCAGATTCGATGCTCGCCGAACGAGATATTGCAGTGATTCCCGACATTCTCGCCAATGCTGGCGGAGTTACGGTGAGCTACTTCGAGTGGCTCCAAGATATCAATCGTCGAGCCTGGTCGCTCGAACGAGTGAATGACGAACTCGAAACAGAGATGCAGGCCGCATGGCGTGACGTTCAAGCAGAGTTCGAGAGACGTGATGTCTCCTGGCGTGATGCAGCCTACATCGTCGCGCTTTCTCGAATCGCCGAAGCCCACGAGGCTCGGGGGTTGTGGCCGTAACAGATGAGTCCTTCTCCACTCAAGCGAACGCGGCAGCCATCCACTCCGCTTGAGCGAGGATTATTTCGGATATTCCGACTGTCATCGCTCGGTACCACCGCTGTAGTTGTTTGGTTATTCGGGTATCTATTTATCGGATTTGCACTCAACGTGGTTGGCATTTACGATCCTGAATTCGCGGTGATGGGCTTTACCGATCCCTTCTTTCTTGTGTCGAGCTTCCTAGCGGGAGCTTTTATGTGTACGATGTCCGGGACACTCACGCTACTCACACTCCTTCTTGATACGAAGAATGCAAACGCGGAATTTGTTATACTGATGAGTTTGATCGCCTTTGGTTTTGGTGCAGCCACGATGCGAGTTACATCCAGTCCTGTGCAAGCGTGGCTCATTGGCGTGTGGAGCGCTATAGTGTGAACCGGCTTGAGGACAAGTGGTTCGAGAGTGATCTGCTCTTTCGGCATTGCGAGACGGCTTTTTTACCGTCTCAGACGACTCCAAGGCACGCGGCCTACTCGGCCTGTAGATCTAGATAATCCTATTTAAAGTGATCGACGGATTTCTCGTACTGCTCAGTCGCGTGGTCCCAGTCGATGACTTTGAAGAAAGCATCGACGAAGCTCCCTCGATCCGGCCCGTAGTAGGAATGCTCCCAGACGTCAAGTGCGAGGATAGGATGGGCACCCCAGAGCGCACCTTGGTCGTGTTTGTCGACGGCGAGGTTGCGCAGTTGCTTGGCGATCCAAATCTGTAACCGGGATGGATGATATGGAAATCCTCCGCGGGTGACGCATCGTGACTCGGTTACGGTCAGTACAGGCGATGTAGTCGTCGGAGGGACAGCGAATATATTTCTGGGGATGTACATACATCCTGCATGGAGAATTCGTGGACGCCGATCAGCTCCGGTGAGGAAGACGCACTCAACCACCTCGAGCAGTACCGCGACGCGGCTGGGGATGACCAGAGCATCACCCAAGAGGATGCTGTCACCTATCTTATGGAGCAGGATGTCGAACAGACTGATGCACGGGCCCACATCAAACAACTACTTTTGAAGGGCTATCTCTACGAAGTCGATGGCGAACTGAGGATTCCGCCGCGACCCTGACGAGAGAGAATCCCGTCACTTCTTGCCCTTAGTTATAGCCAGACCACCGCAACTACGACCGTAATGATATGAAGTGCAATCCACGACTTGTGACCCTGGGATGCCGTCCGGCACGACCACACAGCCGACGAAACTAATCGTGGCGAGTTGCTCACTGTTCCGGTTCTAGACCTCCACTTCATCGTAGTAGTACGCCGACCGGCGGGAAGCGTCCGAAGTGTCGTTTGGCACTTGTTGCATATGATTCAAATTCCGCGGGGAAGTGCTGCCGACAGATCGTCGAACTCTACGTGAAAGCCGGACTCAAAGACTGCGAGAGAGACTGCTGGTCGCGCTCAAGTGGGCTGTTGACGCGTAGACGTGGAACGTACGCTGAGGACAAACACCCCATATTTATTCTCGCGGATCGCGGCGGCGGCGGTGAGCGGTCCGTGATCCCGGCGAAAGCCGTCGACGTATCGACGATTCGACTCCTGCAGGCGGTCGGCCAGCAAGATTTATTGACCGTCTATACCGACGGCTTTCGGGCGTACGAACCGCTAGACGAGAACGACGCATTCAACCATGAATATGTCAGCCACGGCGACGGTAAGTACGTTGATAGAGACATCCACATGAATACCTGTGAGACCCGCGCATCGCTGACGCAACGGTGGCTCTCACCACATCGTATCGACTCCAAAAAACTCACAACGTATCTACGAGCGTTCTATCTCCGCTGTGAGGTTTTCCGAAACTAGGAGAAGAAGCGCTCAACCCCATCCTCGAAACTCTCCCTAACCCACCAACAATCTATACCACAGGAGCAATCCTACTATCTCCCCTAAACACTGTGAGATTCTTAATCAAACATCGGAAGTTCCGCCCCATCAATACGCGTACAACACGCGGATTGATGGAACTTACGACCGAAAACGATAGATTGTAAAACCGTCATTTTGATAATCAAGAGCACGTTCGGCGACGCAGTGCTTGTACGAGCTCAATATGATGAGCTTCGTGGACTTGTCCTGATGTGTGGATTCACAACATAAAAAATGGCTGTGAACCAGTGGAATCAAGGTACGTTTTGCGATTCATCGCGGTTCAATACTTCATATGCGCCAACAGTAGGCTTGTAAGCACCCACCGATCCAACCACACCTTCGACAAGTTGTAACTTCTTGAGTTCCTGCATCTGCGAGTGCACGCTATCAGATTCGAACCCGGTGCTCTCAGCGATGAGTTCACCCTTTATATATCCTTCATCCTGTTCGTACAATTGTATCAGTGCAGTTAGGATTTTCTTTTGAGCCATGGAAAGCTCTAACCACGCCATACGCAGATGTTGGCGATCGGCGCTCTTAAAATGTCGGTTCAATCAGAAAAAATTCACGATGACATCTGCGACATAGTCAAACCCGCTATAAACAGTAGTTGCTAATTCAACGCGGACAGCCGAACGAAACTGGTCGATCAACCGATTTGGATTGCAGCGCTCCGACGATCTATGTGACACAGCGAGGAACGTAGCGAAGAAACGCCGCCGACAGCGGCGTTTCTGAGCGTTGCCACTCGGTTACGGCGTTCTGACCGATTATCTCGGTCGGACTGATCTTCCCCTATCCGTAATCGGTCACACTAACGAATTCCCTGAAGACACGTGTCGAGATTGGCGGTTTCTCCGGTACAGCACCAGCTGAGACAAGTACATTTGCGAGGATCCACAGATCGTACATCGAAACCGCGAACAGGAAGTAGAACAGCCGTACCCAGAACGTCGGCGACGATGTTCTCGGGAGAAAGTCACCGATCTGGCGGTAGGAGGTTTCAATTCCCCAGCGGCGGCGGAACGCCGCCGCGTACGCTCTCGCCGCTTCAGGCTCAAGGTCGAAATTCGTAATGAACCAGACGTGCTCGTCCTCCGTTGACCGATGTGGCACAGCAAACACAGTCACTGCAACTGAGGCGGTCGGTTCACGTTTTCGCTGCATGAGATACTCGTCAACGACCGTCTCAGCGCCGGCGCTGAGACGGGCCTTCATCCCCTTACTCGGGCGTGCACGGACGATATAGTCGACGTCGAGCTGTTCGAGTTCCGCAACGACGTGAACCTGGTAGAAGCCTCTGTCGAGGTAGACGTGTCTGATCGAGACGTACTCTTGTGCCGTTTCGAGCAGCAAGTGAACGGCTTCGCGCTTGGCGTGAAAGCCGTTCGCCTCCAATGTCAGTACATCGAGTGTAAACCGCGTTCCTGGTGCAACGATACAGATCGTCGCAAAACAGTACGTTCGAGTTGTTCCCTGATCGGGATAGGTGATTAGAACGTGGTCAGTGTCTACATCACCGTAAAACCGCCATTGATGGTTGTCTATCGCAACATCGACACAGTTGGGCAAGAGTCGTTGTTTCCGGAGAATCTCGAAGAGATCATCGCGGACGCCATCGAACTGGTCGTCGATGGCGTCCGCTTCCAGGTTCCGGAGATGGTAGAGAAGTGGTTTTGCGAGTCCATTGCGAGCCGTCGACGTGACGTCGACGGGCTCGCCGTTGTTGAGTTGGCACGTTTTCCCAGCTGTATTGGCGAACTCTTGTTCGAAGGTGACACGAGAGAGGAGTTTCTCGAAGCTCTCTCTTGTGTAGCTCCCACACGGTTTGATGCCAAAGTCGAGCGCCGGATAAACGACGGTTGAGGCGGCGCGACAGACCTGTTTTGCTTCATCAATCTCGACCATAGCGACCCTACCAGCAACGGCGCAAATTAGATTTGGCGTCTACTGTAAATAGCGAGGGATAGTGGATCTACGAAAGATTCGACTGATGATCCAGCGGTGCCGAGCCAAGACATTTCGAAGAGACTCGCCAAATTCGAGCACCTACTAACTCAATGGGAAAATCTGCTACGCTCTTGCGAAGGAATTGTTGAATGCGTGGGCGACGGCTGAATGTCGAAGAGAGTGGGCACCGCGCGGCGCCCAACATGTTCCCTGTGCTCAGATATTTCTGTGGGATTTCGGTCGGTTTTTTACACCTGATTTATGGCTGGTCTCAGGAAGGGCTTCTTCACCCGAGGCTCCCCTCCATCTCGAGTTCGATGAGGCGGTTGAGTTCGACTGCGTATTCGATCGGCAGCTCCTCTGTGATGGGCTCGATGAAGCCCGCCACGATCATTTGCTTGGCGTCGTCGTCGTCGAGGCCACGGGACTGGAGGTAAAAGACGTCCTCGTCGCCGATTTTGCCGACAGTTGCCTCGTGGGCGACGTCCACCTTCGACTCGTTGATCTCCATGTACGGCATGGTGTCCGAGGTGGACTCGTTGTCGAACATCAGCGCATCGCACTCCACCGACGTCGAGGAATGTTCGGCGCCGTCGGCGATGTGGACGAGGCCGCGGTAGTTGGTGCGGCCGCCGTCCTTGGCGATCGACTTGGATTCGATGGTCGAACTCGTCTCTGGCGCGTTGTGGTAGACCTTCGCACCGGTGTCGATGTTCTGATCTTCACCAGCGAAGGCGATGGTGATGTGGTTGTCCGTCGCACCCGGACCCTTGAGGATCGTGGCCGGGTAGAGCATCGTTGCCTTCGAGCCCATGCTCCCAGACACCCACTCCATCGTGCCGTCTGCCTCGACGATGGCACGCTTGGTGTTGAGGTTGTAGGTGTTTTTCGACCAGTTCTGCACGGTCGAATACTGGACGTGCGCGCCCTCGTCCACGAACACTTCGACGCAGCCCGAGTGAAGGTTGAACTCCGAGTATTTCGGCGCCGAGCAGCCCTCGATGTAATGGACCTCCGAGCCCTTTTCGGCGACGATGAGCGTGTGCTCGAACTGTCCCATCCCTTCGGAGTTCATCCGGAAGTACGCCTGGATGGGCATCTCGACGACCGTGTCCTCGGGGACGTAGACGAAGGAGCCGCCCGACCAGATCGCACCGTGGAGCGCAGCGAATTTATTGTCGCTCGGCGGCACGCACTTCGTCATGAAGTACTCTTTGACGATGTCGGGGTGCTCCTGGACCGCTTTGTCCATGTCCATGAAGACGACGCCCTTCTCTTCCCACTGATCCTTCATGTTTTGGTAGACGATTTCGGACTCATACTGGGCGCCGACGCCTGAGAGAGCGTTCTTCTCAGCCTCGGGAATGCCAAGCTTGTCGAAGGTGTCCTTGATGTCCTCGGGGAGCTCATCCCAGTCGTCGACGGCGCCGCGGACGTCGATGTCCGGCCGGATGTAGGGGACGATTTCGGCGACATCTACCTCCGAGAGGTCGGGCTGGCCCGGCCAGTTCGTTGGCACCGGCATGTTCTGCCAGTGTTCTAAGGCGCGAAGCCGGCGCTTGAGCATCCATTCTGGCTCGTTTTTGTCCTCGGAGATGACCCGGATCGTCTCCTCGGTGAGTCCTTTCTCCGAGCGGAATGCCGACTTCTCTTCCTTCTTGAACTCGAAGCGAGCCTCGGTGTCGGTTTCGCGCAGGTGGTCCTGGTCTGAACTCATAGAGTATATCGGTGGATAGAGGTTGGTTCTGGAGCCTTATCAGGGTATGGATCCCGCCGTCCGTAGAGGTTGTCTCAAAGGTGAATCCAGACGTGTCCGAACGCTCCGAGCGTGACGGCGATGAGGACGAAATACGGCAGCGTGAAGTCGTATGCTATCGAGAGAACGCTATGGTACGGAATGATCGAGGTTATAGCGAGCGGGTATAGGATCGAATCAAGACCTGTAATGCACGTCCAGTTCAGAGTTGATGGTGCGACCGACCTAGACATCCTCGGAGAACAAGGGCAGCGCAGAATAGACCTCGTTCGGTAATCACCACGGCTTCGATTTCCTAAGGTTGGCGGCCAGATCGGCAAGCCGATTTCCTAGTGCGGTGAGGAAGTGATTACTTAGCACCAAGCCAACGGGTGTTTCCACGCGTTGACGGCCTAGGACTCAAAAGATGAGATAGCAGCGATCCTCTTTGAGAGGGCTAAAGAAGCGTTCGACGGTGGTTCTGCTGTCGAACGTGCTCTGTAGGCCACCTATAGAAATTCTGCTGGCCGAATAAATCACGGCTGACGTAATAACGATTCAGATTATATCGACGATTCCAATGATGAGATCGTAGAACTAGCAGACCACAGGGCGATGAATCGCCGTTCCACCGGCAGTGGGGAACGTGAATAGCGAAAACTGTTGCTCCCGTTGGCTCCAGCCGGTCACTGAGGGCTGCTCGAAGTAGCTTGCATAAGTTCTGAACAGGTCGAAAGAGACATCGTGAGGCACGCCTATCCTAGCTCGATTTGTCGTTTTCCACGTGCCACGGTCGGTGTTCATCACCGGGGTTCAATAGTTGCGGTTGCGTTGATCACTCCTAGCGGCCCTCAGATCCTCAGCTACTCACCTCGAGTGGATAGTCCACCTTCCCTCGGTGGGGCATGTAGCACACCGACACGAGTAGTTTCCGTGCCGTTGCGACAATCGCCTTCTTCAAATTCATTCGACTAATTCAACCGGTAGAAAAACCGGCTCAGATACTCGTTTTTACTGTTGTACACCGCTGTGTACGCACTGTAAACTACCCCACCCTATTCTCTCGTCGCATATGCGCCTCGGTCCTTGAGGGGGGCTTTGATGTGGACTCCCGGCAATCAGTCACCGGCAATAGGCTGGTGACTCTCGCCGTTCACCGTCCCACCATTCACACGCACGTCTACTGGTGCGTCTCCGCCCCCCGACTTGGGCGAGAAACGGAGTCTGTGTCGTCGCTTTCGGGCGTACTGTAGCCCGATGTTCTTTGTGGCGTTGTAGTCCGCGTTCACCTCGTACCCGCACTTTTGGCACTCGAAGTGTTCTCCGTCGCGGTTATCGTCGTGCGTGAACCCACAGTCCGTCCGAGAACAGCGTTGGGATGTGTGGTTCGGTTCAACTGTCTCCACGGAGACACCGCGTTCCCGGGCCTTGTAGGAGCCGTACTCGAACAGGCGTCGAAACGCCCATACGTGATGCCACTTCGCCTGCGGAATCTATTGTCGGATGACCGTTAGGTCTTCAAACACGATTACGTCGCAGTCGTGTTCGACAGCTTCCGTAACGAGTCCATTGGCGACGGTGTGAATGTACTGTTTGCGCCACGATTCTTCTCGTTTGCATAGGCGAAGCAGGACGTTGTGCTCGGCTTGGGTGCCGCACTGTTGCATTTCTCCACGCCGCTTTTCGAACTCGCGACACCAGTGGTCGTAGTCGTCGCCCTGCCAGAATGTACCGGTCGAGGAGACGGCTAACGAGTTGACACCGAGGTCGATACCGAGGACTGTTTGGTGCTCAGTATCTACCGAAACCTCTGCGTAGTCACCGTCAGTCCGCCGCGTCGAGATGTTGAGGTAGAACTCGTCGGTCACCGCGTCGTATCGGAGTGTACTCTCGCGGAACTCGTAGTCCTCGGAGAGTACGTACTGCTCGTAGGGCGTCGGACTGTCTGCCGGGAGAACGAACGGACATTCGACCCGGCCATCGACTGTCGCCAGCGACGCTTTGCGTCGGTAGAAGGTCGCGCTTCGAGTGTCGTAGTCCATCGTCTCGGCGGTGAACGTCGGACGGGAGACACGCTGTCCCCTCTCCCACCGTTCGACAACGCCTTTGACGGCTTCGACGGCGCGACGTATCGCGGCTTGGACGAGTTGTGCCTGTAACTCCGTCTCCTCGCGGAGGTCAGAGTAGAGTGCGTCTCGGACCTGCCGTTAGTTATTCTTGCACTCGGTGTATGAAGTATCGGACCAGCAGTAGTCGGCGGTTCGATTCGCGCAGTACAGATATTGCTCGGCGGTTCGGTGGAGTGCGTCGCGTTGCTCGTCGGGTACAGCAAGTTTCACGATGGCGGTTCGACGCACGACCATACTTCAGAGAAGTACCGGCGATACTTAAGCGTTCGAGAGTCGATTTGTCAAAGTGTGCCGGTTGCGCCGCACCCTGTCGGTTTCCTCTCCGGCCTACTCACTCCTTTCGGTCGCTCCTTGAAGCCGGAGGTTCCACCTTGATTACGCACGGCTGAGGTCGGATCACCGAACCCGTCCAGATTCGTGTTTCGAGATACCTCCGTCCATCCGCGAGTCGGACGACTTGCGGATCGTCGGATTCAGTCTCATATAACTCACAACCTCCCTGTGGGTGTCGAACCGATCGACTTCTCCAAGTTTCGCGTAGATCAGTAACGCGGGGAAGTAGCTGACATATGGGATGGTCATCAGCACTTGGATCTCTGAAGGAAACCCAGTGCGTTCCTCGATCGCAGTTTCGGGCTTTGCCATTTTTCTCGGTCAAGGTCCCGACCACGTTGAGGTACGACTCCAACAACTCATCTTACGACGTCGGGGGCGAGAGTTCCTGGAGGAACTCTCGTCCCTTCACAACCTCGATGATCACTTCCCACTGGTCTACACCGCTAACCTCGTCAACGATGCACAATCTCTCGATTTCTCGGCTAAACCGAACACGGATGGAGGAGATTGTAACAAGATGAAAGCAGACATCGACGTTGGCCGGGAAGCCATCATTGGGCCCTTCACCCGCACGAATTTGACTTCGTCGGCGAGGTTGCCGGGTGTTCCGAGGGGGTGGTCGTTGGCAGGGAATTGGATGCGAGATTTAACCGATAAAGCTCTCGACACCGGTTCTGGAGATGGGCTCGCCTTCGATAACGTGATCCGGGAGCGAGAGCCACAAATTCGTTTTCGGTTGTCGCCACCTAGGTCGCTTTCGAGGTGTTCTTCATTCATACACCTTTAATCGGTTGCCCACCCAAGGCTATCGTATGTCGTCGATCGAGCTTACGTCGAGTCAGAAAACTATTCTCACGGCGTTGATTAATCTCTATCCTAAGACGGAGAACGCCGTCAGGGGCGAGGATATTGCCGCTGAAGTTGACCGTAACCCTGGTACAATTAGAAACCAGATGCAGAGCCTCAAGGCGCTCCAGTTGGTCGAGGGCGTCCCAGGGCCGAAGGGGGGATACAAACCCACTGCGAATGCCTACGAGGCGCTAGATGTCGAACAGATGGAAGAGCCGGCGTCAGTCCCACTTTTCCACGACGGCGAAACCGTCGAGGACGCTAATGTCGAGGAAATTGACCTCTCAAGCGTCCACCACCCCGAACTCTGCCGTGCAGAAATCCACCTCCAGGGTTCCATCCGTAGCTTCTCCGAGGGCGACGAAGTTAACGTCGGCCCGACGCCGCTATCGAAACTGGTCATCAACGGAGTTCTCGATGGCAAGGATGATACCAACAACATCCTCATCCTCCGGATCAAGAGCATGGAAGCGCCGGCCGACCAACCCGGGCACTAATCGATCACCGTCGGTATCTGAGAAAACCGCAGTCGTCTCCAAGTCTATCTTCCGCTTTGCCGTTCATATGTCGGTCCACGCGTGAACCGTATGCATTGTCGACGAGACGTTGGCGATCCACCGGGTGACGGGTATCGACCCGATATCTACTATTTACCGGCAGTTGCAGTCGGTGACGACCCCTGCTGTATCCTGGTAGTTCACTCAAGGAGGATGATTACTACTTCCAGAAGGAGCGAACGACGTGCGAAGACAGCGATTCTCGTGAGGCTAACGGCTGGACCGGAAACGCCGCGAACGCTGCCACCACTTCTTCCACGCTGTCTCGAAGGATGTGGTGGCCGAAGTGCCGCCTGGAATGCTGGGACGATCGCCGTGGGCGACCTGATTGGTTTCAGTGATGGTACTGATTGAGGCGACCACGGCAACCTCGGTTTGCACGGGTTGGCGTTCGACCGATTCACCGAGATGCTGGAATACAAAGCTGCCGAACACAGCATCAGCGTCGATCACGTGAGCGAACATGACACGTCAAAATCGTGCACCTCGTGAGGGACCACGGACGATAGCCAGCGTATCGGTGGTTGTACGTCTGCGAAGATTGTGAACTGGTCGCCATTGCTGACGTGAATGGAGTCAAGAACATCCGACAGAAGGGACTCCCGAATCTCACCTGTAATGGAGGAGATAGGGATATCGGCTGGATGGCACAGCCTGCGGTGCGCCTGTTCGACAAATCTACGAGGCTAGTAGTCTCACAAGAACGTGTGACCCACGAACCATAATATCCCAACACACGGTAAATCGCGACGTGAACAACGCAGAAGATGTCATTTAGAGAATAAGCTTGTAGATGGGATATCCCCTAGTCCGGTTGCATATTCGTATGCGACATGCGCGGCAGCGACATCTTGAATTGCGAGACCGGTGCTGTCGAATATTGTCAGTTCATTTTGTGGTATTGCCAACCCATCGGTTGCACTTACTAACTCACCAAGTTCGGCGTAGATATCATCTTCATCAAGATCTCCTCGACCCCACGGCACGTTGATCTCACCTGCGTGAATTGCTTGGTCAAAACTATCGACGAAAACGCACCCTTCAGTGAGAATATTCGTACTGAGTTCCTGTTTACCTTCGGCATCGGCACCGATCGCATTAATATGCGTTTGAGGATTGACCGCGCTAAGCGGAACAATTGGTTCTTCAGCAGGGGATACAGTTGAGACAATGTCACATGCGGCCGCTTCATGAACGGTACCGGCCTGAATCTCGAAACCGGGATATGTGTTAATGAATGTGTCTATCGCGTCATCGTCCACATCATTCACGATGGCCTTATTGATTGGTCGGACTTGGGTGAGAGCTTCAAATTGAGCATACGATTGCGTTCCGGCACCGATAAGGCCTAAACTGTGAGCATCGTCAACCGCGAGATGATCTGTAGCGACGGCCGCAGCTGCCGCAGTCCGCTTCCGAGTAAGAACGGTGGCGTCCATGATAGCTAACGGACTAAGCGTCTCTGGATCGGAGTAGATAATTATCCCCATTACCGTTGGCAGGTTATTGTTTGATGGATTATCCGGATGGACGTTAACCCATTTAATTGCAGCACCCTCCCACGAATCAGTCCCCACATATGCAGGCATTGACCGAAAATCACCATTATACTGGGGCAGATCGATATGTGACTTCGGTGGCATTACCACAGTCCCTTGCTCGTAGGCTTGGAACGCTTCTTCTACGACTGCATTTACAGCCTCTATCGGTACTGATTGTGTTACTTCAGAATCGAGCAGGAGGGTTTCCATAGGGCTACTAACATCGTGTCGAACTTAATCCTGGCCCAGTATCAATCCACTCAAGTTGAGACAATTGTTTCATCTTTTAACTATTTGTCATTTATCCCTGGACTTCATCTCTTTTAGACGGTCGAGCAACACTTCCATAGAGTCCTCCGTCTCAAACGTCATTTGGCCCCGATATTCTCTCGGTTGCTCTTCAGAGTCTGATTCAATTTCGGAGAGTTTCTTCTTACGGCGTTCATGCTCTTGTTCGTCGAAGTTACCCATACCCATGGGAATCTAAATCTTGGAACTGATTACCAATAAGCGTAGCGGATCCGTGAAAACAGTTCACATGGGGGTGGTTAGACTGTTCGATAGAAATCTGTCATAAACACATCTGTAGAGGAGTGGGACAGATATTTCCCAGCACGTTTCAGGGTACTATCTGTGATAGCTAAACATGAGTGGATTCGTGTATTCTGAGAAACCTATCGAGATCGTCGAAGGCGATGGTCCGTATCTCTACGATGACAACGAGGACGAATACCTCGATATGGGTGCGAACTACACATGTGTCCCGTTGGGTCATGGCCACGATAGGGTTACGGATGCCATCACAACACAACTTTCGGGATCTGACCTATGTACAAGGCTCGTATCCCGTTGCAATGCGGAGTCAGCTCTCCGAGACACTGGGACATGTAGCGCCCGGTGATATCGAGAAGGTGTGGCTCTGTAATTCCGGAATCGAGGCTAATGAGGCTGCATTGAAGTTTGCTCGTGCAGCCACCGGTAGCACGAAAACCATCGCCACAGTACGGGGATTCCATGGTCGTACAATGGGCGCGCTTTCCACTACGTGGAAGGACAAATGTAAAAACCCTTATGAGCCACTTCTTGAGAACGTAGAGTTCGTCCAATATGGCGATGTTGACGCGATAACGACGGCAATCGATGACAATACAGCGGCTGTCATAGTCGAACCCATCCAAGGCGAGGGGGGCATCAACCCTGCCTCTCCCAATTTTATGAAGACTATCCGTGAGGCGACCACAGAAGCTGGAGCAGCGCTAATTCTGGATGAGGTTCAAACGGAGTTGGGTGGACAGACAAACTTTGGGCCTGTGAGCGTGTAGACGTTGTGCCAGACATACTCACAAGTGCAAAGGGACTCGGAAACGGATTACCCATTGGTGCGACGCTGTATCGCGACTGGATTGCAGAAGAATATGGCGACCATGCGTCGACATTCAGCGGGAACCCTCTTATCTCAGCGGCAGCTGAAGCAACAATATCGACGATTACCGATGAAAACCTCCCTATCCATGCTGCCGAGATCGGAACATACCTGCAGAAGCAGTTAGAGGCAGAACTTGGTGATCGAGTCCGGGATATCCCCGGAGAGGCGTTGATGGTGGGTATTGAGGTTAAACGCAGAGCAAACCGTATCCTACAGGAGTTGGCGATGAATCATCGTGTCCTTGCACTGCCTGCAGGCAGGACTGTCGTACGACTTCTACCTCCACTAATCATCGATAAAAACCACGCTGACCATGTTGTAAATGCACTCGGGGAAATAATTGGCTGAATGATGTTCTGTCGTCCAGACGTTTAGATGGCTGACGGCGATGCTTCAGACCGATATATAGAGATGGAGAACAGACGATGAGACTCTAACTCGCCCCTTACGAGAGATAAGGTACGAGGCACTTCTTCAGCCCACTCACGAATTCAAGTACGTGTTTCCACGGTGTAGTGGGTGAGCGCTTAACTGCTGAATTCACGGTTTGAACTCTGGAACGCTGGTCTTTTTGAAACGGTCCTGCCGTCGTGCGATTTCGTATAGCGATTTGTTTCTTTGTATCGGTCGTGATCGGATGGTAGAGTCCTCCAATTGAATGTCAATTGAGGAGAGTAGCAACAGAGCCAGAGCGCTGATTCTAGCCTTAGTAGCTTAGGAAATAGTGGTAGATGTAACAGGCCACCGAAACTTATAAAGATCCGTTATACTTGGACCAGCGGCAACTAATCTGGTATACGCTACCCAGACACCATAACAAATGTACTGTTGTTATTCACGGTTCAGTGTGGAACGGATTCACTAAGTAGGATCTGGATTACAGACCTACGCTTGTAACCCAAACAGTTCGATTAGGATTTCAGTCTAAAAATAGCGATCGTCACAGAATATGTGGCACTGCTAAATCGGGCTTTACCTGAGTGCTCCGAAGAGCTCTGAGTTGATTCAACTAGTGTCTTTGATATGGGGTTATTGGATAGAAAGCAGGCGTGTCCGCCAGTCTGATCAACCAATCTGGCACATGCTCCTTTTGACGGAGCGCCATTATTAGTGGAATCTCGAAATCTCTGTGCATGATTCGGCCTCAGCCGATGCCAGATCATAAATCAGTACTGGTATCAAGCATACGCCGCTCACACGAGTGAAACTCAAAGAATCTCAATTCATAAGTGGACTATATATAGTAGTCCAATTAAACTGTATCTTTAGCAGTTATGGGTAGCAGTCACTTGCTTATTCTTCTAAACACGACCCGGAGCGCCGGCCGAGCTTTAATTCCGACCTGAGTTTCGCATCGGGTATGTACGAGGACCTCCGCGAGCACTTCGAAACCATCGGGTTTACCACCGCCGTCCCCTTTTACCACCGCCGTCCCCTTCACCGATGACGCGCGATCGATCACGACGCGCTGGACGAGGACCTCGCCGCGATGGAGGCGGCGTGGGCGGCCTGTTCGTCCCCTGCGGCACACCGGCGAGTACTACTCGCTGACCGACGCCGAGCGGAAACCGGTCGTCGAGATCCACGTCGAGGCGACGGCCGACGACGCCACCGTCGTCGCTGGCGCCGCCGGGAACGTCCCGAGATCCGAGACCTGGCCGAGGCCTACGAAGTCGTCGTCGCGGACGCACTGAGGGCCATGCGCCCAGACCACACCTACATCCACGAGCAGGATCTGGCCGACTACTACCACCGGATCTGCGACGATATCGACCTCCTGATCGTCATCTACAAGCGCGGTCTGACGGTCCCCCGCTCCGTGCTCGTCGACCTCAGCGAGCGCGAGGAAGTGGTCGCCGTGAAGTTCGCCATTGAGGGGGCGACCGGCTACACGACCAGCATCGGGAACTTCCTACCGGAGGCGACCCTGCCCCTGTTCGACGTGCTCGACGCCGGGGACTGGGATCAGGCCCGGGAGTTTCAACGCGCCCTGCGGCCGTTGGAGGACCTTCGCGAGGAGCCGGGTGCCGGGAGCACCCTGTCGGCGGGGAACAACGCTCCCGTGATCAATCGCGGCTTGAAACTGGCGGGGCTCAACGGCGGTCCGAGCCGCGAGCCGCTGGTGGGACTCTCCGCCGAGGACGAGGCCCGCCTGAAGGAAATTTATGCACATCTCGGTGTCACTTCCTTCGACGCCTGACCCCGGTTCGTGGGACCTCCGCCGTCGCCCTGGTTCGACCCCGTTTCTCCCGTAAACGATGGATATATGTTACAGCCGGCGTACTCACGAATTATGTCACTGTCAGCCGACCAGGTCCAGGAGCGTCTGCGCGGCGTTGCCGTCGGTCTCCTCACACCGTTCACCCAGGACCTCGAAATCAACCACGAGAAGCTCGCGGAGAACGCCCAGGACCTGTACGACGAGGGCATCCGGACGTTCCTCGCTACGGCCAACATCAGCGAGTACCACTCGCTGTCCCAGCAGGAGCGCATCGACGGCGCACAGACCGCCGTCGAGGCCCTGCCTGACGACGCCTGCGTGCTCGCCGGCGTCGGCGGCTCCACCAAGGGCGCCCAGGAACTGATCCGTGCGTACGACGACGTCGGCGTGGACGCCCACATGATCATGCCGATGGACCACACCTACATCCACGAGAAGGCGGCCATCGACTACTACCACGAACTGGACGCCGCCGCCGAGGCCCCGCTGGTGCCCTACGCCCGCGACTTCGACCCCTCCGTTGAGTTCCTCGCCGATCTCACTCGCGTCGACGGCGTCGCCGGCATCAAGTACACGCTGAAAGACCCCGTCAAGCTGGGCGAGGCCGTCACCGCCGGCGCCGACGACGTCGTCTGGGTGAACGGCCTGGCCGAGCCGTACGCGGTCTCCTACTGGGTCGAGGGCATCGAGGGTTTCTCCGCCGGCGTCAGCAACTTCCGCCCCGAGGTCGGCCTCGCGCTGTTCGAGGCCCTCCAGAACGAAAACTGGGAGCACGCTCGGGAACTGCGTAACATCTGCATGCCCTACCAGAACTTCCGCGACGAGACCGGCGTCGAGAACACCATCCCCGGCGCCATCAGCGTCTCCGCCGTCAAGAAGGGCCTTGAACTGGCCGGCCTCCACGCCGGCGAGGTCCGCGAGCCCATCCGGAAGCTTTCCCCCGAGGACGAGGAACGCGCCGAGGAGATCTACAGTCAACTCGACGACGACATCGCTCGCCTCGTCGAGTAAGCGATCCTCTATTTTGTTGACTGTCTCTACTTGGTGAGCGATTGCTGCGCAAATGGCGGCGCTGGCGGGTCGAAGGCAGTGCAGAACAGCGGGAGGTCAGTGCGGCCGAACTCGCTCGTCGCGATGAAACGCGACTAGTTAGCTATTCGTCGTAAATCGGAGCTGATTCGCTACGCGCAGATGAAACTGCGCAACGTGCGAGGTAGTCCTCACGGCTCCCCAGAGTCGCCGTTCGGCTGGTCGGAGGTCGCTCCCGACGGTTGCGACCTCCCTACACCCCGGTCGGAAGACCTCGCTCGTTGGCGCAAATTGAACTGGCCTCCAGTTCTGACACAGGGCAAAGACTACCCAATAGCGGATGATTTACAGGCTCCAATTGTGGAGATACCAGTAGAACGAATGGGAAAGACACGACTCCTCCGAGAATCTCCGGCAGCAGCGGTGATCTTTGCGAGTACACTCGTCGCTGTAATGGGCGTCTCACTCATCAGTCCTGCACTTCCAGCGGTGCAGGAGGCCTGGAACATTTCGGAGTCACAAGCCAGTCTCTTGCTATCGGCGTTTACACTACCTGGGATCTTTCTCACACTCCCGATAGGGCTGCTGACAGATCGAATCGGCCGGAAACCGGCTTTGATCCCGGCCCTCATTGTCTTCGGACTCAGTGGGGGTGGCATCATATTCATCTCTGATTTTACCATAATTCTCGCACTGCGAGCGATTCAGGGTGCAGCGAGTAGTGCGATCATGATGCTCACGGTCACACTCTTGGGGGACCTCTTCACCGGTGAACAGCGACGGGTGTTGATCGGTACCAACGCGGCGATTCTTGCGGTTGGCGCTGCCGGATATCCATTACTTGGCGGTGCGCTCGCAACACTCGCATGGTCAGCCCCCTTCGCGTGTTTTCTCCTTGCGTTGCTCGTCGCTGTACCTGGGGTTCTCCTGCTCGAGGAGCCACATCGGGACGAGAACAACTCGAACTCGAGTCTCCGTGAGTTCCTCACCGGGCCCACACCGATGCTCCCCTTCGTCGTGCTCTATCTCGCAATCTTCGGCATATTCGTCATCCTCTATGGCGCTCAGCTCACCGCCGTTCCGTTCTTGCTCGCCAACGAATATCACCTCTCTTCAGCAGGTATCGGTCTTCTCGTGGGATTACCCGCGATCACAATGGGAGTAACTGCAATGCAGGGTGATCGCGTGCTTCGGTCGCTCACGAGCTTCCAATCGATCGCGCTCGGATTCGTAAGTTACGGGATCGGACTCGTCGTTGTCGCCATTGCGGACTCCATCTATGTCGTCGCCGGCGCACTCTTACTATTCGGTCTCGGTCAAGGCCTCGCAGAACCGATCACAGATACCGCACTCAACGAACGAGCGCCGGACGAGTTTCGCGGGAGTATCATGAGTATTCGGACGAGCGTACTCAGACTCGGGACGACGATCGGCCCGCCGCTCAGTGTCGGAGCCGCAACGATGTTCGGATATCGACGAACACTGTTGGTTTCTGGTACCGGTGCTTTCATCATTGGAATGACTTGGTTCACCGCCAGGAATTTATAATATCTCTCCCTCTGGATCCTTAGAGACGATGTGAAGTTACTGCTGTATCTCTCGAATGTGGTTCACCGTATCCTCAGCTAGCCGCCTAAAATCTGCTCTGGCTGGTATAATGTCGACAGAACTTCCGTGTCTGCGGACAGCACGCTCTGTCGGTGTCCCAATTGCACCAATAACCGACTCCTCTAGCTCGCATTGCAGCGAGGAGAGAGCGTCACGTTCGGCAGCGATCTCAAAAAAATGCTCGACCGTCTTCGGTGACGTAAACAGTATTCCATCTAACTCACCGTCTACGGCGAGTTTAACTGACTGGCCGGCAGTATCCGGTCGTTTCAAGCGATATAGATGCGTTTCATGAACAGATGCACCAGCTTCTTCTAGCCCCCAAATCAGTACATCACTTCCGTGTGCACTGCGAGCGATCTCGACCGACTTCCCTTCAACTTCGTCTGCCAACTCCTCGACGAGTCCTGTGGAAGTAAATGTCGAAGGAACCACGTCGACTGAATAGCCGCAATTTCGTAACTCAGTTGCTGTCTGGCGACCTACCGCACATACTGTCGTCCCATCTTGATGCCATCCCTGCTCCTCAGCGAGTGCAACTCCGGTGGGACTGGTGAAGATACAGTATTCTGCCTGCTGTGGAGCCTGCCCTGTTGGATAGATGGACAGCATTGGATCTGCGATTGGCGACACTTCCAGTGATTGAAGATAGCAGACGGCTTCGTCGACCCGAGTGTCGTCAGGGCGGAGGACAGCCACCTTCGGCTTAGGCATAGTGAATAATCCAGTATTGATGGCCTTGGGTGTATCGAGAACTGATCGACAGATTCCGGGTTCTTCAAATCCCTTGTCGAGTTATCCAATCGTATGGATAACGACGATTCTCACGACTACGTCGTACCCGAGAGTGAGGAAGAACTTGATACACCAGACGTACGTGGCTACGACTTTCGCGGCGAGTTCGACTTCCACGAGATGCTCGACTCCTATGCGTCAACAGGATTTCAAGCAACACAGCTCGCAGAAGCCATCGATATTGCAGAACGTATGCAAGAAGCGGATGCAACAATCTATCTCACATTCACATCAAATATCATCTCATCGGGGTTGCGCGAGGCCGTTGCCTACCTCGTCCGAGAAGGGTACGTAGATGTTCTCATCACGACATCCGGGTCACTAACTGAGGACGTCATCAAGACAGCAAAACCGTTCAAGATGGGAGACTGGGACGCAGACGAGGCAGCACTTCGGGAACGAGGCATCAACCGACTTGGTAATCTCTTCGTTCCCTCTGATCGGTACGTGTGGCTGGAGGAGTATCTGTATGATTTCTTTGATGAGTTCTTCGCGGAGGAGAAAGTTCGGACACCGACGGCATTCGCACGTGAGTTAGGTGAGACGCTTGACGACGAGGATTCAGTGTTGAAGCAGGCGGCGGACAATGACGTCCCAGTGTACTGCCCGGCATTAACCGACGCCGAAGTCGGGAACTTTCTCTACTACTATCGCCAGGGCTACGATTCAGACGTCGGAATCGAGATTCTGGATGACTACGACTCACTCATCGAAGACGGCTTGCTCGCGGACACGACGGGGCTCATCGCGGTTGGGGGTGGTGTACCGAAACACCATGCGATTATGACGAATCTCTTCCGCGGCGGGGCGGATTACGTCGTCTACATCTCGACGGGCATGGAGGGAGATGGATCGCTGTCGGGTGCACCGCCAAACGAGGCGGTCTCATGGGGTAAAATCAAGGAAGAGCAAGCAAACTATACACAGGTCGAGGCAGAGGCCACACTCGTCTTTCCATTACTTGTAGCTGGAGCTTTCAAACTGTAGGGCCTTTGTTTAGATGCCAGAGCAGCGACTCACTTCGGCAAACTAACCTATTTCAAAGCCAGAACTGAGCAGTGTGCCCTCTCGTCTCTCTCAATTTACGGATCGCCTCGTAACGCTGGCAAAACGCGCTGTCTCTGGTGATGCTTCACCACCGGTCAAGAAGGGCGACGGTGGCTACGCTGACTGAGTGTCGTTATGATCCACGGTCTCCGGGAATACCTTGATCTGCCATATCGACGGCTCCCCGATGTCCTTCACGAGATGCATGGCATCGTCGAGAAACTGAATCTCGAAATGTGCGAGCTGCCAGACTTTACGACCGTCTGCGCACGGAAGCAGCAGCTCAAGATCGCAGTCTGGCGAACTCTCCTTGACTCTCCGCTGAGCTCCACGATAGCGGTGACGTACAGGCTATCGACGCGACTGGCTTCGACCGATACTCTGTTGTCGCCACTACGCAAATCGGACAGACTATACCTTCAGATCGGTAAAGGCGACAGCGTTGGTCGACTGCGAAACTAGCACCGTGTTAGCCATTCATTGTTCGATGAAGCAGCCACATGACACCCGCGTTGGGCGGCAGGTACTCACACGGAACCTCGACCGGCTACAGACCGTGACCGCTGACAAGGGCTATGATTGGGACAAGCTCCACGAAGAACTTCGTGAGGCCGACGTTCGGCCAGTGATCAAACACTGAGAGTTCGCCCCGCTAGATATGGCGCATAATGCTCGCCATGACGACGATACCTATCATCGACGGTCAATCGTCGAGGCTGTGTTTTTCGTGCTCACGCAGCAGTACGGCGACACGCTTCGGGCGCGGACGCGATTCGGGCAGTTCCGTGAACCCGTTCTGAAAGCGGCTGTGAGAAATGTCGAACTTGCTCCGTAACTTCGGTCAGTACAGCATGTGTATTTATCGAATTGAAGGAGAGCCATCCGTATCATTTGCATCGGCTATCCACTGCGGTTGCATCGGGAGGATGTCCGACGGCAAATCGTTCCTGTCGAAGAATCCGACTTCGAGGGCTTCCTCTTCGTCGGCCTCGGGTGTCCCCCTCCCCTCGACGGTACACCGAAAGCAATTCGTGACGAAGTGAACTGCCTTGCCTGAGGGATACGAAAACACCTGCTGTTCCGGGTGTGAATAGACACCCATCAACCGCTTAACCGCTATTTGCAATCCCGTCTCCTCCTCAACCTCTCGTGTAATAGCGTCCCCGACTGGTTCGCACCGTTCGACCGTGCCAGTCGGGAGCGCCCACTGCTCTTTGTCGGCACGTTTTAGCAACAGCACCTCATCTGCGTCATTCACTACGACAGCAGCGACACCCGGCCGTATCTCGTCCGGCCACGAATAGGGAAGTGCCTCCCACGTGTCGGTTGTGTCCGTGAAGAGATTTGCAAGCGTCGAGATAGTCAAATCTGGTTGCTGAAGATCACGAGCAGATGCGGCAGTTGGTTCGTCCTCGGCCACTAGAATCCCGGTGAGTCCCGCACGGTGGGCGCCGAGAATGTCCGTGGCAGGATTATCGCCAATCACGACCGCTTGCACGTCGTCGGCCAACCCGTCGAGAGCCATCTCGAACATAAGCGGCTCGGGTTTGCCAACGACCATCGGCTCTGTCCCCGCCGCAGCTTCAACTGCTCGGACAATGGCCCCGGCCCCGGGTGCGGGCCCGTCTGGGGTCGGGAACGACCCATCGGGGTTCGTCCCCACGAAGGTCGCTCCCCGATGGATGTGTCTCGCCGCCCGCTGGATGTCTTGATACGACGTCTTCTCGTCCGCGCCGACGACCATCGCATTGGGATCGTCGTCCGTGACCTCGATGCCCTCCTCTTGGAGTTCGATTTCCAGCCCTTCGCTACCGACGACAGCAGCGGTGGTCACATCCTGTTGTGAGAGGTAGTGGGCGGTCGCCCAGCCCGACGTGATGATCTCGTCTTCTTCCGCATCGATCCCCAGTTTGCGAAGATTGTTCGCGATCGTCTGACGCTGAGGGCGTGGGTCGTTCGTCAGGAATCGTAGTTCCTTGTCCAGTTCATCGAGGCGATTCACCGACTCGACCGCCTCCGGTAGGGCCTCGTCCCTGAGATACACTACCCCGTTAAGGTCAAGCAAGAACGCGTCGAATTGCTCAGAAACCATGCCATTTTGTAGTACCATCGGCCACTTGTATCCTTTTGGAGGAGGTTACATCTTACATCCGTAGTTTAACTGAGCGGCTGGTTTGTAGCGTCATTAACGAAAGGAACGGGCTGTTGCTCCACGTCTAAACAAGGCCAACTGTAGCGAATGTTGTTTTAAATTGCTTCAGTAACCTCGTCGAGTATATCAGCATCCACAAACAAAATGATATGATCTTCTGATTTGATTATCGTTGAGCCTCGTGGAGTCACGAGTTCATCGTCGCGAGCGATCGCCCCAATAACAACTCCATCTGGAAGATCAGTTATCGAATTCGAAATCTTGCGGTCTGTGAGGATACTATCCTGAGCAACCTCAACTTCAATCACTTCTGCACGGTTATGTTCAAGTATAACAATATTCTCAGTAGGGCTCAATCGAGTAAACCGAACGATCTCTTCAGCGGTTTCCTCACGTGGGTTGACAGTCACGTCGACACCAACTGTTTCGAATAATCCGGTATACTCCTGATTCTCGACGACAGCTACTGTTTCGTCAACACCGAGCTGACGTGCTACCAACGTTACGAGCAAATTTTGTTCATCATGTTCCAATGCAGAAATCATTAGATCAGCTTCCCCCACCTGCTCCCGATTTAAGAAATCCATATCAGTTGGATTTCCATGAAACACTGTCGTGTTTGGGAGTGCTTCGGCAACTTCACGGGCTTTATCACTATTTTGTTCGACTAAACGAGGGTTATATCCATGTTCTTCGAATAGCTTAGCCGTTTGAACTCCGACCTTAGTTGCTCCAGCAATAATAATGTCGTCTGTCTGACTCCGTAATGACGTCGAAATCACATAGGCGAAATTTTCCACAGCGTGAGTACTTCCGATAACTACTATGCTATCACCCGGTTGAATGACTGTCTTTCCACTTGGAATTAGCAGTTCCTCGTTGCGGAAGATCGCTGCAAACGTCAATGAATCATCACTGTCTATCTCGCGCACGGGTCGTTTGATAATAGGACTATCTGGCCCAATTTCGAACGCAGCCATTCGTACAAGGCCGTTAGCAAAGGTATCCACCTCTCGAGCCGATGGAAGCCCAGAGATGCGAAAAATTGCCTTAGACGTCAGTAGATTTGTGCATATCATATGATCAACACCGAAGGCATCTGGATGCCCATCCCACGTTTCATACAGCGTTCGATGTCTGACTCGAGCGATAGTGAAAGCATCAGAAATCAGCTTTGCGGTACCGCAGATAACTGTATTCACCTCGTCATCATCGGTACACGCAATAACAAGGTCTGCCTGTTCGATTCTGGCCTGCTGTAGTGTTTTAATCTCACGTCCGTCTCCGTGTACAGCAAGCACGTCGTGTGCATACGTAAGTTCCTCTACGATACGCTGATCACGTTCAACGATGACTACTTTATGAAGGCCCGACAGAGTAGCAGCAATCGCTCTCCCGACCTCACCAGCACCAATTACCGTAATATGCATCGAATCTCTAGACGAACTATCGTCAACTATAGGTCCAAACAAAGTTTCAGTAATCATCACTACTTCCTCGGTCGATTTTGGGTTATGATCAACCTCTAACGACGTGTCCTGAGCCTACCGCTACTAGCATCTAGACGTCACCGAGCATTATGAGTTCTGTTCCTTAATTCGTCGCCGACTCGAGGACGAGCGTGTCGTCTTTGAGGTAGTGCTCGACGTGGTGGGTGTGTTCCTCGATCGTTTCCAACTGTTCGCGGAGCATTTGTGCGGTCGCGTGGTCACCGAGTCCCTCCGCGAGTTCGATGTGCTCCCGGTCGCTCTCGATGATGTCACCCATCATCTCCAGATCATTCGAGAGCGACGTCCGGATGCCATAGACGTCCTTGTCCTCGGCTTCGACGGTCGCGTTCTCTGCGAGCATTGTTATACTGGCGTGCGGGGCCGCCGAGCGCCTGGAGCCGCTCTGCAAGTTCGTCAGCCGCGTCCTCTACGTCCTCGTAACCTGCTGGAGGAACACGTGGATATCGCGGAACTCCGCGCCCTCGACGTTCCAGTGGTGCTTGTGGAGCTGGTGATAGAGGACGTACGCGTCCGCGAGGTCAGTGTTCAGTGCGTCGATTATCTGTTCTGCTTTCTCCTTTTCGAGCCGGAGTGCGTTCTCTTCGACAGTACCTGCGCTCTGTTGGGACTTCTTCTGACTGCTCATCTTGTCTTTCCTTACGTGTACCACTTACTTCTATGCCACCAATACAAAACAATTTCTCTCATCAATAAAAAATAATTTTCTGGAATGGTATATTCGTGTCAATATCTCTTCGTGATTCGACATCTTGACTTCGCCCCAATACGTCTCTCGCCGCCAAACATCGACTTCATGTCAGATGGGGACTTTAATGACACAGACGAAATTTACTGAGTAGATACCATACAGCGATTGGATGGTGCGACGTTAGATGAATTAACTACCGAGCAATGGCGAGAAGTACGGTACATGTGCACCTTCGAACGCCTATCGATCATGGCTATCAGACGAAGGAGGGTGAGACGTACCACGTTGATTTGCGATTTCTTAACCACGGCGAATACGCACGATCACGGAAACAGGCATGCGTCCTTACCGATAAAGGCATATTAAATTTTTCTAGTTAGGTTGATGGAAAGATAGAGATTGTCGTTGAAAACAACGGCCGGGGTATTCTTGTCCACGAATCGTTCTATCCAGATAGTCAGTTTGATTCAAAGGATACTCACACGTCCAAGTCTGTTACAGTTGGCGGTATCTACTATTATCTTCAAAGTGTCGCAACTGGAAAAGCGATACTTGCTGAATACCCAAGGGATCGTATTGAAGAGATAGTAGACCAGTGAGGGTTAAGAGAACAGACTGAGAAAACAATTACCGATCAAGAATCGCTCTTTGAATCTCTGTATGCGATCAAGGAACGAGGAGTTGCGTTTGCTGACGAGGAATATGTAATGGATTACGAGAATTCGGTCGGATCGTAAAAAACCCGGATGGGAGTATTCTTGGCACGATTGCAGTTATTGCTCCGATATATTGATTCCAGAATGAACGATCAGTGACGAAATTCTAAATATTCTGGATGAATATATAATGTCACTTAAGAAAGAAATCGAAGAGGCCTATCGAGAGGAGCATTTTTAGAACACGATGATCTCCCGTATTTAGAGCATTAAATAATAGGGGAGGATCGCCCATAAATCGCCAGTACGACGGCACTAGCGTAATGTTCAACATCAGGTTCAGCCTCAGCGACGACTTCCTCTCCATCACTAAGAAATTCCCAGTCTCGATGGTCCTTACCAGCAGTCAAACCAGTCTTAATGCGCTCACGGACAGTATTCTCTGTATCGCCTGTTGACTCGTAGAAAATACCCCGTCCGGATTTACTGCGTGTCCATCCGATCCCAGCAGCGGCTGTCTCACCGGGTTTGACCGTTTTTCGACTTTGAACAACAGTCAAGCGATCACCGACTGTTCCCAAATCGGGAGCGGTTCCGATAACCTCAAGAGCAGCATCGCTCGGAATAACTGAAGAGACACTAACTAAATTGTAATTATGAACGTTCGCAGCTGCTAGCGCTGCATCATACGATGCCTTCTCGGTTGAAGCATTTCCGATTCCCCAGACGATTCTAATTTTACCCATATACGTTCAAATCGGACACCGAAATAAGGAGTTTCGATTTACTTGGAGCTTGCTTAACCGCCAGAGCCAACACCTCTCGCCAACAGGCTAACCATCATCAGTCTCAGAACTGAAAAAAACTCTTTCGCCTTTCTCGGTACACAAACCTAGTCAAGAAGGTGGCGATAGCTGCGTTGGCTAGGCCATAATACTTATTCATTGACCACTAATTCCTTTGGAGATTCTCCAATTGAGCAGTCATACGGAATCAGAATCAATTAGCGATCGCGTGGAATTAGCGACAACGAGAGCACTACTGGTCGCCATTGCGACGGCGGCGAACAAGGGATTCAATAGACCGGCGACTGCAAGTGGAATCGCTATAATATTGTAACATAATGCTCAGCCGAGGTTCTGGCGGATTCGTCGGTGAGTCTTGGCAGCGATCGCAAAGATTTCCGCAACTGCCTCGAGATCGTCCGAAATGATTACCGCGTCAGCAGCGTCTGTCGCAAGTTGCGTTCCTCCCATAGTGATTCCAATATCCGCGACCGCCAGTGCAGAGGCATCGTTATTCCCGTCACCAACCATAGCGACCGTTCCCCGGGAACGGAGTCGACGGATCGTTTCGGCCTTGGCTTCAGGCGGAACACCTGCGAATACCTCGCCAACTCCCTCAACATCACGAAAGCGATCGGCCGCCGCCCTCGTCGCCTGTGAGCACGACGATTTCCCGACTCCGTAATAGCGTCTCGACAGCGACTTTCCACTCTGGTCGTGGAGCATCACCGACGGTAATTGAGTTCTGGACATACCCGTTACAGCCGACGAGGACTGGCACGTCACCGTCGGCGTATGCCTGTTCAACATTTGTCTTTAAGGTCGCTGACAGGCTCCATTCATATTCATCGAATAACGCTGGATGGCCGACAAGCGTTTCCTCACCGTCACGCGGCCGCTGACGCCGCGGCGGTGGCGCTCGAACTCGTCGACAGTCGTGTCTGTGTCGCCTTTTTTCCCTTCGACATCGGATGCTTCTTCGACGATCGCACTCGCGATTGGATGTTCTGAGAGCCGCTCGAGGCGAGCGCCAAGAGTCTGGGTGGCCGGATCGTACGGTGAGAACACCGTCCGACAAGCGCGACGAGCGCCAGCAGGTAGATAATCCCACCGCCGAGGTGGAGTTGCGCGTTCGTCCGGAGTCCACGACCGGCATCGAATCGTTGCCGGATCAGCCGAAGAGGGCGCTCTACGAGCGTCCGTAGTTGGTGGCTCGGTTCGGCGTGTCTGGTCTCACTGTCGCTCATCGACGCCCACCCCGTTCACGTTCGATCCGTGGATCGAGCGCGACGTACGCAAGGTCGACGAGGTGATTCGTCACGACGAAGGCGAAGGCGGTCACGAGCACGATTCCCTGGACGATCGGGTAATCGCGTGTGAAGATGGCATCGACCAGTAGCGTACCGAGACCGGGTCGCTGGAAGACGACCTCGATGACGACAGCCCCGTTGAGCACGAAACTGAACTGGAGGCCAACCATCGTCACGACGGGGACGAGCGCGTTTCGCAGCGCATGTTTGTAGACGACGAGACGCTCGCGGAGTCCCTTCGGTCGCGCGGTCGCGACGTAGTCGGTCTCGAGGATGTCGAGCATCGACGCACGGACGAGGCGAGTGAGTATCGCGGCCATGCCGGTACCGAGGGTGATCGCGGGGGGCACGAGATGGCTGAGCGTGCCGACGCCGGAGACCGACGTCAGCCCGAGCCAGAGCGAACACACGAGGAATCACGTACCTGAACCAGAAGTTCGCCATCGAGACGCCGATTAGCGCGGCACACTGGCTCGTACGGTCGATCCAAGTGCCTTGGTAGACGGCGCTCAACACGCCGGTCGGAACGGCGAGCAGCAACGAGACGGCGATCGCCGCCAGCGCGAGTTCGAGCGTGTTCGGCAGGTACTCGAGCAACAGCGACGTGACGGGTTCAGAGCGGTAGTACGACGTCCCGAAGTCGCCGTAGAGGGCGTCGCCGAGCCACGCGAGATACTGGGTGAGGAACGGTTCGTCGAACCTATGTTTGGCGCGGAAAGCCTCGACTTCGCACTCTGACGGCGGACTCTGTCGCTGCTGTCGCAGGATCGTGCGGGCCGGGTTGCCGGGTACAAAGACGACGAACCCGTATGTGATCAGCGACACGAACGTCATGACGGCCGTCAGCGAGCCGGTCTCGCGGAAGTACACGAGCATCCGTTTCGCGGCCAGCTTAGGGCAGTCGTCATCTCGATGTTCGCAGTGAGGAATTCGTATATATGGTCTTGGAATTAAGGTAGCCGTTCGGACTGCATTTGGTCGTACAACCAGTCTGCCGCGTCGCCAAGGTTAGAGCCGGCCCACGCTCCAGACAGTTTCGCGACTAACAGTTTGTCATTCGGATCGAGGTATTCATGGAGATTGTCGCGGATATCTGACGCACTGACGCTTGTTTTGACGATGTACGTCGAATCAAGGTGGCCCCACCACGTACCGTAGTCTTCGATCGCATCTGTGAGATCGTCGTAGTTCTGTCCGGGATCCTGCAGGTCGTATCCGATTACGTAACAGTTCGACACACTATCTCGTTACGGCCGGTCGCGAATAAGGGTTCCCGTGCCGGAGTGAAAGTGAGCGAATCGCCGTACTCAGAACCGATACCCCACTGCTTCGTCAATCGTCTTCCCGTGTTCGGCGGCCAGATCCTGTGCCCGTGTCCACTCCCGGCGAGCCCGTTCGGGGTCGCGATCGCGGAGGGCGTCGTGATACTCGACAAGCGCAGTAATCAGAAGGGTGTTGTTTTCAAGTCGACGGTCATGCATTACAGTCCGGGCCAATGACCGACGGGATAACCGCTTCGGCCGATCGTTAGCAGTAGATCATAGCGCGATTTCTTTATTCAGAACGATCCGGGAAATCCATGGTGAGTACAGGAGGTGGTGATCAATCGGAACTGTTTTAACACCCTATCAAATTTAAGTAGTTTAGCGGAGTCAGGAATTTTTAACGTATGGGGAGGGTCGAAATCTTCTCGCTGTCTGAGACCGATGCGGAAACGCATATGCGGCTATGACCACTGGCGATAAAGGAATACTCCCAATTGAGACTCGAAATAGTTGCAGATGCGGCGGGACATCGTTCTCCCACGTAGACAAAGAAGATTTTGAAGAAGCTACTGACGGTGACTGATCAGTAAGTACACGTAGTTACCGTTCGGTACAGGTGAAGCAGTTATCCAACTCATTTCTCGAACTCATCACTCTGGTAATCGAGATGATCTAATCGAGGACCGAATAGTTCACGGATAAGGACCAGCAAGGGATTGGTCGTTCCTTCACCGACCATTGCGATTTCCGTTTTCGTCCCATCAGCATCTTCGTCCTACAGACCAACGACGACTTTCGCCTGATCGGCGACAATCAGCCGACTTACTTTGGGACAACTCGACTGTTCATACATCCAGTCCATCCGGTGGTCCCATATCGTCGCTTCTGGAAGGCGATCCTGAAAGAGCTTCCGAACCTCTGGGCTTTTCGTCCCGGTATGTAACTCAACTCCTCGTTCAATGGCTCTCTCCGCATGGGGAGACATTCCTCGTCGAAAAGTTCGTCGGAACTGTAAATCAGAAACAGTTCATCCTTAGCTTCATCGGTCAACTTCCAACCGTAGTCGTACACGTCTTTGCGCCCCTCAAGTCGCCCAACGGTACTATCGTCTGGTCTGCGTTCCTATCCAGACCGTGAGAGCAGTTCGTCGAGTACGTCTATGTCCCTCCACCCGGCGTCACTTCTCAAGTAGTTCTCGTCAGTGACGATGCTTTCATCACAGTCGTATTTGATGAATCCTGCTTCGTCAAGTCGAGGGAGGTGATTATGATGGAGCGAGATGACCGTCTGCTCAATGTTCCCTTCGTCCTCCAAAACAAGTTGTTCAGCAATCTCGGTCACAGAAAGTCCGTGTGACGCATCCGTAAGAACGGTCAAAACTGCTCGGTTAGTGGTATCTGCAAGTAGCTGAATGAGTTCTTCGTCCTGCGAATCCATTACTGATAAATATCCCCGGGGGATAATAAGAATAAGGTATCGATTCACATACACAATTACTGAATTTTTATCCGTCAATTTTCGTTGAAGAATATACCTCTCCAATGATTAATAAGCACACGTAATTGCCGTTTAGGGGAATGAACTACTTACCGGCCGTTTTAACAGCCACGAGAGACCAGAGTCTGGTGAGAAATGAACTGGCCTAATCTATTGTTGGCAGTACTAATCCTACTCCTATTAGCGGTCTTTCTGATAGGGACTATCCTAGCCGGTTCGACCTCCGGAATGTGGTAAGTAGTTACCGAACTGCATGTATAGTTGGTTTTATCTGCTGGGACCGATCCAATAAACAACTGTGTGAGGACATCCAACTTTGACCAGAGGAGGATAGACGGTAAGTGGGTACACGTAGTTATCGAATCTCCTGGCTCGGTTTTAAGCAGTATTCTGAATAAAGAAATCGTGCTACTATCTACGGTTACCATGCTCGAAACTCTCGAAACACTCTCCTACAACGCTGTGCTGGCCGTAATCCTCGCAGCCATCGTCCGTACCTACCTCCAGACCAACGAGGCCCCATCGAGGAAGCCCGCCAGCTGTACGCCGAGGGAACAATCGACAAACCCGAACACAAGTGTCGGCTCGGCGAGGCCGTTGACGACCGGCACGACCAGATTCACCTGATCTACGTTAGAGGAAATCTCTGACGAGGATCGCGAATCTCCGATTCGCTCACCGTTGAAGATATCAACGGCGTCGGGCCAAAGACGAGTAAGGCGATCACGAGGGGTTTCGATAATTTAGACGACCTTCGGGCGAGCGAGCGCAAGCGGTTAGAAAACGTGTATGAGGTTGAGGCCGAGACGGCCGGGGCTGTTCTTGGAAGGATTCAATGACCGTTATGTGGGTGCCGATAGACTGTAGTCTGGGATACGGTCTCCCGCGGCTCTTCTACTGCTTCAGATAATAATTATTAATAATATAATATTAGGAATATGGCTATCTCGGAGTGGGAATGAGGCGACTGTGGATGTTCTCAGCCGGGTACAGTAGCCGCGGCCGTCATAGACTCATGATATGCTTTCCACGGTTACAGTCGGGCGGTACAAGCACGGGGAATTCGCGCTTGTACTCGCCACGGGCCGCGGACAGTACCAAGGGCCTGGATTCGCAGTGATTCAGTGCAGCACTCGCCATGAGACGTGTGCCGTGTCAGTTCGCTGTGTGATCTGCCCCTAGATGTTCTCGGGTGGGACGCGAGTACCAGTAGGGCAGACCGTATGAGTGTGAGACAGCGACACGAATAGCTGTTTGCCTGTCTAATTCAGGGAGGCGACGCTGTCACCGAAATTGGGACCGAATAGCAAACCATGATAGTCGGTCCGTCACACATGCAGTTGAAAGCCAAACGGTCATCTGCACTGGGCAGGTTCGTACTGAACGTATGTCACTCTCCACCGCAGTCCGGCGGTGGTTATCAACCGACGACAATATAGTCTACGAATGTCGAGATTGCGGGACAACACTTGAACTCACTACGTCGGAGTGTCCTGTCTGCGGGTCACGTGAAATCGCCGAATACGACGCTGAAGAATATGATGCATAACAGTACGTCATCGCCTATTCGTCGGCCAGACTACTCTCAGACCTCGTCGATCAACTCAGTGACGAGAAGGACCTCAAGCTCCGCCTCGTATTTCACGTCGACGTTTGGAACAAAACAACCCGGACCATCGCTAAAGCTATCTCAGAGATTTCTAAAGCGACCTCGAAAGCGATCGTCTGCGAGCACGCGAGTCTGGCTGACCTGCGGGGGAGCGGTTAGAAGGCGTGTATAGGGTTGGGAAGAGACGGCAGGGGTTGTGCGTGAGCGGGTTCTAGAATGATGGTCTCGAGAATTAGACATCGCTAGTGAATGGCCGATAGAGGTCGGGTTACTTCTGTTTAGACGATGGAGAATGTCTCATGGCCTCGTGCGAGCGTGAGGAGTGTCCCAACAAAGCCACGCATGTGGTGATTTACAATCCTGTGGGTGATGAGCGATCGACCAAGTACTACTGCGAGACTCACGCGAAGGTGGCCGCCGACGAAGCGGTAAATGATAGTGCGGGCGATCTCTTCCTCGGTCCTGTGCCGTTTGAATGATCGTTCGGTTGTGGAACTGTCGCTGACAGATTCACTCGTTTTCAAACACGCCCGTATTGTCTTCGCCCAGCTCGCTCGCTTCGATGTGCGAGTACATTTCAGAGGTCGTTTTCGGATCGGCGTGCCGGAGTGTCCGTTGAGCGCGTTGCGCGCCGTGTTCCTTATACAACGTCTCGCCGACACCACAACGAGCGCCGTGGAGGGTCAGATACTCGCCGTCCTCGATGCACCTGCACTGACTTGCAAGGCACTCTCTAGGTAACGTACGCGGTTATCGGTGGGTGGAGATCGGCAGCTGCACAGTTGGTCCTGAGAACAGGAGTATTACCCCGTTCCGTCTCCCAGTAGCTGACACCGAGATCGTAGTCGTCGTATATCCGGTCGAGCATCGCGAGCGCCGACTGAAACTGGGCGTAGTTCTTACACATATACTCGATCGTCTCTGTTCTCGGGATCATCGGATAGCCTTCGACGCGCTCAATTTCGAGTGACGGTTGTGGATCGAGGACGACCTGTAACGATCCTGCTAGCTCGTCTTGGGGCAGCCGTTCGGATGTGATGGGAAGGTTGAACGACTCGAAAAAGGCCTCCCAGGTGTCGACGTTCTGCTCACGAACGGCAAGGAACAGCGGATAGTCGTCGGGATCATGACCGACTTGGTAGCTGCCCTGTGTCCACACATAGACGGCGTCGATCCGTGTGAACGCGAACGGCCAGTTTCCGAACTGGGGGATGACGTAGGCCTCTTCGATGAATGGTGGACTGGTGCCGGCGCTGGCAGCGACGATCTCACGTGCTGCGTCTCTTACGCGGTTGTCGACGACTGAGAGGCCGTCGTCATAACGGGGTGGCGCGTCAGCGGCGTAGCCGTGACGCGCCGTTCATCGCCACGCCACGGGATGCACGAGAGCACTATCGCAAGTGCTTCGGCATCGAATCAGGCTACCGATTAGCCAGCAGAGCCTTGCTCTCACCAGTTCTCGGGATGCCGGGCTTTGGTTATTGCTGTTTGTCGTGAATCTGTTGCTGCAGAACGTCTGGCGATACCTCCACTGGATGTACGTAGCGGCACCCCGCCGTGGGGGCGCCGCCTCTGGGAGTCGTCGTTCACGGAGCTCTATGAGATGGTGATTCGTACTGTCTGGACAGCCCTCGGTGTGCACAGAGCTGTCCCAGCGAGTCAACCACTTGACGACCAGTTCTTCCGGTAGCTGTCCCTGAATTGGGGCACGCTCGGGAGTGGTAACACTGTCACGTCGGTGGCGATCGCCGCCGACAGCGACTGACCGACGTCAGACATCTCCATCGTTCTAATGGCTATCCAGACATCATAGACGTAGATTCAGTGTCTACTGGAGGAGATCGTGAGTCTCTCGATGTGATCGACTGAGTCTATACCCACGGTGGCGCACGCAGGTCACGCATTGATTCGATGCTGTACTCCGGGGTTATCGTTTCTACTGTCTTCTTCTTGCGTGCCAGCCAGACAGCCGTTACGCCTGCGGCCTGCGCACCAACGACGTCCGACCGCAGCGAGTTCCCGATGTGTACCGCTTCGTCAGGAGTCGCCGAAAGAGTGTCGAGTGTCCGGTAAAACGGGTTGGGATCGGGTTTCACACTGCGGCCCGGTTCGGCGTACGTCGTAACATCGAAGTATTCGTGGATACCTAGCGTGTCGAGCTTCGCGCGCTGGTACATCCGGTCCCCGTTGGTCACGAGACCAAGACGGTAGTTCGAGGCAAGTTGCTCGAGGGAAGCCTCGGCGCCTGGAAGAAACTCTACTGCAGTAGGTTCAGGATCCTCGAATGCGTTGGCAACAGCCAGTGCATCCCTCGGGTCGCGGTTGGCATCCTCTGCGAGACGCTTGAAGCAGCGCTCGCGAAGATCGGGTGTTGAGTCCGCATCAATTTCTGGAATTAGGCTCTCGAACGCAGTGGCATCAAAGAACGGGTCCACACTCGCCGCATCAAAGGCATCCTGCAGCAGATCTTGGGTGGTTTGGGGGTGTTTACAAATGGTGTCATCGAGGTCCAACAGTACAGTCGAGATACCCATTGTTGTTGATCAATTGAGATCGACTACGGAAAAGCATTTTCTACGCTCTCGCAACCACGAGATACTCCCTGTGGAATACATCGCCGCCGCGCTCACTTATTCCGTCCAAAGTTTCGGGTGATGTATGTGGTAGTCATGTAGTGAGAAAACTAAATAGGGGTTCATGTGATTGGTGCAGTTATGTTACGCCACCGTTGGCACCGTCTAGTGTTACTTCAGCTGTGAACTGATCAGCCGATCTCGGTTACGGCATCGTTGTCCTGCGTACCGGTTGAGGTTTGAAGTGACACTAGTTAGCGCGGTTTGAGAAGTGAGCAGGTCGTAGAGTTGGTTTAGAATGATGTTCTCAGACCTGCTCAGCGAGAGCTACGCGGCGGAATTTGATGAATGTTGGGAGCGTGAGCGGACGGCGACGCCCGTCAGGGTGTTCGCCGTCCGGCTCCACGCGACCGATTGTTCGCTTCGGGAGACACAAGCGGTTCTTTACTCACTCGGCGTTGAACGCTCTCATCAAGCGATCCACTGGGTACATCGGCTAGCTGACAGCGTTCCAGGCCCGGCGGCGGCGCAGCCGTCGCGAGTCGCTATTGATGAAACCGCTGTCAAGGTCAACGGTAACTGGTCTTGGGTATACGATGCAATAGACCTAGACTCGAAGCTCATTCTTGCTGTCGCAGTGTTCGGACGACGAGGCACCGATCCAGCCGCTGCGTTCCTGCATCGATTGACCGTGAAACATGTCTAACAGGGCACAATATTCTACTTTCACAGCGCGGAGACATACAATTCTCCGTGGAAAGAAGTCAAATGCAGCATCGTTGAATACTCACGTGAGATGGATGACCTCACCGGTTTCCAACGAGATCTCCTGTACGTGATCGCAGGTGACGACCGCCCGTCCGGACAAGATGTCAAGGAGGAGATAGAGGGAAACTATGAAAGCGAGATTAATCATGGCCGGCTATACCCAAACCTCGATACGCTTGTCAACAAGGAGTTGGTTGAGAAGGGCGAACTCGACCGACGGACGAACTATTATGCGATCAGCGACGCAGGAGAGCAAGCGATCCAGGATAGACGAGAGTGGGAAGATCAGTACGTCGAGTTGTAGTGCATCCTATATTCGTTCGTTCGAGAATGTTGGAGGTTCCGACTATTTTGTCAATGAGAAGGCTTATACTGGGAAAATTGAGTCTACCACTGTATGCCAAGTGGGAGAATTATGGCAAATATTGTTACAGTAATCGGTCGTGGAGTGCCATCCAACTACGAAATTAGCGTCGATGGTGATATCGAACCAGTTGAGACTGACTCGTTCGAGAAACCCACAGTAGTCTCGAAACATGCTGTCGAGGGGACGATCGACATTGGGATCCAACGGTTCCGGTTTTCTGGAGAACTGGCGAACGTGCATGTTCTCGATTGGAACGGAACCGCTGCATCCGAATCACCGAGCACACCGGAAGTCCACATCGATTACGGCGTCCCCAACCGAAAGAACACCAGCTAGTAAATCCTACGGAGTTATATAGGAAAGCGCTTGCAGCTCGAGCGGTGGACCCATCTGCACGGTCTGGTTGTTCCCAGTAGATCCTGTTGCTGTGAGCGCAGCTGCTAATCGCAGCCACGGACCAACTCGCTGGTGATTGAGTAATCGCTGGGGGTTCGGCGGCCAGAACAGTACGCTGCCAAGTGGGTCGTCGGGATCACTGTATCGCTCTGGCGGGAGGATTGTCTCGAGCAATGCGTCAGCGGCGTCGAGGAGTGTCTGGTTCTCCTTGAGGACAGTTGGAACAAGCGAATCGCGGCGCTCGGAAGTAGTCTGGAACGATAGAGCTAGGCGGTATCCAGTCTCATCAACCCGGATGAGATCGAACGCCTCGAGCCAGTTGCGATAGTTACGGATGGTCCGTGCTGAGACGCCCGCTCGGTCGGCAAGGGCACGCTGTGACAGGCGGCTTTCGGCTGTGAGAAGCGTCTGAACGATTCGGCCAACTGTCGGTAGAAGATCGGCGAGCAACTGCTTGGGTTCGAGTGTTCCCAACGCGTAGCGGAGTTCGTCCGGCTGGAGCTCGCGGCTCTCGTCTTCGCCGGCGAGTTGCTGGAGTGCTCGAGCAGCAGCGTACGGTGAGCTGACTAACGCCTGTAGTAACGAGATACTGTCTCGAGTTGGTCGGGGGTTCTTGGCCTGCAGGATCCGCATCGCAGCCATCGCATAACCCGTTCGATCGACCGCCGAGAGGGTAGACGCTGGGCTCCTCCAGTTGGTCGACCTCGTCGAGGATGACGACCGTTCGCGGGCCGTCATGCTGTAGGCGGTCGACGAGTTCGTCGTGAGGCGTCGATTGTCGGGTGTCGATGGTGGCGCCGAGGTCGTCGAGGATCTGGTAGAGCGTCCGGAATCGGGTATAGTTGCGCCAGTAGTTGACGTAGGTGGTCTCGACGTCGAGAACCTCTTCTCAGAGTTGTTCAGTGACGAACTTCGAGATTCAGATCTTACCGGTGCCGCTGAGTCCGGTGACTATAGCCGTGTCGGCAGGCTCACCGTTCGTGATGGACTCGAGGATGCTAGAGAGGTTCTGGTTGACTTCGGCAGTCGCTATCCAACGAACGGTCTATTTCGCACTGAGGACATCTGTCGAAATGTGAGGTAGCGCCGTCTAACTTTCTGTACAATTATCTCAGTGTAGCAGAAGACCTATTGTGAGTTGACAGGAAGAATCTTGCAGTGTTATGTCTCAAATAAAAGACCATCTGGAGCGACTAAAGGACTTCTTTGAAACGGATGAGGTGATACCCACTGTTTCTGCCTTGCTCATCGCCCTACTATTCGTGTTCTTCTCCGACATGGGGTACCGTTTGATCGAGATGGGCACGATGCTTCTCTTCTATGCAGTGCTAGTCCGAATGTGGACTGCGATGACACCGAGTGATTCTGACTTGCTACAAGGACCTTTTTCACACGGGTTTTTTCTCTTCATAAGTTTAGGAGCGGTCGCGATGGGCTTGATGATCGAACAGTGGATTGCATCAATCTCCGGTTCCATCCTTCCTGCTCAGTTCTTAGCACTCGCTATTCTCGTTAGCCGAGTGTATCTAAATTTCCGTGACTCCAGAAATTTCTTGGAAGCAGTTCTTTGGGAGAATCTCTATGAGCGTTACGTCGTTTTGATACCGTGTCTGTTCGTTATCTTGATGCCGATCTTAACCCACCAACTCGAGATATCGACTCTGCTATTCTTCAATATTAGATTCCTTGTCTCACACACCACCGCTTCTTTCCTATCACTAACTTCTCTGGGTCTCGGGCTCGGAGTCGTGATCTACTTCTACATTGAAGAATACCAGTAACACTTAATTCAGTGATTAATACACTACAGCTCCTTCATTGAGTTCGACCGGATTTTCATATCCTGACTGAACCCGTGCTGTATAGTTATCATCTTTTGACACCCATTCCCTATACATGATGGAGGATTTACTTTCAATCTACAGTGCCAGTTCAGTATAACCACTAAATTGTATAACACGATCTCGTAAGAGAGTGCATCAATTGCTTATTGATTAAATGACTCCCGGACGTCGGCTATCAAAGAAGACACGACGACAGCGACCCGCGTCTAACAGCTGGATGAACTCCAAACACGACTCCAGGGTCAATCACTACCCGAAATCGGAAAATAAGGGACACAGGCGCTGTATCCTACAGATGTGTTGACTCAGAACCGTGCAGAATCTGGATGGGCCCTGACAGAGCTCCCCCACGATTTGGAGTTATCTCTATCCGTGGGTAACTCACGGCGCCGGTGGATTCGCTGTGGCCTGCACTCCGCAGGCCTCAAGTTCGCGAATTTGCTGTGCGTTGCGTGCAGCCTCGAGAACGGACGTTCGGATCGCGACTGCAACCCGATGTTTGCACGCACCTTGGTGGTGTTCGTCTGCTGGACACGGACAGCTGTGCGGCAAGCCGTCCTCGATCGTCACTAGGTACTCATGATCCTCGGGCTTTGCATGGCTGGCGTTGCGAACGAGGACACCCTGCACGACAAGTTCGAACTCGAAGGCTTCGTACTGGGCGCGTCGGAGCGTCCGCTGGGTCGGTTCAAGTCGCTCGAGCGGATGTGCTGATGATGATGATGTAGACATGGTCAGGTGTAACTACCGTTAAACTGGTCGATCGTCTCGAGTTACGCGCTCTCGAAGTCGGAGCAGATTAGTTGAACGCCAAGATCACAGGCAGTTTCACAGCTCTGGGTCGGAACAAGCCCGAACTTTCCGTAGAAGTCACAGCTCGTGTTAGTGTGTTCAGGCGCATCGAATACGCCGAAGCGGGAATGCCCGACGGTCGAATCGGACTCTGTAGTGAACTCAACGGCGAGTAGATTCGTGATCCGGCTGGCAGTTTGCATCGTCTTTGATCCCTCTACCCCTGTCACGGAGCGAACAACTCCACCGGATGTGCGTTCGTTTCGAGACTGTTGGCTTAGACGATCGACTTTGGTCGCGACGAGAGGGCGACCTCACCGTTCTCTCGCTCGTCGTCCGTCAGCAGGTCGTATTATCCTCAAGGCCACTGCAGAGTGACGAGCCCGACGCACTGTCGATCCTGGCCGATCTCACTGGGTATCCCCGAGAGCGATTCGAATACACGGACAAGATACGCGACCGCTCGGGGATGGAACCAACGCCGATCGTCGACTGGGAACAGGAGGGTGCGTGGGACGATCTCGACGCGAGTGAGCTAGAAGACGATCCAGACAATGAAGACTGACAAATCTGGTATCGTCTAAATCTCCTCTCATAGCCGTTTCCCATGCTGTTTTCGACACTCTTATGCCCTGATAGAACACCGAACAAATATGTACGATTTAACGGGCTTCCAGCGTGACCTGCTGTACACGATCGCCGGCCAGGATGAACCACATGGACTCGCACTCAAAGAGGAACTCGAGCAGTACTACGAGAAGGAAATCCATCACGGCCGACTCTACCCGAATCTGGACGAACTCGTCGACAAGGGCCTCGTCGAGAAAGGCGAAGCTGATCGACGGACGAACGTCTATACGCTCACGGCTCGTGGCCGCCGCGAGATCGAGGCACGTCGCGAGTGGGAAGACCAGTACGGGGGCGAGCTCCTATCAGAGTAGCAGACGATCGACACAATGGGCCAACAGACGGCTCCTAACCCGCGTCTATACCATAATTTCGAGTTCTTTCAACACGATCTCCCGAACCTCGTAGACGGGTTCGTACTCCGACTCGGATTTCACGATCAACTCATAGCGCTCGAGTTTCGGGAGCCACCCACGCAGCGTTCGATCGTGGACTGGGTTGGCCGCGCGCTCACAATACGCTTCATACACTCTACTGCTTGTCGCGGGATGGGTATTCGCCATGACCTCGAGTACGAGTCGCTGTTCACGAGATAGATCTGAGAGTCGGGAGCAAACCACGGCCTGGTCCGCGTCGGGTTTTGAGTCGTCGCTCACAGCCCATGTGACTCGGTCGGCCGCGCCGTTTGCGGTAGTCCGGACGCTATGAGAGAGCAACGCGATCGTGTCGCGAGCATCTAAATCCGAACATCGGGCAATGTACTCGAGCTCGCTGCCACCGATCACGCTGGGTTCGACGCCGACGCTCACGCGTTTTCTCGAGAATCGGGTGACCGAACACGCGGAGAAAGCGACACTCACGCTTCGAGAGAATCGAAATCAGAACTATCTCAAGGGACTGACGGCGTTGATTGACGACGTGGCCGGTGTCGGCCTTCGAAAGGGGTATCGTCGTATCGGCGGATGCGGCGCGGAGTCTGGGGATGATTCGGTAGTGGGCGGTGTTTCTCACGCACGTGGTATAGGCCCATCTATCGATCTGTTCCCGAGGCGGCACATCGGCTGTAATCGGACGTACCCGAGCCGTCGGTATTCGACTTCGAGAGTTATATTCGCGAGATGGTTCGTGATGAGTTAGACGACTAGAGTTATCGCACTCGAGTTGTAACCATCGCGTGGGATAATACGGTCTTACGGCGGGCCGGCAACACCGAACCTCTACGCATTGGCGCGCTGGCCCGACGGCCAGCACCGTTGTATTCGAAGCTCAGAATATCGGCAGTGGATTCTGGTCGGTTAACGTGCTGGTCTACTGCAACACTTTACCCACACACAATGCCGTGCCAGACCAATCCAATATGGGTGTTCCACAGCACCATCCCAAATAAATAAAATTATTGGATTGTCATTTTTCCAGAAATAGCTCGCGAAGAACAGGCTTGGCCTTTCAAATAGGGACAACTATGATATGTTCTACTCTCATCCGATATACAGGCCCTTAGCTCAGTCTGGTTAGAGCGCTCGGCTCATAACACGATCTGACCCATTAGATCGTGTGAGACACCGAGTGGTCGATGGTTCGAATCCGTCAGAGTCGACCAGCATCCGCACGAACGCACTGCACGTGGTGTTGTTCCACCCTCGAGAGGGGTGGAGGGTATCACAGATGTTACGAGTAGACGCGACGGCAGCACAGACAGCGGAAACGCCCGATAACGAGCAGTCAACCGACTACACGACGCCGCTTTCACGGCGGTTCCTCGCGACTGCCAGTGGGCCGGTCACTCGGATCACTGACCATAGTGACGAGACAACCGAGCGTGTTCGCGCCGACATCTTAATCGAGTACTCGATCGAGACGCTCGAAGAGTTCGCCACGTTCTGGAGGTTCCGCGATTACCGCAGCTGGAAGCGAGCGGCTCTCGAGGCTCTCCTCGAGAGACAGGAACCCGACGCTGTGACGTACGCCGTCAACGAGGATGACCTCGAAGAGTGGGACGTCACGGTCGACGGACGTGTTGAGGGATTTACGGGACTCGTCGAGACAATGGCCGACTACACAGGACGAGATCCTTCTTGTCGAGATGCAATCCCTCATCGGATTGCAGCTCGGATCAACGGCTTCACCGATGGTCGCCAGACGACTGACGACGTTCTCACGGAGTTTGCTGACGAACTGCACCGAGCAGAGCTGTGGGGGCTTGGAGCGTACCTTGCGCTCCTGAATGTCAGACACGCCCACCACGAGCCGATTGAACAGCAGGCTGCAACGCTCGCTCGCACTCTCAGTGACGACGAGGTGAGCCGATGAGCGAACAGTCGATCAAACTTGGTGACGTCTGCTTGGATCTCGCACAGGGGCGGCCAGTCCACGTGATCGCAGACACTGGCCAGACAGTCGCCGAGTGGTCTGAAGCAAACAACTACAATCTGCTCGATAATTACGGCAACTCGCGATTCGATACAGCCGAAGACGATCGCGTGTTCGATGTCGTCTACTGTTCAAATCTAAAGTCCAGGCCCTCGAAAACCTACGCATATCCGGAGTCGCGGCTTGGCCGCATCGAGAGCGAGGCAGCCGATGCTGGCCGTCAGATCTCCGATCGTGTGGTTGTCACTGTTCTTGAAGAGCTGTTCGAACGAGCAGCCATGGACGACGATGGAGCCGTGACCGTCCTCGAGCGCTATGCCACCGACGTGGGTTATGCGGACGAGGCCGCTGAAGCGCGTGAACTGGCCGAGATCGATCAGATCGTCGGAGGTGAGGCGTGATGGTGGCTGATCTGCTGACATACGTCGACGAGAGTAACGCACCTGAGGACACGCTCACCGAGTCGCAAGTGTGGGCGCTTCGCCAGGGCGTGCAGGCGGCGATCGATTGCGGTGACGAGCGTCTCTCACTTCCGTCGAGAGCACTCTCACCAGATCGATGGCATCATTGGGGGGTTGGCGTCTCTGTCTGGCTCCACGACAGCGGCGTCCTCGTCCTCCAGAAGAATGGGAACACGATCGTGACCGATATCTCGATGCTCGAGCACGTTTCGCTGGTACTGGCTGGTGCCCACGCTAGGATTGGTCGCGTGACGCGGGTCGGTCCAGAGAGAGGTGACAAGTGATGGCGATCGTCGACACACCGAGGTTTGCATCAAATTAGATGTGTTTCTAGTAGTTATCGGTCATTCGATTTGCCAAATCTGGATCTCCCAATTTGGATGATCAGCCGTTGCTTGGATTCGGAGGCTCCCTTCTATCTCGACATCGTTGGTTGCTGCTTCTTCTAAGACCCCTTGGAGAGAGGAACGAAGCGATTCGGTGTCATCAATTGACTGTTTCTTTGTCATGAGGTGTGTTACAGGTCGACTGTACTGCTGCTCTATGTTCCTCCTAACTGAGTGACGTGAATGTAGTTGGCGGTCACTGCAACGCGATATGTTGTATAGGTGAATTCCAGATACACGTCGTCTTGATCTCCCTCATCACTGGAGTGGTGGTGAAAGAGAGTGTTCAGGGCATCAGGGTCGATATATTCGTAGAGCGGATCTAACTCAATCGGATCACGATTTGATGCCTCCGCAACAGCAGCGATGACTGTTTGGCTGACGGGGTCATCCTCACTGCACGAATACTTGACAGGGGAATCTGTGCTTGACATCTATTTCCTATTGAGCACTCCATACGTGTGAGTCTCCGTAGTCAGTATCTACGTGTTTAAGTGGCATCTCGTTCAGACGATGATTGATCAGTGATAACGTCGGTGTCTGAACGGACCGTCTGTTCAATGAGTGTGTCTAGTGCTCGTCGCAGCCGCCGCCCAAGTGCAGACGACGAAACATCGAACTCATCGGCCAACTCTTCGAGCGTGACGCAGCGTGGATTGCTAAAGTAGCCACGTTCATGTGCTCGAACGAGCACTTCGTACTGTGCAGGAGTCAATTCGAACCGTTCAGCCGGGTCATCAGGCTCTTCCTGATAGAGACGGTGAAGGTGAAACGGAATTCCTTCCTCTTTGCAGGTTTCACGATATGTTTTTAGCGCCTCCAGAGTGGGGATGCGAGCACGAATGTGAGACTCCTCAGGTGAGATTGTAAGATCGAGATAAACAATATCATGCATAGCCGCTTTTGGATACAATAACTCCTCTACAGCGTCCTCAGTGTATGTCACACGATATAAGCGTCGGTCACCGAGTTCAGTGAGACAGGCATACTCTTTGGTAGTGGGATCAGCTTGGAGCGCTGATTCGAAGGTGTCGAAATCGTCACCAGAAGCCCAGAAGACGTGTTTTCCCTCCCCCGATTGCGTCATATGTATGTCTTCAGTATGAAGCACCATCTCTGGGGCTACTCTGGCTTCTTTTATGAGCGGAGAGACGATGCTGAACTCGGCGATCAGGCTCATTTGTCACCTCTCGGGTATGGATCGCATGACGTGGGCGCTTTGATCACGCCATAGAAAGGGGGCGACAACTCCTGTCTACGTCTCCTCCATTCAGTATCAACTGACTGCATTAGGTTCTCACTCAACAGATGTGCTTTTTTCATACGGACTTCTGACGGGGTGCATCACACCAGAGGTATTGAATCCCCATTGATCCCATTAGCTGGATTACGGAACCATAACTAATAGCGTGTCACCACCGCAGTCGATGGATGATATAGTAGATGTTATTTAATATATGGATCTTGACAGTGACTTGGTAGAGTGCAACCTACAGCGTTCCATCGTTCGCCTGTACTTACCGCGTGTTTCACGAGTAGTTCCGCAGAATGGGACCGTGCCACTATCTAATCGACCTCGTCGACAGCGCTTCGACGATCACTACGCCGAATCTCGCGACGCCTGTCCCGACTGTGGCGTCTGGCCGACCGACAATGAGTCCTGTTCGTGTACGGCGACGCTCTGGGCTCGAGACATGCCGATTGATGGGATCGGTCGCAACGGAGGTGTGGTGTGCTAAACCGATGACTGACGACTATCGCAGTTCGTGGATCCGCAGCGGCCGAGAGTGGGACTGCCTATCGTGGAACCTTCCGCGGGAAACCAGCGCATGTGACCACACAGCCGCTCCGATGCTTTTGCTCCGACGAGTGATACGAGAGCGCTCAGAGCGGCAATGACGAGGAGGAAAAGGAGGAGACGTACGACTGTCTCATGGTCATGGACGGGCCGGGCGTTGAGGGTCACCAGGGGATCTGGTTTGGTCGCGAAACTAACCCGTGGGAACAATTCGATGAAGACGGCAGCACTAGAGTTAGTGCCGAACCAGTCCAGCATATCCCGCTTCCGTGGCCGATAGAACGCGAGGAGATCAAGGAGTTCCTCAACCAAGACGATCGCGGGCTGGACTACCTCGAGCAGTTCACGCTCGAGAGAACAGAGGGTGAGCCGGATGTCTAAGGGGGGGATATCCAGTACTTTGAGTCACTCCAGAAGAGTACGGTCTCGGTTACTGGTTGCACCAGCCGATCAACAGTCAATCCGATCTATTAGTACTACCCTGAGTGTTTAACCTTCCAGAGAGCCAACAGACAATTGACTGATGGAACGCCCGACTCGTCAGAAAGAGCGTGATGATGAGACAGAGCGCGAACCAACTGAACAAGAGGACGTTCAGACCTGCCCTGAATGTGACTCAAGTACACTCATTAGAAGTCCAGATGAGAGCGAAGTGAGCTGCGAGGACTGTGGGTTGATTCTTGAAGAAGAGGCCATCGATCACGGCCCGGAATGGCGCGCATTCAATAACTCGGAACGGGAGAGCAAATCTCGAGTTGGAGCGCCGATGACCCAGACGATGCACGATAAGGGGCTAACCACCACGATCGACTGGAAAAATAAAGACGCCTATGGGCGGTCCCTCTCTGCAGAAAAGAAGAGTCAGATGAATCGGCTGCGGAAATGGCAAACGCGGATTCGAACGAAGGATGCTGGCGAACGAAATCTTCAGTTTGCGCTTTCTGAAACCGACCGGATGGCCTCTTCGTTAGGTGTCCCTCGATCTGTTCGGGAGGTCGCTAGCGTCCTCTACCGACGTGCCCTTAGCGAGGACCTCATTCGCGGACGCTCAATTGAGGGCGTTGCCACGAGTACACTGTATGCAGCCTGTCGTATGGAGGGGATTCCGCGGTCACTGGACGAAGTCGCGGCTGTCTCACGCGTTGAACGCATGGAGATTGGTCGCACGTATCGGTATCTCTCCAAGGAACTTAGTCTTGAGATGGAGCCTGTTGACCCGAAAAAATACGTGCCCCGATTCTGTTCTGAGCTTGACTTATCCGAAGAAGTACAGGCAAAGTCAAATGAAATCATTGATACGACAGCTGAAAAAGGGATGTTGTCAGGAAAATCACCGACTGGATATGCCGCGGCTGCGATCTACGCGAGCGCACTCCTTTGTAATGAGAAAAAGACACAAAAGGAAGTTTCCAATGTTGCTCAAGTAACCGAGGTTACCATTCGAAACCGGTATCAAGAACAAATCGGTGCAATGGGACTTGGTGACTAGGAGGGCGTCATAGAACGATTCTTAGAGGGCTGTTTTCCTTCCGATTTCAGTAAACCAACCGATACGTAGGTGTGCAAATATTTTTCCGGGCGACCGAGCGACAGCGAGGGAGCGCAGAGCAAAATGTTTATTAAAAGCACTCCTCCCTCCCCTACGGGTCGGTCGTCGGCCCGCTCGCTCACTCTGTTCGATCGCGGTGAGTGCAGTCGAATACGCCGGGAGCGCGGCGCTGCGATTGATGGACTTTCGGAGGACGATCGATGAGTAGCGACCGACTCTCCGGTACTCAAGAAGGCCGCCCTCGTGAAAGACTTCGGCGACGATCGCGAATGGTTTGATATTGGTGGAGATCGGATCTGTCGGACTTGAGGAATAAGATAATTCTCACTAACCAGCTCGTACTCCCAAAATCCGAATAGCCCCCAGCCCGGCGAGAGCGTCTGGCAACGACTACCGCCGGACGGGATGATCGAACAGACTGTCGCGCATACCTTGGACGCGACACCCGGGGCTACCATGGCAGGTGTTATCAACTTCGTGGCCCGGACACACGGCGTTTGAAAACCACTCGCCGAAAGATGCTGGGGGTACGGCGAGTGGGTCGCGTGTGGGGGTGACGCGACAGGTGGTAGAAGGCACGCTAGCCTGTTGAGTCCAACGCCAACAGATATTGGTGGGTGGTCGGTAGGAAAGCTCAACCAGCGGAAGGTCCGACGGCGGGAGGGGTAGCCCGCCGCCGGACAGGGTTGAGAAGTTCGGACAACTGGTGGCAGGTGGGTGCCTATCGGTTTGCGTCGCGTGTGGGAATACGCGACATGAGGTATATTCTCTTGGACCCATATTAACCCCACTCCGATTCCAAGCAACTTGGAATCGACGCTAGTCACCATAACGGCTATCAGGTGCTAGTCGAAAGCCAGAGCTGGCCATCGCGTCTGCCGTTCGTTCGGAGGTTGGTCTGTTGTCCCCTGCGAGGCCGACCGTCACGGTGGCAGTCCTTCGAGTACCGTGTCGAATACAGGATACAGTCCCCTCTAGTCCTGTCACGTGTCATTCCAAGCAGTACAGAATTATACCAGAGATTGTGACTTCCAAGTGTAGAGGCCCCACTGCCGCCGATCCTGTCGCAGTCCCCGGAACTAATCCCAATATCATCCGAAAAGGGATAGTCTCTATACTCGAGAGAAAAAGGAACGGATCGATACAACTCTTCCACAGAGCAAACAAGGCCATCTCATATTCTCGAGATGGGACGTATCCAGCTGTCCGTAGCAGACGACGCAACGCCTTTCCTCTCCGCTCCCGTAGCCACGATCACCGGTTCAACCGGCTGCTAAATACCAGCTTCAACTGGGACGGCTCTGCTGCCTGTGATTCCTACACTCCCTCGGGTAGCGACGTTGCCTGCCGTAGTGAACCAATTGAGCCGCCTGTACTTACCGCAGAGGGTGCCAAACCTATCATGTTCTAAGGATTTCAGTAGAGCCTCTCGATTGTACCACTTGGGTTCTCTGTAGCCCTCTGTGCTTCCGACGCGATCGACCGTGGTGTTGCTCACCCGCTCAGAGGAGTGGAGGGAGCGTGTACAATCAATACGCGCTCTCCAAGATGATCATCATGTCACTCCTAGACGGATACGAACACACGTTCGACGAAGACGTCCCCCTCTCTCGACAGTTGCCCGTCAGAGACAGGGACAGCGAGGAACAGATACTGCCCTACGACCGCCACAGTGCGGACGGTACCGCCGAGGAGGGACGATTCTTACCATGATGGTCGAGATCCCATATCACGTGTCTATGACCTCCTCGAGAAATATTGAACATCCGTCGAGAGGGGAGGACATTCAGCGAAGGTGGCCGAACAGCTTGTAGTCGGGAGTGTACCGGCGGAACAGCAGGCTGTTCGACAGCACCGACACGCTCGAGAACGCCATCGCGACGGCAGCAAGCATGGGCTGGAGCAGGCCGGGCGAGGCCAGTAGGATCATCGCCGTGTTGTACCCCAGCGCCCACACGAGATTCTGCTTGATCTTCACGAGCGTCGCATCCGAGATGCGGATCGCCTTCACGATGTCCACCGGATCGTCACGCATTAGGATGATGTCCGCAGCCTCGATGGCGACGTCTGTTCCCGAGACGATGGCCGTGCCGACGTAGGCGACCGCGAGCGCCGGCGCGTCCCGGCCCATACAATCTCCGGGGCTGAGTTCGGATCGTTTCTTGACAAGGAATTACAGTGGGACAAAAACGGCACCTTCGACAGTTCACATGTGTCGAGCGTCCGATCCGCCTGGACAGCGCGTGAGCGCGGGACGTGGTGGCTCGATGATTCGTTCGATTACCGACTCAGAAAGATCCAAATCTTTCTCGACTGGCGCGACGATGGCGACAACCTAATCGAATAGTAACCAATTTGGGAGAAAAACCTTACAATTAGACACGCGCACCCATCGCCCGATGTACGACGCAATCCACCGACATCGACTAACCGCAGATTCTAACGCACATGTCCGCATCAAACGATCAACCCGACGAGCGATAGCGGGTTCTTCTCAGCCTCCGCCGCGGACGACGTGACCGTACTTCAACAGTCCGACAAACACGCCGCCGCCGATCGCGTTCCCAAGCGTAGAGAGGGTGAGAAACGCGATGTAATCCGCGAGCGTGACCGTCGGTGAGAGAAATAGACCGAACAGTACCTCCACATTCCCCGCAATGGAGTAGGGGAGGTGGAGGATGCCGATCGACGCGGTGACGAGCCACACGAATAGGACACGGCCTGCCATTCCCTGTGCGGCCGTCACCAGCCAGGCCACCAGCCCCATCAGCCAGCCCGCAAAGATACCAGCGACGAACAGCCATTCGAGATCATGGTTGACGAGCTTGTGCGCGATCGATACGAATGCTTCCGGTGATGCGACACCGAAATTCGGCATCAATGTAACGACGAGCAGCGTGAATAGCGTATCCCCGACGACGTTGCTGATGTAGATTACTCCCCAAAGACGAGCCAGTCCACGGGCCGTCGCTCGACCAGCGAGCACCGGCATCACCGCGATAGTCGTATGTTCAGTGAACAGTTCCGATCGTCCGAGGATGACGAAGATGAAGCCAATGGAGTACGCGCTCGCCAGTAGTAACTCCGTTCCGAGATCACCGTACCCTCCCTGTGAGAGCGTCAACATCACCGCCATTAACAATGGTCCGAACCCAATGTCGAGACCGGCCGAAAATCCTGACAGTGCGAGCCCCGTTGTTTCGCGGCGTATCTCGTGTTCTCCGCTCTGATAAGCGATTTAAGAATCTCCGGCGTCGGGGTCTGTTCGGTGACGATTGATCCGTCAGCGGACGAGTCCTCGTCCGGCCCTGGTTCACTCTCGCTCACGGACGTTCCCCCGACCATGCATCGTTCTCACTCGATCGTCCCAGGCGAAGGTCATGTGTAAATACTGATTACTCATCCGGGAGATTCTGTTGCCTTCACATTCACCCCTTCTTTCGACTCGTTGACCTGACCGCGAGATCGCGCTGGAGAGATATGAATTGTCTAGTGATGGGGTCTGGAGACGAACCGCAAAACCCCGAACGATCGGTATTTGTGCCGATGAGAGTAATCGTATTGCGTCGCCTAATCGGCCACAAACGGACTCCGAGTTCAGCGACAAACGAGTAGCGCACTAATCCCCCACAATGTAAGAACACGACGACATCCCGTCGAACTGCGGCTACATCGAGATGGGTGAAAAACGAGCTGAGGATGACGATAAATAGAGGCTCAATCCATTGGACGTCGGGTCCCCCCGCCTCCAACCGTCCCACCACCGATTCTGCCTCCAGTTCCACCCTACTACCCCTGCCCGGGATCTTGAGTACAGTTTGACAATCAACCACACTCCATTCAACACAACTCTAATGAGAGACTTCATTCACAGAGTCGCAACGCTGTTCGCCAGCCTGTCGGTCGTTATGGCCGGCGGTATGGCAGCGTTCGCGGGCTCGGCAGCGGCAGACGTTACAAGCACTGGCGACCTTGCAGGCGACAGGACGGACACCGTCACCAGCTTCAACGCGAGCGCAGACGAGGACCGAACGATCACCTACGAGACGACGGCGACGACGGACTCGAACGACAACTTCGAAGAGCTGTCGATCGAACTAACCTACGACGGAAACACCTACGCCGAGTATGGTATCGACGACGCCGAGATCGAATCGGCGGGCACGACCGACGACGTACTCGAGGTCGTCAGGATCAAGGGCGTTGGACATACGAGACAGTCGAGACTCGAGAGGCGTAATTCCATCGGCGAAAGGGGAAAACGCGAATACCGAGGTTCTCTGATGTCCCTTTTTGGCCGGCCGCCACAACCGACCGTGTGGGACATCTCTGTCGCGTGGGATAGTGGCCCGGGCCGATATCAGCGGGTGAGAAACTACATATACTCCGAGAACGGCTGCGAATTGGCAAGTTCGAACAGCGGCACAACGTCGGTCGTCGCGTAATGTTCGAGCATTCGATTCATCTCTCGAAACGTCTTCGTCTCCGTCGCACCGGCCTTGAGTATGTTGTTCAGATGTGCGTCACCATAATCGCAGCGGTCGACGTAGATATCGTTCGGATCCTTTCGACAGTACTCGGCGAGCGCTTTCACGCCACCGTCGAGTCGTGTCTGCATGATATCGATCATATACAGATACAAGATACACACAATTTATCCACATAATCAGTTCAGATACAGTGTTCGGTGTTGTGACCCGGATCCGTGATTTGGCTTTCAGAAAGCAGCCGTCACCGTGACAGTCGGCCTCGAAGGGGGCAACAGAGCAACCTCAGAGCAACCTCCGACCGACAGACATGACGGCCAGCCTTGGCTTTCGGCTAGCGCTTGATAGCTATTGTAGTGACAGGCTAGCGACGGTCCAATCCCTGTAGGCACCGAATTCAACAGGATAGCGGTCCTTGGTCTGTATGTCGCGTTCCAACCGCGCGACACAATCCGACCCCATACCCCGCGAGCGGGCGTTTTTCCTGACTCGTGCCGCTCGCGGTGTTTTCGAGACACACCGGATTTCGAGTGTAACACCCCTCGTTCCGAGTGAAAATCAGTCAGTTAGTCGTCGGTCTGAAAGAGTCGGTCGTCGAACGTCCCGTTTGGTGGGTGGCGTGCCTGGACCGGCTGGTCGGCGTCGATCGCTGCGTTGAGCGGCGTGAGACAGTAGGGGTGGCGAAGTACCGACCAGTCCTCGCGGTCGAATACGACCTCGATATCGTCTGGGTGGGCTTGGCACTCTGGACAGTAGAGATTCGTGTACTTGCCGTCGGGGATTTGGCTACTCATCGGTCGGTCACCTCGAGCGTGCAACTCCGATCGTCTCCCATATGGATCCATTCGCGGTCGTCACCAAAACCTTTCACAAGCGTCGGTTGCTTGCCACAGACAAGGCACTCGGTCGTGACGTGCTCACCGCGAGTGAATACGTCCGTTCCGTGTTTCGTCGTGAATAAAATCTGTACTCGAACTTTCAGAGTAGTATCAGAGCCTTCTCTACTTTCACTGTGGTTGGATCACCTATATGGGAAAGCCACTCTAAGGAATGCACTGGAGAACGTGAACAAAATGGGGGTCACGTTTTCCATACGCCCTGTCACCAAAACACGTTCTCTAATACCCCATAAGAATTTGCTGGAATACACACCAGAACAAGGCTAATTTCTATGTTTAACTGGAAATGCATCTTCGGACAAAGCCAACACCAAACTTTGTTTGAATGCCGCCGCTGCGGGAAAACAGTGGAGTCTGATGCTGAGGTCTGCCCAGAGTGTGGTGCAGATGATATTGTCCGCTATGAATTTTGATGCATCTGTTTCACGTTTAGATAGAGGTATATTCGTGGAGGGTTGGTCCGCCTAATTGTAGACACAGGCCGTCCCCCTTGAATCAGGTAGTTAGCAGTAAGGTTGCCACCCCATGACGTGATTTGGACGATGTGTATCGCCCTCGACTGGATTTTGGCCCAACACCCGCCGCCGTTTCCAGCGATGATCCGTGTCTCCCGTTTCCTGGGCTATGATATTTGAGATTGACATCCTCCCGCGCCTGAAGACGCGGGAATCCCACGGCACTGTACCGCTGAATTGGGATATCGGTGACGTTGTGAACACGAACGCGAATTGCCTAGCGATACAGCTTATCGATCGCAGTGTCTCGGTTACGCGAGTCGTCACTCTACCGGACGGTCGTGAAATTATCGCCAACCATGTCAGTGCATACAGCAAGACGTTCGACGGCGTTATCGTTACCGGTGAGATCGGTGGTACCCCCGACGACGTGACGATAGAGGCAGTTGCAGACGCGTTCGACCACGAACTGATCATTTCGGAACTGGTCCGATCACCGGTCGAACAGCGAGTGGCCGAAATCGAAGCACGACTTCCAGATCAGGAGTTCAACGTGGACACTGAGGCTGAGGCCGCACTCCCGGAACGGAGCCGTCCGTTATTGAACGACGCGGGCCTCTCACCGGGCTGTATTCTCGAGAACGTCTATGTCCTGCCGGGGATTCCCAATGAACTGAAAGCTATGTTCGCGGCCGTAGCTGACGAGTTTACTGGAGAACTCCGTTCCACTCACCTCTATACCGTCGAACCAGAGGCAAACCTGTCCTGTTTCGACTTGATAAGACTACTGAGCGATCGACGACACGAGATGCTGTGATTCATCAGATCACGAAGCGGTCAATGCTGAAGGAACCTGTTGCAGATGTACTCAACCAGCCGTAATTCTCTAGATTCAGTTCCAATTATGCGTGACTCTCCCCCTCTGGAGAGTGCCGCCGCTCCTGCGGCGGCGCTCTCATGGAGTCTTGAGTGAGTCACCCGTACACGGGAAGCGACTGATTCCAGCGTGTACGGATGAGACGGATCGCTTCCGGCACGCCACCCCGAAGGGGGTGGCAGTGCCGGAACCATTCGATCAGGACGTAACCAATCAATGTACAGAACAGCTCGAACAACACGCCGTTCACCGATTGTGAGTGGAAATTCTCGATGTTCGTATACTGCTTCAACTCTCGGAACAGAATCTCGATCAATGTCCGAAGCGTGTAGATATTCATCACATCTATGGGATCGTAATTTGCAGAAGATAGCGTTGTTAGATACGCTATCTCCTCTCCGTCCACGTCCTCAAACAGGAGCCGTCGAAACGTTTCGCCGGTCTCGGCGAGTTCAATCAGCTCGTCACGTACGTGGCGCGTTCCTGCTTCGTCAGTGATGTCGATGTCCTGGATTCGCTCCAGGACATCGACCCGAGAATCTGATTGCAACAAACACACGAAGTCCTTTTCCCGCTCTTTCAACGCACAGAAGCGGTTATAATCGAGATAGCCACGATCGAACACGTGAATCGGCGAGTCGAGGTCTGCGAAGACCTCGACGTCGTCTTGGAGATGATCGAACTGGGTTGGTTCACGTGTCTCACCCGCTGTGACGGACACGCCAAGAGGCTGCTTGGCGTGTCCATCCACACGTGCAGCGAGATTGAATTTGAGGCCCCAGTTACCTGGTTTAATCTCGTCAATGACCTCGTCATCATCAAGCTCACTCGGAATAGTAACTGATCTAGTGAGAGCTAGATTTGTTCCATCGATAGCGACGACTGCTCGATCAAGCCATTCCAACCGCTTGCGCTGGACATTTCGCTGGTGATACAGCTGCGGTGAATGAAGTAGCCCAAAGAGGACACGAACGACCGCGCGATAGTCGCGGTCGTTCGTATGCCGGGAGAACGTCGAAGCAGCCATTTCTTCCAGTTGCTTATGCGTGGCCGTCTTCTCGGCCAGTTCAGCGAGCGAATCAGACGGGTGAATCCCTTCGAAGACACCGATCTTGAGATGATTCTCAAAGTCGTGCTTGGCAGTGTACCTGCCGATCTCGAATTGGTCGGCGATGAACTCGCTGTCGACTTCGTCGAGCAGCGAGTAAAATTTGCTCGCGGTCGTTGGTGACTGACTGTACTCCTCGGATAGGGTCTGACGCGAAGAACGCTGTGTCCGAGAATGAACTGCTTCTGTCATCGTCTCTCTCAATCTAACGGGCTGAGATCAGATTTAAGTACTCGAAATGGCACAGAGGCAAACATCGTTCGGGCGCTCGAGGAGGCAATGGAGCGATTCGAGGTCACGGTCGGTTGCTATCCCGATCGTGAAGCGAAGCACAATCGACTGAAGATTACGGCAACGGACGCCGCCAGTGACTGGCTGTTGTACACCATCGACGCGAGCAAAACACCCGTCTCGCGCGACTCTAGCAGCGACAACACACCCGACTCGGGATAAACGGATAGAAACCGTTCTACCGCCTGAAACCTGCTGTATACATCCTCTCTATCTCGCACGCCTTTCTATCAGAGACTGATTCTTCTCCAGGCTCATAGACTACTGGATCTATCAACTGACGGTTGAAGTACCACTGGGAACCTATACGGCGAGACTCTCTCGCTACTCCAAAATGACCGTCAGATCAGAGGAGCCGTCTCGTGGTGTTGTTTCTCTCCTCGAGTGGTGAGAGGATCCACAATGTCAGATACCGACCAGACTGGCGAGCCACTGACGCCCTAGCAGCGCCTCGAGTCATCGAATCTCCGGATCATTGATGCGGGAGTCGCGACGATCACCGACATGGAGATACTTCAGGCGTGTGTTGCCTACGAAAACCAGCACCAACAACGCCTTCCGATCCTCAAACTGCTAGCTCAGCGAGCTGAAGAACTTCGCGAGGAGTCGTAACTGGTCCACCAATCGCGACACCTGCAAGGATCTGAAAGTGTTGCTTGCACTCTCGAGAGGGGAAGAGGTTTTTCAGATGATAGATCGACCCGAGATTACGATCCAGTACCAGACAGCATTCACCGATGATGGTGGACTCGAACCGACCGAAGAAAGCGTTGAGACCTCTCTCGAGGATTGTGGTGCCGACGTGAGTCATCGCGAGGTCGAAACACGTCTTGATCGACCCGCTGCCACCGAGTTCAACGTCGATGACCGCGTCGAAGTTCGGTACTCGGAGGTTGACGACACTGATCAGGCATCACTGTTCGCGGATACGGGCCGACGGCCAGCAGATGCCGATGGGCGAGGACGCCAGCATACAGTTTCTCTTCGATGCTCCCGGTGAGAACAGTGACTGACTCTTCTGAGAGTACCCACAACGGCGAACGAAAGACCACATATGCGGACGCAAGAGCACGCATACTTGCGCTGGCTGGAGCGACTCCCGATCCGCCCGTCGTAGGTGGATACACCCACGTAATCCGTATCCCCACTACGAGGCAGCTGTGGTGGCCGGACGATTCGACGATGAGGATCAGTAGGTTCTCGAGTGCGAACAGTGCCTGTACCGTCCCACAAGCAGGTGAGACGCTGAATCCGCGTCACATCGGCCAGTGGTGTTGATCACGCCCCAGAAGCATGGAGGCGCTCGAAACAGAGCGCTTTCGGTGAGATCGATGTGTTACAAAACCGACTTCCCAGAGATGAATCGCTACCGAACCGTCTTCGAAGCGCTCGAGGAGAAGTGATCCTAATGGGTGCCGTGACGTTCGAGATGCTTGCGTTCGGGGGACTACCGACAAGGCATTCAGCAACGCTGTTGCGGACGCGAAGCATATGCACGGCCACGGCGGCTATACGGAGACGATCACCGAAAAGTCGGTGTCGGTGAACGAGGCTGCTCGCTCTGTGGTCACTGCCATTGGAATCAGTCGTGTTGACGCTTTCGTCTGCTCGAAAGCGCCTCACCCCTCTCAGGGGCAGATCAACACCACTGTTCGGTGTCGTCACTTCTCATGTGGGATCAGCAAAACTTGAGACTCTCTGCTCTGTCATCCGAGGAAAACCGGAGTCGAACACCTTCGAAATCCACGCAAGTGTGCGGACCAAGCCGTCAACCTTCTATTCCTTAGCGTCATCTGAATCAGTAACGTACAGCTCGTCGTCGACCAGATAGAGATATCCACGATCGATCAGCCGTTGGAGTGCGTACTCCGCGTCGGCTTCCTCAATCTCCTCTGTGACGATGAGTGCTGTCGCCTTCTCCTTCGCCAGCCCATTGTCGCCGCGACAGATACGGGGTTTGAGTTGCCGGTAGACCTTGAGAATCCAGTCAGGCAAGGGTGGGCGCTTATCTCGATACATCGCGTATTTCGTTTTTGGATCTCCGAACGTATTAATGGGCTCGTGCCACGACAGCTCGTCATTTTCGGTGAACCGGATGCTGTGATTCATCCATCTCATCTTCACTGTTGGATCGATAGCAATCATTGAGAGTGTGAACTGTGGTCTACAGCTATATGATCACCTGAAAGGTTTATCTATATGCGTGCGTAAAGCATATGTATATGTCCGATGCTGATACCGGGGTTAACGACAACGGGCCAGAGATGGTTCAGATCAATCTTCGATTGAGCAAAGCCTTCCTTGAGGACATTGATACCACCTGGGAAGAGCAAGGCTTCAATTCTCGGAGCGAATTCCTTCGGTATGCGGCCCGTGACGCGGTGAAGCATCCTGAATTCTCCCGAGAGGGATGGAAACAGATTGCAGCGAGCGAACATGACTTGCGGTCCGGCAGCGCAGAGTTAGTCTCACGAGAGGATGTGGTCGAGATGATGGACCGAGTCGAGGATAACAAGTGACAAGAACTGGACCTGGAAGTTCACGCCACGCGCTGTGGACCAATTCGCTGGGCTCGATCCACACATCCAAGATCGTATCATCTCAAAGCTCGATGAGGTTGTGAACTCAGAGTGGCGAGATCCAGAGGATGTCCTTGACCCGTTGACCGGCGGACCGTTTTCCAAACTCCGTGTCGGCCAATATCGTCTCGCTTGCACCCTTGATTTTGATGAGTCAGTCCTTGAATTCCATCGGATTGTGCACCGGAGTGGAGCCTACACTGCGGACGGTTGATGATGACGTAGCAATCTTAACAGCCTATGCTGGAAATGACATACTCTCTTCGCCACAAAGTTCTTCGAGTTGATTCCTGTGACGATGCTCGAAGTAACAGTGGTACGAGAAGTACCCGCAGACCTTGCCAATATCGTTCAGCCACGAACAGGCTACGGTCGGATGTCCAGACGTTCGCTCCACACACTGCATACGCTACTGTCGAAAGATCGCTTGGTGTCGTCCCCTCGTACTGGAGGTTAACGCCCTCGTCCTGAGATCCCGTCTCCAGCCAAATACCCTGAGCCAGTCAGAACGTTTTGTTCTGTCTCAGGCTGTGACGAACTAACTTTCGGACGGTAATATGATCGGCATCCCGCCCGCTGTCGTCCCAGTTCTTGCCTGTCCAGAATTCGCCGAACTGCGTTCCTCGATGCAATCCGTTCCAATCGAGTCTCACGATGTCTGCCGGTGGATTCCCAGAGAGCGTTGGCCGAGTGAGTGCCTCGATCGCGTTCCTGCTTGGGTGGACTGCCACCGAGGATGTGCACTCGTCGTCCACGCCAGTTTGCCGGATCCGAGAACTCGTATGCGAACTGGTCGGAGTACTCACGCGAGTAGCCGAGTACGATGGCCTCCGAGATCGCGTCGATCGCCTCGCAGCACTTCGGCACGATCACGAGCTCCGATTCAGGATAACTCGCCTGAAGGTCGCGCGCAGCGAGAACGTATTCACGGGCCTCGTCGACAGAGTAAGCATCACCGAGGACGCCAACGTGAAGCTCGTACTCTCTGAAGCGCTCGATGTACCGCCCGAAGTCAGGATTGCGAGCGTCATTTTTGAGCATCCCGACTGGCAACTCGAGCGTCTCGTACTGTGTATGCTGGTAGGAGCAATCCTCACGAAACCCGGTCACATAGCCGAGTGAGAGTGCGTCGATCGCGACCGGGACTCGATGGAGAAAGGCGACGTAGTCAGCCTGGCGAGCGGCTCGGATCTCGGTGGCACTGTCGGCACTGATCGTTGTCCGGTGTGCTGATCGGGACATGAAACGGAGTGCTGGAACCCGCGTTGGGCGCTCTTCCCGTTACCCCACAAATCAGGAGAGACCTCGCGGTCGTGGGGTGATTACGAATAGGATGGTGACGCCTGAAACGCGAGTCTCCTCACTCCTGAAAGGAAGTGGAACAACAGAACCGCTCGCGAGGGGATCAATGGGACGCCCAGCCGAAGAAGAGCCAGATGTCGCCGTGCTTGCCTTTTAGTCTGTGCTGTTCGCGATAGCGTTTGGCTCCCGTCGTCCCCGAACAGTTGATCGCTCCGGCGAGACCCCACTTATTTCGAATCCGCTCATCTCCATCCTCGAGTAGCTGGTGCGCGTATCGACGTTTCTGCTTTCCGTGATGCTCTTGCTTAGGGATGACTTCGAACGAGGAGACGCGCAGCAACGAGATGAACAGTACGATCGAAACGTGAGTTGACGGCCTCGTGGACCTCGCCGACGACGCTGCGGCCAGTGAGGAGTTCAAAGCCTGGCTCGACGGACAGAGCCGGTTCCACGACTACTCGTACCGAAATACACTCCTGATCAAACAGCAGTGTCCCCACGCAATCCGGGTTGCAGGGTACAACACGTGGGCAAACGAGTTCGAGCGCTACGTCCAAGGGGGCGAAAGCGCAATCTGGATCTGGGTGCCGATCATCACGAAACAGTGCCCCGAATGCGGAAACTCGCCAAGCTACCACGAAAACAGTTCCTGTGAGTACAATGAGATACCGCCAGAGGAGTGGTCGAAAGGGCTTGTCGAGTTCAAATCCACCGCTGTCTTCGATGTCTCGCAGACCGACGGAGAGCCGCTTCCTGATCTCGAAACTGAAGCATATGTGATGCCAGTAATCTGGTGCCGGCCCTCCTCGAGAATGCTGAGCAGTTGGATGGCGACGCACAGTTTGTCACCCCTGCCGAGTGGACCTATGGAGAGGCAAAGGGTGTCTATAAACAGCGGTGCCCGATGACCACGCGCCCGCGAGTCGAAGTGAAAAATCGAGACAATCAAGCAGGTTTCGTTGGGACACTCATCCACGAGTTCGCCCACGCCTTGTTGCACTTTGATATTGAGGGTCGTGATGAGCGATCAAAACGCGAGCTAGAAGCCGTTGCGTACGTCGTGGGACGCTACTTCGAACTGGATATGAGTGGATCAGCGTTCTACCTTGCGGCGTGGAACGGTGACGATACCGAGGTGATCTCTGGTCGGCTTGGCCGAATTAGCCAGACAGCTCAAGAGCTAATCGACACACTTGAACGAGAACTCGAGTGTCTCCCGAAGGCGGAATCAAACGCGGATGAGGGCAACAACCAGGATGAAGGATCACCAGTACCAGACAATGACTGATCAGTCGAGTATTGGACTCAGTGTCAATCCAGAAATCCTGTCCGGACGCAATATTCCTTATCCATCGCATTCGTAGGAAACTGCACAGCGGTGTATCCGAACCATCTGACTCGCAGATTCTCACGAATGGGTACCCTTCCCACATCCGGCGACAAGAGCAAGGGGACAGGGAAACAAGTCAAGAATACGACAGCTAAAAAACCAACACATCGATACTGGCGAGAGTATCATCGGTGCGGCATTGCCGATATGACGATCCCACTGGACCACAGTACTACCTGAGGAAAGAGACAACAAGACTCAGAAAATAATCTGTTGAGACTGTACCGAATCGTTCCTTCGAGAGTAACGTCTACCCTATCTTTCCCTGTCTTCGGCCGGATAAGCGTATCTACAACCGTGTTTTCGCCCCTCAAAGCGGGGTAAAGACCAAGAGATCCGGGTTGCTCAAGATTATCCAATAGGTGTATATATGAGAATAGGACTTATATCGTATTATGTGATAGCATATCTCTAGTCTACTCCCAATGAGGCAGGTCACTTCAGTCCCACGGCCTTCAAAGCGCCAGAAACCTCGATACCGTGGCCCGTCGAAGGCTGTAATTGGTCGAAAATATCCTTTTTGATCATGTTCACGCAAAGAGAATCGGATTCCTTCAGGATTCAATTACTGGCGTGAGAACAACGGCTAAGGAAGGGAAACGGCCGGTGGGGGACGGCCGCCGCCTCTTGTCACTAGCAGGGGTCACGGATGGGTTTTGGCTAACAAGCCCCCTGCGCTCCTACAGTGACTCGCGTTATCAATAAACACTAGTCAACCGGCAATAGAGTTGCCGTAATAAGAAAGTCGGGTTCCTTGAGTCGTTGGCGGTGAAAAGCTACGGCGGGAAGTAGTGACCGAGGCAGCTTTCGTAATAATGTCCGGAAACAGGTGAACCTGCATCCCTGCATGATGCCCTTGCACTGAATCACGATAATCTCCCGGACTATGTCTATGGCGACCGTTGGCCCCGAGTGGCGTAGATCCTTCCATTCGAGAGGTACGCCCTGTATCTCGTACGAGTATCACAGTATTCCCGCAACTGATAGAACATTCGGCGGTTAGTTCGCACTCGTTCATATCACTTCCTACTTGGACAATGCGAAGGTCTACTTGTCGGAGCTCGTCATTTGTTTGCAATTACTGATGATTCGAGCCACGGTCGACCGGATCGGATCGACGTGGTCGACAATCTACCGATAAGAGTGACCGACGTCTCGCAGTTCGATGATCCGAATGGCAACAGCGAACTGCTCTCCAAGAACAAGTGTCTTGCCGTCGTCGAATGTGAGACCGAATGGCAGTCGACCTTGGTGGATCCCGACCTTGAAGCGCCAATCTACCTCTTGCCCGCCCGTTCGATCTCCTTTTCGCCTCCCAAGTCGTCGCTCGCTGCCATAGCGGGCTCGATCGCAAGGTGATAGGCGGAGGTATCGACGATCCCGTATTCAAACTTCGGAAGCGGTGATGGCAGACCTCTCAACTGACTCCTCAAAACTATGCTAACCGTTTTATGACACTCTGATGAACAAGGTAAATCCGTCGCCCCGAACGGTGGCGGATCCGCTTCGATCACCAACAGCACTTTTAGCCAATGTCGCCACTTTCCCAGTGAAGCGGGAAATTTTGGATGGTTCACATCCACCATTTCTCGTCTCAGCTCTCTAGTTTTGATGGATCAAGTCGGTACTGTCTCGTGACTCGCCAGAGTCAACTGATTCGACTTCGGTAGCGACGAACAATACAGCGAGTAGTCCGAACGTCCGGTTTCGAGCAAGGGAAAGCAAAACGTCCACGCTACATGAGGTAGAACAGCGGGAAGAGAATCACCCAGACGATGTCGACGAAGTGCCAGTAGAGTCCGAAGAACTCTACCGGACGGTTGTCCTCGAGGTAAGCTTCGATGCTCACGATTCGGTAGATTATGAATGCTGCGATGAGTAGACCAAAGATGACGTGCAGCGCGTGTAATCCGGTCGTCACGAAATACATCGAGTACTCGAGTTCGGTGAACCAGTAAATACCGTGAGCGAACTCCTGGCTCCACTCATAGCCTTTGATGGTGAGGAACGTGAGTCCAAGCAGCAGCGTAACCCCCATCGACGCCAGCAGCCCGCGCTTGTTCTCGCGTTCGGCCATCACCAGCGCGAGGATGACCGTAAAACTCGAGGTGAGCAGGACGTAGGTGTTAATCAGGCCGATCGTCGCCGACGGTGGCACGGTCTCGAAGTTACCCCAGCCGGCATGGATCCGCATAAACACGTACGCCCCGATGACGGCACCGAAGACGACGACGTCCGAGGCCAGGAAGAACCAGATACCGGTCTTCGTCGTGCCGACCCCTTCGAACGGCCAGCGCTCGGCGATGGCCATCTCGGGTGCGTTAAATTCCTCGCGCCCGTACTGGAACAGCGCGATCCCCAAGATTCCGACGCCGACGAGCGAGATTATGGGATAGAGAATATTCTCCGATCCAGCAGCCGTACCGGGGAGCTCCGCCCCGCGTGCGGTCGCGAAGTCGGCGACGTAGGGAGTCAGTCCTGACAGCCCGAGGAACATGACAAACATGCCGAGCCCGATTCCGAACGGCCAGATACTCGCATGATCTTCGTGGTCAGCTTCAAGCGACTCAGCCTCCCCGGTTCGCTCATGGGCGACTGCACCGCCGTCGGCCGCCGTCGCATCGTCGACGAACTCGAGTTCCCCGCTCACATAGCTGGGCCGGTTCGGCCAGTTCTCGAGCGGCGGCGGTGACGTGGTCGCCCACTCGGCGGTCCGCGAGTACGCCCACGGGTTATCGGGCGCATCAGGCCCCGAGATGAAACTCTTCGCGAGTGTGATGAAAACGAGCAGAACGCCCGTACCGATAACGAAGGCCCCGACGGTCGCCAGTTGATGGTAGAGTTCCGTCCCCTCGGGATAGTGGAAGACACGCCTTGGTGTCTCCCACGCGAGGAACATCGGGAAGTACAGCAGATTGAAGCCGACGAAGTAGACGGCAAAGCTGAGCTTTCCGAGCCGTTCATCGTACATTTTGCCGGAGATCTTCGGCCACCAGTAGTAGAGGCCGCCGATCAGTGCGGTAACGCCCGCCACCATCACGTAGTGGAAGTGCGCGACCACCCAGTAGGTACCCCGGAACTCGTAGTCGAGGACCACTGCACCGAGGAAGACGCCCGTGATGCCGCCGATGATAAACAGGATGAGCGCGCCAAGAGTGAACAGGAACGGCGTCGTAAAGCGCACGCGACCCTTGACCATGGTATAGATCAGCGCGAAAACTATCAAGTCGAAGGGTAACGAGATACCAATCGTCGTCGCCATGAACAGCGTCTTGATCGGGAGATTGATCGTTGTCAGAAACATGTGATGCATCCAGACCAAAAAGGACTGCACCGCGACAAGCACCATCGCAATGATAACCCACTTTCGGCCGACGATCCGTCGGCCAGTAAACGTTTGAAACGTCTCGAGCATGATTCCTAACGCAGGGAAAAAGACGATGTATACCTCCGGATGGCCGAAGAACCAAAAGAGGTGTCCCCACAACAGGCTCGATCCCTGGTCGGTCGCGAAGTACTGCGTGAGCAGGAGGCGGTCAGTCAACATGAGGATCAGTGCGGCCAGCAGCGCCGCGAACGCGAATAGCATCATCCAGACAGTCAGGAGGATCCCCCACGTGACCAGCGGCATGTTCCACAGACCGAGGCCCTCAGCACGACAGCGGTGAATCGTCGTAAGGAAATTCACCGTACTGAGGGTGGTCGACATGACGAACAGGGTCAACGCGAGGATCGTCGTATTGCCGCCCATCGTCAGCGTATAGCCGGGGTTGTAGATCGGCACGTTCAGCGGTGCGTACATGTACCAACCGTTGGCCCACGTCGTCCCCTGGAAGAACGAGAGCAAGACGAGAAGCCCCGAAAAGAGGAAGAACCAGTAACTCAGCGCGTTCAGGCGCGGAAACGCCATGTCCGTCGACCCGATCTGGAGCGGAACGATGTAGTTCCCGAAGCCGAATCCGAGCGGCGAGATGAACCAGAACACCATCAACAGCCCGTGGATCGAGACTGACTGATTGTATTCGGTGTTCGTGAGCAGTCCGGTGCCACCGAATTCCCACAGGTGAGCGCGGAACAGCAACGCGAGGACGCCGCCAGCGACGAGGAAGAATAGCGCCGTCACAATGTAAAGAATTCCGACATCTTTGTGGTTAGTCGTCACCAGCCATCGCTTGACGCTCGTCTGGGGCGGAAGTTCGCTCATGGAGCACCGCCTCCTGACCAGTGCCTCGAGTCGATGCCGGTTCGGAACGTGGCGGGGCCAGTTTCGCCCGCAAATCCACGGTAGAAACGGCTTTCGGAACGCGCGACAAGATGCATAGTCAACACTTTCCACTACGATTAAGCATATTGTGATGTCCGGTGCACTTGCAAGCAGTATTTCTCGTGTTTTGGCCCGGCCGCGACCGAATTCGAGGTTATTCCCCTTCAACAGTCCTCAAATAGCACGATATTGGCCAACAATGGGTCGCACAACACTCCCTATCCCTTGACTTAGCAGAGAAACAGATGGAAGCACAGGGCATCGAACCAGTCCTGGACTATGAACTCGTAATCATGGGACCGGATGCAGCAGATATCGTCTGGGACGTGCTGACCAAAATCGAGATTGAGGTCAATCTCGCTGATGATACCGACCGCTGTACGAACGCGTCATGGTCTCGCCCAGCGATTTTCACCTGAACTATGTTCAAAAAACGTTCAAACTACGAAACCCTGTCAACCTGGACCTCCTCATCACGGTAATGACCGGTACGGTGAGCCCTGGCCAGACAACTACACGCTCGATGTCCGGCTTCTTGACTCCAATGGCGATAGCATCCTGCCTGTTTGAGCCAAACCATGACGTACCCGCGAAAATAGAAGGTAGAGGAAGCACACTCTGGTTCCGAGCGTTCTACTGTCCGCAATGCATAAACAGTTGATTACGGCCACTCGACCGGCAGTTCGTCCACATTCTCCTCGAATATCTCGAGGATTGGTTCTATCTAATCAAACTCTGGGCCTTTCACGACTACGTCCTGCTCTTTCTACCACTCGATGAATCCCGCGTCTTCCAATCGGGGCAGATGGTTGTGGCACATCTCGACCTGGAGCACCTCCAACTGCTCATCTCCCAACTGTACACCTTCTGATGGCTGGACCGCGGCCTGCGGATTATGCTTTGAGAGCGTGATCAGTAGCTCCCGACGATGCTCATCCACTAATGCTGCCATGACCTCGTCGAGCATATCTTCAACTGGCTCTGTTGAAATCCCATCCTTTAGATGTATTTTAGCGTGAAAAACACGCTCACTCTATGCGCGAAAGGAACGGATAACAATTTTCCTACATTTTGATGAAGAAAACAATTCGGGCCAAGCACATACGAAGACTGTACCAGAGAAGGTTTTAGCCGGAGACTGCAACGACCAGTATCAATGCAGAGACGAACATTGCTTACGGCGCTCGGTTCTGGCATTGCAGTCGGATTGAGCGGTTGCACAGGCACGTTCGGCAGTGACGGTGGATCAGGCGAAAATACGTATCTGGACGCGAAAGAGTGGGAGAGAGTTGATGATCCATCAAATCTTCCGTTTCCGACGCATGGCGATACGCTCCCGTCTGTGACGGTACCAGCACCGTTGCGGGACGGTCAACAAGTCTCAGTTCCCGCTGACTTTGAAACGGATCTTCTGCTGACGTTCGCCTTCACGACCTGCAACACTATGTGTCCACGTCTGACCAGCATCTTGGCGCAGACACAGGATTTCGCACGCGAAGAGGGATTCGGCGATCAGGTATCGTTCGTTGAGACAACGTTCGATCCTGCCAGAGACAACGCCAACGCCTTTAGACAGTGGGCCGATAAGCACCGTATTGAAATGGACAACGGCAACTGGTATTTCCTGCGACCTAAGGATGAGGACCGCGCCAAAGAAGTCGTTCAGGAACAGTACGGCGTACATTTCAGCAAGACAAATCCAGAGAACATGGATTCATATATGTTCACACATACAGGTTTGATCTTGCTCGCTAACAAGAAGGGATACGTCGAACGGGCCTATAAGCTCCAAGCACAACAGAGTTCTGAGTCGCCGCGGGTATCCAGACAGGATGTCACCGACGATTTAGCGACGCTACGCGAGCGCGAATCTTGACGAGGTGGAGGCAGACCAGCGGCGAGCTGGGTTAGCGGTGACGGCCCAAGAGGTAGACCCCGCCAGCCGCGACGCCAGCCAGCCCAACGATGACAACGCCAAGCGAGCCAAAGCCAGCCTGCTCGGTCTGGTTCTCCTCGGACTGAGAGGTGTTCCCGTCGTCTGTAGCTTGGGCATCAGGAGCAGGATATTTCAGTGTATCTCGATCCTGAACCTCTTTCTGGAAGTGTGTGTGAACCGGCGTTCCATTGATCTCCCCTTCGAGATGGACAGTATAATTGCCGGCTTCCGTGAAGATCACTGGTGCCTCATACACACCGGGTTCACCGTGTTTCTCGCTCAGTTCGAGAGCAGTTTTGTCACTTCCTTGGGTTTGCACGGAGGCAGTCAGGTTCTTGGATTGATTTGTGACCGGTTCTCCCGTCTCGTTATCGACGATCTCGAACTCTAACCACATCCGTTCGCCCGTGATAAGCGGCTCCTCCGCACCGCCGAAGGTGATTTCGTACCCTTCGACGTTTTGCGTTTCATGCGCTGCTGCTGGACCAACTATACTGCCCAACAACAGGAGAGTCAATCCAACTGCGATGAGTGTCTTTCTGGAAGACATCATGTGTGAATAAACTCCGCATAGAAGTAGTACATCTGGTTCAGTCCACTAAAGCAATCTCTGGATTCCAATAGAGTCACGGCGAACGGGTAACAAAGGTGGGCAGAAGGTGGTAGCTCTTGAAGATGTATTCTACAGCCAACAAAGAGTCCAGGTGCGAGAATCGAACTGCGCGTCTCAGCCTGCACCGGCTGAAGGATGGCCACCACCCCAACCCGGACACGTGGACACTGCATCACTCGCTATCACTGGGAGCAGATTATAAGTCCGTATCTTCTTCAGGTTCTGAGACGATCATCGTCTTCCGATATATTTTTCTCCCCAACGGTCACTACAGGACCTGTACTGACCGCAACGGGTATCAAAGCTATCATGTTTTAAGGGTTTCAACAGATCCCTTCAACTATAATCGAAAATAGTGAAGATTCTTCGGCTGCCTATGACATGTTTTTGTTCAATCGTATGTTCTAAAGACTATATGTTTGAGTGGGTTTATTTACTGAATTGATGATGAATATCAGAGATTGCCTGTCGTGGTGAAACATAATCTGGAGAATAGTGGAGGCTCGAGGCAATGACCGGCAGCGACAGCCCTGATACTCCGTTTGAATACGAATCAGAACATCCACCGAGCCTTGCCGTTGTCAACGCACTTGCCAATCTATAAGAAGAGGACCCAACAGACCTAGACTCTCTACGACTACATCTATCCCGAAGCACTGGATACGCTCATCCGGTCCGACCCTGTCACAGTCACGTTCACCGTCAACCAGTACACGGTTCACATCACAGGGTCCAGTACTATTCGGATCACCAGCTGGCCAAGCTACTCAGTACAGTTACTTCAGTTATCACGGAATCCAGTAACAAATACGATGAAGAGAAAGAGCGGAAGAACATGGGTGATTTCAAGTTCTGTGCTCGGTGCAGGATCAACCGGACTTACAGCAATACTCGAACCCGTTTCCTGTACGACAATATGGGTTTCTTAGGCTCGTTTGACCGTGATGACATACCTAAAGTACCAGATCCTCCATCAAGGGATGAGAAGAAGAACTCTGGAAATAGCTCCCCTGAGGATGTGTTTGATGATGGGTATACTGGATACGAGAGTTGGCAGGTGCCGAGAGAGGTTCCCGATGAATGTCCACACAACAATGGCCCAGAGTATCACTGGGAGGATTACAGCTGGGCGGATCAAGGGAAAGCAAGGTGCAGGAACTGTAATACAAAAGTGGAGAAAGACCGGCTTCCTAACTCGGTCATAATCCATGACGGCTGGTAATTGAGGAAGAGCGGCGGGTTCGCCGCTGGGTACACGTGGTTCTGCACTGTTTTTGACTCGGAGACGGCCACAGCTGCCGTGAAACGTCGAACTGGCTGAAGTATATGACAAGGATTCGTGACGCTCTTGGCCTTGATCGAGACGAGTTGCCAGACTACAGCACGATCTACAAGTCGTGTGATCGACTGAAAAAGTGGGTAGTGCGGGCGTTGCTGCGCGTTTCAGCGCAGCAACCTCCACAGTCTGGACATGCAACTCTCGACAGCACGTTCTTCGACCGACGCGCTGCCTCGTCGTACTGTTGTCAGATATTCAGTAACAGTACTCAAACATTGAAATTTCAATATTAACCTATGTAGAGTCTTTTGCCGTTCTTGGCGTACATATCTCGGCTGGGTGGAAATGCGATACGAAGACAGGGCCGCCGGAACGCGGACGACCTGCTGTCCGTGGCTGCCGACAAAGCCTTCCAGAACTGGCACACCAAGTACGAGTTCTACGCGCTCGGTGTCGAATCGCTGATCTTACAGCGTGGATTGAGATTGGTCACGAAGGGACACAACGCGCTCATTCAGGAAAACGGCTACTCTCAGCACTGGATGGCCGAAACCTCGTACTCAACAACGAAGCGCTCGCTCGGCGATGCTGTGCGAGCGCTGGGTTGGTATCGACAGTTCCGTGAAATTGTCCTCATGTTCGCCATTATCAACATAGAAAAGCTCTGTGAGCCACTCTAACCACCATTTAGAAGCTATTCAACAAACAGAAAACCCTGTTCTGGAGAATAGCGTATATCTGTGGAAGGTCGCGATTTGATTCGACGTATAAGCTGTTGGCAATGGTGGTCTCAAAACTACTGTCGCGTCACTTTGGTTCAGAGGTCGCTGTTCAACACGGCAGTCTCGTGACCTTCCTTGAGGATGCAGACGACGATGTCTGGGTGGTTCCGGCAATTGCATCCCAGCGATCCGTCACCGACGCCAGGACCGGGATCCCCCGACACAAGAGCCCGAACAGGGAGCACCTCGAGTGTCGGGCGTGCAACCGGAAGACCGAGCATCGATTCACCGAATACGAAGCCGTGCCTGACGATGAGTGGATCGGCCAGCCGATGTGGGAGTGCTAGGTGTGCAGAACGCCCTGATACGGTCCATACCCAGCCGAGAAGGCTTAATCGAGATAATGATACCAGATCCATCCAGCTCTGACCGTTCAAATGACTCCGGTAGCGAACGCTGAATCAATTCATAGGAGGCCCGCTACGATGAGGAGTGCTATCGAAATAATACTCGCAATCAGAAACCACGGTCGCGCCTCCGACGCTGCAGTTGCTACCGATTTTTCTGGTGGAAGACCGGTTAGCTGGCGGAAGCCGCCGTAGAGCACTAGTGGAAGGAGAAGCCACAGGCCGACCATCGTCAGGACGAGATGCCCTCGCCCGGTCGATTGAAGTGTCTCAACGGTGTATAGAGTCCCTGCGAGATGACCACCAGTAAACAGCAGTAGCAGCACCGAGGCGATCGTGAGATACGAAAATCGACGGCCGATAAGAGCCAACGCCTTCTCTCCAAGCAGTTCTCTACGAGCGGCAGGGAGCACAGCGCCTGCAACCAAGAGTGTGCCGCCGGTCCACAGCGCAGCAAAAATAGTGTGGGTAGTCATGACAACGTCAAGCATCGTCGCCATCACTGACCCTCCGTCTCCAGATGGGTTTTTTGCCCAGTAGCTGAGCCGTCGTCAGCAGATTCATCAGCCTCGAGGATAGTGAGTTCGTTTCGTTCTTTCGTCCAGTAACGGTATCTAGCCATTATCCACCCAAATCTGTGACAGCAGTAGATAAACAACGATGGAAGTGTCCCAGAATGTGGGATTGGAGACCGAGCGGCGGAGATCAGAGCAGAATTCGTCATAGACTCCTAACCAGTTGCGTATCGGACATCCTGCTAGTCCAACAATCTGGGAACACTCGGTACCTCTATACACCCATAGTTGCAAGACAGAGCTAACTGACAGCGTACTCGTCTCCAAGTCGAGACGAACTGGAGAAGGCGATATTCGAATGACTGAGGAATTCATCGACCCAAACCGGCTCTCGCTCATTCCATCACGGTCGAACACGACTCACACAGCCACCGACATGGTCCAGGGGCCCTCGACGGATGACGACGATCCGCCCGTTTCAGTAGTCCTCCAATCGCTCGAGGACAGTAAATGTAGAACGATACTCACGGCGTTATGTGAGCCGAAATCCGCAACCAAACTCTGCAACGAGTGTGAGCTGCCGAGTTCGACAGTGTATCGCAAACTCGAGCGACTCCGTGACGCAGCTCTCGTCAAAGAGTACACTGAAGTCCGACGTGACGGACCGAACGCCACATTGTACGAACGGGATTTCACGGATATCTCGATCAGCATTGACGACGACGACGAATTCACCGTCTCCGTCGAACGACCAGACGAGGATGCAGAGGACCGTATGGCGACGTTCTGGTCAGAGATGAAAAAAGAATCATGACGGACAGTATTATAATCCTACTCGGCATCGTCAAAATCGCCGCGTTAGTCCTCGGGGGTGTCGTCTCCCTATTAGCCTATCGTGCCTATCAACGAACACAGATCGAGGGGCTCCAGTACTTCGCAGTAGGCCTCATGGTCATCACCATCGGGACGTTTCTGGTCGGGATTCTCCACCACATCTTCGGCATTCCGAGCGTCCAAGGAATGCTCTTCGAGAGCCTCATCGCTTGTGGCGGCTTCCTCGTCATGATATACGGACTCTACGGTCAGTAGCCGCTGCTATTCATTCGGTTGGAACTGCTCAGATAGCATCCCAGACAGCCTACCCGCGCCGCGTGCTTCATTCAGAGTGACCTGTTCAGTTATCTCGTTACAAAATCGCTTCTATAGGCCAACCGAACTTCGCGGTTGTCCCACGTTATGGGAGGCCTCCATCGTTCCTTATGAGGCACACACGGAGAGTGTAACAATGAGCGAGTCCCATACACCAGTCCATCAGCCCACCTCAACGCCAAAGCTCACCCGAATACAAAGCGGTGTCGGTGATCAATGAAACGGAATTTACCGTCTCGATACGCGGACACGCTCATCTCGCGGAGCAAACTCATTATCGCCCTGTTGCTTGTCCTCACGGCAATCGTCGGCGCTGGCGCGGCGGTCGGCACCAGTGAAGACGGTGCGATTGGTCAGACAGGCATTGATTCCGAAGAGCAGACAGCACTCGAGGAGATTGAATCGACGTACGAAACGGACGATACGTTGGTTACACAGATCATCGTCAAAGACGAAGGTGAAGATGTCCTCACCCGTGAGTCACTACTGCAGAGTCTCCAACTCCAGCAAGAGATACGTGAGACCGAATCCATCAATACGACGCTACGAACGGAGTCGGACTTCCGCGGTCTCGAGAATATGGTGGCGACGACGGCATACTTCGAAGTACAAGCGGCTGAAAACGGGACACATGACACGGCATCCACCGGTCGGAACCAGCAGCCACCAGCGCCGACACTCGACCAACAGATCGAGGTGCTTGAGTCGCACTCAGACGAGGAGGTTAATGCAATACTCGCACGAGTACTCGATTCGGATTCGACCACCCCTAGCCGTGACCCGACTGCGTTCCTGCCGTCGGACCACGAACCCGGCGCAACGAGCGCCGACGCGAGACTGACACTTGTCTTCCAATCTAACGAACACGGCGGCGCTAGCGGAACGCCCCAAGAGGCGTACGATGCGCAAGTAGCTATCGCCTCACTAGTCGACGAGCGCTTCGACGATGCGTTCGTCTTCGGACAGGGCATCATCGACGAGGCGTCCTCACAGGCCATCGGAGACAGCTTCCTCATCATCATCCCCGTTGCACTCGTCCTTCTGCTCGTTGTCCTCAGTATCGCGTACCGCGACATTGCCGACGTGCTCATCAGCCTGTTCGGGATCGGCGTGGTGATGGTATGGCTCCAGGGTATTCAGGGCTGGCTCGGAATCCCGTCCAGTTCGATACTCATCGCCGTCCCATTCTTGCTCATTGGACTAAGTATCGACTACTCTCTCCACATCATTATGCGCTATCGCGAGGCAAGAACAGGGGATCACGAGACCGATCCCGAGTCCGATGGCCAACGGGATCCAACTACTGCGATGCGGGCGGGAATCGCTGGTGTCGTCGTTGCGCTGGCTGCTGCTACGTTCACGACTGGCATCGGCTTCTTCTCGAACTACGTCAGCCCGCTCGGGTCGATACAGGACTTCGCGCTCCTGAGCGCCGCTGGCATCGTCGCGATGTTCCTCGTCTTTGCGGCATTCGTCCCAGCCGTTAAATTCGAAGTCGAACGACTCCTCTCCCGAATCGGCCGTGACCGACAGCAGACAGCGTTCGGCGTCGGCTCAGGACCGATTCGCCGTACGCTCTCAAGCATTGCGGCCCTCTCACGACGTGCACCGATCGCCGTTCTAGTCGTCTCACTGTTGTTGGCTTCTGCAGGGACCTACGGTGCGACCGGCTTGGATACGGAGTTCAACCAAGCGGACTTTCTCCCGGAGGACGCCCCAGAGTGGATGGAATCGCTCCCGGAACCGTTCGCGCCAGCCGAGTACGATGTCCGAGAAAATCTCGCGTACCTGAGTGACAACTTTCAACTACGCGGGCAGGGATCTGAGGCCCAGATACTGATACGCGGGAACGTGACCACACCGTCAGTACTCACTGCGACCGACAATTCATCTTCGTATATGAATCGGAATGGAGCGATCGCCATGCAATCGGGCGGCACAGCCGTCGTCGAGAGTCCGGCAACTGTCCTCCGTTCGGTCGCGGCTGAGAATCAGACGGTTGCCGCTGCGATTGATGCACGAGACTCGGATGGTGATGGTCTCCCAGACGAGGACATCGCGTCGGTCTACGACCTCGTGTATGACGCTGCTCCCGACCGGGCGTCGACAGTCCTCTATCGGACCGAGAACGGATCGTATGCGACAGCTAGGTTGCTCGTCGGTGTGAAGACCGACGCGGCCGCCCAATCGATTGCCACCGACATGCGAGAGGTCACGACGGGTATCGAAGCGAACGCACCGGTAACAGCCGTTGCGACGGGTGGACCTGTCATTACCGCTGTCGTCCAAAGTGCCCTGTTCGAGACGCTCGTCGAAGGATTCACCGTAACGCTGGGTGTGATCCTGACGTTCCTCCTTGGCCTGTACTGGTGGCGGTACCGAGCGCCGGGGCTTGCGATTGTGGTGCTCGTCCCCGTCCTCCTCGCACTCGCATGGCTGCTCGGCACGATGGCACTGCTCGACATCCCATTCAACAGCGAGACCGTCGTCATCACCAGTTTGGCGATTGGCCTCGGCGTCGATTACAGCATCCACCTCGGGGAACGATTTATCGACGAGCGTGAGCGCCGAACGTCGCTAGACGAGTCGCTTTTCGCTGCAGTCACTGGGACTGGCGGTGCGCTACTAGGGAGTGCAGCGACGACGGCAGCGGGCTTTGGCGTCCTCGCACTCGCACTCTCCCCACCACTCCACCGATTCGGCCTCGTCACTGGGTTGAGCATCATTTTCGCGTTCGTTAGCTGTGTCACCGTGTTACCGTCTCTCCTCGTGATTCGAGAACGATACTTCCGCTGAAAATAGCCGCAATAGAGCCAGAACGGTACCGTTGCTTCTTTCACTGGTAGTTGAGACTGGCCATCTCAATGCATATGCCTCAAACCCTCTGTGCTCATTCGTTCAGAGTTGGTCGATCGGCTTGTTGATGATCTGGAAGACTTCGCTCGCCCGGTAGAACCGATTCCGGTCTTTCCCGGTGAGTTCTTCGAGTATTCCGTCATTTTCGAGCTGTCCGATCAGTCGGTTGGCTGTGCTGTATTCGACATCCAACCAGTCGGCCGCCGTATTCACGTCCAGATACGGATCTTCGAAGAGCCGCATCACCAGTTCGAGGATATTCTCAGATCGCTCGCTCTGATAGCGCTGTTGATAGTCCTCTCGGAGGTCGACTAGCAGGTTGGCCCGCTGATGGGCCTCATCTGCTTGCGACTGCACGCCACGCAGGAAAAACAGGAGCCACTCTTCCCAGTCACCGCGTTGACTGACAGCCAAGAGATGATCGACGTACTCTGACCGTCGTGCGTTGAAATAGGAACTCAGGTAGAGATACGGCTCGGGCAAGAGACCGTCACGTTGCAGGAGGAGACTGATCAATAGCCGCCCGAGTCGTCCGTTCCCATCGAGAAACGGGTGAATCGTCTCGAACTGGTAGTGGATCAGCCCGATTCGGAGAAGTGGATGCAGATTCGTCTCTTGGTTCGCATACTCGAGCAGGTCCTCGAGTAAGTCAGGAATCTCGTTCGGTGGTGGCGGCACGTACCTGGCGTCTTGGATGTATGGCGTACTGCCGATGAAGTTCTGCGTCGTACGGAGTTCCCCTGGGTCTGCCTCATCGCCACGGACACCCGAAAGCAACCGGTCGTGCATCTCGCATAGCAATTCGACGGTGATTGGATCGCCAGCTGTGATCGCATCCAATCCGTGCGTCAGCGCGTGCAGATAGTTCACGACTTCTTGGGTACCCTGCTGTCTGTCTTCGTCGATGAGATCTTCCTGTCCGGCCTCATAGGCGTAGATATCCGAGAGAGTAGCATGTGTCCCCTCGATTTGGGAGGATTCCAGCGCTTCTTTTCGAATGAACGGCTCGATAAGAATTTCTCTCGAGCCGACACGTGGACCGATGCCGTGGAGTCGGCCGAGGGCTTGTGTCGCTTCTGCCAGCGGTGTAATGAGCTGTTCAGTATTGATGGAGGGGGGAAGTGGGTCAGGCCGGAACGCCGAATATGTCCCCTTCGATGTCGTCGTGGGAACGATCTCACCGGGCGCTGCCTCGTCGAAGTCATCTCGCTCCATTAGTGGTATCCCTACGAATACGCCCACCACTATTGGTATTTATGGTACTAAATAAAAATAGCAGGATGGCCAATTGCACCGTTACAACTACTCAGGATCTCTGGAGCCGGGTTTGGAGACACTTTTCTTATCCGGTTTTGCGATTGGAACTCTTGCTCAGTATATCTGCGTATTGACCAGCGTCAAGGGGAACTATGCGTGTTCCTATAACCCTACCAACCAATTTAACCTGTTCCGATGTCATGGGATTCCCATGTCGGAGAAAGGAAACTCCGCCGTCGAGACCCGCCGATTTCACTCCGGTGATGGCGAGCGTATCCGGGAGTTGAACGGCATTGCAATGGCCACGACTCCAGAGTATGAGCCAGACATTCCAGATAAAGATCTTCGAGATGATCAAAGCAACTACCTCGACAGGGGTGGGGAGTTTCTCACCGGGATTGTAGACGGCACAATCGTTCGTATGGGAGCTTATGCGACACCGACTGAGTGGAAAGAGGAATTCGTTCAGTTATATCACGTGATCGAAAGTCGTTCCGGTGATCGGGGGCGATGAAGAAGACGAGCGGGCGGGATCCCACGTCGTCAGATCGCGGTTCCGTGGTCCGCGATTCCTTTTGAATGCGACGCCGGGGATCAGGACCAGTCGCTCGCGGCGCGGTCCCGGAGCATCTCGCGGAACTGTTCGGTCGTGTTCTCAAGGAGTTCGCCGCTGGACCAGTCGAGGATCACGCCGTAACGGCGGATGAGATCCAGTCGCGTGAGTTCGCCGTCTTCGTACCGCTCGACGACGGTCTCGGGGTTGGCTTCGAGCCACTCCCGCCGGTTGTCGCGGATGTACGCGCGTTTCTCTTCGGTGGCGTCCCGGTCGATCTCGTACTCACAGAGTTCCGGGTCGATCTCCTCGATGACGACGCCGTAGTCCTTGGCGGCACGCTTGACGGAGACGTAATCGTCCTTCACATCCTCCAGCACCGCGTCGGGATCGCGTTCGAGCGGATCGCCGAATCCGCCGCCGCCCGAGGAGGGGCGAACGAACTCGTCCCCCTCGCCAACGGGGTGGTTCGAGAAGACCGTACCCATCTCAGTGGTTTCGCCGTCCTGGGTGAGGGAGACGCCGTGCGGGATCCCCGGCAGGCCGCCGTTGATTCCCCACGTGATCGAGCGGGCGCGGTCCGAACAGTACGACATGACGCTGTTTTCGCATTCAAGCATCCGTCCGCCCTTGCGGAGTCCACAGCCGCCGCGGTACTCGCCGGGGCCGGCGGAGTCGGTGACGATCTCGTGCTGTGACGTCAGCAGTGGCGTGTCCCGTTCCTGGCCCTCCAGCGACTGAACGGCGAGGCCGGCACCGAACACCGGTGCGGTCGCCGAGGCTCCGTCTTTGCCGTCGCGGCCGCCCCAGCCACCGGCCATCCAGTCGTACCACGCGAACTCCGCCCCCTCGTGTCCCGGGCGTTTGTCCGTCCCGCCCGCGAGCAGATACTCGAGGTTGAACGAACACGCCATCGCCCGTTCCGGCAGGACCTCCGACCACAGCTCGAAGATCGCGTTCATCACCTTCTCGTACGTCCCGGCGACCGATCCCGTCACGGGGACCGATTCCGGCGCGTCGACGACGGTCCCCTCCGGGAGGTCGGCACTGACGACGCGGTACATGCCGGAGTTCAGTGGCACGTCCGGGAAGAACATCTTCGTCCCGGCGATGACCGCCGAGTAGGACGTACCGAAGGTGGCGTTGAGGAAGTTGCCGATGTACTCGTCCGACCCGGACAGGTCGTAGTGAACTTCGTCGCCGTCGATGGTCATTTCGACGTCCACGGTGACGAGGCCTTCTTCCTTGTCGGGATCGGCGTCGATGTAGTCCTGTGTCCGCCAGGTACCGTCGGGCAGATCGCTGATCTGTTTGCGCATGATCCGCTCGACGTAGTCCTTCGACTCGTCGAAGGCGGTCATCACCGTGTCGACGCCGTATTTCTCCACGAGTTCAATCAGCCGCTCCTCGGCGATGCGGGTCGCCTCGGCCTGCGCGCGGAGATCCCCGAGGCGATCCTCGGAGAGACGCATGTTCGTCGTCATGAAGTTCGCGACGTCCTCCCGGAACTCGCCGGCCTCCCAGATCTTCATCGGCGGGATGCGCAGGCCCTCGGCGAAATGACTGTTCGCGTCGATGTTGAACGATCCCGGTGCTGGACCGCCGACGTCCGCCCAGTGTCCGTTGGACTGGGTGACCGCGATGAGTTCGTCGTCGTAGAACACCGGCCGCATGATGCGGACGTCGTTGATGTGAGTCCCGCCGAGGTAGGGATCGTTGACGATGTAGACGTCGCCGGGTTGGATGTCGCCCTCGAAGTACTCGAGGGTCTCTTTGCAGGTGTAATGGAGGGTCCCGACGTGGACGGCAATGTCCTTCGAGCCCTGCATCACCGTGTTCCCCTCCGCGTCGTTCAGGCAGTTGCTGAAGTCGCGGTTGTAGATAACGAACGAGTAACAGGTCCGCTGGATCTGTTCTGCCATTCGGTCGACGAGGTTCCGGAACGAACTCCGGAGCACCTCGAAGGTAACCGGGTCGAGGTCGATATCAGTCTGTGGGTCTGTCGTTGCCATGTTTACACCGTGATGATGATGTTGCCCGTCTCGTCCACTTCCGCCGTCGCCGCCGGCGGCACAACGACGGTGGAGTCCATCTGTTCGACGATGGCCGGTCCCTCGAAGGTCGCGCCGGCCCCTAATCGCTCGCGGTCGTAGACGTCCGTCTCGACGTACTCGCCAGCGTCGTCGAAGTACGCCTCTCTGGTCTCCCGGCGGGCATCGGCCGCATCGGCCGGTTCGACCTCCGGGAAGGACGGTTTTTCCACGAGACCGCGGCCCGTGACGCGCAGCCCGTAGATCTCGACCGGCTGTTCCTCGTCGGAGTAGGCGTAGTTCTGCTCGTGTTGGCGGTGGAACTTCGCCCGGATCTCGTCCATACTCCGGATCGGACGGGAGCAGACGACGTCGAGTGACCGCCACTGCCCCGCGTAGCGCATTTTGATCTCGTACTCCATCCGGATCTGCTCGTCCTCGACGCCCTCCTCCGAGAGCCGTTCGTGGATCTCCTCCTCCATCTCCGCGAAGTCCGCCTCGATATCGTCGACGACGTCGTCGGTCGCGTCGGCGATGAACGTCTGAGAGAGGTCGTGTTCGACGTCGACCAGCAAGCAACCCAGTGCGGAGTTGATGCCGGGGTACGGGGGAACGATAACCTTAGGAATGTTCATCTCGCGCGCGACGTGGGCCGCGTGTAGCGGACCGGCCCCGCCGAAGGCCACGAGCGGGAAGTCACGCGGGTCGTATCCTTTGCTGGTCGATACCAGACGGACCGCGTTGCACATGTTGGCGACGGCGATCCGCTCGATGGCGGACGCCGCTTCGGTGAGGTCCAGACCCAGCGGGTCGGCGATGTCGCGCTCGATCACGTTCCGGGCCGGTTTCGCGGTCGCGTCCATGTCGCCGCCGAGGAACTTGTCCGGGTCCACCCATCCGAGGACGACGTTGGCGTCGGTCGTCGTCGGCTTATCGCCACCCCGGAGATAGCAGGCCGGGCCGGGATCGGCACCCTGACTTTTCGGACCGACGCGCAGCGAGCCACCGTCGTCGATCCAGGCGATGGATCCGCCGCCGGCACCAATGGTCTCGATGTCCGTCGACGGGAACATGATGGGATACCCGTACTCGACGGCCCACTCGTCGGTCATCTCGATATCGCCTTCGTGGGTGAGGGAGACGTCGGCGCTGGTCCCGCCCATGTCGAAGCCGATGGCGTTCTCGAAGCCGCACTGGTCGGCGATGTGCTGGCTCGCGATAGCGCCCGCCGTGGGACCGGAGTTGGCGATGCGGGCGGCGTAGTAGGCGATTGCCTCGGTTGTCATCACGCCACCGCCGGAGTGCATCGCCAGCACGTCACCGTGATACTCTCGCTCGGAGAGCTGGCTGGAGAGGTCGGTGAGGTACTCCCGGACGACGGGGACGAGCGCCGCGTTGATGACCGTCGTACTCGTCCGTTCGTGTTCGAACATCTCCGGCAGGATCTCGTGTGAGGTGCAGACGAACGCGTCCGGATGCTCCTCCTGTACGATCTCCTCGAGCCGGCGCTCATGAACACCGTTTACGTACGCGTTGATGAGGGAAATCGCGATGGTATCGATGCCGCGCTTTTTGAAGGTACGAACGATCTCTCTCGCACGCTCCTCGTCGAGCGGTTCGACGACGTTGCCGTCGTAGTCGATCCGTTCCGGCACGCCGAGCCGATCGCGTCGCTGGACGTACGGGTCCGCAACGTCCTCGTACGCGTCCCAGATGTCTTCTTTCGTCGCGTCCCGGATCTCGTGTACGTCGCGGAACCCCTCCGTCGTGATCAATCCGATACGTGGAAGCTCGCGTTCGATCAGCGCGTTGGTCCCGACCGTGGATCCGTGCGAGAAAAAGTCGAGCGCCTCGATGGGGGTCTCGGACTTCTCCAGGCCGTTGATGACCCCCTCCGCGGGGTTCTCCGGCGTTGACGGCGTCTTCGCGACCTCGATCTCTCCGCTTTCTTCGTCGAACACGATAACGTCGGTGAACGTGCCGCCGATATCGACACCAGCACGGTTCATTGTGTCATCACACATGTGGTGGCATACCGTACTATATTAAAACTTTTCCTCGGATAGAATTTCATCCGAGTATAGGACCCTAGAATGAATCTACTCCAATCTTAGAACGGGAGGTTCTATTTATATTCACGCCAGCAAACGGATTCACGGGGTTAAACAGCGACACGAACCCGCATTCAGATATGCAGTATCCTCGAATCACCACCCTCTGGTGAGACAATATTCAACTTATTCTCGCATATATGGACTGAATCCAAAATATTATTAAATACGGTTCTGTACCCTGTAACGATGCTCGATTACTACGGTCTGGAGGCGGACCTCTCGGAAGAGGAGCGGATGATTCAGGAGTCGGCCCGGGAGTTCGTCGACGAAACAGTACGGCCGGACATCGGCGAGCACTGGATCGAGGGCACCTTCCCCAGAGATCTCATCCCCGAGATGGGCGAGATGGGCTTTTACGCGCCCAATCTCGGAGGCTACGGCTCGCCCAACGTCAGTGAGAAAGCGTACGGCCTCCTGATGCAGGAACTGGAGGCCTGTGACTCGGGCCTGCGCTCGATGGCTAGCGTCCAGGGCGCACTCGTCATGTACCCGATCCACGCCTACGGCTCCGAAGAGCAGAAAGAGGAGTGGCTCCCCAAACTCGGGAGTGGCGAAGCCGTCGGCTGTTTCGGCCTCACCGAACCCGAACACGGCTCGAACCCCACCGCCATGGAAACCCGCGCCGAGGACGCCGACGGCGGCTACCGCCTCAACGGCTCGAAAACTTGGATTACCAACTCCCCTATCGCCGACGTGGCCGTCGTCTGGGCGCGGGACCAGACTGATCCCGACACCCCAGTCCGGGGCTTTTTGGTCGAGACCGACCGCGATGGCGTCTCGACGAACAAGATCACTGAGAAGTTATCGCTGAGGGCTTCGATCACGGGTGAAATCGGCCTCAACGACGTGTTCGTCCCCGAGGGGAACCTGCTCCCCGGGGTGGAGGGGATGGGCGGCCCGCTGGGCTGTCTCACGCAAGCCCGCTACGGTATCGCCTGGGGCGCGGTCGGCGCGGCCCGAGACGCCTTCGAGACCGCTCGGGAGTACGCCACCGACCGCGAGCAGTTCGGCGCCCCCATCGCCCGCTTCCAGCTCCAGCAGGACAAACTCGCCGAAATGGCCACCCAGATCACGCTCGCCCAACTACTCGCTCACCGCCTCGCGGACCTCAAAGAACGCGGCGATATGCGCCCCCAGCACGTCTCCATGGCCAAACGCAACAACGTCCGCATGGCCCGTAACCAATCGCGGATCGCCCGCGAGATCCTCGGCGGCAACGGCATCACCGCCGACTACTCCCCCATGCGTCACATGGCCAACCTCGAAACGGTCTATACCTACGAAGGCACTCACGACATCCATACCCTCATCCTCGGCGAAGATCTCACCGGATTCGCCGCCTACGAATAAGCCATGACCGGCGAAGCACGCACTCCCGACGGTGACGAACAGCCGCTAGACGGCCTGACCGTTCTCGACGCATCACGGGTCCTCGTGGGGCCGTTCTGCACGATGCAACTGGGCGATCTCGGCGCGGAGGTGATCAAGGTCGAACGGCCGGACGGCGGCGATCAGACCCGTGGCTGGCATCCGCCGACCTACGGCGAGGAGAGCGCCTATTACGTCAGCATCAACCGCAACAAGCGGTCGCTGACGCTGAACCTGGCAAGCGAAGAGGGTCGCGAGGTGTTCCGCGATCTGGTGTCCGAGGCCGACGTACTCGTCGAGAATTTCAGAGTCGGGAAGATGGAAGAGTGGGGGCTAGACTACGCGACGCTCAGTGAGGCCAATCCCGAACTCGTCTACTGTTCGCTCTCGGGCTACGGCGAGTGGGGGCCACAGAAGGACCGGCCGGCCTACGACATCATGATGCAGGCCGAGGGCGGACTGATGAGCATCACCGGCGAGGAGGGCGGACCGCCAGTCCGCGTCGGCGTCGCCATCGCGGACATCGGAGCGGGGATGTACGCCACACAGGCCATCCTCGCGGCACTGCTCTATCGGGAACTGGGCGACGGCACCGGCCAGAAGGTAGACGTGAGCCTCCTCGATGGGCAAGTCGCCTGGATGAGTTACATGGCGTCGTACTATTTCGCGACCGGCGACCCGCCGGGCCGCATGGGGAGCAAACACCCGACCATCGCGCCCTATCAGGCGTTCGAGACCAGCGACGGGTACGTCGTCGTCGCCACTGCTTCCGAGAACCTCTGGCCGAAGTTCTGCCGAGCGCTCGACCGGGAGGATCTGATCGACGACGAGCGCTTCGCGGTCAACGCGGACCGTGTCGCGAATCGCTCGGAACTCGATCAGATCCTCGACGGAGAATTCGAACAGTATACAACCGCCGAGGCCGTCGCGCGGATGGAGGAAGCTGGAGTCCCGGCCAGTCGCGTTCGGGACATGGAAGACGTGTTCGAGCATCCGCAGGTACAGGCCCGGAACATGCATCAGACCGTCGACCATCCCACGATTGGAGCCGTGGAGATGGCCGGGAGCCCGATGCACTTCTCGCGGACGCCCACCGAGATCGACCGGCACCCGCCCCTGCTGGGTGAACACACCGAGGAGATCCTCGACGAGTTCGGATACGACGAGGAGACGATCAGCGAACTCGCCGACCGGGACGTCATCTGATCGGCGCGTCCGAGGCGATTCGACCGAGCGCGGGGTTCGATCAGTCGGTGAGTGCGTCGATCAGTGTCTCTTCCTCGAAGTCGTTGAGCGGGTTCTGCTCGTCTTTGACCGTCGTGATAACGAACTTCGAGGACGTCCGTTCGATCTCCTCTATGGCCTCGTAGTCCTCGACGAGTGACTCGACCATCTTCCGGTTGGCGACGTGAGCGATGGCGACGAAGTCGGTGTCTCCCATCGTAAAGTACACCTGGTTGGCCCCCTCGACCTCGGCGAGTTTCTCGCCGACTTTCTCGTGGTATCCCTCCTCGAACTCCGCCCAGACTTCGGAGATGAGCGTGATGGAAAGCCCGACCTCCGTCAGATCGATGTCGTAGAGATCGTTGGTGATGACGCCGGACTCGCGAAGCTGGTTCAGCCTGTAGTGGACCGTCGACTTCGGGATGTCGGTGACGGCTTCGATCTCTTCCGGACTGGCTGTTCCCTCTCTGGCAATCGCAGTCAGAATCCGAATATCTTTCTCATCCATGGGAGAGTTCTGAACACCGTTCAATGGTCGATCCGTCATATAAATACATACTGGTCAGACATTCGAAATTCGAGTCGTCGAAATCGGGGGAGTGGGTCTGAGACGGTGTTCAGGGGGCGTGTTGCTCGATGGACTCGCAGATGATGTCCATCCCCGCGGTGGCCTGTTCCCGTGTGAGCACGAGCGGGGGGATGAGCCGCAGGACGTTCCCGTGGCGGCCAGCGGACCAGACCAGCACTCCGTTCTCGTAGCAATCCCGCTGGATCGCTTCGACGAGTTCCTTCCCGCTCTGGTCGTCGCCGTCGTCGAACTCGGCACCGATGAACAGGCCGCGACCGCGCACGTCGGTGAGACGTTCGTTCTCGCCGGCGGATTCGCGCAGGCGGTCGCGGATGTAGTCCCCGAGTTCTCGCGCGTGGGCCAGCAGGTCGTTGTCCCGGATGAACTCGATAGCGCGCACGCCACCGACCATCGCCGGTGCGTTGCCGCGATAGGTGCCGACGTGCCCGCCGGCTTCCCACGTGTCGAGGTCCTCGTGGTACATCGTTCCCGACAGCGGGAGACCGATACCGCCGAGGGCCTTGGCCATTGGCATGGCATCGGGCGTGACGTCGTAGTGGTCGCTGGCGAACCACTCGCCGGTCCGGCCGAAACCGGTCTGGATCTCGTCGACGATGAGCGGGATGCCGTTGTCGTCGGCGATCTCCTTGAGACCCGGGAGGAACCCCTCCGGCGGCGTGACGATCCCGCCCTCACCCTGGATCGGTTCGATCCAGATACCCGCAGGATTGGCGAGACCGCTGTAGGGATCTTCGAGGAGTTCGCGGACGTTCTCCAGCGCCCGAGTGCTGGCCTCCTGGGGATCCAGCCCCTGGTGATGGGCGTAGGGGTAGGGCACGTGGTGAACGTTCGGGAGCATCGGTGTGTAGTCCTCCTTGTACTTCTTGCCGGCCGTGAGGCTGAGTGCGCCGGCGCTCCCGCCGTGGTACCCACCACGGAACGCAATGAGTCCGTCGCCGCCAGTGTTGTACTTGGCCAGTTTGATCGTCGCTTCGATGGCGTCGCTGCCCGTCGGGCCGCCGAACACGACCCGGTTGTTGTCGGGGAGTGCACCCGGCGCGATGTCGTTCAGTGCGTCGATGAGATCCAGCCGAGCCTCAGTCGGGAAATCTATCGTGTGCGCGACCTTCTCGGTCTGTTCCTGAACGCCCTCCAGCACGTACGGGTTCGAGTGTCCGACGTTCAACACGCCGATACCAGCGAAGAAATCGAGGAACGTGTTCCCGTCCGCGTCGCGTATCGTCGCGCCCTTTGCCTCGTCGATAGCTATCGGAACGACCTTGGGATACGCGACGGCGCTACTGTCTATCTCCTGCTGTCGTTCGATGAGCCGCTTCGACTCCGGTCCGGGAATCGCTGTCTCGACTGTCGGCTCCTGTGCGAAGTGAAGCTCGTCGAACGCCCGTTCTACAGCCATAGTAGAACAATATCCCACTATATACTAAAACTTTGCATCTAATACAAGAACTATACGGATTGCCGGATAGAGTTTTCTAACTGGTCAATTCTACAGTTCTTCGGCCGGTGTTGTGCTATATCGAGCAGGAGAGGCGATATTCTATTTTATATATAAAATTCTGACGGGGTTCTATCTGCGGGTTGGCTTTAATATCGAGCGTCGGTATCGTGCGAGTGATGCCTGATGCAGTAGGCGGTCGTCCGTCGATAGACGTGTCCGGGCTCGGAGATACCCCACGAGTACTGGGAGGTTCGCGGGTGGCACACCGGTGATACCGTTCCGAACGGGGTATCCGGTGGTCGGGGAGTAACACCGTGTCCCGGAGCGCCCCGGACGTAGTCGTGTTGCGGGAGGGAACCGAAGGGCTCTGGATGTGTGACTACGCCGACGAACTCGACGCTCGACTCCCGGAGTACACCGTCAGGCTCGCCCGGACGCCCGACGCCGAGCGTGATCTGATTCGGCAGGCACCGGTCGTCACCGGCAACCGTATCGACCGGGACCTGCTGAACCGTGCTGAGAAACTGGAACTGTTCGCCTGTACGTTCGCTGGAACCGACCACCTCCCACTCGACGCGCTCGCGGAACGGGAGGTGACGGTGACGAACGCGAGCGGTATCCATGCCCCCGGCATCGCCGAACAGGTACTCGGGTACCTGCTGACGTTCGCTCGCCGACTCCACGTGAGCTGGGAGCGAAACCGGCGCGGTGTCTGGCAACACGTCCAGTCGACGGAACTGAGGGGGTCGACGGTCACCGTCGTCGGCCTTGGTGCCGTCGGCACGGCCGTCGTCGACCGCCTCGACGGTTTCGACGTTGACACCATCGGCGTCCGTCACTCCCCGGAGAAAGGGGGGGCCACCGACGACGTGTTCGGCTACGACGGGATCCACGAGGCGCTCGCCCGGACGGACTATCTCGTACTCGCATGTCCGCTGACCGACGTGACGCGGCACCTGATCGACGCCGAGGCGCTCGCAACGCTGGAACCGTCGAGCGTGGTCGTCAACGTCGCCCGTGGCCCGGTCGTCGAGACCGACGCGTTGGTCGCCGCCCTCCGGACGAACGGTATCCGCGGGGCGGCACTCGACGTGACCGATCCCGAACCACTCCCGTCTGACCACCCGCTCTGGGACCTCGACAACGCTCTCGTGACTCCCCACACCGCCGGCCACACGCCGAAACACTGGTCCCGGCTGGCCTCGATTCTCGCCGGCAACGTCCGGTCGCTTCTCGGCGAGGCAGAGAGTCCATCCCTGCAAAACGTCGTCCAGTACGATTAGCCGCCTCCAGTCGTGCTTTCGCCGATCAGATTGGGTGGGTCAGGGCCAGAGACCGCGCGTACTCTTTGCCTCCGCGACGCGCGCGAGGGCGACGATGTACGCCGCGTCGCGCCACGTCACGTCGCGAGATTCGAACTCACGACGGACGTCGGCCCACGCCGAGAGCATCTCCGACTCCAGTTCCTCACGGACGCGTTCGAGGGACCACTTCCGGCGATTGATGTCCTGCAGCCACTCGAAGTAGCTCACGGTGACGCCGCCGGCGTTCGCGATGGCTCGCACATTTTATTCGATCCTCGACTGCTGCTTCGTCGTGTGGATTGAAACTCTCGATTTGTGACTCCGTCGTCGGGTCGACGCTCTCCATTGTGTCTCCTTATCCGCCAGTATATCGTATAATATTTTCTCATGTAGAAAAATTTCGGACTTCATCCAATACAGGATTGGCCCGGAGTTCCACCAGATGGATCAAAGACCAAGCCGGGACCAGATTCACAGCGTCAATAGAGATGTCGACTCTGTAGTTTCGTTAGACCCGACAGCGACGACTACGTTATTGCCGTAAAAAGCGAAGAGACGGAGTATTGTAACTTCGGATTTCAGTCACTTCCCCCGTTTTTCGGTCGCTAAGGCTAAATCAGTTGTCGCTAATCCGGCGGAACCTGCCGACCCCGAAGGGGGTGGCGGGTTCACCGAGTGAGCGATGCTCCCGCTGTACTGAGCAGTTGGACGAATACTTGAGTGTGTCGTCGCCACCAGCCTGCCGTGGCCCCAACACGTGAGTCTCGCCGCACTGTCTTCCGGCAGATTGCCCAGCGATCCTACGCCGACTGGCCCATGTACGAGTCGAGCCCGCTATTCGATCGCTCATCCCTCCCAGCGCTGGAATCGGATGTTCGCCTCGTTGCGGAAACCTGGTTCCAGCATGACGATCACGAGAGCGTTGATCAATTCGTCCACGCAGTGCCGCTCGCATACGTCCAGTTCGATGCCCACGACCGGTATGCAGGCTCGACGACCTACGAGATGGAGACACTGTTTCGCTTATTCCTGCTGAAAGAATGCCATGGCTGGGACCACGAGATCGCCCTCGTCGAATATCTCACCCAACACCCCGATTTCTGCGAACAGATCAGTCTGGACTCGGTGCCGAACCAATCTACCCTGTGGCGCAGCTGGCACCATCGGTTTACGGCTGGTCTCCAAGACACCGTCGAGACGGCAGCGCAAACAATCCTCATCAAAGCCCAGAATGTAGGCGTCACAGTCCTGCGTGAGCCAGACCGACAGAACCGTGGACACCGTGACGAGCGTACGGAACCGAACCCCGATGAACAGACCGTATTAGAGCAGGCCGAGACAGTCACTAATCGCGTCAGCGATGTTGCCTTCCCAGCGTTCACACTGGACCGTGGTGAGGGCTGTGAGATCCACGAGAACGCTTACTGGGATCTCCAGACCTATCTCGGACTTCGAGAGAACCTTGCCGTCAACGAAGGCGCTCGGAGCTTCATTCACGAGTCCAATCGGGAGCGGACGCCGCTCGGCCACGCCCATCGCGAGCATCTCCGGGATCTTTCGATCAAGCAGATACGCGAGATGTACCGACAGGCGGTGAGTCGACTGCTGGACCGGGTCGCAGAGACAGAACAGTTCTTCCAGGCCGGCATCGTCGCCATCGATATTACCGAGTCCGACCCGTTCACCGGCGATCGATCCGGCCACGAAGACGAGATTATCGGGACGAAGGAGAAAACCGATGAATACGCCTACCAGTGGGCGACAGTCCAACTGGTCGAGAATGCCGTCCCAATCGTCTTAGATGCGCGCCCAGTCCGGAAAGGCGATACGCGCGAGGAAATCGTCGAGGACCTCTTGGACACGACAGAGACCCTCGTTCACGTCGATAACGTGCTGATGGACCGGGAATTCGACAGCCAGCACATTCTAGAGATGCTGAGTCAACGCGGGCTGTCCTATGTCGTCCCGAAACGGATGCAGACCAGCGAGAAAGCCCAGGCCAAACAATTACTCCAGCGTGACAAGGACCGGTACGAGACCGACCGGAAGCTACATCTCGGCGATAACGAGTGGCACTCGACTACGCTAATCTACCGACGCAAAGAGAATTCCGAACACACCGATCATCGGCAGTACTCGGTGTTCATGACGAATAGGGGAACCGGGCATCTCACGGAGTACGGGTACAGATGGGAAATCGAGAACGGCTACAAATCGATCAAGCGCTTCATGGCTGCGACGACCTCAAAGAATTTCGGCCTGCGGTTCTTCTACTTCGCGTTCGCGTGACTCCTTTTGCTCCGAAAGTCAGTAGAGGCGTACACATGGATCCACGAGACACACCAGCCGCTGATATCGACGTGACAGTTCGTATCGTCGATGCTGACGAGTAGGTGCATGGCGACATTCTCCAACCAGTCGTCGAGGCGAAAGCCCGCACAAATCCGGTCGATCTCGCAGCGACGCTTATTCACGAGGTTGCTTACGCAACCTTCCACTCAGATGTAACCGACGAAATCGAGCGATCGAAACACGAGGTTGAGACCGAGGCAGTCGCCTACATCGTCGGGCGGTATTTCAGGTTGGATAGGTTACCACTGGCAGTGGCGGGGAGGGGAGAAGGTTCGCTCGAAGTATAAAGAACCGGTCAATCCAGTCGATTAGCTAGTCTGGTTCTTTCGCGAATAACCCCCCTGATTCGAAGTGAGCTTGTTCACCTCTCCGAATATTTGACACCCCTGATTCGGAATGAGCATCAGTACAAGGCTGGTAGGTGAACAAACCCTCTGATGCTTGATTAAATTTCGTAGGTTCCGTTGTGAAGTTCTGACAACCGTTCATCGCTCTCTACAACTGCCTTCATTACTACATCCTTGTCCTTAACAAGCTGGTGTTCCAGATAGACACCCTGTTTATGTCCGCCACCAATCTGATGAGATTCAGAGATTCCCATTAGCGCGAGCGTGCTGAGAATCTGACTCACTCGATCATACGAGAGAGAATCAGCACCGACGTCACCGCAGGTCGTTTCGTATTGGCTGTAGATACCAGAGGTGCGGAAACGGCGGTTGTTTGAGCCAGTCAAGCGACCAAGAGTGTAGAGGACGAGTTTAGATTGCGGTGGGGTACTTTCAATCGTCTCCTTGACTCGATTGATCTCTGCACGCTTGACTGCTTTATCGACGTGATCCGTACTAACGACCTTCGCATCGTCGTCGTCAGCAATATCACCAGCAATCCGCAGAACGTCGACTGCCTTCCTCGCATCACCATGTTCATCCGCCGACCGGTCAGCAGTCTCGGTTATGACGCCGTCTTGTACGACACCATCTTGGAATGCATCTCGTCGATACTCGAGGATTTGCTCGATCTGGTCGCTCTGGTATGGCTCAAAAATGAAGTCTGTCGTCCGCATCGAGCTTTGAACGCGTGCATTGAGTTTCTGCCCGAAGTCGATGTCGTTGCTGATAGCGATGATTCCGATATAGGCATCAGTATGTCCGGCTTCTCGGGCTCGAGAGAGTTCATGGAGGAGCCCCTCAGCGTCATCAACCATGTCGATCTCATCAAGAATGACAATGAGCCCATCGTAGTACTCGTCGATGATGTCGTAGGCGTAATCGTAGTATTCGGCGGACCCTAAACCGACGCGAGGGATTTCTATGCCAGAACCAGATTTGTCGCTTAGGGCACGAGCGATTGTTCGGGCGACTCGCGTTTCGGTATTATTCTTCTTGCACTCGACGTAGATGCTTGCAGCAGGGACGTTACGGGCAGTGGCAGTATCAACGAGACGGTCAGAGACGTGTCGGCTGACAAGTGATTTACCAGTTCCGGTTTCGCCGTAAATAACGACGTGATTAGGTTGGGATTCGTGGATGAGGTGACGGATTTCTCCACCAACCGACTTGATTTCCGTGTCTCGACCGACGATGCGGTCCGGCCCAGGAACGGTTCCAATTGAAAGTAGATCCCGATCTGCCCAGATTTGAGTTGAAGAACCGTCTTTATCGCCCTCCCGAACGAACAATGGGTCATTCGCCGGGTCGTTCGGTTCTTGTCGCTGGATTTCTTTCGGGACCGACGAAATTTCAGAAGCCGAACTGTTCTCCCTGTTTGTATCGAAATCATCCAACTGTTGATCCGTGATAGATGAGTTACCCCCTCCATCTGATTCCTCTGTCATGGATTCATCCTAGGAAGGAACCTACTTAGTCGTTACCCCCCTAATTCGGAATGAGATTTTCTGGATATCGATGCTAAGAAGTGGAAAATTGATAGGTGACGCCGCCATACCTGATGATACCTGATTCAGAGTGAGCTGTCTTTAAGTCCACATAGTGTAGAGATCTCACACCCCTGATTCGAAGTGAGTAGCTCAGATGATCAGCGAATCCATATCAACCCCCCTCGCTCGGAATGAGATAGTATGAGTTGATCCATCAGCCAAGAATCGGGAGTGCTATACAGACACCCCTGATTCGGAGTGAGCTGTTACCGAACTAATGGACGATATTGAATCCAGTCTAATCAGGATAGATGCAGATTAGAGGTGGAGGGACACACCCCCCTGATTCGGAATGAGATCCCGTAAGGCTGATCGTGTAGACGTGATCTTCCAACGATCTACTAGATTCACCCTAACTAGGACGAGTCATTTTCTTCAAATCGCAAGATGATGTAGGTTTTCAAGAGTTAATCATTTATCACTAACCCTAGCTTTATTACTCATCCATACTAATAGTCCTTCAAGTAGGATACAGCATTAGTTAGAAGTATTCGTGAATACGCCTAACACTGGAAGTACAGCTTTTCTATCCTTCGAATTAAAGCAGTAAACCATACGTCGAGTGAGTATACTCGCCGAATCCGTTACTACAACTTTCTCATCGAATGGAGATACAGCCTCTAATCAAGTGGTATAATGGGCGTAACCTCATTCGGAACGAGGGGGGTGTGTGGTCCACCCGTATCTTGTTGTAATCGCAGGTCAGAATGAGGAAATCTTAGCCGTTCGTGTCTTTGTCAACCTTCGTCAAATCTGCGACCGATTCCATCCCAAAGGTGAGATAATACTCTCGCCAGCTCGGACCAATTCCATCTCAAAGTCCGATGAACTATATTGGTCTGTCTCTTCGTTAGCAGGGGCGACACGCTCTCATGACGACTTCTCGTCGTCGATAATAACATACTCGACATCCTGTCCGGGATGGATAGCAAGGCCTTGGTCGCAAGCACGCTCGAGTGCCGCCACGTTCTGGGTGTACTGCGTGTACGTCTCGACGGCTTGGAAACACGGTTCCGTTCGACGAGTCGGTCGGGATAGATATTGTCAGCGTGTAGCTCCAAAATCACCTGTTCTAAATGACTGATAACTCCGTCCGGAAATTGCGTATGACCGAGAATCTCGAGACAATCGCGCTGGATGCCTTCAATGAACTTAGGCGTGGACCGTTGCCGAGCTTCGATGCCACGTATCTTGAACTCATCCTCATCCGCGACCTTCCCGTAATATTATGCCAGTGTGCCATCATTACCCTCGCGCTGGGGCACAAGCGCCACCCACTTGCACTCACTTTCATGTTCGAGGAGGATATTGACGATGTCCGCGATCTCGGCGACCAACATCTCCAACGATTCTCGTTCGTCATCACTGACGTCCGGGTCTGACGTCACCCAGATCAAGTCGACGACCCCGTGGACGACACGCTATCCACCCATCTCCAACCGCTGTTTCGCAGTCATCAGGATTTCCCGAGCGAACGCGTTGATTGCTTTGTGGCACTCGATTCGGCCGAATTTCGAATTACTGAATCCCTGACACCCGAAGCACGCGACGAAAATTCACTTTAGTGCGGCTGACCGCTCCTCAAGCTCATCAAGGCAGTCTTGGTCGAGATCGTCGCACTGCTGTTTGCGATAAATGTCGACCTTAATCTCATCGCGAGCATCAATCAGCGTTGGGGGACATCGACGAGGTAACCCCGCTCGTCGCAAATTGAGTAGCCGAGATCAGGGACGTCCGCGCGATCACCGTGACAGTCACCCCGGATGACGTCGGGCGACACGTTCCGCGTGCAGATGATGTTCGGGTAGAGAATGCAGAAGTCGAGTTCGTGGATGTTCTCATGGAGGCCGACCCCGGGTGCGAAGATGAACCCGCCGCGGTTGGCGTCGTGGGGCGTCCCCATCGGCTTGTAGAACTCATGCCGCCAGGAGTTCCAAGGAGTCAGGACATCGCGTTCATGGCTTCACAAATCTGGATGGCGGTAAGAACGTTCCCGATCGATGTCCACACGAGTTCTTGAACTGGCTTTTTCGAGCGCGACACGAGATTGAGGACACCGTTGAGGTTCGTCTCCTCGTAGAAGAACGTGTTCAATTCGTCGATGATAGCACGACCCGGCACGTTGTATCGGGTGGAGGAGTGTCCCACCTGGCCGTAACTCGAATTATTATTATCGGTATAGATGATCAATTGAGAGCACTGTTTCTCACTGTCACCGGGATCGCCATCGTACAAAGATAACAGAACCATCAGAGGGGAACAATAGTTTCAGAACACACAAACCAGTTCTCAGGAACGGATCATGGTTGCGATCAGCGCCCCTTCTGGAAGTAGCGTATGTTCCAAATGATCCGGGTGTATTGATACACAAGGATTCCTCGAGACCGTATCCAATCGCCGATCCACTACCCACAGGAATCGCGAAATGATCCCATATCTATGTGTTCCGAATGTTTCGATACACTCAGAAGTTTTAGATAGTACAAACAATCTAGAAATCTCGATCAGTATCTGCCGATAGCCGATCGGGTAATAGCGCACCTACTACTAACCAGAACGAGCACACCAGAACCCCGATACCTCCAGAGACTACGAACACAGGAAATACAACTTCATCGTGTATATTTCGAATGTAACGATACACACGAAACACTCAGAAGGTTCGAACACCGCTAACTATTCAATAGAATCAGATGTATCAATACACTCGGAACCCTTCCCCTCGAGAAGCAACCATCTCGTCACCCACCGGATAGCGAATTGTGTGACCTGTTCGACACACAGAACACCCAGATGTTACAGAATTACAACAACCACTAGAACAGTCTGTACCCAGGAATGAACAAGTAATCCAATCACCCCGCTACATCTGACACATGCAGGCCTATCGCCGTCTCACAAATTGCGGAAGAGCTAGACCAGCGAAGAGATTCAAACCTTCTATATGTATCTGGTGTTTCCGGTGTACCAAACAAATCGAACACGGCCAAACCCATTCGAGACCCGAACGATCGGAAACAATCCAAAGATGCGAATCTTTCCGATGTTCTGTGAGTATCAGATGTTCCGATCTCACCGCACCTTCCAAACACACCGAGATGGCTCTGTTAAAATCATATTTGTCCTACACTTCTGCAGACTATTAAGAAGGAAGGCGACCTTCGAACTCATAGTCGAATCCGTCCTTCCATCGAACACCAACAGTTGGATCCAAAAGTCAAAGGTCAGAATGTAGGCTCGCATCACTCGGATTCTCAGATAACAAACTGAATGTGATGGTCAATTCGGTGTCGGCATCACGTATCTCGATAACCGACTCATAATTTGTAGTTTCGACTGCTGTACCAGAGCGATTAACGACTGTTCAGGGCAAAAGCCGGTTATGGCGACTGAAGAGCAATGGTCAAATCAGACCGCTCTCGACCAGCATGACTCTGGTACAGGGACCACAATTACGAACAACCGAGTGATTCGGTTCTTATTCACGAACAAGGACGTCCAACACGCAGTCAACCTGGTCACCGTTGCGATTTTCTTCTACGCGATCTATCGGGCCGCGGTGGGTTCGACCGATTCGGTAACTAACTTCGGTAACGTCGCGTTCTTCGGCCTTTGGTGGACTCCAGTTATGCTTCTCAGCCTCGTCTTTCTCGGCCGGATCTGGTGCTACTTCTGTCCGATAGGAGCGATCGTTCGGTTTACCCAGCGATTCGGACTGCAACGTCACTTTCCAATGTATTCGCGGAAGTGGGTTGTGCTGAGATACCGCTGTCCGTTCTGTCGCTGACAGCCCTCTCGTTCGCCATGGCGCGGTGGCCGATGTACAAGGTTGGCGTCGCGTACTCGCCTCGTCTCATCCCCGTGTATTGGCTTACCGTTCTTGGCGTCGCCGTCAGCCTCGTCTATCAACGACAGGCGTTCTGTCGATACGTCTGTCCCGCTACGGGAGTTATGAGCGTCACCTCGAAATTCTCGCCGCTGGAAATCGCACAGAACACCGAGACCGGCGTTCAGTGTGCGACGCTCGAATACAAGAGTAACTTCCTTAGCACCGATCGCCGGTGCACCGCCTGCATGAAATGTACGACAGAACAACCCGACGAAGATGTCGAGCTACGGTTCCGCTGGCCGGGCGCCAAGGTCCTCACTGAGCGCATCCCGCTCGTTGACGAGGCACTCGTCGCGCTCATCATCTGGGCCGTTTTCCCGATCGATCACGTGCTCGGCGGTCCCGTCGAAGAAACGACGGTCATCGGGAACCTTCCCGGTGTCCTCGCCCCGGCCGCAGCCTCGCCGTGAGTATTCTTGCGACGATTCTGGCGTTCACTACCGTCAATCGCTTAGCGAGCAGTTGGAGTGGTATCGACTGGACGGCATCGTTCACGAAGTTCGGCCTCGCATACGCACCTCTGGGGATCATGTTCACGCTCGGTAGTCACGCCATCGGCGGACTACTGGAGTCGGGCGGGCAGACACTGAATGTGTTCGCGCGCGGACTGGGAATACCGCTTTCCCTGCCGGCGGGGGCGAACCCCGCGATTGTGTCGGCTTGGAATGACTTTTTCGTCACCGGATGGCTGTGGCTCGCGATTCTCTGGAGTGCGGTGATCGCGTGGCAAATCGCACGGACAATGACTGACTCGAAAAAATTAGCAGTAAAATCGTTTGCGCCGCACTTTGCACTGATGGCTGGAAGTACGTACGTCGTTGCCACCGTTCTAGCGAGCCACTGATAGCTGTCTTGTAATTTCTTCTCGCCATTGTGTACGAGCCCCATTCAAAGTATATGTTTGCCACTAAATCAATAAGAAGAACATATTCAATAAACCCGATTCCATTCGAATAGTACTAACAAAATCGGATCATGTTCAATTGGGATTTCCATGATTCGTCTGCTGTGCTTTGACTTAGTAACCGTTATCCCGGTGGATACCAGTCTGAGGAACATATATGAGTACAGAGCAGTCGAGTAGACTGAACGACAATGACAAATCTATCACGCGATTCGTGATGATATCGCATGCTGTTGTCCACACATATGAGCTCTCGATTCCGATCTTGATGGTCATCTGGCTCTCTGACTTCGGTCTGAGTACGGCGATTCTCGGGACAGCCGTCGCCATCGGGTACGGGTTGTTCGGTATCGGTGCTCTCCCGGCTGGGGTGCTCGTCGACAAGTTCGGGTCACGAGAACTGGTTCTGGTCTGTCTCGCTGGCATGGGCGGATCGTTCCTCCTATTGAGTGTAGCTCAAGGTATCGTCACGATCACAATTGCCATTTGTGTCTGGGGGATGGCAGCAAGCGTCTACCATCCGGCGGGTCTGTCCCTACTCTCGACTGGCGTCGAACAGCGCGGCACTGGTTTCGCCTATCACGGAATAGCCGGCAACTTCGGTATCGCGTTCGGACCGCTGCTAACAGCGATTTTGCTGTTGTTCTTTGACTGGCGCTACGTCACCGCCCTGTTAGTTGTCCCGGCCGCCCTTGCTCTCCTCTACGCGATGTCGGCCAGCTTCGACGAAACGGCCGCCGTACAGACGGAAGTTAACGGCGGTAAATCTACGGACAACAAGCCGATGTCGCTGTCGAAGTTCGTCACTGACAGTCGATCGTTATTTACGCTCGGATTCAGCATCGCAATCGTCGTTGTTATGATGAACGGCCTCTTCTATCGGGGGACACTGACCTTTCTGCCGGACGTCTTGAGTAACTTCGTACCGGACATCGCCGAACAACTTCAACTATTTGATCCGGACAGTCCAATGGCTAAGGAGTTTAATCCCGCATCCTACCTCTACGCCGGATTGTTGATGATCGGGATGGGCGGACAGTACGTCGGCGGCAAGTTGACCGACCGAATTCGTACCGAAACCGGACTCGCCATCATCTTCATCTCACTCGCTGTCGTCACAGTTCTATTCGTTCCAGCGGCCCAAGCTGGCGCCGCACCACTGCTCATCATCAGCGCATTGCTCGGATTCCTGCTGTTCTCGTTACAGCCGATGTACCAAGCGACGATCGCCGAGTACAGTCCACCCGGTGATCGCGGTCTCTCGTACGGTTATACCTACCTCGGGGTCTTTGGCGTCGGTGCCGCTGGTGCAGCTATCGCCGGCTACCTCCTCTCGGTCGTCACTGTCGGAATGACGTTTATCGCGCTCGCAGTGTTCCCCACGATGGGTGCCGTCCTGGCGATACTTCTCTCTCGAACCGGCGATCGGCGAGCCTGACATCCTCCTCGCCCTGAAGGGGTATGACGAGACGCCTTGTATTTTGTTGCATCTGAAAGCACAGTACGTTTCCGAGAATGCGGATTCTCGCGTTGAGATATTGTGATTTACGAGGTGACGGTTCTGTTGAAATTCTATTAGTTCGGTACCTTTTCCGCTGAAACAGCCGTTAGTTAGAATTGCGCAAGTACCTTTTTGCGCCTCGGGTTCGCTCGCTGCGCTCGCTCACCTCTCGGCGCAAAAATCTACGCTAAAAAGGCCGCCTCTGCGGACTTCGTCCGCTTCGGCGGTGAACCGCTCGCTTCGCTCGCGGATGCTGACAGCGGTAACTCCTTAGCCTATATCTAACGTTCAGAGTACCTTGTCGGTGTTGTGAGTAGGACAGCCGACAACGAGTTCACGAAACTGCTCCCACCAACGTCGTGAGCGGACGAATGCGCCATATTTCCGTTTAATACGAGAGTTTACCGTCTCGTTCTGACTACGTTGCCTGTAGAGGTCGGCGTCCAACCGGGAGTTCCACGCCTTATGGAGCGGCGAAAATTCTCGATGCTTGATGACCGGACGAACACCATCTTCATGGGCTAACGCGCGAATCTTCTGGTCGTCGTATCCCCTGTCACCGAGGAGAATCGCTACTTCCTCGGGATTCCGCTTGATGAGCGACGGTGCGATCTATGAGTCGTTTTTTCGTGTCGTCGTCATGTGTAAGTTGATGATTGCGTTCACTCTCGTGTCCACAAGAAGTGTAACTTTCAACTGCTGAATCGTCAGCTTCATTCGTTTCGTGTTTTGCTTCGAGGCGTGACTGCGGTCAAAGCTGGAGGCATCGACCCGACGACACCGTTGGTCGGAGAAGCGCGACTGAGAGAATGATAAGAACCCGCCAAACAGCCATGTCAAGGCGGTTGAACGCCTTACACAACGTCGAAGGAGACGGGGATTTCCTCAAAACCGAGAGCGCTCCGAATTCGAGACATCTCGATAAGTTCGTCAAGAAGCGTCCGGTACGTCGCATTCTTTCGAACCTTGAGACAGAGGAGGACGATATGTTGATTAAACGTGTACCGCCGTTTCGGGAATTCCGATGAGTAGCGAGCGACAGCTTGACGAGCCAAGTGAAATACCTGCTCAACAAACCGGAGTGACCGCGACTTTGGGAAGGCTTGCATCCGGTCAGACTACTGAGAGAGACTCTAACCTCTGAGGATTTCAACAGAGCCACCGAGATTAATCAGCAAGAAAGGTCTGTTCAGATACTACTCTTGAGCTCCGTACTCCCGTTTCATGAACTCGATAAACTCATCTCGATGCTCAAGAAGGAACTCGCCCATCTTGTTCTCCACCGTCTTCTTCTGAAAGTTCATATTCAGTTCCTTCTGCACATCAATGTAGAGTGAGTCAGCCGTAACACTATCTTCAAATAGACCCTTGATCACTTCAGGGAGCAAATTCCACTGCTTCCGCTGGAAGTCTCTTGGCCGGTTGCCGAATTTGTCCGGCTGGTGCTTCTTACAATAGTTGCTTCCCACCTGTGCCTCGTGGTCGCACTGAGTACCGCCACGAGTGATCTCCTGACATCGAGATGCACCGGCAGTCTGCTTCTCAGGCGAAGACGAGGAATCGTCCACCTTTTCATTATCCACTCCAGATTCTGCTGTAGCCGACTGGGTGTTAGAGTCGGTCGCCTCAGTTTCCACCTCCTGTTCAGGAGGCGAGCTGTTGTCTGACAACTGTTCTTCCTCTTCTTCCGGTTCCTCATGATCGGGGTTCGCAAGGCTTTCGCCGAGGCCTGAAAGGTTTCGTTCACCCATGTACGGCCACCTCGCCCTGCTCTTGTTCGGCCTTACAAGACTCAATCACCATGCTTGCAAGCGTATCGAAGTGCTCAATCTGGTCGCACTCGGGATCGTACTGGGCTACAGGTTGACCATTCTTGAAGGCGTCATTGATCGATTTGCGCTTGCGAAGCCCCGGTTTTGGAATCTCCATCAATCGTTCGCCGGGCTTGTCGATCGTCTCGAAGACCTCTAGGTCCACTTTTGCGTACTCTGGAAGATAATCCCGGAAAGATTCGTTCAGGTCTCTCGCGATCTGCTGTTCGCTGCTATCCCGACTGATCGTTTCTTGCATCCGATTCGGCGTAATCGCCACAATGTCTACAGGGAACTCGTTTCGTAACGGCTGAACGGTTCGCTCGAGGAGACGGGCAAGGCCATTGACCGTACCTGCTTCCGGCGTGATTGGGATGATCGTGCGCTGAACAGCCGCAAATGCAGCATCGAGCATTTGGCCCTCTCCACCCGGAGGATCGATTAAGAAGTAGTCATAGCCCTGCTCGTGTAGGGGCACAACGACCTCATGGCGGAGCTTGTTCACGCCATACGTCGTGTTTTTCATCCGATCGACAACTTCACCCATCAGGTTCGTACTCGGTAGCAGATGGATGCCGAAATCGGTCTCAATAAGTAGGTCCTCCGGATTGACATCGCCAAACATTGCCTTCCCAATGTGGGCATCATCATCGTTGAGCACCCCCTGTTCAGTCTCCTCATCGAGCAGCAAGCTCGTGAGGTGGCAATCATGATCAAGATCGATCATTACAACCTCGTTGTCTTGAGCCGCGATTCTCTCAGCGACATTGAGACCGAGAGACGTTTTTGTAACACCACCCTTCTGCAGCGCCGTGACTACACCTGGTAGCCCCTGAATATCTACTGGCATTGTTTTCGAAGCTGACTAGAAGTTGAAAGCAATCCGAACCACACTGAAGTAGCCGTGTTTTGCGTGTACCGCGCGTTTTGATTGGTTCGGATCACCGTTACACCACTCAATGTGTATGGCTCATATATAAAATATCGTGTTACAGAAATCACAGGTAGTTTAAACCTTCCAGATGTACTGAGTGTTCTGATACACACAGACTTAGGGATAAAAGACAACCCACTATACCCAGAGAGGGAACTAACTGCTACTACAGAGGACATTAGCTATAGACATAGTATTCTGATACACATAAATATATTCATCTCAAAAACCAAATTATGTTCCTCGTGTTTCGATACTTGCAAACTCGAACAAGCAGCATTATCCAAGACACTGGGCATATATTTCAGTAGCCCAGAGGCAAGAGTATGGACAACGACACCACAGAAAATCGCCGTCGCGACCACCCCTCGAGAACACGTGGGGAACGGGTTCGCACAGCCGCACGTACACTCAGAAAGCCCCGTACTGCGTCATGGGTGGCCGAAGAGACAGAAGTCTCTGTGAAGACTGCCCAGAAGTATCTCGACCAACTCGTCGAGGATAATGTACTCCGGAAAATCGAGCAAGGGGATCAGACCCTCTACTGCATCGATCAGTTGATGGCAACATACCGAGAAGTCGTCTCCCTCCAGCGTGAACACGATCGCGAAGAACTCACCTCCGCGCTCGAATCAATACAAACCCAGATCATAGACTGGAAGGAGACATACAACGTCGAAACATCAAGCGAACTACGAGCTAGCATCGCTGAACTCGAGGAGACAAACGAGATCGACCAGCGACGAGAAGTAGCTAGTGAATGGGAACAAATCACAGATCGTCTCTCAGTGGTTCGAGCAGCACTCAACGAATACGACTGGGCGGCCAAGCGAGATGCCCTCTCTGCGTGAGGTGATCGATGGGACTCAAGATAGGAGGAGATCATCAATTTCGTCTTGGTAGGACGATCTTGATATCGTGAAGTATTGTAATCGAGTGTTTTCTACCGTCCCAGTAAGGGCATAGATCCAGCTGGCTTTCGGTTCACTCATAGCCGGTAGGATTGCAAACGAGACTACGACACCAAAGACCCATTTTCTGATGCAACCATCCTTCGGGGACCAGTGTTTTATGAAGGTGAACTCATCGTAGAAAGATGGGCGGGACACTCGATTGACGTTGAGCAAACGTTCCAATGCCCTGACTGCGAGTTTTGGTACGTGAAAGAACTAAACCAGACTCTCATAGAAGAGAGTCTCTTGAACGGTAAATTTGAGCACGAACCAATCCCGGTCGAAGAGCAATTGGCACAAACCGCCAGCGATACTGCCCAGGACTACCTCCAGAAGACAATAAAAGAAGTTCGCTCTTATGAAGTACATTGTTGGTGAGTCAAAGAACTTCTCGGACAATCTGTTTGAGTGCTTCTCGACCCGGTTTGCGGAGGATTCGTCGCCGAAGCTGGAACGGTCTGAGATACGCTGTGAGTTTGTCCTTTGAGACGCCTCGATGTGGCGAGAGCCACCGTCGCGCCAGCGACGCGTGGCTCTCGCACGTGTTCACGTGCGCGTCTCCATCAACGTACTCGCCGTCACCGTGAATTACTGATTCTCGGTGGAAGCTCTCGTCATCGTCGAGTGGATCGTAGGCCCGAAATCCGTCAGTATAGACAGTCAGCGACTCCTTCTCGCGGTTGCCGAGAAGGAGTCGCACGGTCGCTTCGTCGGCGGATTTCGCCGGGACGACGTATCGCTGACCGCTGCCGCGATCAACGAGCGTGAACACTGGCGGTTTGTCTCCCTCATACGTTCCTCGTCCACGTTTCGAGAGGGCACGCGAGCGCGACTCTCGGTCGCGCTCGCGGCCTTTCTTCCCGGCAGAGACGTAGAACTCGTCAATCTCGACCGGGCCAACGAGGGAGATGGCTGGCGCGTCGAGTGTTCTGGCGAACTGCTCGACGCGCCGGTGAAGCGAGCGATACGAAACGTCGATTTCAGCGTCTAACTGGCGGATACTCGTGTTGAACCGGAGGAACGAGTAGAACGCGAACAAGAGCTTGTCGAGGCCGATCTTCGCGTGCGCGAAGATCGTGCCGGTCTTGTCGTTAAACGTGCGGTCGCAATCCTTACAGAGATATCGCTGATACTCCTGATAGCTGCCGTGTTTGATCACTGACTCAGACCGGCAGCGCGGGCACTGGAGGCCCTCACGCCAGCGAACCTGCTCCAGCAGGTTCGCGGCGCTCGCCTCCGAGCTCAGCAATTCAAATGGGAACATTGCATTCGGGTGACGCTGCCGCGTCACCCTTGCCCGCTACGTTTTCACAGCGTCAGCTCTACCCAACCAACAATCTGCTTCGGAAGAGCGAAGAAGTTAGAGGGCGGTTTTCCAGTACCACGTAAGTCCTGCAGCGACTGATCCCACGACCGTTTGGAGTAGTATTTCCTCGATCGAGGTTGGTGGAAGGTATTCTGAGAAGAAGTAGACGACAATTGCTTTGAAGACACTCCGTTCCGTGAATAGGTGGGAGAGACTACTCACTAGGGAGAGGATTCCACCGCCGAAGAGATACATCGAGATGAACCCTATCAGGGTCAATGGTGTTTTGATGATGTACTTTATCAAACCGCGCTCGTAGCCGAATGGTTTTGCCATTGATCGTCACCTGTCTACACGGAATTGTAGGTGCTCAAGTCCCATAAGTTATCGTGGGAGTCTAGTTTTCCAATGTGGATCTACACTCGTTAGCTAAGGTTGTAATATCCGATTTGTGTCTGTTTCTACTGACGCGCTGATCCAGCTGGCAAATTTCCCCCGCTAATGGTATGGGACCTAGTGGTTTGTAGAAATCCGAACGCGGAACTTGTGGACTTCTGCAGCGCGCAGATTCTGTATAACATTTAGATATTTATAAGTCTATGATTCCTATCTCTACTCTCTGGAACGGCCAATATCAGCAGAATAAGCTAGATTGGATCAGCCGAGTTATAACTGTGAGTACAAAAGATATCGTACGAATCCACTATCCACTCCGGAAGCGGTGGCCGTGGACCAGAGAGATCGTCCATCGCGACTTCGTGCTTCCAATCTTTGCTATCGTCCTGTTAAGAATATCCCTCAGCAGGGGACAGGACCGTTTCCGTGAGATATTGAACGGTTTCGGGATGCTACTTCGAACAAACTGGAATTGAGATCCCCATACAGAAAATAGCTCCACCACCGAGTACCTGAAAGCTGTTTTTTCGTGCCTGACGGGTGAGGCGCGACAATGTGTGCCTCAAGAGTACCTATGAGTACAGATCAACCGATCCATCGCGAGCAGCATCGCGACTATAGAGAGACCGGTGACCGAGAGCAGAGGTATTCCGGCTACATCACTCGACTGAACGGACATGAACTGATCGCGATCGATGAGTGGCCACCAGGTAAGGAACCAACACCATACGAAATTAATCTTACTGACGGCTTCGAATACCGGACACGATACTTGCGCTGTCGAAACTGTGGCCAGGAGCGAAATCGCCGTGGTGTGTTCAACGATCAGTGCGAGACACCACCGGCTCCACTCGAGGCCGGTGGCTTCTCAATCGACGAGCCGCGAACCTGCCGCACGCTGAGCGAGAATATGGACGTCAGCTTCGCCTCGGTGGGTTCCCTCTACGAGGTTATTAGTGAGAGCGGAAACACCTACAACGTCGACATCGAGGGAGAGATGGGTAGCTGTCCGGATTTCGAGCAATGTCAGCCAGATGACGGCTGTAAGCACCTTCGGCGTGTCGGCCTCGAGATCCACATGGGGCTGGTTCCTACCCCGGACGGCACATTCGATCACTAGCTGTGAGTGATTGAGTCGTCTCTTGAGACAGTTTATCACCCCCAGAAGGGGTGCGGGGCTCGAACGGAGTCCACCGCAGCAATCCATGAATAGAATTGATGGAGTAACAGCGTCACTAGCCAGTGGGACGACTCGTTTTCTGAATCGAGGTATCGCCAGATGACCGACTGTAGCGAGTGTCAACTACCAACCTATACGAGACTTGCCCGCGATCAACCATGGTACGCTGGCCGATTCTGTTCGGACAGCTGTGAGGTCCAATACGACCACCTGCAGACGGACGCTCGAGACGCAGCTCAGGAGGATTAATTCTGATGCTCGAGCAGATTGACCACCGGGGCAAGTGTTTCACAATCGATGACGACGATGTCGTCGATAAGGGTAGAACCGACCGCTGTCGTCGGGCAGCCGCCCTCGATCGTCAAGCCAGCGAAAGCGTCGCGAACTCGAACGTGCGAAAGCGGTCGCTGGTCCAGCCGATGCGGATCCCGATATCGAGGTGCTCGACCGATGACGCCAGATGATCCGGTCTACAGGACGTCCCTGAGTTCGACCGAGCTCTCGGTGGCGACGATCCGGTTCCCAACTCGGAGACGGTGATCAGAGGTATCACCCAGAACGTGTCGCCGTGGATGGTGGGCAGATTCCTGTCGACGAACTACACGAGATACTCCTCGCAGGCGTGAGTGAGGATACACTACGGCGGAGTGGTGCAAGAGTTGGTTCACGAAATCCTATATGTTTATCCGACATCATTGATATTATCACTCAATGCGCCGACTTACTGCGGTCGCGATCGCGGCACTCGTTCTCGTTTCAATTCTAGCTGCTGGTTCAAGCGTGGCGGCTACCACCGCGACAACGCAACTCAGAGATACTACAACGGGAATTTCGTATGGGCCGGTCACTGACAGTAATATCGAGAATTTCGACAAGATCAAATCAACGCTCGAGCAGTTCGGGATAGAACCTCCTAGCGAGACAACAGTCGTCATCGACTCAAACAATGACCGGCATATCGTATTCAGTTCTGACCCCATTCCGGCAGGGGAAGCGACTATCAACGGAAGATCGTTCTCGGCCGCCGAGGTTTCCGGGAATATCATCGTCGCGGATGATTTCGAGGTCAAAACGGGTGGAACACCAGTTTCATTCGACGACTTAGATGAGAATCCCCAAGAACACGAATATGAGGTCGTTCGGCTCGAGGCTTCAACAGCAGTCGTTTCCCTTGCAGCCAAACCCTCATCAGCCGTCTCGAGTCAACAGACAATTGGATACTTTGCCGAACCTGGTGGCCTATCCAGCGACCTCTTTCAAGAGCCACCAGGCGAACTCGCAAGTTGGGGAATGCTGAATGAATCTAACGACTCAGCACACCGGAATGGTGACTTTCTGATTCAGGTACCCGAATCGGGTGCTCGAGCACAGTCATTTAGCCAAGAGTTCTGGGGCGAGGGTGTTGCGGCGGTCGACATCGCAATAGTACCGATCTATGGACCGAGTGGAGATACCTCAGAACCGACCGGGTACGACATAGTGCTTGTCGACGTGAACTATGACAGTCAGACGCTCGATTCTCCTGCTGAAATCCGGAGTGGTGACTACGAAGGGGAGATTGTCACGGTTGAATCGGATCTCGCCGGGTCGTCAACATCTAGTCAAGAATATCTCACCTCGATCGCGTCGTGTGGTGATAAATCGGTTGCCGTTCCAATGTCACCCCCGATCTGTGTCCCGGTGACGCATGATATCGTCGTTCATTCTGGTGTTTTAGTTGATGGGACTAACCCTGGCGAGATGCCGATAACCTACGCAGGTGTGTCCAACAAGATTCAAAACGTTCCGACAGCGACTGAAACTGGTCGGTACGAAATGACTGGCGAAGTCGTCAGTACGAGCGAGATTGATAGTTCGCTCGAGGGTGGATACGCGTTGCGCGTTTTCGATATGGAACGTGTTGGTGATGCGAGCATTGCAAGTAGTTTCGAAGCAGACGCCGATCGGGTAGAGCAACGGATCAAAGCACAGTTCGAGTTTGACGATTCTGAGTGGGGGCAGGGAAGCGACAGTGACGAGGGTACTGACGGCAGTCAGGAGGGTACTGACGGCAGTCAGGAGAGTACTGACAGCAGTGGTGAACCAACTGAGGAACAAAGTAGCGACGGGGGCGAAAACGCAGTCAATCCCAGCAGCGGAAGTGATGGTGGAGATGGGGGAGGGAGTGACAGCAGTGAGGATGGAGAGACAAGCAACGAAATAACGAGCGACAGTAGTACAAACAGTTTCATCGCCTCGTGGACAGCATCCGACATAGGAGCATTCCTTGGGGCTATCTCAGCAGCCGTATTCTTGTTAGGTGTCGTGTTAGAAGGGGCGAGAGGGTTCAAAAATCGATATGGAAGCGAAGAGCCCGTCCTAACTGAGCAAATGACGACCGCGATCGTTGCCAGTGCATCGGTCGGGATGCTTGTAGGCGGGTTCTTACTTGAGTCGGACGTGAGTTTGCTGTTACTCCTATTTGGTAGTGTGGGTGTTTTGACGTTCGTCGGCGATTATCTTATCCGATCAGCCCTTTTGCCAACCCTGAAACAAAATCTGAATTTGGAAGGGGAAGAAAAGAAATCGGTCAGAATTGTCGGCGGGGTTGTCCTTCTGCTTGGGGGATTAGCGCTCGTTGCAATAGTTGGAAGTGTTCTCCTCCCCGGGCCTGCACTCCCGATCGTTCTCCAAGTACTGTTCGCCGTTATGTCTACCATCGTCGCTCTTTTCGGGTCGATAGTTGGCGGGATACGATTCTATAAGAAGTATCTGACAGAAGATACGTTGAATACGGCTGGGGACATGGGGCTTGCGATTACGTTTACCGGATCAATAGGTATGGCTACGGCAGGGTTTCTTGGCGAAAGCATATTTGGTGAGAGATTTATCTTCATGGGTGGAGTGCTTTTCTTCGTTTGTTTCATTGTGGCTACGGTGAAAAGTGTCTACCGGATCGTATGAACATCTGAATAGCGCTGTATGAACGAGCGGAATACACATCAGATATATCGAACATTCAGCCGGAGCCCCTTTCACAGAGGATAGTTATTCAAACGGTAATAAATCTCATTACTCAAGCCCATCTAGTCAGGCCAGCGCGTCGGTGGGGCCTTTATCCACGGGCCTGAATGGCGAGCGTTCGAGGTGGACGAATGTGAACGAACTGGTGCACCACTCACGGCGACGCGACATGACCGGGGCTTATCGACCGAGATTGGCTGCGGGACTGACGCGAATGGGAATACACTCTCCGGACGGAAACGGCTTCCAGATAAACCACGGTCTGACGACTCCAGTGATCTCCTTCGCAGGCAACTAAGTGTATCGCAAAACAAATTGGGTCTCTCGAATCCGAGATAGGAAATCAGTCGCGGAGACGTCAACAGCTCCACGAGCTACAAATAGTTTTCAAGAGTCTCCGTTGGGAGGAGGTGTGAATGCAAATTCAGCTACTATTCAGATAGACCAGCGGTCAAGAGGGGATTAAAATTAACTTTAACATTAAGTCAATGAGATGAACGCCACAAACCTAATTTTGGAAAGGCTGATAATGTTGGTCTGATTAGAGACGGTAGATTGTTTAATAAGCGCTGGAAGGCCCGCTAGACAAACGAATTAGCAAAAGTAGTATCATCACAAAGTCGAAAATAGAGAATAATGGCCAAAGACACAATCGACAACTCGCTTCTATCTAACCTCCATCGTCACAATCCATGGTGGAGAAACGGAGTGAGCGCACTTGATGAATTAGACATCCCAGCGCAAAAGAAAAGTGATTTTTATCGGTTCGCATCACCCCACAAATCCGAGCCGGAACCCGACAAATACGACGTGTATGCGTTAGTTGGGCAAAGAGGAGTCGGAAAAACCGTACTCATTAATCAGTTTATCCGTCAGCGAATCAAAGCAGACGAGATACCTCCTCAAAACGTACTCTACATTCCGTTCGACGAAAACCCGCTGTATCAGCTCCAGTCAAATGATCAGCTGCGACGTGCGGTCAATTATTACGAGGGACGCATCCTGAGCCAGGTGTTTGAGAAGGAAGCACCACAGTACATCATCTTAGACGACGTACATCGGATTGAACATCCGAATAAGTCTCTGGAAGGATGGGGTGAGGAAGTTAAGTCATTACTCGAGGGATCGGAAGACCGACATGTGATTCTCACTGCAAGTGCAGAACTCCAAATCGAACGGGAACTCAAACGAGTTGGATTCGATGCAGATCGGTATTCAGTTTGGTCGGTTTTCCCGGAAAAGTTCCGTGACCATATTCAGAGTGTTTTCCCGGAACTCGGAGAAGACGAGAAACGACTGAGTCCCTCGCCAATTCGCCGAGGTGAGACAGGATTACCAAACGCCTGTCGCACGAACGACCCGACGCAATTTTTCGAGACGTTACGCGAACTCTATGACTCTGTAGAGACCGATGCGAGTCGCATTCGTTCACAGGTGGTGCACTACCTCGCACTCGGTGGGGTCCTCAGCTACGAAGCAGAAGGGGCCGACTCTGCATCTAACCTCTCAGAAGATGCGTACAAACACCGTCGCGAAGACGTACGGCTCTCACTCTACCAAGAGATACCAGGTCTAGATGCAGTAAAGAATATTGCAGACTTGGAGCGGCTATGTGCACTCGTTGCAGCAGATCTGGAAACACCGTTCAGATATAACCGTCTTTCTGAACTCTTCGACGTCGATCGACGAACACTTCGAGAGAGCTACTTCGAAGCCCTCAGTAAGCTGTTCCTCCTCACACCATCGCCAGAATACGATAACAGTCGACCACGTTCCATTCGACTCTACCTACGTGATACAGCACTCGTCAATGCCTATACAGGCCACACGCCCAGTGAGGTCCTCAACGACTATCAGCTCGAATCGAAGCTGGCGCATGTGGCAGCCTTCGACCACTCGATGCGTCTCAGTTTCAATATGAACTTTTCCGCAGGGTATGAATTCGATGACTATGATCCACCAGCTGAACCGACAGTCGAGTACTGGCCCGGAACGGAAGGTGAGGTCAATTTCGTGTTCGAATGTGCTGGTGTTCCTGTTCCGATCGGACTCGGCTACAGGGCAGGTTCGATGGAGCCAACAACGAATGCAGTCGCGGAGTTCATCGAGACCTACGAAGCTCCGCTTGGGGTTGTTGTTGCGGGAGACACAGCGACCTTGCCAGAACCAGTCGAAGTTCTTGAAGAGACTCCAATCGTACGTATTCCATACTGGTTCTACCTCATGCTCACATAGCGACACAAAGATTGGATAGTGAAAGGAATACGTGCAGACTATCTGAATCCCAGACGCTGCAAGAACCCGCGTTTAGGTTTGATACCAGTCCACTCAAAGAACCGCTCAGGTTGACTAAACTCGATCCGTGCTCGTTGCTTTTCTGCCCGAATCGTCGCGGGCACGAGCTTCTGGTACTTCCAGACGTCTTGTGACTCGAGTTCAGCAGAGAAGTCGGCCCGGATGACCCCGTTCCGCGTTTCAAGGGTGAAGAGGCCGCTCTCGTGTGCGTGTCGCCACACTCGCCGGCCATGGTCATAGATGTCCTCGGCAGGGCCTTCAGACGGGAAGTAGTTTGGTTCGTCACGCTCGGCAAATTCGTAGAGCTGTTTGAAGACATCTCGAGCGACAGCTAACTTGTCCGACCGGTCCGGAAGCGAAAGGTCTTGCTCGAACATGAAGTGCGAGAACCAGGAGAAAAGTCGGTTCGGTTCGTTTGCAATCCGGGCGGCTTTCTCGCGCTGGTCACCAGTAACGTCGAACATGACGTCGAAGTCGAGGACCTTCATGCGGGTGCGGAACTCCGACTTGGGCTTCGTGTGGTTACTGGTGAAAATGAATGTGGGGAACGAAACTGAGCCATCCCAGCCCCCTTCCCAGTAGGTCTTGACGATGTCTCGCTCGACATTGCCCTTATCGACGTCGTCGACGACGAACGGGAAGACGGTATTCGACCCTCGACACCGGTTGATTGCGTCCTTCGTGAACTGTGTCCCTTCCACAGGTTCTGCCACATACCCATTCGAGATGAGTCGAATCGCAAACCGGATGAACATCCCCTTTCCGGAGTCGTTTCCACCGTGAATGTAGAGGAATGGGAGGTCCTTGTCGAGCTCAGCGCCGGGAGTACCAGCGTAGTGGCTAGCGAAGTAATCCGCGAACGGGGCCCAAAAAAAGTAGATCAGTGCCTCATAGAAATGGGCCATCGTGGCCTCGGAGTACTTCGTGTCCCCAAAGCGCTGAATCGTCTCGATATAAGATTCAATATGCGCTAGTGCATCGTCGACCTCCGAGGCGTGGTCGGGCGAAGCAGTGAGTTCTAGGGTGGTGTTGTCCACCTGCATTCTAACCGACTGCTCTTTCTCATTGAGCCACATTATCGGAAAGTCGTCATTGAACGACCGCATATAGCGAGCGAAGCCAGCTGGTGATCCACGAAGTTCGGTCGGTTTCACGGCAACGTTGTGACGTGTAAGCGTAGATTTGGCGCTTTTGACCGGGTCTTCGAGACCCTGTGGCGAGAGTCGAATCTGTTGGCTCGGTCCAACATCGGTGGGGTCGACATCTCCGGAACCGTCCGTTGCGAGCGCAATAACTTCGTCTGCCTCATCCGGGTCGGAAGCCACGTTGACCCGTCGAATCCGCTCGTCGTTTTCGTCGAGAAGATCGACGATACGGCGATGAAGATCTCCAGTGGGATTGTTCGACGGCATCGTTCCATCGACCCAGAGGTGCAGTTCCTCTGTTTGCTCCTCTGGTGTCTCGGCAGCATCGAGTCGCTCTGTGAGATCCTTCATGAACACCTCGCATTGCTTTCGATGTGCCTCATAGAACTTCTCGAACCAGGTGTCGATAACTGAAGTCCCATCCGTTGTAAAGGCAACCAGCATGTTCGTCTGGTTTCCCTCCCACGCTTGTTTCGAGAGGTTGGGTGACCCGAGTATGAGTGTACGAGTACCATCGCGATTCTCGATCAGGTACAGCTTCGAGTGAAGCGTCACCTGCTTATCGAGAGTGAACAGCTGAAGCTGCTCATTCTGGAGCAGATGGTTTAGTTGCGCTGCCAAGTCGACGTCTCCCTGCAGATCTTTTCGATACTCACTCTGGCGGTAATCGCCGATAACCACTTCGAGGAAGTCGATGTCGAGCTTTTCGTGATTGAATACTTCGTGAATTATCTGTGGCGACTGCGAGTAGGTGACAGTGCGAATCGCCCGTGCTTCACCGAAGTACTTCACGAACGACTGCCATGACCGGACCATCGCGAACTCCATCTCGAGTTCGACCGTGTCGTCGCCGTCACTGCGTGGGACTGTGATAGGGGTGCTGAAGTTCATGGATTTGTGGGTTTGAACGGACTTAGTGGTGAGATCGCCGCTCACCATCGGCCGAGGGGTGGCTACAGGTACGGAACCCCCTCGATCAGTTCACCGTGGAGTAGATAGCCTTCTCGAGCGTGCTCAGCGCAGCGGTCTGCGTAGTAGGTCGTAATTGGAAGCCGAACACTCCTCGAGACACTTCCAACGTGGGCTTCACTCAGCCAGTACACCTGTTTCAGGAGCGTTAGCATCGACGTGTCGCCCGCACGTCGAACGACGCGTAGCGTTTTCGGGGTACCGAGGTTATCCGAATCATCAAATTCGGGTTTCCCGGTGGTCGCGATGAACCCGTGGGTATCATCTTGGGAGATGAACAGCCTGCCCTTTTCATCGATTTTGAACGAGTTATCCTCGTACCGGGCGATGCGTGGAGCACCGCTCTTCCGGACGTCGAGGATGTCGATTGAGACGCCCGAGTCTGCGAATGGAGCCTGAATCTCATCTGCATCCTCGAATAGCCGACCGTCACGATGGATGACGATATGCTCGGGTGACCGCCCTTCGCGTCGAACGAATTCCTGGAAGACGTCTTTGATGACGTCGATGATGGATTGTTCGTCGAACGTCTCTCCTGATTGTAGTGTCTGGGTCTTCGAGGCGAAGACCGTACCGTCAGCGTAGACCACGTTTGCACTGGCCCCGAGATGTTGCCCCGTCTCCGGATCGCGAGTGACGTCGAGGCCGATGAAACAGTCCGCTTCGCCGGGCATCTCGTCGACGCGCCATGGAACACCACCAGCACCTGCAATGAGCCCCATTGCAGTGTTGTTCATCACCCATCTCGTGCCGAGGTTTTCGGTCACGATCATCTGCGACGGAACCTTTTGCTTTCCGAGCCCTTTCTTGAATTCAGGGTACGGATCGGTGATATCCCCAGCAGTGATTCGGTCGTCGTCCCGTGGTGGGACGACAGCAAGGACAGCGTCTACCGACTCCAGTTCGTTGATGACAGCAAGGTAGCTGAGTTCACCACCGAGTTCGTAGGGAACATGACGCGCTGCCGTTGGCTCACAGTGGCATTGTGAAAGCTTGTTCTCGAAGTTCGAGATGAACTGCTTACTCTCCTGTTCGCTCTCCGTGGGGTAGACGTACGCGATATCGAAGCTCGTGGGTTGCTGGTAAACCCCTGAGCGTATCCCGCTCGACGGAGTGGTAGCCGTTCGTCCGTCCTTAAATCGGAGATTCTTCTCGCGATCGACGGCCGTCGACATATAGGAGAGACTCGGACCGAGAGGCTCTGGAGCAACCGTCGCATCGATGTCGGGGAGACTGCCGAGATGATCGACGAACTCGATAGCGTGACGGAACCGCTTGTCTGGGAGCATCTTTGCCTCGCGGTCCCACCGTCGATGGAAGGCTGGGTCCAGTTCCTTGACCACTTCCTTGCGCGGCGCAACTCGGAGCAGATCTGGCACGTGGATTCGAGCAGGTTCGTCTTCCTGATACTGGATATCGACGAGCCGTGGATTTTTCTCGCGGAGCGCCTCAAGGACACCTTCGGGAACTCGATCCTTCTGAGCATACCAGTCTGCAAGTGAGAGGCCGCCGAGTTCGTCGAGAGCATCGGTGAAGTGGTGGTCGGTGAATCCCACTACTCGTCCGGTCCCACTGATGTTGTACCGCTCGGGGTCGTGCTCGACGATAGTTCCGACCAACTCGCCAGTCTTGTCCTCGTAGACGTCAGCAGTGACCTGACTCCGTGTGTGGTAGCGCACTTCGATGCCTACGAATGCATCACCCGATGGCATGACATCAACCCGTGCGGCGAATTCGTAACACGCCTCAAAGAGCCCATCTCCGGCAGTGATCGACGGTGTTCGCGCACGAATCCGGTTGATCTGGTACGGGTCGTATGCCGAGTCGTCGATTGCAGCTTTGACGAGTGACTTGAGGAGCCGCTCGATCCGATGACGGTCTCGAGCATCAGTCGCTTTCAACTCTCGCTCTGTGGGCTCGCTCAGTGAGAGGGGGTCCGCGAGTTTATCTGGGAGTTTCCGGGTCGATACTATTCGCATCGAACCAGCATACGCTACACCCGCGCCAGTGATCCGTCGGAGTCGACCAGCGCACCGGTAGGTGACTGTATCAGGGGCATCCTCGAAGGCCTCAGCCGCTTCAATCGAGTACTCGTAGACCGAGAGGGTATCGAAGGACCGACTGATCGGGAAGAGCGAAAGGTATGCCTGGTCAGGAGACATGTTTCCGAGGATGGTGTCAACACGGCCTACATCGTCGGTACTGGTCTCGTCTTCCTCTGATGCCTCCAGGGGTGTTGCACGCATTTTCGACGAGCCATTCAGACTCTGTTTCCCGTTGAAGACATTTCCGCGTGCGTTCTCGAGTCGGTACCATTGGCCGATTGTCCAGTCGTAATCCGAGAGCGCGTTGTTCTTCCAGATCGCCAACGAGAACCGATTCCCGTCACGGTCAGCGACAAGAAGACGAGTCGCCATCTTCGGGCTGGGCTTGTCGAGTTCCTTGAGGATCTGAACCTCGATTGTTATCGGCTGCTTGTGAGCGATGTCGTCCTGAGTCTTCATCCTCAAACAGAGGTACGCATCACATAACTTAATTCTAGGGGAAAGCTGAAACGTGATGTTCTTTTTGATTCTAGAAGCCCAATAGGGATTGGTTTTTGTATTGGCGCATCAGAAGAAATACTACACCCATTTAATGATAACATTAATCTTAAGAGTATCAGAAACGGTATCGAGTCACTATTCGGGTCGCAGAATTGTAAGGGGAGAATTAAATTCGCTATATGGACTCTTCAGGAGGGTTAAATAGACGGTCGAGTTCGAAAAGGGCTCAATGTCCCCTGTAGCATAATGCGAAATCAACCGTTCGAGGTCATCTATCGTGCAGGGGCCAGTATCACCGTTATCAAGTCCATCGACATACAGCTCTCCCAGAACCTGCCCAATGTGCTTGCCCTGTACATGTGCGGAGTCAATCGCATCGTATCCCTGCAGAGACGTCTCCAGATTATAATCGGAATAGTAGGTAGGTGTCGTCTCGACGCCCTCCCAGTCACAGAGCGTCTCGAACTTCGGGAAGTCCTTCCATTCCGGAAGTCGATTACCGTGGCGTTCAGTCGCTGGATGTCCGTGATACAGCGATGTTTGCAGCGTATCGACCACGTAGCCGCTTGCACTGAGCGTGTCGGGATTGACACCGTCCGGAACGGAGCGTAACGCTGTGAGGAGTTCCTCGGGAGCATCGGCTTCGATATGATCGAGAGCGTCTCTGAGAGGAGTTGGTCGCTGGGCAAGCAACCCTGCCAAAGTAAGATTGAGCACGACACAGCCATATGTGCAGCGCGGATCCGCGTGCGTGATCGCTGAAGACATCGCACTCACACGTACAAGGTCACTCCACTCGTCCCGAAAGGCGAGCGAATACGGCGCACAGCGCATTACGCTCCCATTTCCGGCATTGCTCCCTTCGGCGCGGGACTTCCACACCTGCTGGCCAGCATCACGTCAGGATGCTCCGTGTTTGATGTTCTGGATGGCATCACTGGTCATCAGGCCAATGTCGAACGGACCACTGTCGTACCAGGCGACAAAGCGCTCAGCGATATCGTCCGGCCTAAACGCGTGATGCTCGGCAAGGCTGCAGGCAATACAGAGCGCCATTTCGGTATCGTCAGTAATGGTCCCTGCAGGCTGATTGTGCGTCCCGTGGCCCAGCATCTCTGTAACCGTTCAGTGCGTCTGCGAGATCTGGTGTGAGGAACGGAATTCGATGGGACGTCCGAGGGCGTCGCAGCTATAAATCGCTTGATCGACCTGTACCCACTTTTGATCTCCCAGCGGTACCCATACTCACTGAGGAGTCCCGCGCCACCGCAGACATGAACACGGGACTGCGTGGCGGTAGTCGCGGCGGCATGAGGTGAAGAGCAGCGCTCGGGAGCCGTCGTCTATCGGGGCTAACAGGAGACGATGATCGGCAACCGTTGTTAGGACAGTTTAAGTACGCCTATTCCAAATCCTTCTTCAAATGCCGGACGGCGATAATATTCATTCAGTCGACAGGGTCGCCGGGGGGTTCGAGAGGAATGCCTACTCAATCTTCGATGACAGTCGCGAGAAAGATATCGTGTTGTGGCAGCCCGGGACAGTCGTCGAAGGCGTTCAGTCGCTGCCCAGACCGGGGGAAGCGAGACAGAGGGCGGAGTCATTTCTGAGTCTGGCGGAAGACTCCGACCTCGCGGTTGCCCCCGAGTGGAGTTATAATGTGGAATGGGTGTTCGAGCACGATGAACTGTTCTTCGAGGAGAGCCCGCTATTTGTCCTTGGCTGTCGCCCAGTCGAGATTGAGGAGATGCAGGAGACAGTCGAAAACCTGTGGGAAGAGGACTTTTACGTGATCGGGGAGGACGTGCCGGACGAACCCGGCAAGGAGTTCGTCACCCCGACAATCGTCCCTCTGCGAGCCGATGCGCTCGGCAACATCGACAAGCCGACAGTCGTGATTCAGTACAAGACCTATCCGATGAGCGAAGGGGCGAACCCGAACGAGGCCGACAACCTCGCAACCGGCAACCGAATCCACCACCTCGGGCCGCTGACCGGAGCCGGAATCGTCGTCTGGACCTGTTCGGACCTCTTGAACGATGAGGACGATGACCTCCAAGAGCAGGTCAGAAAATATGTCAAGAGAGGGAACATCCTCGTTCACCCACAGTGTAACCCGAAACCGTTCCACTCGGAGTGGACCAATTTTCGCTCAAGTATATTCACTAACAAAAACGACGTGACGTACATCTGTGCTAACTGGGGGGATGTCCCAGGCGAGGACGAGAACGACGCACAGTGGGGGTACTCGGGCGTGTACACAAAGGCCCGCGAGTGGTCGTCACTCGAGAACTATAACAGGACGTACAATAACGGGGGTCTACAGGGGGTGCTCCCGTCTAGCCGCGCCGAGTGTGTCTGGACACTGGTCGACGACGGGGTGAGTAGACTACGTGTGCGACGCGAGGGGAACGGCCCTGCCCCAGCACAGGGACTCCGCCCGGAGCCACAGATCCTGTGTACACGGACCTGGAACGGATCGGCATACGACGAACGGCCGGAGGTGATTGACGAGTGTGAGTGTGAGGTGTGTGACGACTGCGACTGTCGGACGTGTTCAGAATGTGAATGGACGGAACGGAAAAGACGACTGCCCGACCAACCACGCGAGGCGGAACTCGTCGCGGCGGTTACATTCTGGGAACTTGACATAGGAAGGCTGGGCAGTCTCGAGGATAGGTATGACGTGCCGCTGGCGGCACTCAAGAACCTCCGAGCGAAGGAGGGTGAGAAACTGGGACACTCGTTCGCGGTTTACGGACACCGCCGCGGTAACAGTGCTGAAAGGAACTCGAAACGCCTCCTTGAGACGTTCCAGGCGGCCAGCGGGAAGTACGGTCGTTCCATTGACCCAGCGGACCGATGTGGACCACTAGATATTCCGATCAATGCCATCGACGCCGGTGAGCGTGGCGTTGACATTTCGCTTTCGCGGCTTGACGATCCGACGGCAGGAGCACGGCGGCAACATCTCACTGACATCGCCAAGTTGTGGGTACGTCAGGAAGAGAGAAGTTACAAACCGCTTGTCTTGATGGTATCGGCTATTGAAACTCAGCTGAAGGAAATCGACGGACTAGAGAACGTGACAAATGGCAAAATTGAACCTGAAGACGTCACCGCGAGTGGTTCGCAGGTCGAATTTGTCGAGGTGAATCAATGACCGATATCCCGGCGGAGTTGGAAGCGACTGGAGAGGTAACTCCGGTCTATCCGATAGAAGACTGCACTGACGAACCTGAACGAGCGAAGAGCGCGGAGTCGCTGTACCGGATAGAACGGACTCGGGAACAGGGATTCGATGACGAGGTGTTGTTCGTCCGGCTGCTGACGGGTGGCGACCACGACTGGGAGACGCTACTGGAGATAGACACCCGACAGCTTGAGCTGGAGTTCTACAATGACGACACGCCGAACCAGTGGAACATCCAGCTGTTCTGGGCCTACGAGGACGACAGTGTACCTGACGACGAGTTTCGCCGCGAATTTGAGAGAAAGACGAAGTTCGCCATCCGGCGGTGTGTCCCCTGCGAGTTGCTGGAGGAGTTCCTCCGCCCGCTGGAGCACAGCCGTCAGGCACTGTCCGAGGTGAACGACGAATTCGGGCGCGAGGCGCTCGTCCAGCGGGTGACTGGCAACGGTTTGGAGTTCCTGTTCGATCAGAACACCAACCGCGACGAGAAGTTCGAGCGACTGCTGGAGATTGACGTGGATGATGTCGGCAGTGCTCGCGCCCCGTCATCGGTGACAACCGATGACCGCCCCACGGCCGTCGACACTGTCGAACTGGGAGACTTCCGGGAGGAGGCGTCTAAACAGCGACTCGACGCTGCGCAGTTCACCCTCCTGTACGGCCCTAACGGGACCGGAAAGACGAGTCTTCTCGACGGGATCACGATGGGGCTCGTCGGCCAGACCCGCCGTGACGACGACCGTGTCGCCACCTATGACGAGTTGAGTGTCACGCTGAAGGGGGCCGACGAACCGCTACCGATGGACTCAGGATCGGTGAACGACCGGGTCGCCGACTGGTTCGGGTTCCGGCCGCAGGGGCCGGCGAGACGGCATGTCGAATTCTACCGCGTCAACTACCACGAGGCCGGCGAGACGACGCGACTCCTTGAACCGACGACCGACTTGGAGATCGAGCGAGTGTTCAGGAACTTCCTCTACGGCGAAGACCTCGCGTACGCTACGAAGGAAAAGGACGAACTTCTGGACCTGCTTGATGGGGAGAGCAACGATACAGAAGAGGAGATTGAGGAGATCGAGTCGAAACGAAAGGAACTCGAAGTCCGCCGAGACAAGGTGAAAGACGCCCTCTCGACGCTCGGAAGCGCTCGACGTGACCTTTCGGCGGCAACGTCTGCGCTCGTCGAAAACGACGATTCGGGAGGCGGAAGAGAATGGACAGACGAGGAGCCGCCACGTGAACAGATCTCACGTTGGCGGGACTGGCTGCGACGGTTCGAACGGCTTGAGGAGGGACTCGACGCCACGATGTCAGACTTGACCTGGGAGACCGCCCGCGATCTACGGTCGGGACTTGACGGCGAGGAGGACCTTCTCGAGCAGAGAAAGAAGGGCCTCAAGGATGTTCGGGAGTTGAAAGACGAGCGTCGCCGAGTCGTCGAGGTTGGGAAACAAGTCGAGTCCGAGATGACTACAGAACTGCCGTTCTCGACGTTCTTCACTGGACTCCTCTTCGTCGCCAATGGAACCGGCCGAGAGGACGCACGTCGACTCGTCCGGGGAATCGAGGAGACGGATCTCAAAGTCGAGGAGATTGAATCGAAACAATCTGCCGAATCGTGGTGCGAGACCGTCGAAACGGCACTGCACAAACGGCGCGAGGACTTGGAAGAGACCCGCAACCGACTGGCAGAACTCGGTGATCTGGAGGAACGTCGGCAAGAACTCCGTAAGCAGATCCGTGCAGACACTGAGGAGTACCTCGAGATCACTGACGACGAAGACGTTCAACACTGCCCAGCCTGTTACGTCGAACAGTCTGCCAAGGATATCCGGACACGCAAGGAGCCCGAGCACACACACGACGCGGGCGGTGTTCCGGAGAGTCTCACCGAATCGCTGAGAAATGTCGAGCAGGCGCTGGAGGTCGTCGAGAGTGCCGACCTGGCAGCTATCGACGACGCCATCCGTCGGTACGACGGCCACCTGTGTAGCTTCGACGACGTTCCGCGGCTGTTCGGTCTTGTCGCAGACGGCAGGGAAGGGGTTCTACCCCCCGAGGCGACTCCCGAGATAGTGGAGGCAGTCGCCAGGCTAGCACAGAACCAGCCTGTCTACAAACGTTCGGCCGATGCGGTGCTAACAACGGTTCTAGAGAAAATCGAGGCCGACATCGCAGAGCTGACCTCGGAGATACGCGACTTCGGTCCCAGCACAGATGTACACCGACAGATCGACGACTGTGAGGATCGACTGTCGGCCGTTCAGCGGGGACTCGATGTACTCGAAAATCAGTGGCCAGAAGAACTGCTCGACGCCAGCCCCGCGGTTGAGTCCGACCGTCGGATGCTAGAGTTCGCAGTCGAAGAGGCGGTGGACTCGGCCGTGTCGAAGCCGGTCTCGAAGTTGTCGGACGAAATCGACACGAAGATGGACGAAAGCGACCGTCTGAAAGATCGTATTGAACGACTGCAAGAGACGCGTGATCACCTCAGGGAGACGTTCGCAGGTGTTGAGGAGAGCCTCGACGAAGTTCTCGGGGAGTACACCGAGATAGTCACGACACTGTTCAAAGTGTTTCAGCGACCCTACGACTTCAACCGCGTCGAACTCACCGACGACAACGAAAAACTCCAGGTCGTCCGGCGGGAAAGCGGAGAGGTGGTAGGGATCGATGAGATGAGTTCCGGCCAGCGGACGGCGCTCGTGCTGGCGATCTTCGTCACGAACAACCTTGCACACGACTCCGCGCCGCCGTTGATGTTGCTAGACGAGCCGTTCGCGCACTTGGACGAGCTCAATACGCTGTCGTTTTTCAATCTCGTGATCGAGCTCGCAGTCCGGGGCGACCGACAGATCGTGTTCGCTACCGCGAACGACAACCTCGCCTCGCTGCTGGAGCGCAAGGTGGGCGAGACCGAGGCGTTCGAGCGGGTCAATTTGGAGAACCGTCGTCGCTGAGCAGCGAGCGCTCGGAGGTCGATCATGAATCTGGTCGTCAACCGAAGGGTTCCGAAGAGGAGGGGGGGACGAAAGCGACCGAAGGATACGCTGGAACTCGTCGACGACAGTCTGCGTGATCAGCGACGTGTAGTTCTCGCCATCTTCACTGAAAGCGTGTGGGTATCGTACTCCACGCCGAACTCACCGTAGCGGATCGGTCTCACCCATGCAAGGAGCAGCAATCTATATCGTCACATGAAGTTTATATAATCCAATTCGAAGGTTTCAACGCCTGTATTTGATGAATTCGACAGTATTCAGAAACCCCCATCCACTGTGTATTAGATGAGTTGTACACAGTAGATTTACGTAGGTCGCCGCCGTCGGTCAAGCACGAACCATGGAACCGGACGAGGGAGACGCTACACCTGGGGGAACGCCGGTCGAGGCGGCCATCCAGCAGTATCTCGACAGTGTTGAGGCTGGCAACTCCCGGAAGAACTTCCAGTCAACCCTCGTGACGTGGCAGTCTTGGCTACACGAGGAGCGGGGAGTGACGAGCCTCGAAGAGCTGGACGTCCTCGACTGTCGACGGTACGCTCGCCACCTCAAGCGACGTGTCCGTGCCGGGGACCTGAAAGCAAGCACCGTGACGACCTACTACGCGTACGTCCGTGCGTTCCTCTCCTTCTGTGTTGCCGACGAACTCCTGGACTCGAATCCAGCGAAGGCCAAGCGCGCGACTGACGAACTCCCAGAAGACCTCGGTGATGCCGATCGCCAGTTCTGGCGACAAGAAGAACGGCGTGCGATCCTGCGCTATGTCGACGAGCGAGTCCAGCGTGCCCTCGACGACGAGGCAGACATCTCTCGGGATCGTGCCTACCGTGACCGGGCAATCATCTATCTCTTGTCTCTCTCGGGTGTCCGTGGGGCAGAGGTATTCGCCGAACCTTCCGACGAGAAACGCACCGGCATCACCTGGAGGGACGTCCAGCTCGACGCTGGTGCCGTCCGCGTCCTCGGGAAGTCACGCGAGTACGAGTATGCCCAGCTTCCTGAGAGGGCTGCGACGGCGCTTGAACGGTACAAGACCGTCCTCGATCCACCGACCGACGAGTGGCCGGTCTTTCCCAGTGCACACGCTCCCTCGAAATATCGCGCCGTACGCGAGCAGCTGTCGCAGCGGGATGTTCCAGACGACGAAATCGAGACCATCCTCGAGAGCGACAACATCGATACGATACTCCGAGAACACGATGTCGTCCCCCCAGCAATTTCGACGAACGGAGCACGCAGCCTGATGAAGCGGCTCTGTAAGGATGCCGACATCGCCGTCGACGGTGACTATCTGAAACCCCACGGCGCTCGTCGAGGACTGGGTCACGAACTCTACGCTAACGGTCATGCTGAATTAGCGCAGTCAGCGCTCCGTCACGCCAGCATCGAGACGACCCACGAATCCTACTCCGATATCCAAGCTGCAGAGACTGCGCAGCAGGTCGATGATCTACTGAGCGAATGATTTAACCAACAAGGAGTTACCGGAGTAGTTTGTTGGTTAAGAACCAGCACTACCGGAAGACCAGTTACTCGTAATATTAAGATTAAATTTGCTCAGAAATCGACGTGTCGAGTGATCACGTGCCGACACTCACGGTGGAGAAGGAATTCAGAGGCACGTTCTGGCGTTCCATTCTCGTGTTGACTCGCATGCTCCTTGATAAGTGACTGAAGCATTGTGAGCGGAACAGCTCCATCTCGAGACTCTATGTCTCGTTTGATGCCAGCACAGATTTCTGTCGTTCGATGATCATCGGGCCCTATCCACTGGTAGACGTACTCTTGGGAATCAGCTTGGGACGAATAGCTTTGTACCCGTCTCAGGTTCGACATCGCGGTACTTTCCGTTCCTATAATCGTGAATGTTCAATCTTCATCTAATCCCGTGCGTGCAGTTACCTCGTCGGTGATTCCTCGCATACTGTAATTGCCCTCAGTCAGTTTCCTGCATAGAATCTCTGCGATTTGCTGGGCCTGAGACTTCGGTATTCCTTCATAATACTGGTGTATCGCCTCAGAACGAGCGTTAACGTCGTTCCAGTCGTACTGTGGAATCGTCTCTGACGGTTCTTCCTCGGTACGGGCGTTCCCAAATAGCCGGTCAATGAGTCCCATAGTAGGATTGAGATTTGTTACCACAAAATGATTTACACGAGTGGAGGAGTGTTATACTCGCTTTCTCATTGAGTCAATTCAGGCATCAATCCTAATTCTTAATCTTAAGAATAAGATTATACCATATCAACCGAGGTTCAGCGCCAAGATGAATAGGAGAAGTTCGGTTGGAGAGAAAATGCTTTCCGAAAATTCGTTGGATAGGGGTGCCGGCAGTCCGACTAAGAGTCGATCGAGTTGGCCTTTCCTATCCCGGACACCCGTTATGGAGCGTTAGGTGTCTCGGACTCGGGCTCATCAAACTCGAGGGCGTCAGTGACGGCCTCAGGGAGATCTGGTCGCGGAGCACCTTCGTGACGCATCACCCGCTCAGACTTGTTCGTCTCCTCATAGACTGCGCGTGCTATCGGGACGCCCCGGAGGAAGTTGTGTTCGTAGAGGATCTCGACACCGCGTTCAGTCGGTCCCCAAAATTTCGAGGGGAGATTCCGCGTTGACGCATTCGGTTCATGAACGTAGACGTCAAGGATACCTGTCTCTCGAAGTCGCTCAAGTTGGTCGAGGATAGCGGCCTCGTTCTTCGGGATCATGTAGTCAAGTTCGGCCAGCGACACGAGGTGAGCTGGATGGCCGAGGATTAACTGGATGATGAGGTGCCGAGTCTCCTGCGAAAGCAGCTCACGTATTCGTCGCTGCTCTGCAAACGGATCCTCGAATCCCTCCGGAGCCGTATCGCTCATATCTCAACCTAGCCTTCTCGACTGCATAATGGTTTGGGTCAACTAGGTCAATGAAGTCGTTGTTTAACTGAGTTAATCAGAAACGCCTATGACCCAGCCAATTGTGTCCAACGGTATGAGTGGTCCATCCGTTCCGCCGAACGCAGGCAAAATTATGGCAGCCGTGCAGCGGGCGTTACGCGGCCTTGACGTCGGGTCCACCGAAGCGACCCAGATTCTGTCGTGGGCAAACAGTGAGACGCCGGCAATCTACGACCGCGATCAGACTGCCTATCTCGTCCTTGGAAGCTATCGTGATCCGTATCTCCGACGCGTACGGGCGGTCAGCGATCGATTGAACCGCCGCTATGGAACATACGCATTTCTCATCGGGGACCTCACTGACATCGATGTCCCACGTCTCCCCGAGTTTCGCGTGAAATTCCACATCACAGCAACACTCAGTGACTACGTCGCTGCTGTCTTCGAACAGGATGCAGGTGGCGAAGTCAACGAACTCGGCAAACTTGGTGAAACCGAGTACTTCGAGAAGGCGTACGCCTTCCCCCGCACGTATCACTGGGAAATGGAAGAAAATCTCGCAACTGAACACGATGTTCTCGCTGCTGGGGCACAGATTATGGCTGCTACGGACGTCGACGAGGAGACGAAAGCTGCAGAACTCGAGGCGCTCGTCGACCGGGCAGAACACGCTGGTATCAATATCACAGTCGACGATATGACTAGCAAGCTCGAGGATAAGCAGATCGACGTTCCCTCGTACAGCTGGGTTCACTTGAACGACTTTCGCCTCTTCGAACTCCACGGGCGGTGTTATCCCTGGACAACTGTGGATGAACTACTCGGAGCAACGGACGAGCTTCCAGGGTCTCCCAGACCGAACTGGGAACAACAGTAGAAGAATAACCTTATACTTAAGATTAAATTCCTTCTATGGGCGTACTTCCTCCAATATCTCGAATGAATTCGAGAGGAAGCCTCGCCAGCCATTCTTCTCAACGTACTCGAAGTCCGGGGAAAGGATAGCGAGTTTTGTGAGTTCCTCTTCCCATCCAGCCTGAGGGTGAGTGTAGACGATCCAAGGGGCAAAGCTCGGTTTGGGGAAAATCTCGTACTCACCCCCACGCCCACCCCTAATTTTCAGGGTTGTTTCGCCAACGCTCGTTCCAAAGCCAGTGATAGTGTATGAAGTCGAGTCGTAGTTCCGGTCTACCGTCTCCCAGATTACCCGATAGTCGTCTAACAGTGCTCGATCGACGCTTTCCAGCGAAGCAATTGCTTCAGTAAGAGCCTCGAATACGGATTTCTCTCCATGTCGGGTCGACCAGTTGAGGACGACACCACTCTGAGCAGACATCCAGAGATATTACTTTCCAGATACAATAAACAAATCGCTATCAAATACTCCAAGCTATAGGAGACGCATTAATCCTAAGTTTAATTCTAATATTAAGATTAGTCCGGTTGGACATCGGCAACAACAGCAATCGACAGGCAGGAGAGAATAGAAGAGTTTGCGAGAGTTTAGTGAATTTGGCTGCAGGACAGGCTGCGATGGGGACACCATTTGCAGTGATCGCCTGCAGTGTAGTCATCATAGGTCGAGCCTTCAGCCTCTTGTAACCGTGTGAGGAGGGCTTCCCGACACTGATCTAACTCGTCTCTCGAAAACGAACGAGTACTCATGTCGGGGCCAACTGAACCGACATAGACATAGCCGGCTTCATCGATTCGTTCGTCAAAGAGCTGTTGGCATGCGAGCAGGTAGATCGGTAACTGGAGGTTGTCATCGAGCGAGCGCTGCACCGTGGTCGCCTTGTAATCGAGGACGACGAGGTTACCAGCCGAGTTGCGACAGACAACGTCAATTTTCCCCGTAATCGTATGACCATCAATGTCGAGCGTGAACGACCGTTCTGCACTGAGGATCTCCCACGAACTCGCCTCAGTGCTGAAGTACCGATCGATGCAATCCTTGGCCTGATCAACGATATCAGCCGAGTAACTCTCCTGGCGGCCGAGTTCCTCACAGACATTGTTCCACTCCTCGGATGACATCAGGTTCCGTTTCGCAGCTATCTCAGCAGTATCGTGGAAGAGGATACCCATGTCCCGAATCGACACAGTGTCGGAACCGGTGGCACCTAGCTGGGGGTCCTCGAACGCACGAACAAGATAATCGAGATAGTGTCGCCGGGAACACTGGCTGTACTTCTCGAGCGAAGTATAGCTGTGCCGGTGACTCAACGCAGGGCCACCATCCGTCGACAGTGCTTCAACGGCAAATCCAGCCGTTGCAGGTGAAACAGAGTCAAGGTCCCCGTTCAGCAAACCACGAGCAAGTTCAAGGACGCGATCCCGCGCCGCTGACTGGGATAAGGGTTCGCCGTTCACAGAGATAGTCGGACCCAGGCCGCCATCGGTCGGAGCAACCTCGTCCGTCCAATCTGTGGCCTCCGGTGGAAGTCCAGTGGTGACCTCTTGCCAGATGGGGAAGGACGCACCGGTGGCTCGCCAAGGGATTTGCTCGGGGAGCCAGGAGTCGATGAACGATAGCGAGAGATCACCGTCATCAACTCCGCCGTCGTCGGCGTGCCGACCAACGAGTACGAGCTGCTCTTCCGCACGCGTCATGGCGACGTGGAAAATGCGGCGCGCTTCATACTCGTCGCGCTTTTCGAAGTCCTGGTCGAGAGGGGTAGCAGCCGTCTCTTCGAGCGTGTGGCCGAGTGTATCGTACGAGCGCGTGCTTGGTTCCCACTGGTCAGCAGAAAGGTTCGGAAGAAAGACGACCGGGAATTCTAGTCCCTTGCTCTTGTGTACGGTCATGATATTGACCGCATCATTCACCGCTTCAGCTTGGTCTTGCACGCCAGCGATACTATCGTCGAGTGACTCCATGAGGGAGAGCAAATCGAGGAACGACTCGTCTAATGCTGGCTGGAGCGCTCCCTCTCCGAAGGAGTCGATAAGTGACTCCAGTGTTCGTAGGTCTCGTCGTTCTTGTGGCGACAGGTACCAGTCGATATTTGTTTGTTCTTTCAACTCGCGGAACAGACGAGCTACAGAGTAGATCTCTCGCTTGGCACGCAGCGCCTGGAAATCTTCGCGGGCTCGTTGAACACGTTCCGGTTCACGAAATTGGTCGAGCGGAAGCGACTGCAATGCCTCCGGTAACGAATCAGAGGCAGTGTTGAGTAATCTGAGATCAGCGTCGTGAAGGCGATAGCGCATCGTCAACACACGATTCAGACTGACCTCGTCTGCTGGGTTTGCGAGTGCTTTGAGATACGCGAGGACGGTCTCAACACCAACCGAATCAGCCGCGAGTCCACCAGTGAGTTGATACGGGATGCCACGCTCTTCAAGCGCCCGTACAATCGGCTTTGCATGACGATTTTTCCGTACGAGAAGTGCGATGTCGCCTGCGTCGTACGTTTCATCGACGTCACCGAGTGACCCTGTAAGGAGGTGGCCGATTGCAGTCGCAATCTGTTCAGCTTGCTCTTCATCGTCCTCAGCTGCCGTTATCGTCGCAATGCCATCGCTCGCATCCGCAGCGTCACCGACCGCGGTGAGTTCCTTCTCGCTCCCACGGGCCTCTAGCTGTGCGATGACGTTGTTCGCGACATCCAGAATCGGTTGCTTGGAGCGGAAGTTCTCCTCAAGTGTTTCTGGAACCAGTGTCTCGTATCGTTCCTCGAGTCGGCGCCCGATATTCTCAACTGCCGCCCCACGCCATTCGTAAATCGCCTGGTCATCATCACCGACCACGAACAGTTGGTCATCGTCAGCGAGCTGGTCGACGAGCTCGAATTGGACAGCATCCGTATCCTGGAATTCGTCACAGAACACGTAATCATACTGTCCCGCAATCTCGGCACGGATGTCTGGATCCTCAAGGAGCTCGAGTGTCGCACCGATCAAGTCGGCAAAGTCGACCAACGATTCCTCGTGTAGGCGTTTCTCGTACGCCGTATAGCCGGCTACCAGATCGGCTGCTTCTTGGCATTCCTCGACGAACGACCGAAGTTTCCCGGTGAGCGTGACGGAGATCGAATCGGGGATACCGCTCGGTGGACTGGAATACGTCCCGAACAGATAGGCTGGTAAACGGAACGCAGGCTTGTGCTCACCATCGATGATCGACGCCTCCTCCGTTTCTAATAGCTCAGCGAGTGAAGTACAGGTTTCCTCCATGCCGCGCAGATATGTCGCGACCGACCGTTCGACCCCAGCCTGACCGAGCGCAGATCGTTCGTCTGCTATTGATTGCTGAAGGTCGGCGATTTCGTCACGCATCTCCTCGAGGCGGTCTGCAGACGGGGCCCGCCAGCTGACCCGCACCGTCTCGTTCGCCCAGTCGACAATTCGGTCGACGAGTGCCTCTAGTTCTAGGAGGCGGTCAGCGTCACCAAGGAATGTCTCGATGGTTCTCGGGGAGATCCCTTTGCTCTTCATTGTGGAGATGAATTTGAGCAGGCTGCCTGCCGCCCCATCGGCATGCGAATCGGGACCATAGACTTCAGGACTGGTGAATCGATAGGTGATTTCATCGAGCGCTTCGTGAATGAGGGCGGTTCGATCAGCGTTATTCACGACATCGAATTGCGGATCGATTTCAGCGTGATACGCGTACTCTCGAAGGATATCGTGGCAGATGGAGTGATAGGTATACGCGTTTACGTCGTATCCCGGTGCGCCAAGCTTCTCGTTCAGCTTCTCGCGCATCGAGTCTGCAGCCTTGTTCGTGAACGTCAATGCGAGGATTCGATCCGGTGAGACATCGTGTTCGTCGATCAAGTGCTCGACCTTTCGAACCATCGTGAACGTCTTACCGGTCCCGGCTCCGGCCAACACTCGCATCGGATACTCACCAGACTCGATGATGCGCTGTTGGGGAATCCGCGGTGACGGCTCTTCGACGGGTTCGTCTTCGGAGGGTGGTGGTGACATCAGAACTGCACCTCCTCTGCGAGTGCATCGGTACACATAGATCGATAATCACATCGGCCACAGGCATTCTCGCGGATGGCGTCCCACTGAATGGGTTCGAAGTCGTTCTCACGTATCCCGTCGTGTGCCCGCTGAATCAGCCCCCAGATCGTTTCTTCTTCGCTATAGTAGGTTTCCTCGACATCACGACCATAGCCCGAGACACGGGGTCGGACGCCGGCAGTACTCTTTTCGAGATCCGTGTTTGCGAGTAGTCCATAGTACGTGAAGACGATCTCCATCCCCGGCTCGTAGACGGATGTATTCTGAATCCCCTCGATGTAGGTCGCCACCTGAATTGCACTCTTAACGATACGAGGGTGATAGTCCTCGCCGGCAAGGTGCTCGCGGAGCTTCTCCTTTGCGCGGTCGGTCGTCGAGAGCTCATACCTGACGGATGGCTTGTAGTCGATAATCTGGAGGCCGTCGTCCGTACGGACGACATTATCAGCGTATCCGTGGAGGAAAATATCATTTCGTTCACATTCGAGTTCGACTTCCGTGAGAACGGATCCACGAACGTGATCAAGTCCTGGACCGCTCGAGAAGTAGGCCTCAATCGCTGCACGGGCGAGTTGTTTATCATACTCGTAGTGAGCAGCAGTGGCGTACTCAGTGCGACTCATGCGAGAGTCCCACTCGTCGGCGAAGGCATCGAGCGCGAGAGTACGAATCTCTTCATCCGACTCTCCAGTTACGGTCTCACAGACATACTCAATGGTGCCGTGCAGCGCCAGCCCACGGTCTAAATATCGGCGCGTTTGATTGGAATTTTCGACAGAGAGGTTGTGCTTATATTCGTACTGACGCGAACACCGAGTGTACGTTCCCAGTCGGGAAGGAGACAACGGTCGCAATGAGTCGGAATCAGTCACGGCGAACCCTCCCTTCAGCGAAGTCGACATGTGCTTCGAATGCGGCTTCAAGTCCGGGGTCATCTGTCTCATCCAACAGCTGCTGGATCGCGCCGAACTGCGTCTCAATCGCGTTCAGGTCGACGTCACCGCCAGTGACGGGTGCGGTCCGTACGTCCTGAAGAGCACGATCTACGCTGGAGAGTACTCTCGTTGCAGCACGACCCTGGCTATGGACGTCCTCGTGGGTGATCGAGTCAAATTCGAACTGGTCCCGGAGCTGTTGCAAGAAGCGGGACGGCTGTTTGTACTTTCCTGGATCTGCTGCGTTCTCTGTATAGGTACAGAAATACAGTTGATCCGTCGCCGCGTTGGCGCCAACCGCGAGGAGCCGTCGGCTCAGCTCAGTGTAGTACGCCGAGAACGGGTGGTTGATGTTGTCGTCTGCGGTCGGGAAGGTTTCACGAACTTCGTCTCGAGTCGGACTCGTGACAGCAGGGTATTCGGGGAGTGATTTGAGTTGCGCAATCGGAAAGAGCGATGAAAAGCGTGGGACTGCAGGGTACTCCTCCTCGACGACGTTCAGGACGAACACCGCCTTCCAGGAAGCGTTTTTGACCACACGAGCAGAGTCGACGAGGACCCCGCCCTCCTTTACGTCGACCTCGCTGTAGAAGTCAGGTGCAGAGTATCGGAATGCTCGCTCCAGTGCCTGACAGAACGCGTTCCACGAGGATTCCAGTAGCGGACAATCCTCAACGAACCTCGCGAGGTCGAGAATACGCCCGATGTGCTGGAACTGGATGCGAGCTTCCAGACGTGATTCGTTCGCAGCTACCCGTTGCTTGAGATCCGTATCGAGAACCCAGGTCGTCAATGCGTCCGAAACTGGTTCAGTCGCCAGCTCGTTACCGTCGAGAATCGTTGTGAAGTCCGGAACTCTCGCTTCAAGCAGAGTTCGGGATTGGTCATCTCCACCCGACTCAAGAGATCGAGCAACATGATATAGCTCCCGAGCGGCAGGGTCATCAGAAAGCGCACTCGTGGTGATGGACGCCGTCGGAATGCCTGCTTGCTGTAAGATACGAACGGTCTCTTGGATAGGTGAACTCGAATCTTTGAGGACGACCGCGAACTCATCGTACGACCACCCCTCTGTCGTTCGACGGCGTTCGATTTCTTCTGCGACGGTCTGCACCTGATCGGCGAACGTCACCTCGGTTATCTCGAATAGACCGTCCGTAGCTGCCGGTTGTGGCGCTTCGCCTGTCGCGAGATACGCTGCTACCTGAGCAGGTCCTGATATGGGACGCGATGAATCGTGATCGACGGTTTCCATGCGAAGATGGTCGGTGATGTCTCCGGGTTCGTTCCGGACCCGCTGAATACTCCCATGTCGTTCTCCGACACACACCAAATCAGTGTCCGTCGACGCGGCTGCCAAGAATCGGCGTTCCAGGGCAGAAAACTCCTCAACCTCTACTGTCAGAATCATATCGAACTGATCGAGAATCGGCGGACGTGCGGTCTCCGCCTCCAGGTACTCTAAGGCTCGTGGGATAATGCTCGCACGTTCAGCATACCCGTTCGTCGCAAGAACCTCCTGCAGGTGAGCCGTGAAGTCGAATAATTCAGTGAGCGAGGAATCGTTCGGGTCCACGTTCTGATTTTGCCACGCTGCTGCGAGCGTGAAGCGACCGACGTCGTCTTCGAAGGCATCGAAGGCCGACGCTTGTTGCAGAAACGAATCGGCCCATTCGTACTCGGAGAGCACCGACGCAAGAACAGCAGCACGCTCATGCTGCGAGACGAGCGTCGGGTTCTGTGGGCTTGCTTCGAGGATTGTTCGAGCAAATCGCGTAAGCGACATCACTTCTGGTCGTTCAACGGTCTCGACATGAGTTGCCAGAATATCGGTAAACGTCTCGATGCCAGTCGGGAACCGCTTCAACACGAGGATATCGCCGACATCGTGTTCACTCAGACACTCGACGAAGATAGGTGCGACTCGCTCCTCGATCGGGGGGCCGGTTGGAGAGAACAGATGAAGTTCACCAGGAAGCTCCGACATTGTATGACCAATTGCAGACATAGTACTGTCGTCTGCACCCCCATTTGATAAATCTTCAGTACGTGACTATGCGATGACGGAGATATAACGCGAAAAACCATGTTCAGCCGATTACTGCGTACACTCGGAAGCAAAGCGGGTGATAGCCCAAAGGAGGATTCAGCAACGGCTTCCCCGGGTGGCTCGTTCAATCACTACACAGACACAGTCGATACAATCAAACAGCTAAAGCGAGAGCAGCGCCACGACGAAGCCGAATCGTTGCTTCTCTGGTGTATTGAGCAAACTGAACAGGAGGATGCTGGTGATCCAGCGCCGTGGTATTACAAACATCTCGCAATCGTCTATCGTAAGGAGAACCGATACGAGGATGAGGTTCAGGTTATCGAGCGCTACCTCAACAACGCTTCCTCACCCCGGGAAGATCTTCAGAAGCGATTGCATCGTGCAAAGGAACTCGCAGAGAACAAAGAATCTGGATAACTACGACCAGGTTGGCTCCAGCAGTTCGCAGGGATCGTCCGGCTTCGAGTAAGGACCGTTGAACTGTCCATCGTCGAGACTCCAGTACTGGGCGCTATCTATGTGCGTATCAACTCGTTCAAGAAGTTCCGGATGGCATGTCAGCAAGAACACTTGGTTCGTATCTGCGAGTTCAGAGATCGTCTGTAGCGTTCGAACGTGATGGCTGGGGTCGAAGTTTGTCAGCGAATCATCGAGTAACACAGGGAGTGATGACTCATGGCGACGAATTCGAGCAAGACGAATCGCGAGGAAGAGCTGCTCAGCGGTGGCTCGTGATAGTTCCGCAGTTTGTTGTGTCTGTCCATCAGCGAGCACCGATTGGAAGTCGAGATTGTCGAATTCCTCGGTGGAGTCAACTTTGGTGTAGGCGTTGTCGGTAATCCGCGCGAAAATCTCGCTAGCTTCGTCGAGGAGTGGCCCAGTCGTCCGGTCAATGAATCGTTCGTGGAGTTCGTTCAGCAGGTACTCTGCGATGCGGTGCGTCGCATACTCTTCGGCAAGCGGTTCGAGCCGACGTCGTCCCGCCTCGATCGTCGCGTGGGCCTCGCGGACATCATCATCGGATGCTAGCTCTTCGAGTTCCTTCGTAAGCTCAACTCGCTCTTCAACGCATTCCGATCGCTCTGTTTCAAGACTCTCGATTGTTTCGTCGATCGTATCGAGTCGTTCTTCGATTGCCTCTCTATCAGCGTACGCCTCAATGACACGCTCGAACGCAGCAATCGCCCAGTCGTCATCGTCATGCTCCGAGTCGCGGTACGGTTCAAACGCCGGTTCGATAGCTGAGACTGTCAGTCGCCGCTGGAGTCGGACGCGAATTCCATCACGCTGTTCCCGCGCTTCCACGAGCTCAGTGACGTTCTCACCGCGTTCGAGGAACTGGTCGACAGTACGAACGAGGGTTGCTGAATCAGCATTGGTGAGATCTGGTGCATCGTTCCACTCGGCAAGGAGATTACGGAGGTCATCTTTGCGACTGGTGACAGTCTGCTGGGCTGTAGTGACCGTTTGTGCAAGGTCGAGATCCTCTTCAATACTTTCGATAGTCGCGAACAATTTCTCTGCTTCTTCGAGCGGGCCACTATCGTCAGTATCGAGAACACCGAGTTCGGATACGGTCTCGGCGGCTGCTGCGAGGTCTGAACGGAGAGTTTCCTCCTTCGTGTCGAGAGCTTCAACGTCGCCTTCCAACGTTGTGAGATCGTTCCGGAGCGATGAGAGGTCTGCATAGAACTCTCGCACGGCAGCCGGACTCGTATCGTCTGAGAGTCCAAGCTTCTCTCGAAGCAAGTCCAGTTGCTCGGTCGCGGTCGAATACTCCGTTTCGAGCTCCGTTTTCCGGGAGCGCAGTCCTTGAATATCGGCAGTCAAGCTGCGTTTGTCTGCCCGAAGCGTCTCGACAGATACGCCATCGACTTCAAGGGACTCGAATTCAAGCCGTGATGCAGCATACGCGCCGACGATCAGTATTATCATGAGTGTGATGACGACACCAAGAATCGCACCACCAACAACTCCCAGCGCACTTCCCACGATCAGCGCGAGTACCGTCCCACCTGCAGCGACAGGAAGCTGGTCACGAAGTGTAAGAGATGCCTCAGATGACGAGTCGGTTGCAGTGTCGATTTCGTGTTCCAGCTGTTCGTGACGAGCCGTCTTTTCGGTCAGGTTTCGCTCGACCTCGTTCAATTCGGATCGGACATCCTCACAGGTCCGCGTAATCGACCGAACCTCGTCTCGAGAGAACAGGTCGGTTTCAACATCACGGACCCGGTCAAGCAAGGAGTCGTCATCCCACTCGGGTTGCAAATCCGCTGCCCGGGAGCGAAGTTTTCGACGCTCTTTCGCAAGCTCTGACCGTTGCTCCTGAAGTGAATTTACCCGCTCACACCAGCCAGCAATTTCCCTATTATATGCCCGTATCGTAGACGTAGCATCCAGTAATCGGTCGCGATATGCTTCGGGATCCTCTACAGTAACCTGTTGAGCGAACTCCTCTTCTGCAGTCGTCAGTTCCTCCTGCACTTCCTCAAGTTGACTTCGTAGTTGCCGACCGCGGTCAAGTTGCTCTGTCGGGAACGCATCGACCTGGTCAAGGTCGGCACCATCAAGTTCAAGATTCAGCTCCTGAAGTGTCTCGAACTCCCCGTATTCCGTGAGAACAGTGTTAAGACGAGTTTGTTCCGTTGTTAGATCAGCAATCTCCTCATCGAGTTCCGCTACGCGGGAATTGACATCATCTCGAGCAGCCTCTTTCCGATCGTGCTCGTCAACCTGAGCGACGGCGGCATCTCGCGCATCGACCCCCGACTGAATCTCGCTAATTGGCTCTTTAAGGTCATAGACCGAGCGTCCGTGTTTGCCTCCGATCGATTTCGCCCGATCACTGAATGCGGCTTGAATCTGGGGGATTTTGAGAACGTCGCCATATGCCGCACCGAGTAAGATTGCAGACAGGCTAACGTCGTCATCGAGACTCGTTGGCATACGCCGGAGTTCGTCCAGGCTAATGGTGAAGAGCTGCTGGTACTGTGCGGGCCCTAGATTGCCGAATACATCAGAGAGTGCTCGATCGGGGGCACCATTGACAGGCACTAGTGCGGGATCACCATAGCCAGTGAGTGCTAGCTCGTATTCAGCGCCATCGACGACGACATCGGCCGTGAGGTCATACTGGTCCGTTGCTGGCGGGAGACCATTGCCGCGAGGAATCCCATAGCCAAGATGGCGAACCGCTTCCATAAACGTCGTCTTCCCGGCCCGTTGTGGACCAGCGATGACGGTCAATCCGCTATCGACATTTTGGACTCGAGCTCGCCTGAAGCATCCAAAATCATCCAGATCGAGGTTCTTAATTTGCATTGTCCCTCCGCGTCGCAAGTTCGTCGATTGACCGAGTGACGGCACGGTCAATCAAATCGTCTAGCCGTTTCTCGTCCAAACCAATCCGATCCTCGGAAATGTCTTCGTGTTCTTCGTCCGCACGCCACTCCCAGACATCACCTGTTTTCGCTCGCAGTTCAGCTCGTGTCGCGTCGTCTTCTCGAATCTCGTTGGAAAGCTCAACCAGTTCGCTGATAATCTCGTCCGATTCTACCAACGTCTCGAGGCCTGGAAGTGGTGGTGCAGAGTAATCACGGACGGACTCGGTCCACACAAAGGGTGAGGCACTACTGCTGCGGTCCCGCAATCGGTTGGCGAGCACATCCGTTGCTTCCTCGTCGAGCGCTTCAAACAGCTCTCCACGGCCACTCAGCGTCCATCGGCACACAAACCCCTCTGGCATCCAGTCTGTCTCAGCCACCGGCATCGAAAGGGTGTCAGTGAGAGAGTCTTGGTCCGCTGCCCGGAGATCTAGCATACGCTCCTCGAGGTACCCTTCCGCATCTGCGAGATTACGAAGGGGAGTATCATCATCTGTACTCGCGGTACTAAGATCGACCACGATTTCTTGCCAGACAATCGGGCTCGTCGGAACAAACTCGATGTCAGGATCGCTGCCTGCATCCACGTCGACGAGCAAACAACCACCGATGGCAGTTTCGCCAATATTTCGTCCTTGTGGTATACCAGCGTACGCTGCTGGCGCTCCGTCGACCAGCTGTGGCGTATGGATGTGCCCGAGCGCCCAGTAGTCGATCTCCTTCTGTGCTAAGTCGCTCGGCCCACAGGGGGCGTACCGCCGACCATCCGGATTTAGGCCCGTATGGAGCAGGCCGATATTCGGGATTGCTGTATCTGGTGGTGTGTAATGGTAATACAGGGAGTTGCTCTCCCACTGGCTTCCATACGATTGCCCCATGATGCGGGCCTCCGGTTCATTGTCATTCGGGTATAGAACCGTTTCAACGTCGTCTGCACCGAACACATGGACATTATTGGGTAGGGGGAGTTTCTCTGCCCCTGCTCCCAATGGATCATGATTCCCATGGATGACATAACATGGGATTTCAGCGTCTTCAAGCCGCTCGAACTGATCGACGAGAAATTCATTCGCGTAGACGGAGCGCGCTTGTTGATCGTAGAGGTCGCCAGCGACAACGACGAAGTCGACGTCCTTGTCGAGTGCGACTTGGATAACTCGACAGAGAGCTTCGTGTGTCGCTCGCTGCAGGCGCTCAGCCAATGATTCAGATGCCGCTTCCACAGCGCGGAGAGGACTTCCGAGATGGAAATCTGCAGTGTGGAGGAACGTGACTCCCATTCAGTGGACTGTTATATGAATCGTATATCAAGTTTCCTGTTTAATGAAAATGCTATGAATAGCTCTCCAATTTAACCAACAGGACTAATGCCTTCTGCCTCAATTGTTGGTTAAGTCGTCTCATGTCGTACTCAGAACCAACGATCCCACCCGAGGTTCCCGGAGAGTTAGCGGACTTACTCGATGAGTGTAATGCGGAAACACTCCGGTCTATTGCCAAGTATGCAGATGCACTCGCAGAGTATCAAGAGCGGGAAGAGCGGATCAACGAGGGTAAAGATAAAGAGACTGCTCGAGAACACCCTGAGGATATGCCCGAAGATGTCCCCACCAAAGCGACGCTGACAGAGAAGGAAATCAACGGGAATCGATATTACTACTGGCAGTGGAGAGAAGGTGATAAAATCAAATCCCAGTACAAAGGCCCAGTAAATCCAAGCGAGTGAGGGTTAACCAACATCTGGTTGATTGCTAGCGCACCTGTTGGTTAATTCTGTGGACTTGTTGTTGCAGGTACCGATGTCAATATCTTGCTGTAGGATGCGTATCTTCCCCATATTCGGGAGAATCAGATCTCAATAGATACTCAATTTAGAGCGTGGCCGAAGTGGCCGAGGTTAATCTTAATATTAATGTTCAAATTAGATTTAAGTTGATTGAGTATGTGCATTCACTATGAGCGACCAATTCACCGAAGCCCTCGATCAAACAGAGGAGGCACAGGAAACCTATGCGAATCAACTCGGGATCAAACCAGAGAAGATTCCGTTTACGGCTGAAACACTTCCTGACGCGGGTATTGCGGTACGCACGAATCAAGATCTGCTCAATGAAGTTGCGAGCCACATCCTGAATCGAGCAGGCCACATCTCGATCGTCGATGAACGGGGAGCTGGGAAATCTCACTTCCGTGATCTCGTGTACGATGCTCTTTCAGAGGGCCCTCGGAGCGAGGAGTTCCGAGTCGCTCGAATACGCGAAGTCGAGTCCATCACAACCCGTCGCTTCTATACGCGTCTTCTTGACGAACTTAGTGAGTACAATGACCTTGAGATTCCAGAGTCGTACCCTCATGCCACAGACGAAGTTCGTCAGCTTGTCGAAGAGGTTGCCGAACAACTCGAATCACTCAATATCGCGTGTATCATCCAAGTTGACCAACTCGAGGATGCGGCACGGAATACACGAACTTTCGAGCAGCTACTAGCCGCGTTGCAGAGCGTCGGTGACCTCGGAGAAAGTGAACCTGTATTCATTCTTTTCCTATTCGGAACTGAACGTGCTGGTGATCGAATCGACGAACTGCGTGAGACGCTCAGTTCGCGACTCGTCGCAAAGGATCGAACGTTGGAACGGTTCGGATTCGCAGAAACCGAGGAACTCATCGCCAGGTGGCTTGCCTGGGCCCGTGAAGAAGAGTACAATTCTGGATATCCGTCTGACCCCTATACGGCGAATGCCATCGAGACTATCGTCGAGGTCAGTGATGGGACCCCGCGTGATACTCGACAGAAGTGCTATCATGCCTTCCGAGCTGGCGCACAGCAGTTCGCTGCCGAACGAGACGTCGAAATCACGAACGAGACGTTAGACGCATATCTTTAATATTAAGCTTAAGAATAAGGGTGTATGAGCAACGACAATCCATTCGGCGAAGCGATGGATGAGGCATCGGAGGAAAAAGACCGAGAAGACCAGCAACCTGCATCAGACTTCGATACCGAACCCTACTACGACGCGCTCAACACTGGCGTAAAGGACCACACGATAGGCGTCTCCGTAAGCGAAGAGATGCATCAGTTCTGGCGTGAACTCCAAGATACGGACGACGTCGACGTCGATCCTGCCCAGTCCATTCGGAATCATCTCGAAAATCTCGCGCATCGGCATCCCGACGTGTTTGAACGAGCAATGCGGAAGCTCGAAATCGATCGCGAGATGTGATCATCAAGTTAACCAACAGAGAACTGATATCCAATCCATTGTTGGTTAACTAACACACATAATCGAATACAGCTCTTAGATTAGAGGATACGGCTACACTATACCAGTTTCTTCGCAGTCGCGATATCAATCAAATCCACAACGACATCGTCAATTCGGCTATCCTCACCGAGGATGTCGAAGGTAGCTTCGAGATCTGTTTTCAGTTCGAACCGGCGACGAATGAGTCAGAGTTTACACTTCGATGCCGGGGTGTCAGACGCATAGCTTACACTTCGATGCCGGGGGAGGCGGAGACCGTGTCGAAGAGCAGACACTCAGATTCGCACGAAGTTGAGGCGAACCTCATTACACATCGATGACGGGGGGCCTCTTATCGAATGTACTTCGGTGACGGTTCTATCACAGAGAGCGTGAAACCGGGTATTACGGGAATAGATCAGTTATATCACCCGAATAAACATCGACGGGGGTGAATCTTTTTAACGCTCCGGCGTACACTAAGCGTATGACCGGTAGTGATCAAGACGGGACGGATCAATCTCTCCTTAGTGAAGGAACGCATTCTAGAGTTGACGAAGAACAAATAGAAACTGCTCATGAAGAAGCTGTCAGAGACACGGTGCCGGACCAAGATAAAGTAACTACTGAAGACAGTGCTCAGCGATCGATCCGGGATATGCTCGACGATGAGGGGGAGACATCGGTCTTCGTCAATCGAGATCTTGTCGAGCCAGACACAATCATCGATGAGGAGCGAATCGTCGGTCGTGACGATCAACTTGAATCTGTTGTCTCATTTCTGAAGCCGACACTCCAAGGAAATCGCCCTCCAAATATGCTGTTATACGGTCCTGCTGGGACAGGAAAATCACTCATCATTGGGGCAGTCACACAACAAATTATCGAGCTCTGTCAATCGAAGGGCAAACGCTTCGGTGTAGTCGATATCAACTGCCAGCCGATCAACACCCTCGACCAAGCAGTCTTCGAGCTCGTCCAGACCGTTGCGAAGGACGTCGACGCGAAGATCGGCGTACCTGAAACAGGCGTATCGACGAAGCAGAAATATCGACGACTGTATAAACTTATCAACGAGCACTATGACTCGGTCATTTTCATCCTCGACGAGATTGACCTCTTGGTCGGCCGGCGAGCAAACGACGAACCTGCCTATTCAAAACTACTCTACCAGCTGTCACGAGCGAGTAATACAAACGAAATCGAAGGGCAGGTATCAGTTGCTGCACTGACGAATGACCCGAAGTTTATGGAGGACATCGACGGTCGTGCCGAGAGTTCATTTAATCCGCGAGATGTCTATTTCCCAGATTATGATGCAAATCAATTACGCCAGATACTCGAAAATCGTCGTGATGCCTTTCGGTCTGATGCATTAACTGACGACGTATTACCCCTCGTATCGGCATTTGCAGCACAGAGTCATGGGGACGCACGAAAAGCAATTGATTTGTTTCGCGGTGCCGGTGATCTCGCGGATGAACGTGGTGACGAGAAGGTTCGCGAAGACCATGTCCGCGAATCCCAGGAGGAAATTGACAAGGATCGATCATTAAAGCTTGTTGAGGGACTGACGACCCAAAAAAAGATCTCACTTTACGCGACAGCCTCTGTTGCGCATTTCTCGAATTGGTCAGGGAGTTCCGTTCCGAGTCCAGTTGGATTCAAGGTCTATCAATGGATTACCGAAGAGATAGATGCTGACCAGATGACCCGCGAGACATACGTCAAGTATGTCAAAGAACTCTCCACGTATGGTCTGATCTCGTCCTCCCGGAAGAGTCGAGGACGTGGTGGCGGAATGTACATGGAGTTCACCTTCACAGGAGATCCCGCAGCAATGATGAACCGGATTGTCGATGATACTCGAATGGAAGCAGTTTCCGATCAAGAAGAACTCCTCCGAACTGTCATCAACTCACAATTAAAGAAGTTCCATAATCAGTGAGTTAGCGGTGGGCCACGCAGAGGAACTTCTCGATCCCCCACCCCCCGTCTTCGATGTGTAAACTTGGATCCAATCCGATAAGGACACATCTCAAGGTCAGCAAAGTGTTACTGGCACAATCAATGAGTGAAAAGTCAGGGGCATTATCAAGCTTCCTCAAGAACTGCGACAGAAGACTGCATCCCAATGTTCTCGTGAACACCCTCCCCCCGTCATCGAAGTGTAAACGGCAGAAAGAGGTGAAGGTCGAAGATCGGGATGAGAGGTTGTATCGGTATCAGAGGACACAAGAACGGAGATATCGCAACAAACAACCATTGTGACGGTCTCGATGAGAAGAGAAACTACGCTCAGTTCGTCGGAGTTGATTTCCTCCTCACCTTGCTATCAGGTCTATTGCGGATATGGTTATTACGCTTCCTATATAAAACCTTGCCAGACTAGAGACAACCATGAATTAGAACGTGAATCTACTGTTTGAGACCGCCTCTACTGGGTATACCTCCTTTTCGTCGTTTTTCACTCTTCTCACGTTCTGCCTCCACTCCTCTCGCAGAGTTTTACACATCGATGACGGGGGGGGGGGAGTGTGGGGAGGTCGAGTCTTACTCGCAGGATACCCTCACTGGCGAGCCGACATCGGCTGCACTCTTCTTACTGTCCGATGGCGCTTAGCGTCGCTACGATCAAGGACCTTCCAGATAAGTTCGCTGTATCATCTCTCACTACTCGATGATTGTCTGCTTTTCAATTGCAATATCGTATCTCTTTTTCATGAGTGTAGGCTAACATTGGCTTAGCTGTTAACCCCGCGACTTTAGGTGCGGGAGGAGGTCAATTGCAACCCTAAGTCTCAATAGTTACTCGGTGGAGTCTTTTGGATCGACGGGTACGATGTACTTGTTCTTCCAGGAATTCCCCTTGCGCCACTGGCAGTACCCTCATAGTCAGTAGGATCGGTCGAAATCTCACGTTCTTCGAGGGCAGTCTGTTCATCACCAGTGATCGAGGCTGCGTTCTCGAGTTTCAGTGACTTCACGCTCGCGTTTAGCGCGTTTCCAGCGGACAAGTTGTTCAGCATATGTACTCACTTGGTCGAGGCGCTCGGGTAGCTGGCGTTCGAGTGGCTCGTAAAGGGCGTGCGGTCGACAAACGGTCCATACGCTGGTGATGAAGGGGTTCGGTTCCACGCCAACCATATCATTCCGTTGTCAGACGGTGGATCGAACCGGCTGTCGAATGTTTGCGGCGCTAGCAATCGCTCTGTGGGTCGTCCTCGTTGTTCGGAGAATCACCCTCTCCGCAGAATGGGCTCATTAGGTTGATCGTGTGGCTGCTAGTCATTCCCGGACCATAGGCAATTGCCTGTGACTATATACGGTGTCCGATATAATTGTATCTATGGGCAAATTAAGGATTAAATCTAAATACGAGCACCTAAGAGAGCGAGTATGGCACGCAAAACGAAAGGTGCCCGAGTCCTGACCGTCCTGTTCGCATTCATTTCAACTACTGGGATAGCTGCTGCCCAGCAGAGCGAGATCAACAATTCTTTGTCGGAGATTGAGTCATTCGTCGCAACAACACTCGGCCAGATCGGTGTCATCGTCTTTCTCGTTGGTGCCGCTGCCTGGTTCGTCTCCCGCAAGCATGCCGACCGTGCCCAGTGGGGCTGGCGAGGTATGTGGGGCGGCGCTGGGATGATCGTCCTCTCAGTTAGCTACAACGTGTTCGTGACGCTCTTCGAAAACCTCGCCCCGGGGATGGTCATGCCCTGGATCGCCTTCTAAGTAGTACAGCCAATAGAATCACGACTTACCCCCAATCGATCCCCTTTCACCCCACCACGAATGGATGGCCAACGATTGTCGCTTGTACTGCTGCTCATTGTCTCCTTGTCACTTTCAATTAGTGGTACAGCGACGATGTCCACCGCGGAGACAACGGCCAACGACACAGACGTCTTCATCTCCGATAAACCGGATCCAGAGGCTGGCTCAGTCCCACCGTTCGTACTCCCAGACCTCGAGGACGTCGATGAAGAAGAGAATATCTCGGTAGCGGAGCTGAGTCAAATACGCGATTTCCACTATTCGACGACCCAACCCCCGTATCAGGTTGGCCCGGATCAGCAGACGCTGCGTGAGTACCGCCTCGACCAACTCGAGTCGATCAGGCGCAACGAGTCGACGAGTCTCTGGCTCCCCGACTCACAACGATCGAATGGTACGCTCGTCACGGATGCTCACGTAACGATCCTTGGGACGGCAGAGGGGACACAAACCCGTCTCGAGTCGGACGCAGGAGACCAGTACGAGAATGAGAGTGAGTTATTGCTGGTACCGCGTGACGGGACTGTCCTCACCCACCTTGATTATTCGACTCGCATCCCGGAGGGGACCTGCGTCACGACCGACCAGACCAGGACCTGCCTCAACGTCACACTCCTCGATCAAGAAACCGACCGGACACTCAAGATCGGATCTCAATCATGGAGTGGCGATCCAGAGACGCCTCACCAGCTCGACTACGCGGACGCGGACGCGAGCGGGCCGACAACGATGGAGGTGGAAGCGACGATCACCTCGAGGCTTGCAGTCCAGGAGACCACCTACGTCCGTGAGGGGACTGACTGGGTGCTATCGAATACAACCGACAATGAGACACTCGACCTCTCCCACACGGTCCAAGACGAGGCTCCCGTTGTCGTCACGACGAACCAGGAGCTGTCGATCGAGCAGACGATAATCGAATCAGACGACGGCATCGACCGGCTCATCCTCGAGTTCGATGGCCCGGAGACGCTCCATGACCGTCGGCTCTGGAGTACTGCGACGTTCGAAGAAGGCGCTGGCAGGATCGAGAATATCTGGGGCGTCTACTCACAGCGCCAGTATGAGACCGCCACGCGGGGTCATCGGCCAAGTGATGAGCTACCGATCTCGCCGGATCAAACCGAGTCCAATACGACGGTACCAGTGCTCAACGACGCATCGTCGGGAGTGTCGATAGGGAATGAGACGCTCGAGCGACAACTTCCAGCGCCAGCGACCCAACAGGAGACCGTTCCGTTCCCGAACATCCTCGAGAAGCAACTCGTCGCACAGCGAGATGACCCCACGCTTGAGGGAGAACCAACCAACCTCGTAAACCCACCAGAACTAGCTAGTTCGAATAGCTTCAGCTTCGCATCCGAGCCAGCACCACTCGATGAGGACGTCAATCTCTCCTCGGTCGAACCGCGTGGACAGACGACGCTCACCATTACAAACGCAGAGCAGCCGATCGCAGAGGTTCGCGACATCCACGGCGATCCAATACCGGTATCGACACAGACTGTCCAAGAGCGCGCCGCTCAACTCGAGACGGAGATCCTCAACGACACGCATGCAGAGTTCCACCTTTTCGAGGAAGATACCGGCGAAGCGCTTGGCAACAAGACTCTCTGGCTCCACGGTGCTGCCCAGGGACAGGTTACGACCGGCTCGGACGGAACCGTAGTCGTCAAACGGAGTGACCTCTACGTGAGGGCTTCGTTCACGGGCGAGACCGATCCAGCGGAAGAGGTGTACTACAGTCCAGTTGAGACGCAGGCCACATTCCAGCCAGAGGCGTTCAACATTTACCAGCTACTGATGAGCTTCACTGGAGCATTCGTCTCGATCATTGCCTTCGTGATTTTGTACATTCCGTTCGCGTACATGCGAGGTGCAAACAAATGACCGTTCGAATTCGATCCAGTACAGTGTGGGTGCACACCCACTCCACAGCTTCCGCGCTGACAACTATACCAGAGATCCCATTCAACCCATGACCGGATTCAGATTGCCCATTTCGATCACAAGCATCACAGAAAGCGTTGACCCCACAACACTGGTGTCGGCCCAGAAGAGCAGTGCCTTCCTTCCAGTTGACGGCGTCGTCATCACCGTCGCGTTCGTCTCCGACTGGATTGCCGACTTTTTCATCTACATCCTGTCCGGCATTATTGGGTTCATCAGTAGCCTCATTGCGAACGGCATTCGTTCATTCATCATCTTTGATAGTCCCTATAATGATCCGACGATGCAGGGTGCCTTCCAGCATAATCTGGATATCTTCCCTCAACTGCTGGTGATCGTCTTCATGGCCGGGATCGCCTCCAAGCCGTTCGCCGATCGACGTGAGGTGACGAACTTCATGCTGGTCTGGAAAACGTTGAAGGTGATCATCTTCGTGGCCGTTGCCCGTCAGATCATGCACTTTAGTCTCCTTTTGACGAATGCGATCATTCTGCATGTCTACGCCGATGATTATGGCGCTGCGTTCGGTCCCAAGGTTCTCGAGGCTGGATTTGGCGGAGCAGCCGCGCTGGGCGCTGGTTCCATCATCGGTGGGATCATCATCAGCTTGGTCTCCGTCGCGGGTATCTTGCTCGCCCTCGGGGTCTTTGTGTTTCGAGAGTTCTTGTTCCACGCGACGTTCATTTTGCTCCCGATTCTGGGGGCCATGCTCTATCTGGATTTCGGCCCACTTCGTCACAGCTCGTCGATCGCGAAAACACTCTTGCGGGCGACAGCGTACATGCTGCTGGCAGGAATCGTGATGGCCGGACTGTTGCAGACAGGTGCGGCAGCCGTCGGGGCGTATTCGGATGTCGCTGTCCAGGGCGAGCAAGCAACTGAGGCAGAGTTTGGCGAACTTATCGAAGCAATGCTCTTCTGGCTGATCGGGCTGGTCGCCCCCGCGGCCGTCGGGCTGAAAGCAGCCATGATGGCTGGAATGTCGCCGAGAGGCCTTGGTCGGAGTGCAAAGAGTAGCTCGAGTTCTCAAAAGCAACCCTCTTCATCGACCCAGTCGGGTGGGAAGTCGCGACGCACTGCACTGATGGAGCAGGCGAGGTACGGAGGAGCGAGAGGGGCCAGATGGGGCGACAGTCTGACGGGTGGAAGGGCGAGCAGTGCTGCCAGCAGAGTGGGATCACGCGTCGGCCAAACGAAAGCAGCAGTTGGGAGTACAGCTGCGTCGAAAGTCCCGGACGACCTCGCCGATGCAGGCAACACAGCGAGTTCCGGTCTGAAAAGAGGTGGAAAGCGCACAGTTCAGGACGTGAAAGCTGGAGTCTCCTACGGACCTCGAAATCTTCACGAATCCCCGACTGAGTGGGCGGCGGCCGGGTTAGAACGCTATCGGGAAAAACCGGTTATCGACACGTCGACTCAACAATCGACCAGTGGCGGGGCAGCCGAAGTCAGTAACAACGCCGCCGACACATCGCCAGACCCGGAATCGAGTCAACAGACATTGGACAAATACGACAATAACAATAACTAACGGAAGATGGACAGAACATCCCCACCCAAGAGTGTCCTGAAGAAAGTCGTTGTCGGCAGCATTTCTCTGAGTCTCTTTACTGCGAATTATGTAGCTGCTCCACTGGGAATCGTTTGGCTTGTTGCGTATTTTTCTGACCCGCTTGTAGCGCTGATCGCAGTTCCTGCAATCTGGATGGTTCCCACGTTTACTGCTGCGTTCTTGGCTACTAGTATCAAGCCACTACACGTCAAGGAGGAACATGCAGATCGTATCTGGCTAATTGGAAGCTTCATTGGTGTGTCTATATTGACAGCAGTATGGTTCCTTCCAGCTTGGGAGACTAACTGGCCTACTCTCGCAAGCATCTTTGTGCCGCTCCGAATCTCTTCCATGTTTGAAAGCTCTTGGTACATGGGAGCCAGTTGGCTTGCGTGTGTTCCACTGATGCTATCAATGAGTGTCGGAACCGTTACAGATAATGTCGATGAGAAAAACTCGACGGGAGAAGGGGAGCAAACAGATGCACTGGATGCGACTGCTCAGAAAGAGAAAGCCGAGACCAAACACAAGAAGACGCCTCACTCCAGCAATGGAGTGACTCAAGAACAACCCATGCCCTCCCAACTCCAATACGGCTGGCAGTCTGCGCCCGACACAGGATTTGCGGACGTTGGTGGGATGGAGTCACTCAAAACGGAGGTTGAGCGCTCGGTGATCCGTCCGCTGACCCGTCTGGATGCCGCCTACGAACGCTTCAACATCTCCCCACCGAACGGGATCCTCTTCTACGGCCCGCCCGGGACGGGCAAGACACTCTTTGCTCGAGCTATTGCTGGCGAACTCGGCCACCCGTATCTCGAGCTCTCGGCGGGCGATATCAAATCGCGCTGGGTCAATGAGTCTACCGAGCAGGTCAACCAACTGTTCGCGGAGGCCGCACAGTTCGATCGGTGTGTGATCTTCATCGACGAGATCGACGCGCTGCTTGCCTCCCGTGAAAGCGACGTCAATCGCGAGCACACCCAGGTCGTCAACGAGTTCCTCGCTCACCTGGACGCCGATGATCCGAATTACCTCGTGATCGCAGCTACAAACCGCGCTGAACTCCTTGATGAGGCGGCCACCCGTCGGGGTCGCTTTGACCAGCAGTACGAACTCGGCCTTCCAGATCGCGACGCTCGAGAGGCCATTTTCCGCGTCCGGCTCGACGAGCTGCCGACGGACCTTGACAACAACGCATATAGGAAGATGGCCGAGCAGACAGAAGGAGTCAGTAGCGCAGATATCGCTGGGATTGTCGACGACGCCGCGATGCGTGCCGCCGAACGCGACGCTGACGAACTCACGCTCGAGGATCTCCACATGTCGCTCCCAGACCAACCAGACCAACGGTCTTGAGACCGTGCCCAGCAAGAGGTAGGTTAGGGCCGCAAGATCGTTCAAAATGTACACTTTATTGAAACATCAAAAGTAGGAGTAACTTTTAACTATATATCCCTAAGACGTACAAATTGCCTATGGAAACATTCCCTATCGCAGGGCGTGTCGTTAATACGAAGTTGGTTTTCGGGTTGACCGCCCGAGAAGCTGGTGAGGTTCTCGTTGTTCCGTTCCTGGCCATGGGTATTGCCCAAAGCCTCGGCTTCACTGGGACACTGTTCCTGGGTGCCGGCGGGATCGGACTTGCCATCGGCATCCTTACTCTGCTGGTTTCCCCTGCCGGCCAACGACCCATCAGCTACGCCCGTGCCGCCGCCGAGTACTATCTCGGGTCGAACGAGTACCACAACCGGAGAACGCGACCCGAACCAGAGACGCCAGTCACCCAGGACGTTGTCTACGTTCGGCAGGCTGGCCTCGATATCGAGACAATCGAAGCCGAGCAGGAAGCGGAAGCCGACGGACGGTGATCGATGATGGGGACTGCACCCACCGACGAGGCAGCCACCGAAACAGCCGCAGAATCACACGACGAGGACGAGGAGCCCGTTGTCCAGCCGACTGCCAGCAGTGACCACACGCCGCCCACACCCGAGTCCGACCTCGAGGTCCTACGAGCACTCGACAAATTCCTTGACGATATCGACACGGACCTCCCAATCGCTCGAGAGCGCTCCCGAGCGCGTGACCACTTCGACCTCAAGGATCGCCTTGGTGGATCGACAACGACCCAGGAGACACTCAGCTTCGACTACGTCCGGGAGGATGGTATCGCCGTCGACGGTGACAGCTATATTGGCCTCTTGAAAGTCCATCCGCAGAACTGGCTCTCGCTCAGTGAACAGGCCAGACACGACACGATGAGTGCGTATATGTCCTTCCTGATGTCGCTTGAGTTCAGCGTGGCCGTCCCCTGCTACCCGAAAACGTTCGACCTTACAGGGCATCTCGAACGCTTCTACACGGCATCATCGAGGACGACTACTCGAGACGAGACGCCGATCCTCCAGTACGGACGGAAATTCTACATCCGGTGGGCGAGCAACCAGATTAGAGACGCCGACCTCAAACAACGTGATTTCTACATCGTCACCCGTGTCGACGCTGATCAAGTCCACAAGAATCTCGACACGGGAAGCGTTCTGAGCCAGCTTGGCGATCTCCCGCTTATCGGCGCTGCCTGCTCGCGAGTGCTCGCCCATACGCCATTCGGCAATTCGCACGAGGATGCACGAACTGAACTCTGCATTCGCGAAGTGAGACAGCGACAGCGCCGGATTATAAACAAGCTCGGCCGGACGGAGGTCTCGATCAACCAGGTAACCGACCGTCAGGAAACCATGGAAATCCTGTATCACTACTACAACCACGTCGACCCGCAGTTCGAGAAGTTCAACCAAGCGACCAAAACGGAGGGTGAGTACTGATGGGCTTCCTTTCAGGACTTCGTTCCCGTCTTACTTCGGGCAATAAGCACACGCTCAAGGAGATCGATGACGAGACGTTCGACCGGGCAGCATCGATCGTCGAGGCCAACGGCGACGACCTTACCAAGGAAAACATCCGAGAGCAGGCCGAGCATCTCCTCGAACTCGAGGAGGTCGACGAAGGGGAGTTCCGATTGGGTGTCGTCCAAGACGACACCGAGCAGTCGCTCGCCGACCGAGATATCATCGCCCCACGAAAACTGAAAGAGGTCTCCAACTTCTTTGAATCGGGGTACATGATCCGCAACGACAAGTTCGTCCGTACGCTGACGATCCACGGCTACCCCGAACGCGTCCCCTTGGGCTGGCTCGATGAACTGTATACGACGAACGATCACGTTCGCGTCACGCAACACATCCAGCCACGCGATACTGGGTCGGTTCTTCGCAAGTTGCAGAAACGCCTCACCCAGCTCCGGGCTCGTCTCCACAAGAAACACGAGAAGAGCCAGACCGACACTCACGAAGAGGAGGCCGACCGCGACATGGTCCAGGATCTCATCTGGGACATCATCCTCGGGGAGACGAAGCTGTTCGACTTCGCGATCTACATCGAAGTGGTCGCCGACACTGAACAGGAACTCAACGAGGCAACCGAACGCGTCGTTGATTCGCTCAGTACCGCGAACGCGGAAGCAGTCCCCCTCGAGAAACGGCAAGTTGAATCACAGGACGCACTCGGCCCGCTTGGTGACGATCCGATCAAGTCGACCCAATTGATGCAGGAGACCGCCATCGGCACGATGTTTCCGTTCATTGAGCCTGTGATCACCGATCCCGAGGGAATCTTCTATGGGTTTGACACAACGGACACACCCGTAATCCTCGACAGATACGAGCTCTCCTCGTACTCGAAAGCAATCGCCGGCACAATGGGTTCCGGAAAGACGTTCGCCGAGAAACACGAGATGTACCATCGGTTGATGATGGACCCCGAGATCGAGATGCTGGTTCTCGATCCGCTTGGAGACTTCGTCGACTTCGCGAACGATCTTGGTGGGCAAGTGATCCGCTTCGGCGGCGATAACACAGTCAACCCGCTTGAGATCCAGCGGGGTATCGACGACGCTGTGGACGATCCATTTAAGAAGAAATTGCGCTCGGTGATGGAGCTGTTTCGCATCCATTTCTCGGCGGTGGCCGAGCAGTCGTTAAGCAAGGAACAGGAGGGAATCCTGCGGCGAGCGGTCCGACTTGCCTACCTCCAATACGGTATCACGGAAGAGACGGTGACCCACGAGAACACGAGCCCGACGATCAAGGACCTCCTTGACATCCTCGCAGAAATCGCCGACGGTGGCCTGCCATCGGAATTCCTGGAACTCCACGAGGATGCGAACGACGAGCGAGTATGGCCCGAGATTGACCAGCTCGAGACGCGATTTCGGGATGGCGACGAGCAGTACGCCTACCAATTATTGCTTGGTCTCGAGGCGTTCCAGAAGGGCGGCGAGAACGACAATCTGACCGGCCGGACGAACGTCGAACTCGACAACCGTTTAGTCGTCATCGACATGTCGATGTTTGCCGACACGGGGCAGGCACCACTGTTTATGCACGTGATGTTCGACTGGATCTACCAGCGAGCGGCCAGCGATCATGACCGCCGGACGCAGGTGACTATCGACGAGGCTCACTACCTGTTGCGGCGGGAGGCGACGACAGACATGATCGATCTGTTCATCCGGCACAGTCGTCATTTTAACACGGCAATCACGCTTATCTCCCAGACTGTCGATGAGTTCGTCGCCCAGTCGGACGGCCAGTCCAAGGAGGCCGCCGAGAAAGCACGCAACGTCTACAATCTTTGTGACATCAAGCAAATCTTTCACCACGAGTCGGTCAGCGACGAGATGATCGACTTCCACGACCTCACCCCTTCCGAGCAAACGTTCCTTACGACAGCCCAGACTGGCGAAGACGGGGGCTACTCGGAGTTTTTGCTGGGTGTCAATGAGTGGTCGAAACCACTCGCACTCCACGTGAACGACTACGAAGTCAGTGTCCTCGACGATGATCTCGATCCGTGGGAGTATCTCGCTGGGAACCGGTATATCGACGCTGACGACGCCAGTTTCCTTGCCGCAGAGGATCGACTCGATGACTATGAGATTCCGGAGTCGGTGCTCGAGGAGGTAGATTTGGATGGGATCGACAGGGATCCCGAAACCGATGAGACGGTCGTCGAGCACGCCGATCGGGAGCGAGCCAATGTGGAGACCGAATATCACGAAAGAGATGCCAGTGAGACTGTTAAGGCCAGTCAAGGAGCGACAGCAGCTGCAGATGAGGGAGCGGAGGATTCCCGTGCTGAAGCGGCAGCGGATCAAGAAGATGATCTCACCACGATCACTGGAGTCGGCGAGACGTACGCAGGGTATCTCGCCGAAGCGGGTGTCGAGACGGTTGGCGAGCTCGCTGTGGCAGATACCGAGTCTCTTTCAGAGGAGACATCGATCCCGCTCATGTTGCTTGACGATTGGGCTGATGCTGCCAGCTCGATGTGTGAACCGGAGACCGCGAGTGGTGACACTTCTTCGAGCACGGAGGTGACAACCGATGCAGACGACTGAGAAAACCGAGAGTACCCCCGACATCGATGCTGAATCCCTTGAATGGATCGTGGCAGAGGACGAGCAAGTGGAGCAGATCTCCGACCTGGACGTGCAGTGGACTGGTACGCCACTGTTTCGAGGCGGATATCGGACATTTCTGGTCGCACTCGTCTTCATAGCGGTCGCGCTTGCTCTTGCGACCGAGAGCATCGCCGGGGTCACAACAGGACCGTCGCTCGTCGGGCTCGAGTCCTACACGCTCGCGGTGGAGGGAACCAGTATCGAAATCCCACTGTGGTGGCTGAGTGCTATTCCGTTCCTGGTTGGCCTGATAGGCATCGCGATCAGTGTGCGTCCGATTGTTCGGGCGCTTCGTACCACCTACGTCCTCACCTCGGAGAAACTCTACGTCCGCACGCGTGGAATTCGTGGCGATGGGTTCACGAAACTCCTGCTCGACCGTGTCGTCGACACCACTTTTCATCAGTCCTCCATCGGCCGGCTGTTGTCGTATGGAACCGTCACGTTCAGTACGTTCGACCATACGTCGCCCGAAATCCAGTGCTGGGCGATTGAAGACCCAACAGAGCTTCACGAGACTGTTCTCGAACTCGAAGCCTCCGCTGCCTCGCCACTTGAGCGTAAACAAGAGTACATCCGAGTTGTGCCGTCGACGGGCGAGCGACCGCCACGGGAAGTTATCAACCAGATCCGTCCCTTGCACGACGTCCGACGAGGTGGGGTGCCGTGGTGGCAGACACTCAACCCGCTTTCGGATCCCGACCCGCTTACGTTCGAGTTTGTGATCTACAGCGACGGGACGGACTCTCCGATCGAATTCTACTATACATGCGAGCAACACCTATCCACGCTCTACGACCGACTCAACTCGGCCTACCCCGACTCCGTGGAAATTGAGCGTGTGACTGTTGACTTTGCGGAGAAGCTCATCACTCCACAGCAGTACTCGTACGACGAGTTCGAAACCGCCCTCGAGAACGGCACTCTCCAGTGTACACCGGCTGAAGTCGAGGCGCTCGTTCGTGTCCGGGGCTCCAAACCGACGCTTGCTGACGGAGGAACTACGACCATCGACGAGCAGGTCGATCGAGACAAGACTACCGAAGAGAACACCAGTACGGAGGCGTCTGATTCTGAGGCTTCCGGTTCCGAGTCTTATTCTCCTACCAGATCCGATTCCAGTTTCCTACTCGGCAAGCAACTCCCGAGCATCGACCTCGATGCACTCCGTGCGAAAGAAAAGGCAGAAAACCGCGATCCAGGGTCGCTCACGTTCGCCCTCGAGACGCCAGTTGACACTGGTGAGGGGGTACTCGCCCGGCCACACCCGGATGAAGTTGAACCGTACGGACTGCGGTGGACCGGCAGCGGAGACCCGTTGGCGGCAATCAAGAAATTCGATCAGAAAATGGGAGAAACTGATCGGTCGAAGGCAAGCTCACACGCACCGTTGACCGTGCTAATCGATCATTTTGCAAGCACGGATCATCCAATCGTCTTCCAGGCCGCGTTCGAAGGCGAGCCCGATCTAACGAAAGAGGGTGAATACCACATCGACGAAATCGAACAGGGTCGCGAGACGCTGTGGGGTGAAGCCGCCATAGCCCTTGAAGAGCTTCTACGCGGTCCAAAGAATAACGAGTCGTCTTCGTCGCGGTCAGAGTCACTCAGTGAATCTCGATCTGAGCGTATTACCGAGATCAAAAACGAAGACTGGGGCCATACGTTCACGACCAACCTGCGGGTAGTGACTGTCCCCACGAACTCGTCTCTGAGCGACACATCCGAAATCGAACACGGCCTACGGAATCTGAGTACCGTGTTCGATCCGCTTGCTGGTGACTACTACCAACTTGAGAGCGAAACCCTCTACGAGAAAAGAGTTCTTGAGCGCAGTCGGCGCAAGCGGTCGCGACGCTGTTTTAATCGGTTTCTCGAGGGGGAGGTCGTCGCTGGTGGGCGGGTGAGTCGATCCAAACCCGACCTGCATCTCGATCCCGGCGAGCTCTGCAATCTGGTGATCGTTCCCAGTACCGAGCATTTGACTGATGAAGCAGTCAAAGAGACGCATGCGAATCCCGAAAGCCGCACGGCTCTTCCCGGGTTGGACACCGCCCAACGCCGCCAGTACACCACGGGAATGGTCCTCGGTCAGGACGCCAACAGTGCCGTCGAGGGACCGCTTCGGTTACCGCCGAGCCGGCAAACACGCCACTGGTTGCTCTGTGGCGCGACTGGGAGCGGGAAGAGCCAAGTTACGTACCACATGTTGCGCTCGCTCGCCGAGACGACACCAGGGCCGAACGTCCTCTTCGACCCGAAAGGCGACAACATGTGTCAGAACTACCTGATGGCCCACTATAAGAAATTCGGGCACCTCGACGACGTATACCACTTCCGCGTACCGGAGACGCTTCCTGCAATCTCGTTCTTCGATATTCGACCAGCACTCGAGGGGAACGATCGCGAGACGGCAGTCAAGGAGAAAGTCGACCACTTCCACGAGCTGATGCGGATGATCATGGGAGCGGAGAAGTACGAACAGGCGTTCGTGGCAAACGAAGTTTTGACGTTCCTGATCCAGGCATTGTTCGATCCGAAACACGGTGACGACGTCTTCGGGTTGGATGATCTCGTCGGGGCCGCGACGAGAATGCATCGTCATCAGGAGCTGCCGGAGGTTTCGGAGATCAATGCCGACATCCACGACTCACTCGCCGCCCAGTTCGCCAAGGACGAGAACCAGTTCGACACGACGATGGGAGCGGTGATGAACCGGCTGAACAAACTGAAAGAGGATCGCCACCTTCACTGGATGCTTCGACACAAACCCGGTCGCGAAGTCGAATCCACCGGAGACGATCTCTACGGCTTCCACCAGCAGGAGACCCATTTCGACTTCAGTGAGTTCCTCGAGGAAGATGTCACGATCCTGTTCGACCTGGGTGACCTGTCGTTACCCGCCCAGCGCGGGTTCACCACAGTCTTATTGAGTAATCTGTGGCACTCGATCCAGCGACGGCGGCGGACGAACCCCGAGAACGTGGTCAACGTCATCATGGAAGAGGCTGCACCGTTCGTCGCGACCGAACTGGTCGCCGATCAACTGCTCCCCCAGGGCCGATCGTCGGGACTGAGCCTCGGCTTCATCATGCAGTATCCCGAGCAGGTCAAGAAGTTCCACAATGGGAACGGTGCGTACGAGGAACTGCTGACAGAGGTGCATACGAAACTGATTGGTGACATCTCGATGAAGAACCGGTTCGCGAAGACGTTCACGCACGACGAGTTATCTGTGGAGGATGTCAGGAACCGGAACAACCGGATGGCAGCGGGCGAGTGGTTCACGAAACTCGTTTCCCCTGGGTTCGGTGAGGAGCGACCAGCGCCGTTGACTCTGCACTCGCCCCCGATCATAAGCGGGCATCCAGAAAGCGACGAGCCGTTGACGGCGGCCGAACAGCAGCAATTCGATGAAGAGCTTCTGCCGGAGGTGCTCGAGCGGACTGAGGACGAGTACGGGTTATACGTACCGACCCACGAGGACGCGATGGAGTGGTCAAATTGGAGCGATACAGATCGGCGGGCTGGTGCGCCGCCGGCGCTGGACGAAGATGAGAGTGCAGAGATAGTGGAGTCCAACGAAGAGAGTGAGGTCATAGAAGCCCAGCAGCCGCTCGAGAAGACCAGCCTTGACGATGGGGGCGACGATCAGTACGATGATCGAGACGATAGCAGTAAAGCAGAGACTACCGACGACGATCCAGTTGACGTTGCAAACGGAGCCGCCTTCTTCGATTCGTCCACGGGCGAAGAGGAATGCCCAGTCTCGGACGATGAACTTCGGCGGCGGGGGCTCTCTCGAGACGACGCGATCTTCCTCAAACGTGTTCTTGACGCGATGAACCGTGACCTCCCGGAGTACACGCTGTTGGAAGGGATGGGCGAATTACAAGAGGATCTTGATGGGGTTGACGTCGACGTGTTGATCGAACTCGGGCTGCTCGAGAAAGGGAAGGTGGACCGACGACCGTATTATACGGTGCTTCCGGATGGACGAGAGCTTCTCGGCGAGACAATCACCGCCCAACCGGGGATTGGAGATCTTGGAGAGAAGACGCCACACAAAGTTGGGGTCGAACTCCTGGTGCGCTGGCTCGAGACTCTCGAGGAGGTCGATCGAGTGGAGCGATACTATCAGCAGTCCTCGGAGACGATTTTCGACGCTGCCGCGTTCGACGTTGATGATGAACTTGTGTGGGTTGGAGAAGTGGAGATGACCTCAAATAACGCGGAGGCAGTTGTGAGTGATTACGAGAAGATGGCTGCGGTCGACGCGGATGCCGTGTGGGCGTTCCCGTCACGTGACGACGCTGGCGAGATCGTGAATGTGCTCGCCGATGCAGAACGTCTTCCTGAGAATGTTAGCGGTCGAACAGCTAACTCATTTTCACTTCTCCAGGAGGCAGTCGAAGGATTCGAAGCCGATGGAATGGCGACTATCCACACCTTCAGGAAGCTGACTTAAACGAGGTGAAATAATGAAGGTTGATATGACATTCGCATTCACCGGTGGTAGACCCTTATGACCTGGCGACAGGCAACCCGTGGCGAGGTCTATGCGTACTATACCGAGGAGTTCCCCGAGTATATAGACCAGTTGCCGCCGTTCATCACACCAACGGCACCGAAAGAGTTCGGGATCAGCTTCCGCGAGCGCCATCCCATCCGCAAAGCGGAGCGCCCCGATCGCGACTTCATTCGACGGCCGACGTGGCGCACCGACTCAGATGGCGATCCGATTGCACAGAACTTCAGCAACGTCGAAGAACTCGTCTCGTTCATCCAATCTCCCGCACGGTACGACCCGTTCCAGGGGAGTGAGTATGCGTTGGCCGATCCCGATCTGCTCGAAAAGAGCGATCCGATTTCGGATGGCGTCTACTACGGGTTGGACAACTGGGACCGATCGTGGGTTCTCGCGGTCGATATCGATGCGAAAGACATCGCCACAGCACGCGCTGAACGTGAGCTTGACGAGAATGACCTCGAGATCCAATCAACAGATGTGAGTCGTGACGACGCGTTGCTCGCCGAATTCGAGATTTGTGACGCCGATCCGAGGGGGTATCCCTACTCGTTCGAGGACATCGACCGTGCGATCGAGTACGGCTTCGAAACACGAGACCTCTTCATGGATGTATTTGCTGCCGAGAAGACGATGGTCGTCTATTCCGGTCAAGGCGTCCACGTCTATCTGCTCGACAACGAGCTTGAGTACGGGTATGACGAGAAAAGCCGAGAAGTGCTCAACGATCTCTTGCTCGAGCGTTATGAGATCCCGATCGATCCCGTTGTGACTGCCGACCGAAGCCGTCTCCTTCGCGTGCCCTACTCGTTGCACGCAGAGGTCTGCCGTGTCGTCCAGCCGATCGAGAGCCCAGCGTTCGATCCCCGAACGGAAGCCCGACCACAGTTCCTTGAAACCGAGCGTGAACTTACCCATGATTGATCCACGAGAGACCGAGCGAGACGCCTACCTCGCTGCAGCGATCCCTACCAACTACACTGACAGAGAGATCGTTCAATTGTTCACCCGCGGGTACGACCGCTACGTCGTCGATAATACGCCAGACCGAGAGACGCTGCTTTCGGATATCGAACAGTTCGGGACTGCTGCGTTCAAGAGTTCCAAGCGTAACCGTCCGCTCGAGTACCCATTCGTCGACGAGCCCGCAACGCTCGTTTTGCTGGCTACTCTCAGTTCAATCTGCGTGAGCGAACAACCTCGCTTCGAGGACACGCCGCCTCGGCAGAACCAAGTCCTACACAACATCTGCGAGCTGTTCGCGACCAACCTCCTCGCACTTGTGCACGAGTACGACGATCTAACGCTCTACCAAGAGATGGCTGAGGTCCTCTACGCGAAAGGTCCCAGTCAGGACGGTCCCCACCCGGGTCGCGTTTGTACGGACGTCAAACCGATGCCCGAATTCGACGAGGAGGTGACTGCCGATACCGAGTACGATCTCTACGTCGAGATCCCAATGGCGGCTGCCTCTCGAAAGTGCCTCGCTCGAGCATCCACCGAAGCGACGAGTGCCGACGAAACGGGCGAGATTCGAACGCAGGTCAAGGACAATCATCTCTACGTCCCGCTCGACCACCTCCATGACACTTATCGATCGTACGCCAAGCGGTGTTTTGGCCGGCTACAGGCAGTCCAAGAGGATGAACTCGGCGAGCCACAACGCAAGTGGCTTCGAGAGCACGAAACTGCCATCACCGAGCGGACTGACTACGCCCTCGAGATCGGCCACTACGAGAAGGTGTGGAAAAACTGGGATCAAGGCGAGCAGATCGTCCGACTGCTCCGAAATGCTGTGCAAGCATCACCACACACTCAGATCGGTGAGTTTCATACTGCTCAGGAGTTGTCCGATGCTCTTGAGGTATATGAGCCAGAAAACGAGAGTGAACGAGCCCAACTCACACAATTGTCGACCCCCCGAAGTGTAGGGAACTCGCTTGCAGATCACTTATCGCATCGATCGGTGACAGTCGATCGGGGTGACCGCGTCAATACGTATCGGATCGGCCACTCGGGCGGTGGATCGCGGCCACTCGAGATTACGGAACTCGAAGACCTGTTTGAACTGCCTTGTCTTGCTGCGATGGATGAGCGGCTTCAAGAGGAGAAACCGGTCCGAAAAGACCTCTTCAACCTCGTTCGGATGGTAATGTGGCTCCCGCAGTACCGCGAGAAATCCGTCGACGCGATCACCGATGAACTCAAAGACCTGTTCAGCCGGTGGCCATGGTTTGATCCAGAGATCTCTGCCTACCAGATCAAGTACGAAGCCCGACGGGGCGATCGTGGAATTGGCCCCGACGGGAACACACCCCTGCCGATGAATTGTAATAATGACGATATGCAACGGTACTGTATTGGCAAAGAGCAGTGCCCCTACTCAATTTATGGTAGCCTTCCATTCCCCGACGATATGTACGACCAACTCGAGGAAACCGACCCCGTTTAATATAGCGACGAACTCCCTCGGATCCAACCCTCTCTTTAGCCCATTCATTTCACAACTATACAGAGGATTTGAAAACCGGATTTGGCGCTATTCTACTAAATCAATATAATATCTGGAATACATTAATTACATACACTAAACAGGAGCTAAAATCACGTTGCGTATTATCTGAGCCTTCGTGATGGAGAAATCAGCAGATAAGGGATATTCTTCTAAGAATGTGATATCGAACTGTCCCTTCTGCCGTTCTTCAATTTGAACATTGAAACTCAGAATCGACTGAGTTGGGTGGCTGAAACTCCCCGTTGCGCGTTTTTTGACTTTCGTGCTTGAAATTTTCACTCGTTGCGCGTGTTGTTACGGCCTTAGATATGTGCAACGGGAATTTAAAATGATTTGAGCCCGCAAAACTGGTCGTGAATGACGAAAAATCGTCCAAAGGAATGGGGAGGTATGCAGAAATAGAGGTGTGCGCGACGGGGAATGAAACGTGGAGAGTCAGAGAGCAGGGTAGGTAAATACGTCAGGATATAGTGAATTAGATAGGAGGTGTGTTATGACTCGAGAATGGTGGGATTGAGTTGGGTGTAGAAAGGTGGAAGGTAGGGGCAGTAACAAGGGGGCGGACGGAAGGAGAATGAGAGAGGAGTGAGAAGCATTTTCAGAATACGATCAGTGGGGGACTGGAGAGCGGTAGAGAGGTGGGTGAGGGAGAGGTGTGAAGCAAGGTGATAGATATACAAGAAAGTTGAGAAGAGAGCAGAATGTGAGGGGCCAATAGAGAAAGAAGAGGGGTGGGAGAAGTAGAGAGAGGATGGTGCTCGAGGCGAGAGGGAGAAAAGAGAGGGAGGTCTGGAGAACGAGTGAAGGGGGAGAACAGGGTGGAGTGTGGTGATTGGAGCGGAGGGGGTGGGGTAGAGGACTGGATCAGGGGACTGGAGATGAGGTTGAGGAGAGGTGAGAGAGGGAGGAACGTACAGGTTAGGGGTCAGGCCGTGGCGGGAGTTTGGAAGAGCACTCGAGGATAGAGAGAGAGCGGACCTGGAAGGGATGGTGACGGAGGGTGGGTTGCTCTCCTCGAGGGGAAGATAGAGGCCGTGGGCGAGGACATCGACGGTGAGGTTGGACTCGAGGCGGTGGTGAGTGAAGAGCAGCGGAGAAGACGTGATGCTCCGTCTACCTATCACACAACGAAATTCTCATTTTGTACAGTAGAGTGGGCAATTGCTCGTCCTTCCTTGGTAGATGACAGTCTTTTCGAGTTGGCACCAACAGATTAATTGGCATCTTTTTGTGTATTTCCAAGCCTATTAGTTCGTCTCATGGATAGCCTGTATCCAGTCTCTGATGAGTTTGTTTACATTGTAGAAAATAATCCCCACCGTGAGTACGGTTGTGGTAAGATAAACAATGAATCCTGGAGCTCCGCCGATAGTGGCACCAAATAGACCACCGACGATTCCAACGATCAGCAATTCAATCCATGTTATCAAGATTCGTGAACTGAGACGGGGTTTTGATGCATTGCTACTGGCCGGATTGCTATCTTCGACGATTGAATTGTTATTATCAGTCATTAGTATGATTCATCTGCCTTTATTGGACCACTGAACACTGAGTAAAGGACGCCAAAGTAGAGGAAGATCAGCGGCAACAAAAGCCCCGCTCCGATTGACATGATGTTAAGCGGTAACGTTGAAACAATAGCTTCCTCAACAGTCAGACCTCCACCACGATCAATATGTGGATACATCAAACTGGCGATAATGCTGACCAACGTAAAAACGAGCCCTGCATTAGCAACGAACGCCTCATAGTAGCGATTGGAGCTTGTTGCTACCGCATAGATTCCAGTAAGAACGAGATTCACTACGACAAGGCCCACAACTAAGGGCGATAGCAAGGCCGATCGCAGTTCAGGTGCAGTAATATAAACGACACCCAGTGTCAGTACGACTAGTATGAGGTATAGTACAAGAGCTCGAGATCCGTCTGTTCGAACATCGTCTCGCAACTCATTACGCGTCTTTAATCGGAGGAATGCAACGCCGTCAACGACAGTCAGCGCGACAACCATCAGGCCGACGACAATCCCTGGCAGTGTAATAAGGGCCGTTATACCGAGCAACCAGTTCGCTATGAATATACCGAGGAAAAACGGTGCCGTGAAGCTTCCGACGATGAACGCTCGCCCCCACCACTTTTGCCATGGCTCGTCCTCACGCTGTTCGTACATTTCAGGTGCAAGTCCACGGAGGATGAGTGCCCCAAGAATAGCGAACATCAGCAGGTAGTGACGACTGAACAGATTCGCATACACGGCTGGGAAGGCTGCGAACAATGCGCCGCCGAACACAACCAACCATACTTCGTTACCGTCCCAAAACGGCGTGATGGCTGCGAGCAACTGCTCGCGCTCATGTTTATCGTCTCGAGTCGCAAACAGAATTCCGACACCGAAATCGAACCCATCGAGAAAGAGGAACATTCCGAGGATGAAAAATACGAGTCCAAACCAGATGTCGGCTAGGGGAAGCCCAAACAGCGTGTCGCTTGCGAGGGTGCCGACGTCAGTCATCTATACTCACCTCGGATTGTGGCGGTGACGAACTTTCCGTCGTAGTAAGTTCGTCCCCATCCGGTGGACCGGCACGGATGATACGCACGATAACATACGTATATAGAGTCAACAAGCCGAGATACACGATCGCAAAACCGGCAAGGGTAGCCGTCGCCTCGGCGCCTGTAAGCCCCGGTGAGACACTATCACTTGTCTTCATCACACCTTGAATGACCCACGGTTGCCGGCCAACCTCCGTAACGATCCACCCGAGCTCGACAGCGAGAAGTCCTAACGGTGCAGATAGCATGAGCGCTTTGTGGAGAAGATCATCCTCATACAGTTCGCCACGCCACCAGCGGTAGACGCCCCAGAACGCAAGCAGAATGAACCAGAACCCCAGAGCGACCATGATTCGGAACGACCAGAAGACGATGGCAACAGGCGGCTGTGGGCCTTCGAACTCATTGAGGCCTTGAATCGTCGCTTGTGGATCACCGCCGCTGGCAAGCCATGAGGCACCGCCTGGTATTCCGAATCCGAAAATCTCCTTCGCGCGTGGGTCCAAGAGATCTTGAATACTTGTCGGGAAAGCAACGATGTATTCGGGAACGTACGAATCAGTCTCCCAGATCGCCTCCATTGCAGCGAACTTCTGTGGTTGCGTTTCAACGATATGTCGAGCATAGAGATCGCCATGAATCGCTTGGAGCGGTGCCGTGATGACCAGGGCAACGAGAGCGATTTTCAGCGTTGTTTCCCAGAATTCGATATTATCAATAGGGTATTTCCAGATGTGGTGTCGAAAAACGTAGTACGCAGCGATACCAGCCATGATAAGAGCTACTGATTCAACAGCCGCGTTCTGCATATGTACGAACATCCACGGAAATCGAGGATTCAGGTAGGCTGCTATTGGATCTACGAGATGGACGATCGGCTGGCCATCTTCCATCACCAGTTCGAATCCACGGGGGGTCTGCATCCAGGAGTTCGCAATGAGGATCCAAACTGCCGAGAGCCACGTTCCGAGACCGACGGCAACACTCGATAAGAAATACAACCGGTCTGAAACCCGCTCTCGACCGAAGACGAAGATACCGAGGAAGGTCGCCTCCAACATGAACGCCATCATTCCTTCGAGTGCGAGTGGCCCACCAAACAGTTCACCTGCAGTCGTCGAGAAGGCAGCAAAGTTCGTTCCGAATTCGAACTCAAGCACGAGCCCAGTCACGGTTCCAGTGGCAAAGCTCACGGCAAAGATCTGCGTCCAAAAGCGGCGTAGTTGCTCATAAACAGCGTTATCTGAGCGAATATCTTTCCACGTGAAGTAGATGAGGAACGGCGCAAGCCCCATACTCACTACAGGAAAAATGATGTGAACGATAACTGTGAGAGCAAACTGGATGCGGCTCGCCAATACCGGATCAAGCATCGCTATCACCGCCCTGGTGGCATACTACTGAATGCCTCCATACGCACAACGGAAAGTCGATGAGTACGCTGACTCTCTGAGGAGAGGGATTCAGGAGTACTCCCCGTTGAAGATGCGGGTGAACGTATCGTTGCGCCATCAACGGCATTTGAGTACCAATATGAATCAATCAATGGCGGATTCCCAATCGGTCGGAATCATAGGATTAGTAGTTTAATTCATAGAATCTAAGCCCAAACACTTGTCAGACCCATCACGCAGCTGAGTGTGACCTCTGTAGTAAGTCCGCACTTTGAGATGGCCATACTGAATCCGTGGGACGAGCTGGTGCACTGCCCCTGCTATGCCAAAGACTACGGTGGATCTGAATGGCTCAAATTCTGCTGAATCGGTCTTGTTGCAATCTCATTCTTCAGATGTGATTTTGCCTGAAAAACTGTTATAGATCGAGTGTACTATTGGCTAGAGTGGATTTGAGATCACCGATTCGATCAACTCACTCTGTGTGACTTGCCAGACGTGAGGGTGGACGATCGTGATGGTGGTGACGTAGAGTGGTCGGGAAGACGTTAGGCTAGGCGATCGCGAGACGGTGTTGTTCGCCCACCTGAGAGGGGTGAGCGGGATATGAGCTGGACTGACCAACACCAGACGGAAGAGGCAGAGGACGACGACCAGATCCTGAGCGAGGAATTCGACGACTGGGTTCGAGAAGGAACAGCGCCAAGCGAGGAAGATGAACCGGAGACAGACCAGATTGATACCACAGCGGACGGAGCCAAGAATTCAGCCGAGGATGGTGAGGAGAGTAGTGAGGGTGAGCAGGTCGGGGCAGCATCGATGAGTTCGGGTACTGTCTCGAGGCAGGGGTCAGACAAGTCGCTGATGATAGACCAGTGTCCGCGGTGTGACGGTCGCGAGTTCGTCTCGAAGAAGCTCGTGTACGAGGAGTTCCACTATAACGAGGAGGACACGCTCGAGGGGCACCAGAACAGTGTTCGAGCTGAGTTTGAGTACACGTGTCTGGAGTGCCAGAAACGGTTCCACGAATTGCCGAGGGGTGCGCGATCGTACTACTCGGAAGTGGCGGTGCTGGGGCAGGATCTGCGGCGAGCGATCCGGGTACAGCTGCGAGCGTAGGCAGGTTTGATGAGATCCTGGTTCCGGAAGCCGTACAGAAGGTAGGGAATCGGTGTGATTTGAGATAGTGGAAGGATGAGAGTAGTGGAGTGAGGTGGGTATGGAGCAGCGAGCAGAGGAGGACCGTACCGCACAGTACCGCCCTCCCACGGGCACCCGCCCACCTCCAGGTTCCGGGCTGCTTGCTCGCTCTCTTCGAGCTCGCTGTGCTGCCGGGCTTTCCCAGTGCAGGGTGTCAGAGGTTCTTCTCAACGGTTGATTCCATCCCATACTCCAGTGAACCAGCTAGTATGTAGGTGGGCGTATTAACCGACCAAAATACTGTTAATCCCTTCAGCCACATGGATTATCAGGCGCAGTTTAAAACGCCACGCAGTGCTGAAGGAAACACTGCCGTGTCGCCCTCAAAAGGACGTGACCCGAAGCACGTCCTGTGGTCAGGTAAACTCTCTCTCTCTCTCCTTACAGGGTGATCTGCTCACCATCTTCAGGAACGTGAACATTCTCAGTCGCCGACCGCAGTTCGTCACGGGTGAGCAAGCAGTGGTTGATTGCCTCCATGTGAACAACGACAACCGTAGTATCGATAGCGTCACGGACGGCAGAAATGTCCTCGATGCCCATCGTGATGGGCTCGCCCTGCTCGAACTGGGCCTCACCGCCATTAAGGACGACCGTGTCGGGCTCGAACCGATCGAGTGTTTCTTCGACCGGCTCGTACCAAATCGTGTCGCCCGCAACGTACACCGTCTCATCGGCCTCGAACATGAACCCCGAAACGGGTCCCATTCCCTCAGCGAGCTCACCGTGGCCGTGGCGGCCGGGCGTCCGGTGGATGGTGATGTCCTTGAACGAGGTTTCGTCGTTGACGGGGCGGACGTCAGTGAAGCCCTCGTCGGTGAAGGCGTCGGCCTCTTCGGGCTGACAGAACAGCGGTACGTCGGCGTTGAGTTCCGCTTTAGCTGCCTCGTCCCAGTGGTCGGGGTGGCGGTGCGTGACAACGATGGCGTCGTAGGATAGGTTAACCTTGGGCAGTGGAACGAGTGGGTTCCGGTCTTGGTTCGCCGTGGTAAGTGAGTCAGGAACTGCCGGGTTGTCCGTCACCGTCGGCATCTCGCCCTGTGGTGTAAACATCGGGTCGACGAGGAACGTCGTGTCACCGACGTCCACGAGGATGGTGGCGTTGCGAATCAACTGAACGTTGGCTTCAGTCGTCGTTGACATACGAGACCAGCTACGGGAGCCATCGTGGTGGGATTTATTTCGACATATTCCAACCCACGCGGCGTTCGACGCGCTCGCTTACTGAATGAATTCGATATCCTCGGGATCGAGATCCACGTCGAGGTCGACATCAAGGGAGTCGGCAGCGAACTGCTGTGCCAGCCACGCTTCAGCGCGGTTAAGACGGTACTGGAACGTCGAACGCGACACACCCACGTCGGCGGCGATCTCGGTGACCGACTGCTGCCGTGGCTCCTCGTAGTACCCGTGTTCGATTGCAGCCTCGAGTGCCGACTTCTGTTCGGGCGTAAGAGTTTGCTGGACACGACCGTCTTCGAGTAGGCACGGCGGCGTGCCGAACCGTTCGACGGACAGCGATAGCCCCTCCCGGAGGTTCTCACGAACTTCTTCGTGGATCGCTGTTACAGACTCGTCGATGAGTAAACGCCATCGGAATTGGTTGCTACGACGCTCCGATCGCATTATTAGCCCCTCGCCGACATGGTTCGCGGCGACGAGTGGAATCGACTGGGGGCCATCCCCTTCACGGCGAAGTGAATGGACTTTCCGTGACTCCGGGTTCGACGAGAGGATCGTGTACTCGTACTCAGTCACGGGCGCACCACACATCCCAGTCGTATTCGAATCACTGGCGATGCGTTCTAGGCGGCCGTCAAGTTTGTCAAGGACAGTAGCCGGACCGACGATTTTGTTGATTCCCCACACTGCCTCGCTGGTCGCATTGACCTCCATCGACCGGGCGTATAAGTCTGGATGTTCGATGAAGAGATCCATCACTTCGTCAGCCTCCTTCTCGTATTCAACTGTGAAGACGAACTCGCGCACGATACCGTAACGTTCTCGCTCAACGGGTAAAGCCTGTTAGGTGTATCCTCTGTACACAACACGGCGTCTTCTTGAGGTGATCCGAACTGAAGACTAGCTCGTTATGCAAGAATGCGCATTGGATGGTACCTCTCCTCAATAACTGTCTGTCGCACTCCGTAAAAGAGTCAATTTTTCGCACTCCGATACTTTCGTATTAAGAGGCGTCATGGGGGAAGGTTCCGGTCATACACGTTCCGTCGGTGACCAATCGCCTCAACGATGAGAACGTTGTCGTCGTGATTCCATGTGATGATCGCTCGGTAGTCGCCGGCGCGAAGTTTGTAATATGGGTAGCCGGAAAGACGCTCGAGTCGGTGTTCGGTCCAGTCAGTCGCCTCATCGACTTTATTCATCATACGATCGCGACTTGCGGGTCAAGGTTCTCAAGGTGGCCGATCGCTTGCTCAGTGTACTTGACGTCAGTCATTCAAGCCGAGGCGCTCGCGAACGTCGTCGGCTGATTGCGTTTCGCCCTGCTCTCGCTGCTCGCGGCTCTTTTCAAGTTCTTCAAGCGTCTCGTCAGAGAGCCTCGTCGGTGGATCGATCCAGTCGCGGAGTGCGTCGCGGATCGCTTCCGACCGTGAGGTATACCCGCGCCGCTCGTACTCCTCGTCGATCTCCTCGAGGAGCCGGTTTGGAACCCGGACATCGATTTTGCTGGTGCCGTTGCCGTTCCCTTCACCGGCATCGTTAGTATCAGTACTCATTACTCTGTGAGACGTACGTCTCACAAATAAATGTTTGCTCTGTACATAGCACTCTTGGTCTGGTGATCTTGCTTCTCGAGGGCAGACCGAGTATTTAGGGTAGAGCGGGATTGGCGTGGAGGCGCCGCTCGAGGAGACGAGAGCAAAAGGAGGGAGAAGATCGTGACAGAGGGGTGAAGTAAGAACAAGGAGTTGTGAGGGAGACGACGCCGTTGAGGAGACATCCCGAGAAGAGAGAGGGAGAAAGAGTACACTTCTACCGAAAGCCCTCGGCCGCTCGGCATCCCGCGCCTCGCTGCGCGCCTCACTCCCTCGCAGCGCTCGGTCGTTGCGGTGCTTGCCAGGCGAGAGCCACGGCTCTCGCTGGCCTCCGCTCGCTACACTTGCGGAGACGTCGGCGGGGGACGACCGAGACGTCCTCGCCCTTTCGAAGCCCACCAGGCTGAGCTGAAGGTAGGGATGCTGTAGCTGTCCCTCGACTGGTGTGTGGTTACGGCACGCCCCACTCGCCTTCCCTCCCTCTGCATCGCTCGCGACCGACCATTCCGGGCTGCTCGCTCCCGGTGGTCGCTGTGCTGCCGGGCTCTGGTTTCGACGCCAGCGGGTAACCGCGAGGGGTTGCGCGGCGTCGCTGCTCACCCCCCACGGTTACTCCGCTGGACGCTCGCACCGGTCGTCTCGGCGCGCGGTGCTGGCTGGTGGGGGTGAGTGTCCCGCTCTACTCGCGCCTCAGGGGACCTGAAGGCGCGAGCGAGAGCGGTTGCAGGAGACGAACACAGTTGGGACTGAGAGGTGTTGGAGTGAAGACGCGTTGGAAAGCGCCTTCGGAGTGTAAGCAATGAATTCTACGAACTTCCGAGATGAAAAAGCTTCGGATGAATCGAGTGTCAACCAAGAGCCAGCTGCGGAGAAGACGGACGCAGGCGTGGCGGTGGAGGACGAGTTCGCGGAGTACGCCGTGGATGAGACGCCGGAGCTCCAGGCGTCGGTCGATCAGGAGATACACACGAAAGTCGAGACGAACCACCCGGAGACGGTGGTTGGACGCGAGGAGAACGAGTTCGGACACCTGCCACTGGCACAGGAAGAGCGGATTCGGGCTCGAGAGGAGGAGCTCGAGTTGATCAGCGCAAAGGCGACGTTCGGAACGCAAGAGGGGCGAGAGAAGCGGACGCGAGAAGTTGTGGTCGAGCAGCGCCGAGAGCGGCGGGTCGAACGGGTGGACCCCCGTTCGGAGCTGGAGCAAGAGCAGTTGGCGGCGGTCAACAAACAATCGGTGCGAATCACAGAGACAGTGCGTGGAGGGCCAAGCCGGGCGGCAGTGAGCCGTGGATTGGCAGAGAAGGTGACGGATGGGACGTCAATGATCGACGCAACCCTCGAGGAGATGGACGAAGTGAAAGCGGAGTCGGGAACAATCGTCGACATCGCAGACGTGCCGGAGGTAGAGGCAGGCGAAGTGGACGTGGAAGGCGAGATCATCAAACTGTGGGAGCCCTCGCAGCCGTCGATCAGCCAGGTTGGACTGATCGCGGATGAGACCGAGAAGATGAAGTTCACGATCTGGGAGAACTCATACCAGACGAACGTGAGTGAGGGCGAAACGGTGCGGATCAGGAACGCGGCGAAGAACTGGCACAACGAGCGATGCAGCCTGGCTGTGACCGGCTGGAGCCGCCTCGAGTTCCCCGAACGCGGGCGGTGGTGGACCCAGGAATAGCGTAGCCGCTCCTCTTTTTTGTGTCCGACCACACGCTCGCTTCGCTCGCATCCTCCCCAGCCTCCTCGCTTCGCTCCCTATGGTCGCATCGCTCGTCCCTCGCACGTTCTGCGCGCTGAAGCGCGCATTCATCGCGCGCCACCGCTAGTACGGCTCAGAGAGCAATACAGAGCTGTCCAGTCGAGCCGCACTCACAGCAGCAGAGAAGGTAGAGACGAGACCGCTCGAGTAGCTGCTCAGTTCGACGCGATTGTGGCGTTGTTCGTCTCTCACGAAAGGTAAATCCGCAGACAATGCAGGGAAACGAGAGCATAGTCGGTGAATCCGCTGCCACCTTTCGGGGCGGCGGATTCGTCTCCATCGCCAGTACCGTTTTGAGCAATCGGCACAACTGCCCCAATGAAGCGGGAGATTTGGGACATGAACAACTGAAGTCTCCCGCTTCAAGACCTTCGATTTAGCGAACCATTCCGTCGCCATTTAGTGATTCAACATAGCCCATAAAAGAGTATAATAGGGTAGATTTCAGCCCACTATTTGATACACTTGTCTGTCTATTCAGCACGGCTTCTCAAAGACCTCTATTAGCTGATGGAAACAATCGCGTTAGGTTCGCATATGTAGTGCCGTTCAGTACAGGGCCTTAGATAGCGGTGCGTTTATCCAGTCTCCTTCAGAAACGACCATAACGACAGTGGGCGATGGAGTCCGCCTTCCTCAACTGCCGAGATGGCTGATGACTCCTATTGGATTCGCATATGGTACGCAGACACCTCATCCAACACGGGGAAGCCATCGTCTTGATAGCAATCGGCGGTGGCCTCGGCGCAAACCTTCGATACGCACTCGGCGCAGCGGCTGGCGGGGCGTTACTTGTGACCCTTCTCGTCAACGCTACCGGGAGCTTCGGCCTTGGATTACTACTCTTCGACGTTCGGGCCGATGACATCCTCTCAAAACGCTCCCGCTATATCTTTGGGACAGGATTCTTCGCGTCATTCACTACATATAGCACGTTCATCGCCGATATAGCACTCACCTCACCTGAATGGGGTCTACTTTATCTCACCAGCAGTTACACAACTGGATTTGCTGGTGTTCTTGCAAGCAGAAAGATAGTCAGGACAACCTCAACGACGACACTCCGACCACCGACGGGGGATGACTGATGGAGGCACTACTCATCAGTATCGGAGGTGCAACCGGGGCTATGACGCGCTATCTCGTCGGTCAACTCCTCGGGGAAACGTCATTCCCGTGGGCGACACTCATCGTCAATGTCATCGGGAGCTTCGTTCTCGGAGCTATCATCTTCAGCGGTAGCCGCGCCGACGTTCACTTCTTGGTGAGTGTTGGGTTCTGCGGTGCATTCACCACTTTCTCGTCGTTCAGTTTCCAGACTATCCGTCTGTGGGAACGCGGCGAGTCAACGAATGCGGTTCTGAACGCGATGGGGAATCTCGTTCTCTCACTCATCGCCTTCACCGCTGCGAGACACCTCGTAGCTTGAACAATATGCACGTGTAGTGAACGGATAGTTCGCTCCAGATTCGGTGAAAAGAACGCTATACGGATCGTTCTATGACACCCTCGAATCAGCCTCCGCTACAGTTTCCACCGTTTGATTAAGTGTAAAACACATCCAACAGAGCACAATATTCTACTTTCACAGCGCGGAAACATATAATCCTCTGTGAAAAAAAGTCAAATGCAGCATCGTTGAATACTCACGTGAGATGGATGACCTCACCGGCTTCCAACGGGACCTCCTGTACGTGATCACAGGTGCCGACCGCCCATCCGGCCAAGATGTCAAGGAGGAGATAGAGGAATACTATGAGAGCGAGATCAATCACGGCCGGCTGTACCCAAACCTCGACACGCTTGTCAACAAGGAGTTGGTCGAGAAGGGGGAACTCGACCGACGGACGAACTACTACGCGATCAACGACGCAGGAGAGCAAGCGATCCAGAAGAGACGAGAGTGGGAAGATCAGTACGTCGAGTTGTAGTGCATCCATATTCGTTCGTTCGAGACCATTGGAAATTCCGACCGTTCTGCCAATGAGAAGGCTTATACTGGAAAATTGAGTCTCCCACTGTATGCCAAGTGGAAGAACGATGACAAATATCGTTACAGTAATCGGTCGTGGAGTGCCATCCAACTACGAAATTAGCGTCGATGGTGATATCGAACCAATTGAGGCTGACTCGTTCGAGAAACCCACAGTGGTCTCGAAACATGCTGTCGAGGGGACGATCGAAACTGGGTTCCAACGGTTCCGGTTTTCTGGAAAACTGGCGAACGTGCATGTTCTCGATTGGAACGGAACCGCTGCATCCGAATCACCGAGCACACCGGAAGTCCACATCGATTACGGCGTCCCCGGTCGGAAGAACAACAGCTAGTAAATCCTATGGAGTTATATGCGAAAGCGTTTGCTGCTCGAGCGGTGGGCCCATCTGCACTACCCGGTTGTTCCCGGTAGATTCTGTTGCTGTGAGCGCAGTTGCTAATCGCAGCCACGGACCAACTCGCTGGTGATTGAGTAATCGCTGGGGGGTCCGGCGGCCAGAACAGCACACCATTAAGTGGGTCGTCGGGATCACTGTATCGCTCTGGCGGGAGGATTGTCTCGAGAAGGGCGTCGGTAACGTCGAGGAGCGTCTGGTTCTCCTCGAGGACTGTTGGAATAACCGAATCGCGGCGTTCGGAAGTAGCCTAGAACGATAGTGATTGGCGGTATCCAGTCTCGTCAATACGGATGGGATCTAACGCCTCGAGCCGGTTGCGATAGTTCCGGATGGTCCGTGCTGAGACGCCTGTTCGGTCAGCGAGGTCACGCTGTGACAGGCGGTTTTCGAGTGTGAGAAAACACTGCACCTGTAAACTCGCACTCTATTCAGGTGCAAACCGTCTGATCTCTTCTTCAACGTATTTCAAAGTCCTCTCACGACTCTTCTGTTCAGAAATATTATTAGCAAAATGCTGCCTCACAGCAGAACCAGTAAGACACAACCCATTCTGTCGGTCTAACTCATAATCCTGCTCGCTTCGATCAAAATCAGGATCCAAAAACAAACCATACAACATAGCTGGCCAACCACCACGATTCAATCTCACCTTCCGTTCCGAAGTAAGCCCAGTACGATGAAGAATCAACGTAGCCAAAGCTTCTAAATCCATAAACACCACCTGATAATCCTCAAACATAGAACGATCTAACTCATCCAAGAAATCCTCTATCTTACCAATATTGAACTCAGGCGAGATGAAGATCAACACCTTCTCTTCAATCTGCCTCGGACGGCACACATCATCTATGATCTCCAAATACTTCCGATACTGCGGCCCATCCTTCTCAGTGATCTTCGGGTAGTCGCGTCTCCTACTACTAACACTCTTAGAATCCAAGATCAGCAACGGTTGGTTCTCATTCTCTTCATCAAAGACAAAACCGAACCCGTCCGGAACACGATTACCTGTATCCTCCATACCCATAGGATGCAACGGACAGTCCAACACCTGAGAGAAAGACAAGGTACACAGCTTCTCCATCTCATCCCGCTTTTCCTTCACACCCTCAACCTTCTCAAAATCAGCCAACTCCCCTACGATGTACTGAGGGTTGCCATTGATTTTCTTCACCAAATCCTCGGGAACCGCCTCATTCTGCGGATCATACTCAGCTTCGATCTCATTCTGAATCTCAACCATAGACTCGAAACTTGCAATCTTCCGCTCAAGCCCAGGAGGGGATACAACCATAGAAACACCGCCAACCCGGTCAATTAGAGGCTTAATCTCCTCTTTTGTATCGTCTTGGAATGCAAGAATACAAAGACTCGGGTGATCTTTCAGTTGGGTAGCGATCGGTTGCAACAAGTCATCGCTGTATTCACCGGGAACCACAAGATACGACATCTCCTCTAATTCAAAGGAGATCAGCGAGCCATTCTGCTCGACAGTTGCTTCAAAACCCAGTTCGGTCAGTAGTTCTTCAATAGCGTCTAATGTCTCAACCTTCCAATAGACATGATGAGATTCGTCATACGGATTTTGATGACCCTCCCTACATAGAAACTTCCTCTCACCACCAAGCTCAACCACTTCACAAGACTTGCTACACCCAGGCTCAGGACAATTTATCTTACGGCGCTCAGACCGGACACAGAACGGATTCTCCCTGAGCTCGTCAGAAACCTCCTCAGGAGACAATCTATACTCGAAACCGTACTCAAGCGCCTTGAAAGATTCAGAACTCATACCGACACCTCCACCTCTTCTTTGCTCTCTTCACGAAGAACCGCAGTAATCATCTCCTCTTCCTCTTTACTCACGTCTCCCAGAATCTCGATCTTCACCCCTTTAACCTGGATCTCCTGATCACCAATACGCAATGTATACTCCCGACGCTGACTTTCCTCATTGAACTTGGACAGCTGGCTTTCCAAGTTATTCCCCTCAGCAAAAGACTCGATCGGCTCACCCGTCTCAATCTCAATCCTGACCGGATCGCCAACAACATTCACGTTCTCAAGGGTCAATGCAGTCTGCTCAGCAGTACTCAGGTTATCCAAAATATCTACATACTCTTCCTTCTCCTCGTCGCTCAGCGAATCATTGTCATTGATCCGTTCCTTCTGCTCCTCTACATTATCCTCAACAAACTCGGCAGGAGTCTTATCCGGATAATCAATCGGATCAACAAACTTCACCTCCTCCCCATACTCTATGTCATCGTAAAGCGTGGTCATCACCGGGTCCAGGAAGTCTTCTTCCTCCTTTTCGATATCATGGTCGTACTCATCGTTCGAGTAGTCGACATGGATGTACCGCGTTGTGACCGGCCAATATTTCCGAGGCTCTACCTCCCGACCTCCTTCAGTTTCATAGTCCAAGTTCTCTTTATCACGGAACTTGAACTGGCGGAAATGTCCTGCCTTGTACTCAACAAAAACCTCGATCATCACCTCATCCTCCCCGATTAAGTGAACGCTCTTCAACTCCGCTTTGTACTTCCGTCGCTTGTTCGCTTCCGCAATATTCTCATCAAGCGTTCTATGAAGTAACTCTATCTCATCCTCAGAAAGTTCCTCAAACCGTTTGTCCCCGGAGATTTCCTCACGACGGTAGGTACGCTTGTTCTTGAAAGTTTTCAGTGCCTGAATCAACTCAAGATGCTCTTCCCAACCCCACTCATAGATATACAAGAGCAAAGCAGATTTGCTATCCATATCATCGGTAGTCAGGAGTTCCATTTTGTCGCGGTTGATCAGCTTGATACCTTCGATAATCGTGGGGACTCCTATACCGTCAAGTCCTGCGACATAGCAGTGGAAGTCTTCTAGAACACCTCCCTCGTATAGCGTTTCAACATCCTCTCGGATCGAGTTCTTATCTAGTTCGACTGAGTTGATCTCAGCCAGTTTTTCTACTTCAGCACGGGAGAACCATCCGTCATAATATTCAAGGATATCTTTAATATTTCCTTCAAACTCGTCTTGCAGGTTGTCCTGCATACTGCGAGCAGCCATTTCTAACCTGTTTACTGCTTATCTATAATATAACTTGTCACCACCACTACCATCCAAAACCTGGATTCTAAATTCTTGGCTCTGTTGAAATCCTCAGAGAGTTACAGGTTCGCCCGGTAATCTGACCGGATGAAGGCCCTCCCAAAGTCGCAGTTGCTCCGATTCGTTGAGCAAGCGATGCACTTGGCTCGGCGATCTGTCGCTCGCTATTCCTCGAAATTCTCGAAACGGCGATACACACTTCATCAACACATCGTTTTGCTCTGTCTCAAAGTTCGGAAGAATACGACGTACCGGACGCTTCTCGGCGAACTTATCGAGATGTCTCGGATTCGGGGAGCCATCGATCTGGAGGAACTCCCAACTCCTTCGACGTTGTGTAAGGCGTTCAATCGATTCAATATGGCAGTTTGGCGCGTCCTGCTCAACCTCTCGATCACACCCCTCCCGACCAACGGTGTCGTCGGGATCGCTGCCTCCGGCTTTGACCGCAGTCACGCCTCGAAGCACTACACGAAACGAACGAAGCTGACGATTCAACAGCTGAAAGTCACACTTCTCGTGGACACGAGAGTGAACACAATCATCGACTTACATGTGACGACGACACGAAAACACGACTCACAAATCGCACCGTCGCTCATCAAGCGGAATACCGATGAAGTAGCGATTCTCCTTGGTGACAAGGGATACGACGACCAGAAGATTCACGCGTTAGCCCGTGAAGATGGTGTTCGTCCGGTCATCAAACATCGAGAATTTTCGCCGCTCCACAAGGCGTGGAACTCACGGTTGGACGCCGACCTCTACGGTCAACGTAGTCAGAATGAAACGGTAAACTCTCGCATTAAACGGAAATATGGCGCATTCGTCCGCTCACGACTCTGGTGGAAGCAATTCCGTGAACTCGTTGTCGGCTGTCTCACTCACAACATCCACAAGGCACTCTGAACGTTAGATATAGGGTTCTAATCTCCCATTCAGGAATCTCCGAGAATATCCTGTGTCCCCAAAGGATCTATATTCTCTCTAGATAGGTACACTATGAACGATACTCAAAACCGTAGTGGAGAACAGTTATTGATAGGGGGTCGGAGGGCTGGCCTTAGTAATCCAATTAATCGTGTTTCAGAACAGTCTCGGAATAGTGAGTAATCCGGGAGTTTCTGGAACGCTTGGAGACATTGTGAGTGGCGGATTGTTGCTTGTGGCAGTGGTTTGCCTCGCCGGAGGAGTGTACCTCCGCCAGCGTGGTTCTTGATGGATACGCAGTTCTAACTAACGACTGTTTCAGCGGGGAAGGTGTCGAACAAATGGGATTTCAACAGAGCCGAAGAGGCATAGTTCACAGAGGGGCAAAGATAGGTGAGATGATAAAAGGAGTGCGGCTTCGGCTCAGCTACGAGTCGTCAAGTTCGTAAGCGTCTCCAGTGTCACTGTTCTCGCTCACTGGTTGTCTCTGAGACATCCATAGACACCCGCCGCTCGGAGTTCGTTCCAACGTCAATAGCCAACCGACCTTCGAGCTCCCTATCGATTAACACACCACCAGTCGGAACTACGGTGCGGCAGCCGCCGTGTCGCCAGTCTCTGGATCGAAGGGGAGGTTGATGACGAGTTCGTCGAACCAGACGACTGGGCGCTTACTCTGGCCGTCTTCCTCGAAGAAGATGATGCCCAGCTGGGCGAGCCGACTGAGTTCCTCGTGGACATTCTTCACGTCCCGGTCAACGACCCGTGCGGTCTCGTTGATGCTGGCTGGCTCTTCCCGGCGGATGGCCTCGATGAGATCGAGGACGCGCGGCGTCAGTGTCTCCATGAGGTCGTCGTAGCTGGTAAACGAGAGCATCGGCGTGGAATCCATCGAATCGCCCCGCTCGAGCGCCTCGATACCGTCGGTAACATTATCGTGGAACTCACTGGACGACTTTACGGTCACGACGAGGGTTGATTCGGCCCGAAGCTGTTCGCGCTCCATCGGATGCAGCGGCGGCGTAGTATCGTTCATGGGAATCACCGTGGTGTGATGGCCTCACTTGACCTCGAACTCGGATTTCGGGATTTCGCTCCAGAATCGTTCCCAGAGTTCGACCATCCCGGGGAACGTGATTATGTCTGGGTCGGGGTCCGGTGCGACGTGCAGTTCGTGCCCTTTCGTGTCCTCATGCGAGTTGTCGTACCGACGAATCGTCCCATCGTCAAGCGTGCGGGGCGGATCCGGCTCCGTCGCGCCGTAGTGGAGCTTGTAGGCCCACCCAGACGGGTACGCGTCGCGGTCTGTCCGCATGCAAAACACGCGGACGACGGTCCCGTTGGGGTACTTCCTCCCCTCGCTTACGCCATCGAGGTCGTCGTCGGTCAGTGAGACCATCCTCGTCCATTGGTACACCGACCAATATAATAAGACTATTGGTCAGGAGAACAATAGCAGTCGTCCCATTCCCAATACTCATACAATTCCTTTTCACCAGTCCATTCCACCACGTCGCGTCCTTCCCATTCGCCTGTCTTCTCGTATCCTTCTCGGGACCATATCGAAAGATGGTTTCTCGCAGTTTGTCACTACCTTCACCGTAAGAGTCGTCGTTTGGACCCACAGATCATGGACGATTTAGAAGCCTCAGGATAATCTTCAGGAGTTCCTTCGAATGGGCGTGGTCAGTAGCCAGTTCGAAAGCAGGAACCTCATCACCGCAAACCGGGCACTCGATTCGTTCGTTGGCCTCTGCTTCTAACGCCTTTTTGACGGTTTTTCTGTCCCTGATTCACCTATCGGTCACCCTCCCTGCCAGGGTCTTTTGGTTCGACCGTGTGCCTCCTCCCGGTATATCCGTCACGACGAACCTCTCTGCCTCGTCCGATTCCGGGAAGCACTTTGGACACGGCATGCTTGCCTTCTCTTCTACTTCTTCTAGTGATATCAATACATCACCGGGAGTCCTATGTACGTTCTTGGCCCGTGGTACCACCTATATCAAGTACCTATTCTTTCCTCGAAGACCCCCCTCTTCATCGAGATTGTCAACGAGTACGCGGTCGAAATTCTCCCTCCAGCCAATCACGTTCTCTGAAGAAACCAAGTAAGGCTTGGTGACAGCAGGATAAAAGACCGTCTCAGAAATCATCAAGTGACGTCGGTCGTGGCTCCGAGCCAATCGAGGTCTGTCCCCGTTCGATAGCTGTCGTTGAGTCACTTCCATCTGTACGAGTTTGTTTTTCGCCGCCGAACGCCTCGAGGAACTCCCGTCCAGATGCGGTGAACGGCGGCCGGGCTGGCACCGTTGTATCGCCACCGATCCAGTCTTCGATTGCTTGGACGACTGTTGGAGCGGTTTGTGAACCGATACCCTCGGCGTTGCTGACAAGCCGTTGTTCGAAGCGAACTGAGTTTTCATACTGGACCGCTAACTTCTCGATCGTCGGATGTGACAAATCGATAGTATCGGTCCCCTCACCAAAGTTTTGCCAGGCGTTTCGGATTCGATCGTCGAGGATGATTACTCGCCCTCGAGCAATGCCCTGGAAACTCGTAAGATGGAGGTCTTCAGCAGTGATGCCGGCATCCATCTGTCGGGCCATCGTCTCTAGCCACTGTGGTGGCGTCTGCGACGTTGCTGTGTACAGTTCGGCAAGCGGCCGAATCGCCTCTGCCAATTGACTCCCGGTCCGCGAGACGTGTGAAACATCGATATCGAGTGTTAACTGAATTAGTTCGACGTCGATCCCTTCGGCCCAGAGCCAACACATCACACCTGCTGTGACGCCGGCCTCATCGGTTCCCAGATCATGGCGCTCGAGGAGTTCGAGAAACTCTGGACTCTCATCGTCAGTAACCGTCTCGCCGAGATTACACTGGTAGAACATCTCGGCCAATTCAGCGACGATTGTCTCTGGATCAGTTGGGGCAGTCGCTTCCAGTGTTTCGACCAACGATTTGATGGCGACGGGCGGACAGTCAATTCGTGTTGCGTGATCGTACTCGAACGCAGCTGTCCCAAGATCGGTGGTTGCAAGCATTGACTCTGAGACCATCTCGATGAAGCCATTCTCGACGAGTTCGGTGAGTACGTCACGAACCCGGTCGGTGATTTCGTCACGACCGCCCTGTGCTTCGCTGCCGATCATCGGGTTCTCCCCAAGCGTGAGTCGGTCCCGGAGCGCGTAGTGGCCGTACAAGGTCGACGAGACAAACCCGACCAGAGCGTCGACGGAGTCCCACCCGTTCTGGACTAACTCGATCAGAAGCCATTCGAGGTTCGTCTTTGCACTCTCGAGATTCGTCGTATAGTCAGCGTCCGAGTCCAAGCCTTTCGGATGGCCGAAATGAGAGCCGATCGACTCGAGTGACTTTTCCTCAACCGGGGTATCGAACTGGAAGACATCAGCAGCGTCTTCGCGACTGTAAATCGGGTAGGCGTAGGCTTCCTCCATCTCAGAGTCACGCCCAGCACGTCCGATCCACTGGATATACTCCCACCGCCCAACGAAGTTCCCAAACCGGGTGAGATCGGCAACGATCACTGCCTGGACGGGACTGTCAAAGCCGTAGGCGAGCGTCGTGGTACACGAAATTGCCTGAATTTCACCGTTTTTGACACCCTTTTCTACGATCTGTTTGATGTCGTTCTCGAGTGCCGAATAGTGAAACCCGACGCCCTGTTCCAGACACTTGATCAGATCCTGATGTGTGTCTGTCAGCGTCGTATCAATCGCATTCTCGATCTTCTCCCGGTAGTTGGTCCCCGGACGTTTGAAATCTGAATGAGAGGCAATCTGGACCGCTCGCGAGCGAGTGTGATCCGTCGTGAAGTTAAAGATCATAAACGGCGCTTCATCGGCCCGCTTGGCCATGTGGTCGGCGATGAATTCGCCGTAAGTTTTGTTCCCACTCTTCCCGAGTGGTCGCTCGACGATAGGCACACCACGGTCTTCGGGGCTGATGATTAGCTCGGCATCCAGCCATTGGGCGATTTCGTCGGGGTTGCCGATCGTCGCCGACATCGCACAGATTTCGACATCCCGATCCATGGCCATCGCGAGACTTTTTTCGATGGTTGGCCCCCGAAAGCCTGCGTACAATTCGTGGAAATCGTCATAGACGAGGACGTCGATCCGTGAATCAACACCACGGATTGCAGCTTCGAAGTGCGAATCAAACGTCGCGACGATCACATCGGCATACTGGTAGCCGGCTTCATCGCCCCACGTCGCGTTTGTCAGCGTATATCGGTCTGTATCGATCCACTTGTTGAGACTGCTGTACTTTCCGTTCGTCAGTTGAACGCTCGGGACGAGATAGCCGACGGTCTGTCCTCGCTCGAGCGCCCGTTTGACGACAGCCTCAGCACAGAACGTTTTGCCGTTGCCAGTCTCAGCGGCCAAGAGTGTATTCGACTCCTCAAGGCCGCCCTGCTCGAAAAAGGCACGTTGGGTTCCGTTGATCTCGTCGAACGGTTTTGCCTCGAGGAGGGCTTCGATACAGTGGGTTTCTGTCGCTGACAATGAGTCTGGAAGCTCCGCCATTGTGGGGTCTCGTTCTATTGCCTGTCTTCTCAGTCTGCTATCAAAAATATATTGGATAAACAATGATTATAAGAATCAAGGTTAGTGACATGATAATCCGTTCTGGAGACAGAGTACGACATCTCCCCACAGCAAGGTCCCGAAAGAAGTCAATCTGGGTCTCGAGTTCGTCCTTGACGACGTCGTAGTTGAGGGCGGCCTGCACCAGCAGATTCATCTCCTCGATATCGTCGTCGCGGCCTGCGATCAGCCTGAACAGGACGATGTCTTCGTTGCAGACCGGCCGGACTGTCAATCGGTCCGTGTCGAAGAACGGCTCGCTGCGTTTACGCATCCCGTCAGTCAGGACTAGTTGTTTTCTGTAACCAAGCGATCGAGTGTATCCAGCGCCGCTCGCGTATCGGACTGTTACCGGGGATGCTGACGTGGAACAGGTGATTTAGGAGGATACCTTCTGGTGAGCTCGTTAAGTAGTCGCTCACTATGGCGAGAAAACATAAGAAATATATGAATTGTATTCGGCATATATAGTATCTCGAAGTCAGATCGCATGAGGACGATGCATGGTTATTAATATCAACGCAATTAGTTTCTCGCCTGTAGCATACGGTATTGAATCTGGGGATGACGAAAACTGGATCGTCAGTACAAGAACCGTCGATATTGATGACCGAGTTATGGGAATCTTCGTCGGTTATCTAAGTCGGGTGATCAACAAAGAGGATACTGGAAGGGTTACAGTAGGACACTTTTCTAACGGTAGTTCCGAGGAAGAAGAAAATTCGATAGATGGGACTCAGGAACGCCTAGATAGGATTCTGGAACTTGACCTGAATGACGAGGATAGCTCCAATTATGAGGAGTTTGAAGAAATAGCTAAGTCTCTGAAGACTCGGCTCATCTCTCACATGGACGGTCGAACTTCCAAGGGCTATCTCTTTATTATCCAAGCAGTCAACGACGGTGAACCGTTTGTTGGAATTCTCAAACTGGATGTTATAGAGAGTGAGGAGCGACCGATTCTGAATGAACAGACAAGGCGGTTAGAATACGAGGAGATCGAAAACGCATTCCCTCCGACAGAAGAACTTCAGAAAGGCTGTACGTATCCTATCTTCGATCCTATTGACGATGACAACGTATTCAATCTGGATGGGGACGTGAAGTTTCTACAAGAAGACGCTGACTCTGAATACTTTGAGGAGTTCATGGGGTGCGTGACGAGTAGCGGGAGTCGAGAGCAAAGTCAAACTATCCTGAACGGGTTATCAGGGATTAAGCAAGAACAGGATGGTACTGTACTCAGTCCTGATGAAGTTCAGGATGCCAGAACTACCATCCAAGGTTCAGATAGTGTAGCAGACGGTGAGACTGTCCACGAAGCGGCAGAGCAGGCACTTGGCGAAGACTATGACGAGGAAGAGGTGGATGATATGCTCTACGAGGAAGGTGAGAGTGAAGTTCAGATTGATCCAAACAATACTACGAAATACGTCGTGTACGATGTCGACGGAATTGAAATCAAGGCAAAGATGTCTGATGCAGATGGGGACAGGATAAATATACAGAGACCTGAACACGAGAATGGAGAGTACATCGTTACTGTTCGAGGAGACGACCTCGAACAAGACTTTCAGGGATAGATTCGTGAGAACTAATGCCCGAATTAGATTCTGCAATTTCGACCTTCTTGGAGAAGTGGGACGGATCCTCGGTAGAGCGGAATAATACGTACTCTATAGACTCAGATCAAATTGAGGAAGACCGGATACCCGAACTAATTGAGGATGTTAAGAGACTGGCAGAGTCGTTCAATCCTGGTTCCTTCGAGATAGACGTTGATGCTGGAGAAGATCGGTACAACGTGGACTGGGACCCAAATCTCGGTGTGATCCAGTCCGATCGCATCTCTGGCAACGGATACGATATCGGGGACTTGTATGACGATGACAGGGCAACTGAAGATGCCATTCGAAGTCTCTCAGATGACCGTCTTCGTGGTATAGAAGATCTAATAGATACGTTAGAGGTTCTGATTCCTCGAGTAGATATCGACCTTACGATTGATTTTGGAATTGAAAAGCGAGGAATCGTGCGGAAGTTAGAGGAAGAGTACAGCTTCGAAGACATGAGCCTGTACTTCGACTTCTCATTTGATTTCTTTGAAGAGCGTATCTCTAACATATCTCCTGAGAATTTCAAAGAGGAGTATCTTGATGACGGAGATACGCTGGCTTTCGTGATTTACGAGTTTGACTCAATGATGTGCAATGACGACTTTGCTGTTACGGGGCTGGGTTCGGTAGACCAGCTGGCGGAGTGGGAAACGAATCGTCAAAGCACTTGGAGGGATATCGTTAGTTCCGTCGCAACGCAATCACTCATTGAGAACGTGTCGACGGTGTATCTGCCACCCTCGTTCTTCAAATTCGATTCAGAGCCTACTACGAATGAGGAAAACCGGATTGAGGCTCTATTCAAAACTCACGCTATCTTATTCTCGGTTCTCTCCATCACCAGTAGTGCACAGCAGGATGGAGATCTGTGGAATCTCCAGATTAGCGGGAAGCAATTAGTTGAGGGTCGTATCCAAGCGTATTCAAATGAGGTTCTTGTCCGTGATGCGGACCAATCAGAGACGACGTTACAAACAGAAGGGTTAGACGTTGAAGATTTCCACTCCCTGTTCGAATGGGCGTACATCAAAGGAAACGAGCCAGAGACACGGTTACCCATAGTCAGGAATGTCACCACTCTGTTTGCTCAGGATCTGTCGGATGTGATTGAGAATATAAGCGAGATTCATGGATCTACCAAATCGAACTACCAGTACTACGTTGAGCAGACCACAGACGACTTCTTTGAGTTTCGTCAAGAGTTGATCGACAGCACCTTCGAGACTAACAGTAGATTCTCCGATCTCCGCTCTCAACTGATCAACAGCCTATCGAGAGACATATTCAGGACCATTGCCTTTATCCTCGTGATCGGAGCAACAGTATATTACAGACTTCCAGAGACTGTCGAATCGAATACTGTTTTCACAATTCTTCTCTCGTTGATATTCATATACGGTCTGGTGGTCCTTCGGCGAGTTAGAGGCATTCATCACCAGTTGGATATGCTCGTTGATGATAGAAGCTCTGCAGTAGATTTCTACGGTAAATTCTTTGATGGGAATGAAAAGGAAAAATATCAACTAAAGACTGACGTGAATGATATTCGATTCCAGTGGGTGTTTGACTGCGTAGGATGGACCCGTGGTTCGTTCGAGTTTGAATACACCATTGCATACGATCTGTTCATTTACTATATTCTAGTAGTAATAATACTGCTTGGGACCGTATTGGGATTGATCGACATACACGTGTACAATCTCACAGGCTGGTTCCCACCGTAGGAGTACTTGATTTTAAATACAGGTAATGCGCGTCACTCAACAGTTACGTCCGCACGGCCAACAACATCCTGCTCAGCCTAGAAGGTACTATCAAGCGCTTCGAAGGAGCCAATGAGGAGCAGTTGGAGACAAACGACGATAACATGTCGCAGGCGTTGCTCGCCCGCGAGCGAGTCAGTGATGATCTACAGGAGAATATTCGCTAACATCCAAACTCTACGGGATTTCAATTATAACTTTTTCTTGATTATCATTACCTTCTTCTAATGCAAGAGTGATCTCATCAGTTGACTCGTCTATTTGATCAATTGGAATAGTCACTGAGGTCCCACTCTCGGTACTTATCTTGATTTCCTGAGTACCACGTGACGCACTGCTGGCTTGATCAGCAATCCAGTTGCCAAAGCGGTTGCCAAGCGCCTGTATGGTCGCGGTTGCAAATGCAGCCCCACCAACGATGCCAAGAGTGATTAGGTACTCCCACTCGTGAGTTCGCTCAATAGAGATTTCCAACTTGCCGTCTGGATGGTAGCCGTCAGAAGTGTCTTGTACTAACTCCCACGGTTCTACTGTAAGTTCTGAGACTAAAGGCCCAAGATCAATATTGTCTACAGCCCCTGGTCGTTGAATACCAATTGTAATTTTTCGATCCATCGTATCGGTCATATCAGCCCTTTCAGTTGACTTCTATAAAAACTCCATTTCTCTTTTTGATATAAAAGACAGACGAGCAGAGAGTCCACATCCCGCCGGCGTAACGCACCGTGCTGTTCTTCGAGTGCCGGGAGAGGGTAGAGGGCTCGTTCGTGGGTCTTCAGCCAGAGGTGAGTTTCCGTGAGTCAACGGCAGAGTGCTGAGAACATCTCCATCGACGACATTCCGGACGATATCGCCAATACGCAATCAGAAACCGTCGAATCCGACGAGGTCCCCGAGGAATTCGAGTCTATCACCTGTGGGTTCGCCGTTGAGCATCCGCCGACGAATCCGCTCGTCGTGCTGAAAGCGGCGCGGTGGTGGTACATTCACGGCAAAGGCGGATCCAATCTCGTCTCCCGGTGAGCCATCGAGTGAGCGCGGCACCACGCAACCGACACGCCCAGCGACGTCGAGTGGTTCGACGAGTTCCTTGACAAGGGGCGAGGACCCGTGGTCACAGGACTCCGGATAGACGATGTTGCCTACAGATTCCTGGTTCGGAGAACGTCGGTCGTTGTCTTCGGTTTCAACCCTTACTGCGGATCGTAACAGGTCGCCGTTTACTTCTTTTACCAGTATTCCCCGGAGGTAGTTCTGGAGCGTCTTAGCCGGATCGATCGGATGGCAAAGTAACTTATCGACATACTCGAAGACTGACCCGCTCTCCAATCTCTTGTCGTCAGTCTAATAGATGTTCGTGGCCCAGACTAGAAGCAGTCAGGGCATTCCCATACAAACCCTCGGCTCCGACGACGGTCGCTTTTTGGCACTTGAAGAGACTCACAGTGCCCGCAGGCCTTGAATTCGGACTCGGGAATTAGTTCTATGAGCTCCTCCTTCCAGGTCCGGATTTCAGCCTTCTTGATGTTGTTTCGTTCGTTCTCCACTGTGGAACTGTTCCTGTTGAATTCCCACTCTCGATTTTCGTTACGGCGCCATTCAGCCAATATTCGGAGAAGCTCGTCTTGGTCGTCGACGCCGTCAAGATCCTCCTGGCAGTCCTCCACGATATCTCGTCGAATTTTCGGTTCCATCTTGTCCCAGACCGCGGGTGTACTTCCATCTCCTTCGTGCCGCTCTTCCTGTCGTTTTTGCTTTTCTTCCAGCTCCTCGATTCTGCCATCAAGAGACTCTCGTATCGGGTCAATATCGGGGATACTCATACGAAGATACCACGACTGGAACGTCATAATATTCTGGTTCTGTACCGCTTCTGCCCGGTTTAAACAGGTATTGCGGATCGCCTGATTCCATCGTGTTCAGCTGTTCGAGATCAGTGATCCATCCCGGATTGATACTATTCTCTGGGAATCAGGTGTTGTTTGACTTCTCTGGAACAATGATTGCAGAGTGCCGCTGGCATCGGGAGCGTATCTGGGGAGAATTGTCGGGTGTCGCCTGAACGGGCTTCATGACCACAGACGGTTGTCCCAGTTTCATTCCGTACGAGATGGTACTTTGCCTTCCCAGATTGGCGAAGTGAAAATTCAGATTCGTCTTCTGTGGGATAATCGTTGTCTACAATATCTTCGACCGTTGCCGAGGTAATCCAGTATCTGCTGAGATCCGTCCACCAGGTGTTTGAGCATCGAATTTGCTGGCGGAAGAGCTGCCGGTAATCAACCGTGAACCGTTGCGAATCCTGCTGAATGAGGTCATCGGTATGGAACTCGAGCGTCCGTGGGGATCGCTCTTCCCTGTTTGATTCAGGCTCCAACTCGATGATCCACTCCGTTTTGACGTACGCTCCACCGGTGTATTCGACAGTGTCTGCGCTTACAGACTTTGTACGGTCACGAAGCCAACGAACGGTCGGTGGACGGAGCTTCTCAGTTAGCCGCTCTGAGAAGATGTCGTGTAGCAGTTCATCCGTGGCGAGTGCGTCTTGGAGGGCGGTTCCGAGCTCTTGAGGCGCCGTCTGGTTCGTGTAGCTCTCTGCCTGTGCGATGAGCGTCTCTCGAGCTTCGGCAATCCCATCGACGGTCAACCAGAATCCGTACGGTTCGTGACCATCGGTGAGCACTTCGCCATCGGTGAGCCGAACCAGCATTGGCCGGATATGATCCGGTGTCGGAGACAGATGTAACTGGTATTGGTCGGTGACAGGGACTACTGGATAGGGGAACTCTTCTCTAGAGGATAATTCCTCCTCTTTCCGGGGGATAGAGAAGTCTCCGAGGTCTGCTATCGGGACGTGCCTCGGCATACAATCCGGGATACGATTCCAATACGTTCCATATCGGTGGTCGCAAGGACCGCGATTGATTTGCATTATGAGTACCGGTTAGTCCCAGTTACTTAGTATCCAGCGGGGGGAGTGGCTATAGAAGAACTAACACACATAGAATCGGTGACTTAGACTAAGTAAAGGTTATAACATTCCCGCTAGGTGATGTAACTATCCAGATGACTCAGAAGACAATTGGACAGAACACCGGTCAATCGGGTCGGGTGAATTTGTCGGGACCTGAACTCGAGCAATTCGATGCGGAGGTCGGAGACACAATCAAGGTCGATATCGCCGAGTCGAAGGGGATCGCCAAGGCGATTATCGAGAACAGTACGGAGAGTGAGTTCGTGATCGTGTCCAAACCAGCAACTAGTTCATCATCCACAGAGGGAATCAATGAGTAGCGAGTACCCCTCTCTTTTCGAGAGCTGTCAGCCACGGGACGACGTCTTAGACGGCTCACTTCAGGAGGAACAGTTTGCTGCGAAACTTTCGACTGTCGTCCACAACCCGGAGAAGGCAGCACCAGTCTATCGGGGCCCCGACTCGTTCTATGATATGACCTACCCCACGGAGGGGCTCCGTACGTTGCTCTCCAATCTCACGGGGCGTTTCTTGACGACGACAGAGTACGACCCGGGATCATATACTTCGAGTATTCTCTGTCTCGACACGCGATTTGGTGGTGGGAAAACACACGACCTCATCGCTTCCTACCATCTTGCTGAGAACCCCTCCAATATTGACAACCTCTCGAACTACCTGCTGGACGGTGATGAGGAACTTGCGACTGACTATCAGAATGCGGTAGCCGAGGGCCTCGATATTGCGACGGGAGTCTTCATCGGAACGAAAGCCGATAGCAAGGATGCCCGCCACGCCGACGATGATCCGAATGCTCCGAACACTCGGACGATGTGGGGCGAACTCGCGTACCAACTCTACGGGCTCGATGGCTACGAGTATCTCAAGGACTACGACCAAGACCAGGACGCACCCGGTGAGGGGACTCTCTCGAAACTCTTCGCTCAGTACGACCAGCCGGCTCTCATTCTGATTGACGAAATCGCCGACTACATGAACAAAGCCGCGGGCACGCCTGTCGGCGACAAGACGCTCGCCGATCAGACGCTTTCGTTCGTGATGGCGCTCCTCGAAGCGGCTGCCGAATCGGAGCACGTCACGGTCGTCTACTCCATCGCGGATACGGCGTTTGGTGAGCAGGCTGACCGGGTTCGTGATGGCGTCCGTGATCATATCGAGGAGGTCAATGAAATTGGCCGGCGGCAGCACAAGACGGTCACGCCGACCGACGAAAACGAGATCGGACAAGTCCTCCAGCATCGGCTTTTCTCGGAAGTTCCAGATAATGCCGCTCGCGAAGCCGCTGACTCATACTTCCAATTCTATGACCAGGAAGACCGGCAGTATCCACAGGAAGCCACCGACGCAGGCTATGTGGATGTCCTCGCTCGCGAATACCCCTTCCATCCCTCCTTAATCGGCGCTCTCACGGACAAGATCGATACGATCCCTCGATTCCAGCGCACTCGTGACGCCCTCCGCTTACTTGCACGAGCTGTCTACTACCTCTGGAATCACCAGCCCGACAGTTACGACCGCCACTGGATTCGGATCTACGACCTCACAGTCGCTGATAACGATCCTGGCGGTGGGATTCAGACGATCCTTCGCGAGCGGTTATTCGACTTTGTCGATCTCGGTCCCGCAGTGACCGCCGACATCTACGACGACGATGGTACCGCGCACGCCCAGCTTGAGGATCGGAAATGGACCGAAAACGGTCTCCCACCCCTCGGGACCCATCTGACAACGACAGTTCTCTGGCACAGCCTCGCATATGGTGAACAGGCCGCTGGCCTAACTCACGCCGATTTGAACCTCGCCATCGGCCATCCCGATCTGAACTTCGACGACTACGATGCCGCACTATCCGCACTCCGGGGCGACGATATGGACGTCGCGTGTTACTTCCTCTACGAGGAAGAGCGCCTCCGGTTCAAGCAAGAACCAAACCTGATTCGGATAATCGACCAGCGGATCGAGTCTACCCCCAAAGCGAGCGCTCATTCGCGTTTCGAGAACCGTCTCACCTCGAAGGAAATTGGGGATGGTGGCTTCCAGCCGGTGGAGTTCCCTGAATCGCCGGCGGACTTACCGGATACACCGGATACGCCGAAGCTCGCGGTGATGCATCCAGACACCGCTGCTGTCGAAGACGGCGGCGATACGCCGCCGAACCGGGTGACTCAGCTCTATGAGCAGCAAGCCGCAAAACACGAGGGAGAGACTGAGACGCGAATATACAAGAACTACGCTCTGTTCCTAGCCCCTGACGCTGATCGAATGGATGCTGCAATCGACGAGGCTCGGCGTCTCGAGGCTATAGAGGCCCTGCTTGATAGCCCTGAGCAGAAAGCGGACCTCTCCTCAGAACAAATCGAGGAGCTTCGAGAACGGAGCGACGAGGCACAGTTGATGCTCGGAGAGCTCGTTCGGAACGTCTACCGGCATCTCTACTACCCTGACCGGGACGGGCTCACCCACATCACCATCGGTGCAACCGAATCCAACGGCGGGACGACACTGGTCGATGCTGTCCAGACAACGCTCGAGGATAAGATCGTGAAACGCGACGCCGGTGCTCGTGGGTCCGCTCACGTCCAACAGAAACTCTGGCAGCAGACCCAGGACGCTATGTCCACCGAAGCGCTGGTCAACCAATACGCGAAGAAGCCGGGGCTGGACTACCTCTTCAGCACGAAACCAATTCGAGAGACTGTCTCCTCTCTCGTTAGTGACCACGGGTACGCATACTGGGATGGTGAGTCTGGTACTGCATACTGGGCCGGGACGACAGAGCCGTCGACGTGGCCACACCCGGAACCGTTCGCGGAATCCCCTGATGTCGAGACCTCGATTCGGGATAGCGATGTCCAGATCGGGAGTGCCTTCGTCGTCTACCGAGATATCGACGCGCTCGTCGACGACCACCTCGACGAAATCGACCGACCAGAACAGACGGTTGCCACTTGTGCTGAGTGTGGGGCGGAGGTTGAAAATCCAGAAGGCAGCGAACCCTACTACTGTGAGGAACACCAGTCCGATACGACCTGTAGTTCCTGCGGCAAAGAGGTCGCTAGCGAGCAGCTGCTGGACGAACGCGGCCGATGCCAGGAGTGCCAGCCCGACGAGTCCTGGGAGGCGAGTAAGAAGATGATGTCTGCCTCACGGGCGTTCTCGGAAGTCCGTCGTGATGCGGAATCGAAAGCTGGTACTGACCGGACGCCGCTGCTTGAAGAAGTGACCATCCAGGTCGGTGGGGACGAACCTTTCCAAGCGGCCAAATTCATCAGTCAGCGACCTGGATTCAAAGCCCGCGAAGACGCGGTGACGGTTCGAATGCAGTACGAAACTCGAAGTGACGACGGGACGTACAGCGCGGAATTCACGGGGTCACCGAGCCGATTCCGGGACGTGATCGACCAGCCCGGCTCGTTCGGCGATGATCGAGAGACCATCCAGTTCCGCTTCCAGTTTGACGAGTCCGAACCAATTACTGACGAGGGTGACGACCTCCTCGCTGCCCTCGATAATGACCTCGATGCGGGCAACATCGACGTCCGAGTCGAAGGGCGTGGCCCGATCCGGTCGAGTTCGGAGGTGACGGTCTGATGGCGAGTCGCGGTTCGGAATTTGAGACCTCACCCGCCGAGGGGACAGAGGAGGATCGGCTGGTCCGCTACGGGACGAGTATGTTCGGTGGCCGCCCAACGTTCACGCTCGTCCGACGAGAGACAGACGGTGGCGGAGAGTGGACGCTCCATGAACTACTCCCTCGTGAACAGGCTGAAGCCCGCCGTGATCGCCTGGAGCGAGATGGTCGTTCGCTGAGTATCACACCAGTCGAGGATCTCGTCTCGGACATCGCTGGGGACGACCTCCTTTCCAAGCTCGATGGTTGGACGTGGGATGAGTGGGTCGGCGCAAAGGTCGCACGGCTTGACCCGACCCGCGTCCGTGCGCTTCAGGATGTCGTCCGGGAGGCGATCGAAGGCACGCCAGGAGATTCATCAGAAGTTCTCACTGGTGGGGCTGGATTCGTGTTCCTACCCGAGACGGAAGGCGTGCGGCTTGCTGTTGCCTTCCGTGGCGTGAAGCCGATCCAGCGTATCGACCGGATGCGGTCGCTGGCTCGAGGCGTTGCACGGATGAGCGATGAGGAGTGTTACTACTGGTACGCAAAGTGTCGGTCTCCGTCGAGTCCGAACGGCGAAAAGGCCCTTCGAGTGTTGCTGACGGACCATATTGAGTAAAATGAGTGAGCAAAATTCGGCGAATGATGAGGAATCGGAACTCCAGGAACTTGCGATTGAGGGGAAGCTCCCTCTGAAAACTGTCGGAATTGAGAATCTAAAGGAAGCAAATCCAGGTCAGATGCCACCTCACCGATACCTCCATCCCTGGTTTGCTCGCCGTCCGACACCAGCATCTCGGTTAGCCATCCTCGCTTCTGTTCTCCCAAAGGGAACGGATACAGACAAACTGCTCAAGTGGATGAAGATCGGCCCAGATGGGAGAGATGAGAACATAGCGAGCTATGTTGAGGAGCATAAGCGGACTGAGGGAGACCGAAATGGGACTATCGCGGATCACTATGGGTACCCTCGGCTCTATGAGTCTTCGCCTACATCAGACCAAAGAACAGCAATTCACGATGCTGTTCAGGATGTATGGGATGGGGAGTTGCCGACAGTTCTTGATCCGACTGCCGGTGGTGGAGTGATTCCATTTGAATCGTATCGGTATGGATTTCCCACTGTAGCCAATGAACTGAATCCTGTTCCTTGGCTGATGCTCAAGATAATGCTGGAGTTCGCTCCAGATGTCGGTTCACTTGAAAATAAAGTAACCACTTGGGCGAACAGGATTGACGAATCCGCCCGTGAATCGCTCAAAGAGTACTTCCCAAGTACTCGTCCTCACCGAACGCCATCACATTATGCAGGAACCTATACTGTGCGTTGTCGAGACTGTGATGCCGAAATTCCTCTTGTGAAGAAATGGTGGCTTGACAAGGATTCTGCATCTAAAGGTGTAGCCGCTAAACCGAGTGTAGAGGAAGATGGATCTATCAGCTATGACTGTGTAACCCTCCCAGAAGATATTACGAAGTCGGAATTTGACCCGCAAAACGGACCTAAGTCTCGGAGTGGGGCAGAATGTCTTCGCTGTGGGATTGTTATGGAAGATGAAGAAGTGAAAAGGTCATTACGTGAGGGCGAATTTGAATACGAGATTTTCGGTGTGAAGTATGTACAGAAAGGATCTCGGTCTGGTTGGCGCGCACCTAACCAAGACGACGAAATGGCCCTGGAGAAGGCGAAAGACAGAGTAGACTCAGACTTCGAGTTAGCTACTCTCCTTGATGTAGAGCGGTATATCGGGGATGAAGATCGTGCAGGCCCCTACGGTGTTACTCAATGGCAGGAAGCGTTCACGCCACGACAGCTTGTAACCCATTATGAGTACCTGAACTCATTCCGAGAACACAAATCGGAAATCCTTGAAAAGCACCCTGAAAAGGAAGCGGAGGCTATTCTTACTCTTCTCTCACTAGCCTCTAGTAAGCTAATTGACCGAAATAATCGGTTTGCACCGCTCGATCGTACTCGGGGTAATCCAGGTGACGCTCTAGGAGGGAAGCATTTCACATTACAATGGACCTATGTGGATAATAACCTCTCAGCGGGAATCCAATCTTATGAGACTGCATATTCCCGTGTAAGAGACTCATACGAAGAGCTATCATTCTATTGTACTGATGTGGATGCCCCATCATCAAAGTTACTTCAAGGCGATGCAGCAACATTAGATCTTGAAGATAACTCAATTCAAGCCGTTGTGATCGATCCTCCCTACTACGATAGTATCATTTATTCAGAATTATCAGATATATGTTATGTGTGGCTAGAGGAGTATCTCGGCGATGAGTATACCTCTGTATTCTCAGATGAATTGACGGATAAAGATGAGGAAGCCGTCGCAAATGTGGCTGAATACGAGGGGATCGCAGAAAACGGCAAATCAAAGCAAGAATTTGCTGATGAGGAATATGAGAATAAGATGAGCTATATCTTCTCTGAACTCTATCGTGTCTTGGAGCCGGGTGGTGTTATGACCGTGATGTTCACCCATAAGGAGTCTAGTGCTTGGGATACACTCACAAAGTCCCTCATCCGGTCCGGATTTACAGTAACTTCTACTCACCCTATCACGAGTGAAATGCCTCAAAGGACAGACACAAAGGGTGGCGGATCTGCGGACAGTACTCTCCTTCTCACAGGCAGAAAGCCGAAAAAGAGTGAGAAAGACCGTGACGAATCTGTTCCCACTCTCTGGACTGACGTTCGTGCTGATACTCGAGCAGTAGCAAAAGAGGCTGCAAGAGATCTTCTGAATTCGGGACTTTCCTTGACGAAAACAGACGTAATTATCTCGGCATTCGGTCCTACTCTCAAGGTTTATGCAGACGCATATCCCGTTGTTGACGATCAGGATCAGGAAGTCCCTCCTCGTCGAGCACTTGAAGAAGCACGTGAAGCCGTCACAAGAGTGTTAGTTGAGGAATATCTGGAAGGAGAACGTCTAGACGAAATCGACGATATAACTGAATGGTATATCCTCTCATGGCTGGTACATGGATCGGACACGTTCAACTACGACGATGGTCACCAGCTAGGTTTAGGTATTGGCGTAGATATTGATGACATCAAAAGATCCACAAAAATCTGGGGGAAGAAACGAGGCGATATACAGCTGAAAACACACGATGATCGAGTTCAGGACATAACGCTTCCACCCGAGGAGCGGTCATCACGGTTGCCAGTCGATCCTGAGGCAATGTCCTATACGAGTGCCCTCGACGCTGTCCATGCCGTGATGCATGTATACGAAAAACAGGGAGAGGATGTTGCAATTGACTGGCTCAAAGAACGCAATTTCGATACCGATGCAGCGTTCAAGGCAACGTTAAAAGCTCTCCTACAGGTCCTTCCACAGGGAGATTCCGAATGGGAGTCCGCACGTAATCTCGCCTTAGGCCGGACTCACGATGCGCTCGGTCTTGAGTTCACTCCCACAGATTTTGCAGATCTCAAAGAGGGAGCTCTTGAACAAAGCGAACTCGGTGACCACGCCTAACTCGAAAATCCTCCAGTATGACTAATCTACGTGACCGCGAGTGGCAGTCGATCTATGAGAGCAAACCCGAACAGGGGCGAGCCCATCTCGTCAAGGACTTCTACGAACCCGCACTGGAACGCAGTCAGCAATACGACCGGATTGCGGGCTACTTCTCCAGTACGGCACTCGCGGCTGCTGCTAACGGCATTCACGCCCTCGTCGAGAACGATGGTGAAATGCGTCTCATCGTCGGAACCGAACTCTACGAGTCAGATCGTCCGGTTCTAGAGACGCTCACCGACCGCCTCGAGGAGAATCTCGAGGACCTGGATGACGAACGCCTGGATGCGAACCTCCGTATTCTCGCGCGTCTCCTCCGCGAGGGCCGGATCCACATCAAGGTCGCCTATCCACGCTCTCCCTCTCATGACTGGGAGATCTTCCATCCGAAAGTTGGACTCTTCCACGATAGCGATGGAAACACGATTTCGTTCGAGGGCAGCGTCAACGAGACTGTTGGCGGCTGGGCTCGTAACTACGAGCGGTTCAAAGTCCACCGTTCGTGGGTTCCTGAACAGGCAGACTACGTCGCCGGCGACGAGGAGACTTTCGAGCGACTGTGGAGTGATGAACACCCCTTCGTCGAAGTGTATGATCTCCCCAATGCAATCGAAGAGGACATCATCGATTGGAAAGCCCCCGACACCGAGGGCGATCTCCAAGAAGCGATTCAGATCGCTAACGGTACAGCTCCCCCGACGGAGCACGACAAAGTGAACATCATTCAGGATGGACCGCTCTCGCCCGGCGGACTCGCACTGGCCGAGGAAGCGAGCACGATCACGCCGTGGCCTCATCAACGAGTTGTCTCAGATACACTTGTGAGTACATATCCGCAGAGCTTCCTGCTGTGTGACGAGGTGGGGCTCGGGAAGACGATCGAGGCCGGCCTGACGCTCTCTCGGCTTGGGCTTACTAGCGAACTCGAAACCGGGCTGTTGCTGGTTCCGGCAAGTCTGCAGCGACAGTGGCAGGAAGAGCTCTGGGAGAAGTTCAATATCAATGCCGTCCGATTCGATCGGGACACGGCAGGCGATCATGTATTCCGGGATGTCCGCGATCGCGACTACTATCCACCATCGACAACGGATCTCGACCTCACCGGTGAGTACGAGTGGGCGGACAGCCCCATCTGGCGGTTCCTTTACGAGCAACAGTCAACTGACACCGACGCATCGTCGCCGCTGGATAGACCGACGGTCGTCATTATGTCGTGGCACACTGCTCGTCTCGACGACCGGTGGAATCAGGTCGCTCCCTTAGACCGGGTATCCGATCGGTCTCGGGACGTCATCCCGGCAAGCTGTCGCGGACGTGACCACGATACGGAGGACCGGATGGGTGTGTGGGACGCCGTCATCGTCGACGAGGCGCACAACGCCCGGCGTGGCAGTAATTTCTACGCTCTTCTTGAACAGCTTCGCGATTATACGCACGCCTACTACCTCCTGACTGCTACCCCGATGCAATTGCACTCTGGTGAGCTCTACGATTTGATGCAGCTACTCGACCTTCCCGGTGGTTGGGATAACCGGGATACCTTCGTGGAGTTTTTCGAAACCCGAGACGGGCTATCGCAGATCCTCAACGAGGTTCTCGACAGCCTCAGTTCAGAATCCGACAAAGCGGAGGCTTCCTGGAACACGCAAGCCACGCTCGATGGACTGGAACACCAAGACCGACTCCCGATGGATCGACCATTCTCCTCAAAAGTCTTCCAGCACCTTGCAGACGAGCTTGAGATCAATGAGGACAGACAGGACCGTGCCATCGCCAAAGAGCGTGTGCTGACCGCGTGCCGGCTCGCACGAGCCTATGGAGATGCCTACGACGGCTATCTTGACCATGTCGACGACGCGATGGCAGATTATGACATCGACCGCTTCGAGGCGAGCGAGGATACGAAACTCAAACGACTCCTCTATCCTGAAGACGCGGACGATTGGTTGATGGCGTCCCGCAGCGACCGACAGGACGCACTTGACGAACTCTCACCGGGTGGTTGGCGAGTCATCCGCGATGTTCTCGCGGAGTCCACACCCGTCGACGCGCTCATCCATCGGAATACACGGGATACACTCCGGAAGTACGAGGCGGTCGGTCTCCTCGACACGACCGTCCCAAACCGTAACCCCGAACAACGGAAAATCGAACTCACCGAGGAGACACGGGCTGTCTACGACCAGATCGACGGGTACACACGTGAGTTCTACAAGCGAGCCCAACAGACTGACGAAGCCCAAACACGTGCCATCGGGTTCGTGATGACCACGTACCGGCAGCGACTCACGTCGAGTGTCTATGCGATCAGTCAGAGCCTGAAACACCGGCTTGAGACACTCCGGGCGCAACGAACTGTGCTTGCCGGACGGGAGCGCGCTCGTGATCGGGATTATGGTGATGCGGAGCAGGTCGTCCTCGAAACGCTACAAAACGCTGATCTCAACGACGGGGACGTTCTGGATGAACTCGACGCTAGTAGCGACGACCTAGACCTTTCTGAACTCATCCCGAGCGTGACTGAAGAGGGGAAACAGCTTATCGAGGAAGAAATCGAGGCCCTGGAAGCGTTCGTCAATGACTTAGACTTAGTTGATACAGACCCGAAGATCCAGAAGCTGTACGACGACCTCGACGAGCTGGACCGGGCTGGCCACAACCGGGTGATTGTCTTCACGCAGTACGCAGACACCATGGACTTCATCCGGGACAGTCTCGCTGACCTTCTTGGAGCGACTATCGCGACTTACTCCGGTCGTGGCGGCGAGCTGTACGACCCCGATTCTGAAACTTGGGAGCACGTTGGGAAAGAGCGCGTGAAGCGCGAATTTTCACGTGATGATGGGCAGGTCGATATCCTCGTCTGTACCGACTCCGCGAGTGAGGGGCTAAACCTCCAGGAGTGTGGGGCACTCATCAACTACGACTTGCCGTGGAATCCGATGAGGGTTGAACAGCGTATCGGTCGGATTGACCGTATCGGCCAACGATTCGACGAGATTCGTATTCTCAACTACAGCTATGAGGATACGGTTGAGACGGACATCTATGATCGCCTTGACGACCGGATTGGCCTCTTTGAAAACGTCGTCGGTGAGATGCAACCCATACTCTCCGGCGTCAGCCAACAGATTCGGGATGCGACCTTGAACGCGGACAGCGCTGATAACCAGACTGCGGTCGAATCAGCTGACCGCGAGTTCTCTGAAGAACTCGAAGAACGCGATCAGGGCGACCGCGTCGATGTCGGGGAGTCACTCGAGGATGTCGACGACCTCGTCGCTCAGGACGTGGTCGACGAAGCCAAACTTGATGCGTGGCAGTCCTACAGTCACCCGGATCTCGTCGATGTTGGCGAGGAGGAATACGAGTATGAACCTCCGTTCGAGACACTGAGCCTCCAGTCAGTGTTGGTCGATAACAACGCGCTTGCCGAGGCCGGTGTCGAATTCACCCCGATTCACGAGATTGATTTCGAGTACGATGACGGGGACTTTGACTTTGCGGACAGTACATATCGCCTCTCAGTAGGTGACGCACTGATTGAGGTCCCAGCCGGGGATCGGGAACAGACGATTGCACAGGCTATTGCGACTGCTGCTGATGAAGTGGCGGTGACGTTCTCGGCTGAGTGTGCTGACGAGTTCCCATCAGTTCAGCATCTTGCACCAGGTCATCCACTTCTCGGGCAGCTCCTCACAGTACTGCAGGATATGAGTGAGGATCCGTCGCGACTCCAACAGCGAATCGTGACTCGACCCGATCAAGACCAGAAGCCAGTAGTGTGTGCGTGGGGGCGGGATGGCGTGTTTACCCGGATTACAGGCGATGGGACAGTGACTGAAAATGGACCGATGGAATCCCTTCCGACGTGGTGTGATCAATTCCTCGATAACCGAGAGAAGTCAACAAAGCAGCCACAGTAGCTGGGTAGTTTTGTAAGTATGGACCTCCCAGATGAACCAATAGATGCCAAATACTGCTCTTGAAGCAAATCTCCGCGCTATCGGGGACGGTGCGAGACTGGAACAGTTAGCTGTTGACTTGCTTGGTCGAGAAGGATACGACGTCGATCCAACCGGCGTGAGGGGTCCGGATGGCGGGAGGGATGCACTTCTTGAGCGTTCGGGAAAATTTGGCGTGCTCCACTGTAGCGTGACCTCGAGTAATATCGAGGAGAAGATTCGCTCAGATGCAAATTCAGCTGCTGACTACCCGGAGGAGTTCGATTTATTCATATTTGCTACCACCACAGAGATTGCCGGCGTCAAACGGGACCGATTAGAGAACGAATTGGCGGATACGTACGGCTGGCGCGTTCACATCAAGGATTTTGCCCGGTTGAGAAAAGATCTGATGGATGTCGACAACCACGATTTCGCACAAGAACATCTCCATGTCGACCCTCAGAATGCTCTCGACGACCCAGAACAGGATGTCGATGAATTATATGAGGCTCAACTCGACCGATTACGGGATCGACAGCCACGCCACGGTGAATTAGTAGATGAAGAACCGATTGTGGCGGTCCATGTCATTCCCGTTGAGTCAGTTTCGGATCCTCCTGGAATGATCGCAACCGATCTCCCTGACCCACCAAAATTCCAGTCACAATCTGCTGGATCTGAGGGTTTCGGTGACTTCGTAATTACAGCCCCGTATACGGAGCTGTCTGAAGGGAAATTTTCCGAATATGTCTGTTTAGACGGTAATGGGTGGGTAGAAGCTGTAACAACCAAGCTGACTATCGAGCGGAACGGGAGGCACGGGATAGCGTGGTTCATCGATAAAGAGATCGTCTCCTTAATCGACCACTTCCGGCAAATGTACCAGACTGCGGGCATCTACCCGCCGTTGTATGTATATATCACTATAATCGATGCAGCGAACTATCCGATTGAAAAACCACAGTCATTTTTCGGACCAGATACCACCCGTCCGATCAACGAGAATGTCTTTCAATTGAAGCGGGTGCAGATTGAAGATTTAGACTCTAACATCGCGTTGGCCTTTCGTGAACCACTCTATCAGCTCTGGAACCGTATTGGATGGCAAAACGGTTCAATACACTATTCGCAAAATGAGGATGGTTCTTTTGAGTGGGAGCCATATGAATCATAAACGGGCCTGTTGAACCGCGCATCCGTACAAATTCAGTAGAAGAGAAAACGGCTCTATTCTGGCTGTTCTTCGTCAAAACCGAAGAGCTGTGATTTTGCGTGCGTTTCTCCTCTGATGGCTTTTTGCGCTGCTGCAACGGCATCCTGTAGATTACTGTCCCCCTTCAAATGCGAGACCGCCTCTTCTGGAGTCGCCACACCAATTCGATACTTCGCACTGTTTACGTACGAATTGAGTGTCCGAGCCTTCATGATGGAGAATAATAGCTTCTTGCTCAAGACTTCAAAGTCGATATCCATAATTTGCACTCCGAATCGGGAGTGAATCCCGTGGATGAGGTCATTTCTGTACTTCCACGCTTCACGAATCACCTCTTCTTCTTTCGAGGTAAGCAGTGGCGCGATATTGTTGATTTTATTTGAGAATCCGCAATGTATATACGATTTCTTGATTTCCTTGTCGTTTCCTTGCTCCAGGTGGTATCGGTTTACTAACTCGACGATTTCTTCGTCGACAATTGAGTATGCCACAAACAGCGGTGCGTACACCGTTTCGTAGAACTCGCCCTGTTGAAACGTATCTGAATCGTCATTCCAGGACTCATACCACTCTTCGATTTCACCGCTCTTCGCGAGGAGATTCAAAATCGCTGCAAATAACCTTGGTGCAATATCTGCTGGGCTGTCCCCGACTCCTCGAGCAGAAGGCTCAGAATCGAGGATGGGGAGACTCATTTCGTCCTGGTAGGTGATATTCAGAGTTCGCTCCATCCCCGGTGACAGCCGATACACGGGGAGATATTCATCTGATCCGTATAGCGACCCCACTTGCTCCATTCCGAATTCTTCCTCTACCCGTCCGAAATTAAGCAATATTTGGACTTTCTGTCCATCATCGAGGGTCGGCAGCTTGGTGAGGGTAGGAATTACTTCGTCGACATTCCTATACCCAGAGCCAAGGTGTCTGTATTCCCACCGATTCGTGCCCTCATCGCTTGTCACATACCGTATGACGTACTCTGTCTCATCATCACAGATATCTGAATGGGGGACGCGACCGTGTCGAATACCTTCTACGTAGCGTATATCATATCCATCATTGTCCTGTTTGTACTCAATATCCATCGTGCTCTGCGAATCTATTGTGTAAAAGGAATATATAAGCACCCGTTGCGCCCCTCCTGTGATCTCTGCTCTCGATAGACATCGGAAGGTTGTGTGGTGGCCGGGTTAGCGTTCCAGTGCTTCTCTGAGGTCACTTCCAGGAGAGCCAAAGATGTCTCAAACTCATCAGGCTAGTCCTATGCAAATGTTCGTAGTTCCTCTCTCGATGTGCTCCCCGACGAGATTTAGCTGAAAGAGAGGATGCCAAGCACCTTCCTCAAGGAAGCGGCATCAGTTGCCGAGTAGGAAGGGTAGTTCACTCAGATTGATTCTCTTTGAGTGCCTCGCGAACGATATCATTCATTTCGTCTCGAACAATCCGTCGGATATCTTCTTCCGAGAAGTCACTATCATGGCGCTCAACAGCTAATTGGCCACTAAGCGAACGGAGAGCTAATTCTAGTGCTTCGATTTGGTCACTGAATTCCGATAGTGTTCCGTGGACTGCATCAGAATTAAAGTGGCTCTGATCGCTAACCTCAATCTTACCACCACGTTCGTCAAGAATCCGCTTTGCAGGTCGGTCCCCAACGACTTGCTCATCAGGAAGATCGGGACTAACCGATACCGGATTCATCATTCCAGTCAACTGGATTGTAGAGACAGAGTCAAGATTTCCTGCAAGGTGATTTGCCATTTTTTCCTGTTGATTTTTCTCACCATGAATGAGATATACCTGCGATGGAGACACTTGACGTGCGAATTGTAGCAACTCGTTCCGAGCAGCATGTGCCGACAGACCGTGGTATCGACTAATCCAACTCACTGGAACCTTAACACGCGTTCCTTCACCCTCATCAGGAATATCCCCATTCAACCCATTTGAGGGAAGAGTGAGAGCAATTTCGTCCAAATCATTCTTCAACGCTTCCTCTAACCGGCGACCAGGTGCTCCTTCGGCTTGGTACCCGCAGAGGATGATACGGGCTTCATCATATCGCTGGGTGAACTCGAGTAAGTACGTCGGAGAAAAACCCCCAGATAACATTCCAGACGGGGCGATTATAATAGGCGTTTCATCAGCTTCCAACAACTCAGCCCGAGACAAGGACATTCGTCTCGCAGATGATGCCTGATTAAAGAGGAAGGGTTGTTGATCACCAGAATTGACAATATACTTACGGACCGATTCAGATGCGAATTCTCCTTTACAGTGTTCATTATATGTATTTGTGGCACGTTGAGCCATTCCATCATAGATAATATTGAATTGTGTTCGGTCTTTTTTTGGAAGCGTATGGATACGGTTTTTGAACATATAGAGCAGTTCCTGAGACCGCCCTACACCAAAGCAGGGGATGAGAACTGGTATCCCACTCGTTGCCGCTTCTATAGCTTCATTGTAGATATCGGTTCGCGTATCAGAAGCGCTAGTGTGAGAATGTGTATCTCCGTAGGTTGATTCAAGAAAGAGCGCATCTGCCAGAGGTGGTTCATCGATATCTGGGAGATGGTTCGATCGCCCGCCAATATCGCCCGAGAAAACCACCCGAGAGCCATCAACAGTTAGTGCGAGCCAAGCACTCCCCAGTAAGTGGGCAGCATTTCCAAACTCAAAATGGAGCGTTTCAGTATCATCAATATGTGCAATGTGGTCACTCAAATCTGCTGCTTGGTACCCGCAGGGACGGAAGCGATCAACGACCTTCCTCAGGTCTGTTTCAGTGTACTGTTGTTCTCTTCCCGGCTTTTGAGTCACACGACGATGGATCTTAAGCGAATCCCGAAGTAGTGTATCCGCCAGTGCTGCTGTTGGTCTTGTCGTAATTACAGGTGCCTGATCTGAGAGAAAGTTGTGACTTTCTAATAGCGGAAGAGATCCAATATGATCGATATGGGCATGAGTGAGAAACACTGCATCTATTTGGCCCTCATCAAGTCCTCTCAGATCAGGAAACAGTCCTCCATCTCCTTGGTTTAGTCCTGCATCGACAAGATACGTTCCTGTCCGGGTCTCCACTTGGTAACAACTTCGTCCAATTTCTTTCGCACCCCCTCGAGGAATCACCACAAAAGGAGATTCATCATTGACCGAAAAATCGAATTCTGTCTCTCCACCGATTCTGAGAATATATTCATTTTCCTCGTCACTAAACTCTTGAACTGCATCGCTCATCGGGACAACACCTCATTTGCATAGAATCGCTCACTGGTTTCGGTCCGCCCACGTAATCGAATAAATTCGAGTAGATCTGTCTCACTTAGTTGTGGGAAGAACTGATCAATTTCGGAAAGGATAGAATTTAGTGACCGATGGCCACTAGAGGCTGGTGCCACACGGTCTAACATCCAATTAGCGGGTATTGCCTCAAGTTGGTCAATACGCTCTGCTTCTCCCTCTGTGAAATATTTGTGGCGGCCAGCTGGTTGCTGTGTTTCACGGCTGGATCGTGCTGGTTTTGCAGTTGCCTCAGTAACCTGGATAAGTTGTGGTGGAGATCGTGTTTCTCCAGGCATTGCAGTGTCAAGCGAGTCTCTAACTTGTGTCGCTGCAAGACTTCCCTCCCGACGAAAATATCCAAGAGTGATGTCTGCTTGGTCTTTGTAGAGTTCTGGTGTAGCTACTGTGGCTCCAGTATCTGGATCATTAGTTGTATAGCGAGGGGGAATCTCAGCTACACAGAGATCTGTGAATTGAAGGCGATCTGTATCAACGTAAGGAGAGCTATCAATTTCCGTTAGAAGTTCGGATAGAGACTCAACGAACTCCCTCGGTCGCCATGCAGTCGCATTTCGAGGAGGTCGCTCTGCGGGGTTGTCGAAATAAACCGTCGATTCTGGAATATATGCTCCCTGTGGAATTCGCACATCAACTGGATAATCTGGTGTATGATACTCTTCATGTGTCCGATCGCCATTCGTTGACTTTCCTAGAGAAAACCGAATCATTACAGGAAAGACGGTACTGGGAAGACATTCGATTACAGTACGTGGATCGGATTCGTCTAAGATGACTGTCCCTCGGTTACTAACCTCAGCAGAATCGATATCCGAATCATTCGCTCCCATAATTCGGTTAAGAATTCCATGTGTACTAAATGCCATCCAACCGTGGTGGAAGTGAAACTGATAGATGAAATTTAGACACGATTTCGCCATACCATTCGAACACATCAGAACTGTAGCTTGCCGAACGCTATACATCGGTCTCACTTCCGTAGCGACCGGGCGATGTCTCTGGGTCTAGAATCGAAACGTTGACGCCAACTGCAAAGTCGCGGCTCAGTCGCGCGAAGGTATCGAAGTTGCCACAACGGTGGGCGTGATCGTCTGCTACTCTGACAGTAGCTCGCCCACGTACTGGTCTTCCCAGTCCCGACGTGCTTCGATCTCGCGGCGGCCACGAGCCGTGAGCGTATAGACGTTCGTCCGTCGGTCGGCTTCGGCTTTCTCGACGAGGCCCTTATCGACGAGTGTATCGAGATTTGGATAGAGTCGGCCGTGGTGGATCTCGCCTTCGTAGTACTGCTCGAGTTCCTCTTTGAGTGCGAGTCCATGTGGTTCGTCCTGGCCGGCGATCGTGTACAGCAGGTCACGCTGGAAGCCCGTTAAATCGTACATATTTGTTCTGTGTTCTATCAGGATATAAGAGTATCGAGAACAGGATGGGGAGCGGCTATGAGAGGAGATTTAGACGAGGTGGGAGTTGTCAGTCTTCATCGGCTAGATCGCCTTCTATCTCGCTCGCATTGAGATCGTCCCACGCACCTTCCTGTTCCCAGTCGACGATCGGCGTTGGTTCCATCCTCAAGCGGTCGCGTATCTTACCCGTGTATTCGAATCGCTCTCGAGGATACCCAGTGAGATCGGCCAAGATCGACAGTGCGTCGGGTTCGTCACTCGTCATTAGAAGAGTTTGTCCTTGACGCTCGAGGAAGCACTCGAGGTCACAGAAACCGTCTGCAGCGACCTCAAAGAGGAATACGATCTGCTGACGGAAGACGAGCGAGAGAACGGCGAGGTCGCCCTTTCGTCGCGGGGACCAAAGCCGATCGTCTAAGCCAACAGCTTCGCAACAAACGCACAGCCGGTGGTGTTGTTCGACCCCTGAAAGGGGTAAAGTAGAAAAAATGGATAATCATCACCTCCTCGGATACCTGCTGTGGCGTGCGTGGAGCAGTTTCAGAAGCATCGACGAGGATCAGTTGAGCGAGGAAGATCGAGAGAAAAACGCTGATGCAATGGCACTCTTGGAAGACGTATCGCTCTTAGAGAGTGGAGGACGCTCAGAATCCCGGGGTCCAGCATGGCCGGACGATTAGCTAGCCAAGCAATTGCCTCCGCCCGCCCGATATCCTTTTGAGTATGGATATGATATGAATATGTATGGGCGAGATAAAGAAACGACGTGTTGGCGATCGCGGGCAGATCACTCTCCCAAAGGAACTACGCGAAGAATTTGACATTGGTGGCGGTGACGAGATAGAAATCCGCAAAGAGTCGGGGAAAATCGTTATCGAGAAACCGATCACTCGGGACGATCTAGCGGCCGGGTATCGTGCGCGGGCCGATCAGCTTCGAGACCTCCATGAAGAGATGGATGGCGTTTCGCAAGAGGCCGACGAGTATCTCGGCGACGTCCCGGAGTGGAAATAGATGGAAGTTCGCCGGGGAGACATTGTGATCGTTGAGCTCGACCCGACGAAAGGATCGGAGCAGCGGGGGACGCGACCATGTCTCGTCGTCCAGAATAACGTCGGGAACGAAAACGCACCCACAACGATCATCGTCCCGTTCACGACGTCGGTTGATGACGATTTGTATCCGTTCGAAGTACTCATAACGGCCGATGAAAGCCACCTTCGCGAGGACTCCATCGCGATGTGCAGTCAGATCCGAACTGTGTCGATCGACCACCGGATCAAAAACGTCGTCGGATCTATCCCCGATGAGCGGATGAATGAGGTTGATAGCGCACTCGAGTATAGCCTCGGGTTGCGCGGCTCGTGGTAGTTTCCCGGACAATTAACACACTCGAGCAGGCCCTTCACTCTCGTCTTTTGCGTGGTGGCTGTTCTAGTGTGTCGTTTCCAGTCTACTCCACCCAACCCACCGTTTCCCACTCACTTCCAAGTCCTGGACTGCTCACTGCGCTCACCTCACTCCCATCGGTCGCTGCGTTCGCTCGTTGTGCTGCCGAGCTTTCCTTGTTGGTTCTCGTTCACGCTTTGGACGTCCACTCTCTGAACAGCCGGTGGCGTTGTTCGCTCCTCACGAGGAGTAGAGGGATCAAAGACGATGCAAACTGCCAGTCGGATCACGAATCCACTCGCCGTTGAGTTCACTACCGAGTCCGATTCGACCGTCGAGCATTCCCGCTTCGGCGTATTCGACGCGCCTGAGCACACTAACACGAGCTGTGACTACTGCGGGAAGTTCGGGCTTGTTCCGACGCACAGCTGTGAAACTGCCTGTGACCTCGGCGTTCAACTGATCTGCTCAGACTGCGAGAGCGCGTAACTCGAGACGATCGACCAGGCTAGCGGCAGTTACACCTGACCTATGTCAATATCATCATCAGCACATCCGCTCGAGCGACTTGAACCGACCCAGAGGACGCTCCGACGCGCCCAGTACGAAGCCTTCGAGTTCGAACTTGTCGCGCAGGGCGTCCTCGTTCGCAACGCCAGCCACGCAAATCCCGAGGACCACGAGTATCTGGTCACGATCGAGGACGGCTTGCCACACAGCTGTCCGTGTCCAGCAGACGAACACTACCAAGGTGCATGCAAACATCGGGTTGCAGTCGCGATCCGAACGTCCGTTCTCGAGGCTGCACGTAACGCACAGCGGATCCGCGAACTCGAGGCCTGCGGGGTGCAGGCCACAGCGAGTCCACCAGCGCCGTGAGTTACCCCACGATTTAGTGTCGTCTCTACTTCGTGGGGTAACTCTGCCAGAGTCGACCAACATCCGCACGAACGCACCGCACGTGGTGTTGTTCCACCCTCGGGAGGGATGGAGGGTATCATAGATGCCACGAGCAGACGAGACGGCAGCACAGCCAACGGAAACACCCGATAACGAGAAGTCAACCGACTACACGACGCCGCTTCCACGGCGGTTCCTCGCGACTGCCAGTGGGCCGGTCACCCGGATCACTGATTATGGTGACAGGACGACCGAGCGTGTTCGCGCTGACATCTCAATCGAGTACTCGATCGAAACGCTCGAAGAGTTCGCCACGTTCTGGGGCTTCCGCGATTACCGCAGCTGGAAGCGAGCGGCTCTCGAGGCTCTCCTCGAGAGACAGGAACCCGACGCTGTGACGTACGCCGTCGACGAGGATGACCTCGAAGAGTGGGACGTCACGGTCGACGGACGTGTTGAGGCATTTGTGCGACTCGTCGAGACGATGGCCGACTACACAGGACGAGATCCTTCTTGTCGAGATGCAATCCCTCATCAGATTGCAGCTCGGATCAACGGTCTCACTCATGGTCGCCAGACGACTGACGACGTTCTCACGGAGTTTGCTGACGAGCTGCATCGGGCAGAGCTGTGGGGGCTTGGGGCGCACCTTACGCTCCTGAACGTCAGACACGCCCACCACGAGCCGATTGAACAGCAGGCCGCAACGCTTGCTCGCACTCTCAGCGACGACGAGGTGAGCCGATGAGCGAACAGTCGATCAAACTTGGTGACGTCTGCTTGGATCTCGCACAGGGGCGGCCAGTCCACGTGATCGCAGATACTGGCCAGACAGTCGCCGAGTGGTCTGAAGCAAACAACTACAATCTGCTCGATAATTACGGGAACTCACGATTCGATACAGCCGAAGATGAGCGCGTGTTCGATGTCGTCTACTGTTCAAATCTAAAGTCCAGACCCTCGAAAACCTACGCGTATCCCGAGTCACGGCTGGGGCGCATCGAAAGTGAAGCAGCTGATGCTGGCCGCCAGGTCGCCGATCGGGTGGTCATCACCGTCCTCGAGAAACTGTTCGAACGTGCAGCCACGGACGACGATGGCGCCGTGGCCGTCCTCGAGCGCTATGCCACCGACGTCGGATATGCGGACGAGGCCGCTGAAGCGCACGAACTGGCCGAGATCGATCAGATCGTCGGAGGTGAGGCGTGATGGTGGCCGATCTGCTGACGTACGTCGACGAGAGTGACGCACCCGAGGACACGCTCACCGAGTCGCAAGTGTGGGCGCTTCGCCAGGGCGTGCAGGCGGCGATCGATCGCGGTGACAAGAGTCTCTCACTTCCATCGAAAGCACTCTCGCCTGACCGATGGCATCATTGGGGCATCGGCGTCTCTGTCTGGGTCCACGACAGCGGCGTCGTCGTCCTCCAGAAGGACGGGAACACGATCGTGACCGATCTCTCGATGCTCGAGCACGTTTCGCTGGTACTGGCTGGTGCCCACGCCAAGATCGGTCGCGTGACGCGGATCGGTCCAGAGAGAGGTGACGAGTGATGGCGATCGTCGACACTGAAGAGCGGTATGCTGGTGCGTTCGACACGGTGACGTGTCCTGTCTGTGGTACCGACGAATGGACACATATTGTCTATCAGGGCGTTTTCTGTGCGACCTGTAACACTCGGTGTACGCTGCGTGAATCGTCTGGCGATCAGGGCTTCATCGCCGAGTTCGACAGCCAGTACACGTGGTCCGTCGAAGAGGCTGAGCCGATTCCCGAGACTGATGAGTACGGCGCGCTCGCGTCTGGCAAGTGGCTTGGGACCGAGTCTCGTGGCTACGATCGCTACTGGTTCTCGGCGTATGCAGCCCACGTCGATGGTTGCGAGAGCGAGTGGGAGCCAGCGTGGGACCGAGAGACAGTGACCACAGAAGCTGACTAGAGCTCAATCGAACACGAAGACACCCAGCGACAGCACTGGACGTCCATCTTGCCGTTCGGTGGTGTTGTTCTCCCCTCGAGAGGGGTGGTGGGTTTGACAGATGAGCCGATTCAGAGAGCTGAAACAGATTGTACAGCGATCCGAATACTATGAAACCGATACGGGCCGAAAACTGCGCCTGCGTGCGGAAGTCGAGGTGATTGCTCGTACAGAGTGGTTGGTTCCCGACGGCGGGACCATAGCCGCCGAGGCTACTCGGAGTGAGTCCGAGAAACCGACGTACACACGGCATGTCGAACCGCCGGAACAGGGCGGGAAGGCATACGTCCGGTGTACGTACTGCGAACGCGAGCTGCTAGTCGAACTTGGTGGACAGGACAACCTGTCGCATGCGCCCGGCTGCCCGGAGCGTGAGTCGTGATGAGCGAGTCCACCGATAGCTGGTCTGACGAACGAGTGCAAGCCGAACTCGAAGCAGTGCTGGCTGATCTACAATCGCTCGAGGAACACCTGGCCGAGCCGTTGACCCTCTCAGGTGCAATCACCGAACTCGAGAAGACGCGTGCCATGTACGAACATGCGGTTGTGGAGGTGTGACGATGCCCAACTGTTCGAACTGTGGCGCACACGTCACAGAACAGTACAAGCGGGTTTTTTTCGGATAACACCGGAACGCTCCATGCCTGTCCGAACTGCCGATCCCAACGCGAGCGATATCATGGAGCAGGTGCCGGGCTAGCGGAGGTGAATCATGGCAACTAATCAAGTCAAATACGAGTGGTCGGGAACGCCGCCGAGCATCGCAATTATCGAAGCGATCGCGAGTCTCGAAAACTGCCCGTCAACGGAGCTGGGACCAACCCACGGGGTTGTGCTGTCCGACACGATCGACCCTGAGGCGCTTGATCGACTCGTCACAACCAGCGAATCAGTGTCGGTCGGTGAGTATGATGTCAAATCACTGAGAAGATGCTGCTCGTTCGCGCCACCTGAGACGCGAACAGTCGATCAACAGTAAGTTTTGATTGTACCACTTGGATTCTCTGTGGTGTTGCTCACCCCCTCAGAGGGGTGGAGGGAGCGTGTACAGACCGAAACGTACTCTCCAAGATTGATCATCATGCCACTCCTAGACGTATACGAACGCACGTTCGACGAAGATGTTCCCCTCTCTGAACAGCCGCCCGTTGGAGATGGGGACAGCGAGGAACAGATACTGCCCTACGACGGACTCAGCGCAGACAACAACGCCGATGAGGGCCGATCCTCACCATGCCGATCGAGAGTCCAGAACACGCGTCAGCACAGCGAGTACGCGTCGCAGAGCGCCTCCACGAATTCGTGGTGAACGACCTTCAGATGACTACTGACGACATCCTTGTGCGTATCCACGCCGACGGGACGATTACTGTCCAATTCGCCGCGAGCATCGGGAACGAAAGCGACCCAGAGGTCAATACACTCGGCCTTCTGAGAGGCCACTGTGGCTTTGTCGGTAGCTACGATGATGCACCAGGACTGTCGCTCGATCTCCACCGTGATTACGTCGCTGAGACCGATGACGCGTCCATCCGCCGTGACGCACTCACCATCCTTGAAGAGCTCACTACTGGTCCGTCAACCGTGAACTAATGAGTTCAGATCGGGGGCGACTTTAACTCATAAATAGCTGACAAATACCTCACCGCGTGCAAGATAGAGAGCATTAGTGCAGCACGACACCCCCGTTTGTCTCACGCCGAAACCGGTGAACTATCCGCTCACTGCACGTGCGACCTGAACGCTAGAGTGTCTATCAGGTATTTCAGACATAGAACGGCGGATTGTGGAACATCCAGAAGGCAGCGACTATGGACAGAGCCAGCAGACCTCCGAGTACCACCGTCCCAAGGACCGTGCGGAGCGGAAGAGTACGCAGGGGTCTGTCGTATCGCCACAACTGGGCGCCAACGAAAGCCACCGCAACGATCACGCTTCCGATCAGGAACGACAGCTGAAAGGACTCCAGTATCATATCGTCCTCTAATATCACTATCTGAACGCCAATTCCGATAGCGCTAACTATGGTCGCTCCTACCACGTATAAGAATCCAGCCACCACGTGTCGTAGGGCTGCGCCCCAAGAGAACGAATGGAAGGCGTCGACGTCCGGATCAGGTGCCGCAAAACTCGCGATATTGGCGTACAGAAGTGGAAGTGTCCCCACTGCGACGACGCATGCGTACGGAAACACGGTCAAAATAGCAATCATAATCACGACGGGGGCCGCGCCAATTGCCCCTAACTCACCCAGAGCGATGGGAGGAACAATGAGGATAGCGACCGCCATAATGAGGAATAGGGTTAGCGGAACTGCATTTTCCTTATACCGATCCATAGCCGAGAGTGGGGACATATAGTACTAAATTCACATATCCGGTAAATGTTTTCTGGTGATAAGAATGGTACTCACTTTAGGAGCGATATTCGACAGTAAACAGACAGATAGAGTGTGGCTCCGGAAACTACCTTCTCTGTACTTACCGATCCCTCTCAAAATTTGTTAGCCACTGATGATTTCAACAGAGCCGCTCGAACGAGAACTCGAGCGTGCGAAAGCGGTCGCTGGTCCAGCTGGTGTGAATCTGTTGTCGAGATACTCAACCGATGACGCCAGATGAATCAAATCCACAGGCCGTCCCTGAGTTCGACCGAGCTCTTGGTGTCGATGATCCGGTTCCTGACTCGGTGTACAGTGATCAGGGGTCTCGCCCAGAGCGTGGTACCATGGACGGCGGTCAAGTTCCCATCGAAGATCTACACGAGGCACTCCTTGCGGGCGTGAGTGAGGATACACTACAGCGGAGGGGTGCGGAAGTTGGTTCACAAAAGCCTAGATGTTTATCAGATATCACTGATACTATCCCTCAATGCGCCGACTTACTGCGGTCGCGATCGCGGCACTCGTTCTCGTTTCAGTTCTGGCTGCTGGTTCGGGGGTGGCCGCTACCACCACGACAACGCAACTCAGAGACACTACAACGGGGATTTCGTATGGGCCGGTCGCTGACAGCAATATCGAGAATCTCGACCAGATCAAATCCACGCTCGAGCAGTTCGGGGTAGAACCACCCAGCGAGACGACGGCCGTCGTTGACTCAGACGGTGGACGGCATATCGTATTCAGTTCTGAGCCGATTCCGGCAGGGGAAGCGACTATCGACGGGAGGTCGTTCTCGACCAGCGAGGTTTCTGGAAGTATCATCGTCGCAGATGATTTCAAGGTGGAAACGCGCGGAACACCGGCCTCGTTCAGCGACGTTCAGAACAACCCCCAGCAGTACGAATACCAAGTCGTTCGATTCGACACCGCAACAACGATTGGTTCACTTGCCGCGAAACCCTCTAGTGCAGTCTCAAGCCAGCAAACGACAGGGACCCTCGCAGAGCCTGGGGCTTCCTCGGCGGACCTTTTCCAAGAACCGCCGGGTGATCTCGCCAGTTGGGGCGTCGCGAACCTCTCTGATAACTCGCTTGGGGACGGTAACGGGCTACAGGATCGGTTCCCCGAATCGGGCATTCAAACACAGTCGTTTAGCCAGCAGTTCTGGGGCGAAGGTGATGCGACAGTCGACGCCGCAGTAATACCGATCTACGGACCAAGCGGGGACAGTTCACAGGCGACCGGATACGAGGTGGTACTCGTCGACGTGAACTATGACAGTCAGACGCTCGATTCGCCTGCCGAAATTCGGAGTGGGGGCTACGAGGGAGAGGTCGTCACGGTTGAATCGGACCTCGCCGGGTCGTCGACGTCCGCTCAAGAGTATCTCACATCGGTCGCATCGTGTGGCGATAAATCGGTTGCTGCCCCGACATCGCCACCCGTCTGTGTGCCGGTGACGCATGATATCGTCGTTCACTCTGGCGTCTTCGCCGATGGGAACAGTCCCGACGAGGTGCCGATCGCCTACGCGGGCATGTCCAATACAATTCAGACCGTTCCGACAGAGACTGAGACCGGCCGGTACGAGGTGACCGGCGAGGTCGTGAGTACGAGCGAGATCGATAGTTCGCTCAAGGGCGGATACGCGTTGCGCGTTTTCGATATGGAACGGATCGGTGATGCCAATATCGGCGAGAGTGTCACAGCGAACGCCGATCGGGTAGAACAGCGGATCAAAGCGCAGCTCGAGTTTGACGAGTCCGACTGGAGCCAGCAGAGCGATGGTGGGGATTCCACCGATGAACAGCAAATCGGCGATCAACAGAACACAGTCTCTCCTAGCGAATCCGATAACGAAGAGGGGGAAGAAAACGCTAGCTCTGATAGTGGACAGGAAAGCAATGGAGACGGTTCCTCCGGCCAAAATAGCGTCGGGAGTTTTCTTGACTCGCAGACCCCCACCCAGATCGGTTACTATCTTGGTGTTATCTCAGCGGCTGTGTTCCTACTCGGGTTAGTACTTGAAGGCGCGCGGGGATTCAAGGACCGATACGGAGACGATGAGTCGAGTATCACTGGTCAAATGACCGAAGCGGTTATCGTCGCTTCGTCGGTTGGATTCGTACTGAGCGGAATGCTAGTCGGTGGTGGAAATGGGCTATTTTTGGCACTGTTCGGTGCTGTTGGAATTGTGTCCTTCGCTTTAGTCCATTTTGCAGACCGGGTGTTTGCACCACTATTCACTCAAGTACTCGAATTGGATCATGAATATTCACAGCTACTCGTCATTGCGAGTTCGGTCACATTCGCGCTTGGAGTATTGGTGGTGCTGTCGGCCATTTCGAGTGTGTTATCTATGTCAGACCTGGCGGTTATATTCCAAGCGGCACTCGGTTTCGCATCGATCCTTGTGGCGGTTTTTGGTCCAGTTGCTGGACTCGCACGCCTCTACAAGAAGTATATCGCAGGCGGAGAACCGAATACTGGGAGCGATTTCGCACTCACAATGACCTTTATCGGAGCCGTTGGGATGCTCACATCAGGAGTGCTCCCAGGGGAGGTAGTGGGTGAGTTTTTCCTCGGGCCGAGTATATTCGTTCTCGTGCTTTGTGGCTTCGGGACGCTTGGCAAACTCATCTATCGGATGGTATAGACGGTGTGCACAGGGGCACGGTCTAGTTGAGTCAGTTTGAGACGTGAGCAGGTCGTTGAGTTTCTTGGACAAGATGCTCGCAGACCTGCTCAGCAAGAGGTATACGACGGGCTTAGAAGAATCTTGGGAGAACGAGCGGACGGCGACGCCCGTCAGGGCATTCGCCGTCCGCCTCCACGAAACTGGTTTTCTCTTAGGGAGACAACAACGGTTTTAGCCGAATTAGGCATTGAACGCTACATGGAGCGGTCTGGAATTGGGTACATCGGCTGGCTGACAGCGGTTGCGACCCGCCGACGGCGGAGCCGTCAAGGGTCGCGGTTGACGAGACCGCTGTCAAAATCAATGGCGAGTGGTCTTATAATATAGTAATCGCCAGAAGTGTCTACTCACACCTCTCGTCAGGTCTTCGAGAGACAACGAGACACGCCGATCTTCGTCGGGTAACACTACAAGGACTTCCAGATTCTACTATAGTACGTTCAGACAGGTAGATTGCGGATTACGAAGTTCTCACGACCGACGGCCAACCCGATTGCGAGGTGATTATGGCTCACGACGGCGAGTTGAACCGTCTCTCTGCGGTCCTCGAGCCCATCAGAAGGGCGTCATGCTGAAAGGGGCGTTTATTATATGTGACTGAGCGTGCCTTCCTGCACTATTCCTTTTGTCTTTTCTCGGAATCCTTATCCGTAAACACACAGAAACTCTGATATGTACGATCTTACTGGCTTCCAGCGTGACCTGTTGTACACGATTGCCGGGCAGGACGAACCCCACGGACTCGCGATTAAAGACGAACTCGAGGACTACTACGAGAAGGAGATCCATCACGGGCGTCTCTATCCCAACCTCGACGAAGTCGTCGATAAGGGTCTCGTCGAGAAAGGCGAACTTGACCAGCGGACGAATTTCTACACGATCACCGCTCGGGGTCAGCGTGAACTTGAAGCTCGACGAGAATGGGAAGATTCGTATGTCGGTGAATTGCTCTCGGATTCAGAGTAACGGAACTGGTGATAGGACCAAAGAGGAACGACAGGAATGGGAGTCACAGTACCTTGACTAGCCATACACGTGCACGATGTTGTCATTCAGTACAGGTGGCACTCCGAATACATGGAGAATGTTTAGATATTGAATTGTGACTACATTCCGCTTATGTGAGGCGTCTCAGTTTGCGACGTGATCGTTTAGCGCGACTCTTGAGGATTTCATTGGCAGCCATTGATCTTTCTCAAGCACGTTTCACCGTCTGTCGCATTACGCAGACGCGACAGGCATGCCTATCAGGCACCCATACACACCTGGTTCACAGCCTTGTCCGGTAACGGGCGCGTGCGTATCAGAAGTGAGATAGGTACACATTATAGAGTACAATCGAGTCTGGGACCGTGCCCGCGAATTACTCGTCTGGCATTGTCACACGAAGCTCGTCGCCAACCTCGTAGAAGTATCCTCGTTCGAGCAACCGGGTGAGTGCATGGTTTGCGTCCTCGGGTTCGAGGGCCAGTTCATCGGTACTGCAGAGGACTTCGAGCGCTTGCTCTCGAGGGATCGACTGGATGTCTTTACGCTCAGCCGAGTTGAGGCTGTGTGTACAAAGGACATCATATGCGTCCACTATCCACTCTGGAAGCGGTGGCCGTGGATCAGAGAGATCGTTCATCTCTACTTCGTACTGGCAATCTTTGCTAACGTCCTGCTTAAGGATATCCCCCAGCCAGGTATAGAACCGACTCTATGAGGGACCGAATGGTTTGGGTACTATTTCGATCAAACCGGAATTGAGATCCCCATACAGAAAATCGCTCGATCACCGATCACCTGAAAGCTGTTTGTTCGCACCTGACGGGTGAGGCGCACCCACGTGTCTCGAGAGCCGCGACTCGTCGTGTGCATATCTCGAGTCGATCCGTTGTTCGAGTCGCCGTTCGTATCTGGATAGCCGATACGTTCCGCCGGTTTTGGTCCGAAATAGGCCGATCAGTGAGCCGAAAACGAGGATTTCAGGGGTCGCGTCTACGAATAGGCGAATCAGGACTGACGGCGACTACGCATATCGACGAGGCGCGATCGAATGTGTAGCTGACTTCTATGACTGCAACAAGGCGAAAGTGGTGGTGAGTGCCGGTGACGACATTCCGAAGTTCGTCCAAGCATCTCGCCAAGCCCTCGGCGCGACGACCTCACATTCAAGCAGCGCCGGGAGATCGCTAAGATACTGTCGACGCAAGCGGTGACCCTCGAGGCTAGTACCGAGATCGTCACTGAAACCACGTGGGTATTCCCTTCAGTACTGGTTGCTGACTGTAAGTAAGCATACCGCGGGGGTTCGATGTCTCGAGAAATGCCGGTATCTGGCCGGCGTTAGAGCCCTCACCCCTCACGCGGTGTGTCAATTGGGGGATGCTGCCCGGAATTTGGCACCGATATCACGGACCCTTCTACTGGACTCTGAAATCAACGAGTGGTGTTTATCGCCCCAGAAGCGGTGAAGGGGCTGATCAGTTGTCCTCTTCGGAGTTATCGATGGCAACGAGAGACATCTACACGACGACGTTTGGCGAGGGCGTTCAGACGACTACAACTACCTGTCCAGACTGTGGCGGCAGCGTTCGAACGACTGACCGCGAGACAATCTGTGAGGACTGTGGACGTATCCTCGAGGACACTAAACTAGACCGAGGACCAGATTGGGGCCGACATGACGAGCAGGGATCCAAGAGACGGACCGGCGCCCCGCTGACACCGACACGCCACGATCGAGGCCTCTCCACCGAGATCGGGTACAAGCAAGACGGACATGGAAATGTACTCTCGGGCACGAAGCGCCGACAATTGAACCGGCTGCGTCGCGAACAGTCCCGTGCCCAGTGGCAGTCGAAAGCTGAACGCAACCTCGCCTATGGACTCGGTGAAATCCGGCGAATCGTCGCACGTCTCGGCCTCGCACAGAGTATCCGGGATCAGGCGTGTTCGCTGTTCCGAACGGCACAGTCTGAACATCTCTGTCGCGGACGATCGCTTGAGGCGGCGGCTGCAGCCAGTGTCTACGCTACAGCTCGGTGTAACGGACTCGGACGATCACGAGCAGAAGTCGCAGCCTGTGCGCGCTGTGATCAGCAGAGACTCACCAACGCCTACACCGCCATGAACGTTGAACTTGAGTTACCGACACAGCCGATTGCAGCAACAGATCGGATTCCGAGACTGGCGACAGAACTCGAGGTCCCAGATCAGGTTCATCGACGAGCACTCGAACTCGCACAGACGGCACGTGAACGCGGACTGACGATCGGCTGCCGGCCAAGTGGTGTCGCAGCGGGCTGTCTCTATCTCGCTGCCCAGCGAGTCGGCTTGTGTCTCTCTCAGGAGCGGATCGCCGATATTGCAGGCACATCGCCGAACACGCTCCGCAGTCGCCGAGACGAGTTACTCGAGATCGATTCCTGATCCTGATCGTCACAGCTAGATGAGACACTCGTAACAGAGCCGCTCAAGCGCTCCCTCGAGTGTGTTTTTCTTCCCTAGAGGGATGAGGTGCATTCTCCGAACTGAGCGTCCGTCGTCACAAACCATGACTACGAGTGACTGTTCGCGGGTGTCCTTCGATGATTTGGACACCAGACGTGAGGAGATGCACAGTACAGTACCATGGAGGCATGGGTCGACGACCTTGTCGACAAGGTTGATGACGCAGTCTCGAGTGAGCAATTCCAGGAGTGGCCGATGTTCAGAGCCGCTTTCACGACTACTCCTACCGAAACACGCTACTGATCACACGCAGTGTCCGCACGCAACTCGTGTCGCCGGCTATCGGACGTGGCAAGCCGAGTTCGATCGACATGTGTCGGAAGGCGAGAGCGCGATCTGGATCTGGGCACCGATCATCGCAAAGCAGTGCCCAGAGTGTGAGCTCATCGACGCCGTATTTTCCCGCTGGTTTGCGTCCAGTGATGAGTCGGACTTCCGGCGTCGCCACACGGAGTTCGTCGCCGACTTCGCAGAAGAGCCTTGCTCGAGCAACCGAGCGAGTCCGTCGTCTGCGTCCTCCGGCTCACGGGTCAGGTATCGCACCGATACAACAAAATGGGCAGGTCAGTCGGTTGATTCCTCGAGCGACCGCATCACGTTTCGAAGGTCAATACCTCGCTTATTGAGTTGTCGGACTCGGAGTCGGAAGACACCGTAGCCGATGACTATGTAGATGGTGATGACACCGATCATCAGCGGCAGTCTGAGGCTGGTAACCCCGATGAGAGCGACCGAACTTAGCACGCCCCCAATCGCGACAGCCCGAAGCACGAGCGGAGGCAACGTACTGTCGGCGTTCACATAGCGGTCAGGGAAGACCGCGGGAAGTCGCCAGAGTGCGACCGCGTTGAGACAATTCACGGTGAGGACCGCGATGGCGAGGAAAATCGAGAGGAAAACCGGTGACGGCTGGAGCGGGGCGAAAAGCAGAGGCGGGACCCCGAGCGTCAACAGGGCAACGTGTGGCGTCTTGAACCGCTCGTGGACCGCAGCGAAGGTCTTTGGGAAGATTTCGTCGTTCGCTGCCCGCATCAGCGCCCGGGAGAAACCGGTGTAGGTGGTACTGATCGAAGTGAGGCCCCCGACGACCGCGCCGATTGCGACCAGTCCGACGAGCGGGCTGGGGAGGAACCTCTGGGCCGCTATGACGACTGCGCCCTCTCCGCCGCCGAGCTGTGTCCGGTTCACAACGCCGACCAGCACGGTGACCAGGCTAGCGAACAGCGTGAGCGAAATAAGGGCTGCATACAGCAATACTTGTGGGATCGACTGCGATGGGTTTTCGAGTTCACCGCCGAGGTTCGCGATCATCGAGAACCCGCGCAACGGGAAGTACAACGAGACGATCGCGATCGCGAACGGTGCAACCCCGCTTGGCAACAGTGGGGTGTAGTTTGTCGGCTCAATCGCCAGTACTCCGGGAATAATAAACACGACCATACTGGTGAGCAATACGCCGACCAGAACGGTTTGTACCCGTGCCAGGGGTCTGATGCCCAAGATATTCAGCAACAGAAACGTCGTGAGGAGGACATAGGTAATAGCGAGGTCCGGGATTGCGACGAAGATACCGACGTACTCGGCGAACCCGACGCCGATGAACAGAAGTCCGGCCCACACGCCAGGAAGGATCAGCCACGGAAGCAAGAAGCCAGCAAAGGGGTGGACAAGTCTCGAGGCATAGATGTAGTTACCGCCGGTCGTCGGAATCGCGCTTCCGAGTTGATAAGTAATGGTGATGCCAAAAACCAGCAGAATCGCCGCGAGGAAGATCCCGAAGATAACGGCCGGACCGGCACTCGCAGCGAGCGGTCCCGGAAGCGTGAAGATACTGATACCAATGACGTTCCCGACGACCAGCGCCGTCGCTCCAGCCACCGAGAGCGACCCATGACGCAGTCCGAACTGTCCACCGGTCATCGTTAGCGAAACCTCCGCCCTTCCGTCGCGTATCCGGCGGCAGCAGCGTAGATATTCTGAGACATCAGGTCCGTTTCTCTCTCCGCTCGTCGCTCGTATACCTCTTCGACGTTGGCCTGAACCGTCACGTCATTCGGCGCGGCTTCGAGCGCAAAATCGGCAAGATGACCGGCAAGTCGGTGGTCGCCTGCTGCTGCGAGGTTCGTGGCCCGAATCGACAGCTGTTCTGCATCGCCGATTAGCTTTGTAAGTTCCTCGGCGAGCGCCTCTCGGGGTGCGGGTTTCAGTTCGCTCGGGCGACCTGACCACCAGCCGCCGTAGTATCGCAGGACGTTTCGGACGATGAACTCACCGTTATCGTAGTCCTCATCCAGCCACGGTTCCTTGGGGACTGGTAGGTCAACCTCGTGGACGATGTCGACGTGTGGGGGCGACCCGTCATTGAGCGCATCGAGCGTCCGCTCGACGATTGTATCGAGATACTCCGCTCCCGAAAGGAGACGTCGACGGATCTCGGCAGCGTCGTCCACAATCGGGGTTCCGTGGCCGGGACAGAGCGTCGTTGCATCCTCCTCAGCCATCTCCCGGAGCGTATCTGCCCACGCCCACGGATAGCGCTGGACTTTCTGTGGGTTCCCAGCATTTGGTGCGACGCTGATAAAGAAGTCACCAGTACACAGTACGTCCCACTCTGGACAGTACAACCAACTGTGGTCGTCGGTTTCTCCTTCCCCGTGGTGAATTTCGAAGGTAACGTCGCCGACTTCCACTGTGAGGTCGTTACGGTACAGGGTCGTCGGTGGATGCTCCGGCCATCCGTACCGGCTCTCACTGACTTCGGCGCTTCTCGTGGACGTGGTTCCACCGAATTGGCGGCTGTTGATCGCTTCATTGTGTCCCGCAGTCTGCTTGTAGCGATCAAACCGGGCGGGCATCGCTTGGTGAGCGATCACCTCTGGATCATCTTGTCCATCGAGAAGATACGCATCGAGACCAAATGCATGGTCCAGATGGCCATGTGTGTAGATAACGGTGTGGACCGGTGCATCCGTGTGCTGTCGGAGTAGATCAGCAAACACTTTCGATTCGTCCTCGAGACCGGTGTCGACTAGAAGAAGTCCTTCCGCCGTTTCGAAGGCCGTCACGTCGCTGAATCCGGCACAGTGATACGTCCGCTTTGCAACCTCGTTCACTTCGCTCTCCGCGACAAACATTTCGGTCTCATATGGACTGATGCTAGTTCGTGACACACAACTGTGTGTGGAGTTCTGTGCCTAACTCTGATCCCTCTGTATAGGGAGTTGTTTATATACTGGTTGATAGTCATTCCCGAACTGAGACAGGGTCCGCCAAGATTGTTAGGATCAGTTCCGCACTGAATACGATGTCCCTGAGTGGTCTCTACAGAAGCGGTAGTGAGTATCGCGTACGCAGCCATCCTCCCGACTGAGGCCGACGCACCGGATGTAACTCAGTCAGTCAGTGTAGTAATCTTGGACGGTGGCTCCGCATCGTCGGGGAGCGGAGATTCGTAGGCTCGCTCGCCGAGCATCGTTTCGAACTCTTCCTGAGCTGTCTCGAGCGTTTCTGGATCTTTCAGGAGATCATATACAGAGCCAGCAAGTACCTTCGCTGCGTACGTGACGCCTTTCTGTCCAAAGCTACCGTTTGCAGCGACGATCTGCCACGAGTGCCCTGGGGTGCCGACCGGCCATGTGGCACCTCTAAACTGCCCTGTGGGGGTGATCCAGCTCACGTCGCCAACATCGGTCGAAGCGGGGGTTCGGAGATTCTCATCGAACGCCGCGACGGGTTCGGGATAGAGTGGGCGATCCGCTATCTTAGTGCGGAGATCTTCGGGCACATGTGCGACCTCCGCTTTACGTCTTTCCTCTGGGATCGTTTCTTGGAGGTCACGCGCGAACGCAATATCCTCCTCGTCGTACGAAATCGGTTCTACGGCCTGCATATTCTCCCAGATTACGTCAGTGACTGCCTCGTTCGCGCGGTAATCGTAGCAGCCGGTCAGGAATCGCTCATCGACCGTGGTCTGTGTCATCAAGGCGGCTCCCTCTGCAATTTCGCGTAGCCACTCGGTATTACGTTCGACCTCCTCGCGTGTCGGTGCGCGCACGAAATACCAGGCTGAGGCGGTCTCTGGGACGACGTTCGGTGCTTGCCCTCCGTCGGTAATCGTGTAGTGAATTTGCGCATCGTCCGACAGATGTTCGCGCATGTATTCGACGCCTGTATTCAACAATTGGACAGTATCGAGCGCGCTCCGTCCCGATTCCGGCGATCTGGCTGCGTGCGCTGAGACGCCATCGAATGTAAATTCGAGAGAGTTCACTGCATTTGATGTCCCCATGGAAGGAGTACTCAGGGAGGCTGGATGCCAAGTTAGCGCCGCATCCAGATCGTCAAAGACGCCCGCACGAGCCATGTAGATTTTCCCGACAAGGTTTTCCTCCGAGGGGCAGCCGTGGTAGACAATTGTCCCTTCGATATCACCGGCATCGATCGCTTCCTTCACCGCAATAGCGGCACCGACGCCAGCAGTCCCGAGGAGGTTGTGTCCGCAGCCATGGCCGGGAGCATCCTCTTCTCTGGGTTCGCGCTCCTCTGTCACCTCTTGAGAGAGTCCCGGGAGGGCGTCGTACTCGCCGAGAATCTCGATTCTGGGACCGGTTTCACCGTAGGAGGCGACGAATGCCGTCGGCATCCCTCCGATCCCTTTTTCGACCGCAAAGCCCTCACTCTCCAGCGTCTCGATCAGTACTGCCGAGGATTTCTCCTCCTGTAAGGCAACCTCGGGTGTTTCCCAGATACGTTGCGCGACGGTTTTCAACCGCTCTTCGTTCGTATCGACCCACTCGAAAATGCCGTTCTTTGCCATAGACTCTGGCATGCGAGACAGTTGCGGGAACCACTACTAAGAACAACTTCTTGTTTTACGGAGCTGCTTAAGTACAGATCATTGGTCAGCAATTGACATCCCCCCCAGCTGAAACCGTGAGATTCCCACGAGAGGAATTACCAATTTTCCCGTCGTCTCGTTCGAATGACGGTGTGGCCCTCTTCGCGGAGCGATTTGATGACACGCGTTGTCTGGTCAGCTCCATTTGTCTCGATTCGAAAGTCAAGGAACGCGTCCCCGACGCTCAGCCCTTTGACTGATCGCTCGTGTCTCACATTGCGGATGTTGACGTCGTGACTCGCGATTATATCGGCGATTTCAGCCATTTTTCCGGGACTGTCTGTGATCCGGACCCGGAAACGAACGAGCTGGTCCCTGTATGTCAACCCATGTGTAAGCACTGTCTGTAGATCGGTCAGTCCGAGGTTCCCGCCGCTCAGAACTGGAACGACAATTTCCCCATCCACGTCGACCTTGTCGCTACAGATGGCTGCCACAGTCGTCGCACCTGCGGCCTCGACCATCTGCTTTGAGCGTTTCAGAAGGAACAGAATCGCCTCTGATATTTCGGTATCTGATACAGTGATCACCCTGTCTACGTGTTCGTCGATCAACTTGTACGTAAGTCGGGAGATACCACCGGTCGCTATCCCGTCGGCGATTGTCTGCACTGGCTCGACGGACTGCGGTTGGCCCTTATCGAGGCTCTGGGGGACGGTAGAAGCCCCTTCAGCCTGGACCCCAATTACACGTGTCTCAGGCGATTTCTCTGCAATAGCAGCCCCAATACCACTGATCAATCCACCGCCACCGATCGGAACGACGATTGTCTGGACAGTAGGAACTTGCTCGAGGATTTCGAGCCCTAGCGTCCCTTGACCAGCAACGATCTGAGGGTCATCGTACGGATGAACGAACACACTATCGTCGTCGACGATCGACTTTGCGTAAGCCATCGCGTCACGGAAATCGTGGCCGTGTAATTCGATGGTCGCCCCGTACTTGGCCGTGGCGTCTACCTTCGCCTGCGGAGCACTCTTAGGCATGACGATGGTCGATTCCAGATCGGTCTCTGAGGCAGCGAGGGCAACCCCTTGGGCATGGTTGCCAGCACTGGTTGTAATCGCTCTCGTTGCTTCGAGACCTGATTCGGCGACCTGTTTGAGCTTGTTGTACGCTCCGCGAGTTTTGAACGACCCAGTTCGCTGCAAATGCTCCATTTTGAGGTGTACCGTTGCATCGGTCTTCGCCTCGAGTGAACGACTCGTATCTACAGGAGTCTGTTGAACAACGGATTCGTCGTCTAGTCGTTCCCAGGCTCCCTCGATATCACTGAGTGTTACAGTCATGCTTACGATCTGGTGCGAGGGCCCCGGGATCGCTCGCTATTACACCATCTCGCACCATGTCCGAGTTTGGATCCGATTGGTCCTCGAGCAGGAACGCCTTCAGCTCGAAGGAGTGATCGAGGTGTCCGCGCGTGTAGATGGCGGTGTCGACCGGCTGATCGGTCTCGGCGCTGATTGCTTCGGCAAGTGCGGGGGCGTTGTTCTCGAGACTGGAATCGACGAGGAGGAGCCTCATCTCCGATCTCGAAGGCGGTCACGCCGCTGAATTCCGCGTAGTAGTAAACACCATCAGTTACCTCGACAGCGTCTTGGAACTGGTCGACAAACATGTCGATATCGAACGGACTGATGCTGCTTTGTATCATACAGAACTGTGCGGGGGTCTGTAACTAACACTAACTCCTTCGTATAAGGAGTGACATATATACTGGAAACGATCTCTTCGAGATTAGACGGAATCAGGCGGAGCTGTCGGGTGTAGAATCAAAGTGAGACGTCATTATCTCACTGATGATAGTGTTCTCGATGCGACGTAGCATATCCCCAACGTTCGACGGTGTGCAGTCCAATTCACTGGCGATGTCTTCGTACGTAACGCGACGCGGTTGTTGGTAGTACCCGAGTTCGTAAGCCTTCTCCAGTATTTCACGCTGGCGTCCGCTCAGGGCGGTGAACAGCTGCTGTGCGCCTGGGTGGTAGTCACCAGTGCGCTTGACTGTCGCTGTGAGGTTATCTGGCGCCGACGAGAACGCTTGCTGGATGTCCTTTTCTTCTCCGATGAGTGTAATCTCCATCGTCCCATCGTCTCGGATAGTAACTGGTCCGTCGACGATGAGTCCGTACTCTGTCGGTCCCCGGAGAAGTTTCCTGACAGTTGGCATCGGCTCGAAGTGGATGTACGCGAATACCGACTCCGTTCCCCGAACCACCTGATAGCTGGTGATGATGTCAGTTTCGTCGAGGATGTCGCGGACGGTCCGTGCATCGCCAACGAGTTCGTACAAATAGATTGCCTGTCCGTCGTCGAGCAACTGATGGGAGTGAACCGCAATGCGCGTGACATCGTCTGCGCGGGCAAACGACTCGCCAAGCGATTGTAGCCATCCGTCAGAATGTCGGAAGCTGAACGTGGCGAATCTCATACTACCCGTTCACCCGCGGTTCCTATCAACGCTACGGCGGTTTCGATTCAGCGTTAGCGGCCACATTGGACGACTTATTCGTCAAATCCGTACTGTTCGTACACCTCATCAGGTACCGCCAAATTGTCGATCGCCTCATATAGCAGGTCATCCATCTCCGCTTTCACCGCGGGCGATTCGGACACGATGTTTTCCGACTGTGTCGGATCGGCGTCGGTATCGTACAGTCTGGGTTTTCGGACGAGTGACATCGAGGGATATTGCTGTTTCCAAACCGGTACGTCAGTGTATGGGAGGAACTGTCCGGACTCTGCCCCTTCGTAGCCGTTCGTCGGGGTGAAGGGACTCTGTGCGCTCATCTGCATCGTTGAGTAGTTGTACAGTGGGACGTCCTCCTGGACCGGCACCATGTACGTGTGTGTCCCGTCTGTGATATTGATGTCGGAGTGCCACCAGCCGTAGAGTGCCCACTCCCTGTGCTGAGTGGTTTCTCCCTCGATGACCGGTCGGAGGCTCCTGCTGTGTGTTTCCGCATCGGCTTCGGCACCTAACAGATCGAGGACCGTCTCGTGCAGGTCGACAGCCGAAGTCAGTGACTCAACCGTCGTGCCCGACAGTTCACTGTCTGGGTGCCAGACGAACAGCGGTGTCTGTGCGACGAGGTCGAAATCCGGACTCATTTTCCCGATCCAACCGTGTTCACCAAGGAGGAACCCGTGATCGGAAGTGATGATAACAGCCGTCTCATCCCACAGATCTTTCTCGTCAAGCGTGGAAAACACCTGTCCGAGCCAGGTGTCGACCATCGTTACCTTTCCGGCAAACTGCGAGCGGAGGAACGATAGTTCGCGGTCGGTGAGTTCGGCTTGTCCCTCGTCGGTCCTACCATAGTAGGGCCAGACTGGCAACTCCGGATCGCGTGGGTCCTCGTTCGTGTACATCGAGGCGTACGGCTCTGGACAGTGGAACGGTTCGTGCACGTCGAACTCATCGATCCTGAGCAGCCACTGATCCCAGTCGGTGTTATTGTGGAGCCAACCAGCTGCCTTAGAGAAAACCTTCGCAGCGAAGAAGTCCGTCTGGTCATCGAAATCGGCGACGTTGCGGGCATACTTCCATCGTGGACGGTAGTGCTCTAAGTCGTAGGGATCGAGGACGTGGTTTGGATTGGCTGCGGCATCTGTTACCTCTGCAGAGCTTTCTGCGATATCATTGTCGAGATCGTAGCCGACTTGTCGCAGAAGGGTTTCATCAGCCTCGTACGGCTGTGTCTTCCACAGGTCATCTTCGTGCCCGCGGACGAACTCGAATCCATGATAATCCTCGTAGTAGCCACTCGAGCCGTGCTGGAACAGATGGAAGTGGTCGGTAATCAGTTTCGTCAATACGCCAGCATTGCGAGCCTTTTCCGCGAGCGTCGTGTCATACGCCTCGATCGGTCCCCAACCCTGCCAAGGGAATTCTTGAATGCCGGTGTCCCATTCGCGGCGAGCGGGCATACACGGGAGACTTCCGGCGTAGTGGTTATCGAATGTGATCGCTTTCTCAGCGAATTGATCGAGATTGGGGGTTTCCACGTCTATCTCCGTGACCCAGTCGAATGGGGAGTCGTAGGCCCCAAGCATATCGCGACGGAGACTATCGATCGAGATGAACAGGACGTTCAGATCACGCATCGATGTTCCCCTCCGAATTCAACTTGTCGAGTAGCGTCAAGTGATCCGCGCCGGTGAGTACGTCTCCATCCACGACCAGGAATGACTCCTTGTAACAGGTTCCACATCGCTGTAAACAGTACTGGACATTGACTGGCTCGTCACTGGCCTCTATCGCCCGATGACTATCGACGTCCACGTTATCGATACAGCACTCGATATCGGGATATGTCGTCTCCCCACCCGAATTGGCCTGGGAAACGGCGTCCGCTTCGGAGGTACTTGTTCTATCTTGTGACATAGAGACGAATCGGGAGGAAGACGACTAACAATAATTCCTCCGTATGACCAGTCATTTAAGTACCATCTGCAATTTTGAGAGCCCGTCTGAAGGGAGACGGTCCGTAGGCACTCGTGAGTCGGTCTGACGATCCAGCGCTAAGGGGGAGGATATGAAGAGCTTCGTATGCGCTCAATCAGGTTTAATCACTAATCGAAGCAGTAGCGAGGTATGTCCCACGACTGTGAATTCCTCTCGGAGGTACTTGATGAAGATCGGATCTCATTCGTCGAATCGACACGAGAAGATCACGCGGCCGGGTGGGTTGCCGCGGAAAACGGAACGGGCGTTACGCCCGATGCCGTCGTCTGGCCAGAGTCGACGGCGGATGTCGCAGCCGTCCTTTCGGCCGCCAACGACCGTGGCGTCCCAGTGACGCCGTATGCTGCTGGCACGAGTCTGGAAGGAAACGCCGTCCCCTCGTTCGAAGGTATCAGCATGGATATGACGCGAATGGACGACGTTCTAGCGCTCAGGCCGGACGATTTCCAGATTGACGTTGAACCGGGAGTACTCGGGTCGAAGATCGATGAAGCTGCAATGACCCACGGATTGTTCTTCCCGCCCCTGCCGTCGTCGGGGGAGATCTCCACTATCGGTGGAATGATCGCCAACGATGCGAGCGGGATGCAAACGGTGAAATACGGCGAAATATCCGACTGGGTACTCGAAATCGAGGCGGTCCTCGCAGACGGGTCGATAATCACGGCGGGAAGTAAAGCAGTCAAGAGCTCCAGCGGGTACAACCTCCGAGATCTGCTGGTCGGAGGCGAGGGGACCCTCGGTGTGGTCACCCGAGCAACGCTGGAACTCGAGGGTCTGCCTGAGCAGCGCCGCGGTGGGCGAGCGATCTTCCCGACACTGGACGATGCAACGGAGGCGGTGTTCGACGTCGTCCGATCGGGTGTCGACGTGGCGAAGATCGAATTCATCGACCCCCTGAGCGCCGAGATGGCGAACCAGTACACCGGAAGCGAGTTGCCGAACTCCCCGATGACGTTTTTAGAGTTTCACGCCAACCACGGTATCGAGGACGAAATCGACTTCTGCCGATCGATATTCGAATCACATGACGTACAACAGTTTGAAATGAGCGACGACGATGCGGAGATGGAAGCGCTCTGGGCGGCGCGGCGGGAGCTGGCCTACGCCGCCCGGACATACGACCCGGACCTCCAACCCATTCATCCCGGCGACATCACCGTTCCAATCAGCACGTACCCAGAGATCATCCGGTATGCGAAAGACCTGGCGGCGGAAAACGATCTTTCACTATTTTGCTTCGGTCATGGAGGCGACGGCAACGTTCACTACTCGCCGCTGGTCGATCCTAGTGACCCCGAGATGGTCGCACGTGGGAACGCCGTCTATGACGAAGTAATTGAGCGGGCCATCGAGATGGGCGGAACTGCAACCGGCGAACACGGCATCGGACGAGGCAAACGCGAGTACATGACTCTGGAACACGGTGAGAAAGGCGTTGAGGCGATGCGTGCAGTCAAACGTGCCCTCGATCCGAGAGGGATGCTCAACCCCGGAAAGATATTCCCCGAGACGGCAGAGGAAGGCGGCCGCGTCCAGGTCGATCCCGAAGATTAACCGGACGATCCGCGTGGTCGAACTGTCGATGCTACTCGAGTGTCCTCACTCGTACGGGACGCCGGCAGATCAGTCGTGAACGAGTATGTCCAGCACATCGGGCCCGTCGTGGTCAAGCGCCCTCCGGAGTGCGGGTTCGATATCCTCGGGTATCTCGACCAGTTCGGCATGCGCCCCGTGGCTTTGGGCGTTTGTCACTAAATCGACCGGCGGGTCGATATCTATGCCAACGTACTCGTGATCCTCGTCGGTCCCCCCGAACATCGAAATCGTGTTGTCTTTCAGGATTCGGTAATTGCTGTTATCCGGGACGACGACTGTCAGGTCGAGGCTCTCGCGGGCGGCAGTGTACAGCGATTGTGGATAGTACAGATAGGACCCGTCACCGATGTACCCGACAACGTCGCGGGGATTCTCTCGCATGCTCTCGGCCACGGCCGCGCCGACTGATGCGGGCAGTCCGTATCCGAGACCACCGCCCTTGTTGGAAATCATTCCCTCAGGTTCCATCTCTCGACGAGTGAGAAGCGGGTATTTCGCGGTGATGCTTTCGTCGACAATGTAGGCGTCCGGTGCGACCGAGTTTATCGCATCGACGAGCTCGGCCTTCGACGCGCGGGTCTCGTCTTCCGGTGTCTCGTCTTCCCCCATCGACTGGATAGTGTCCGCCATCGATGTCTTCATCGCTTCGACGCTCTGGACACGCTGCCGTCTCGTCTCGTCGGACAGTCGGTCCCGTAGGCGCTCTGTTACCTCGCCTAGCGCGAGTCCAGTGTCGCCGGCGATCGCGATATCGGCAGGTCGGTTTTTCCCGAGTTGCCACGCGTCGTCGCTGATGTGGATACAGGTGGTGTCCTCGTCAACGAGATCGTTCTCGTGACGCATTAATGTCGTGTTAGTCGAACAACCTGCGAACACGATCGTATCGGTGTCCATCAGCAGACTCGCTAGTTCCCCATCCGGTGGGAGGTAGGAGATCCACTGGTCGTGGCCGGTCGGGAAGTTCACCTCGCACGCGAGGATCTCTCCGTGAACGCGCGCGCCGCAGGCCTCGGCGAACTCGACAGCGGCTTCGACGGCCTCGAATCCAGACCGCGCGATGTGGTCCCCGACTACCAGCAACGGATCTTCGGCATCAACGAGTAGGTCTGCCGCCCGTTCGACCTGTGCGGGGTCGCCGCGCCCGGCATTGGGAATCTGACCGAGAGGTTCAATCTCCTCAGGACTGGCTTCGTCCATCATGACATCGACGGGAAGTCCAAGGAAGACGGGGCCAGTCGGTGGCGTGAGCGCCACACGAAATGCTCGCCGCAACATTGTTGGAAGCGCATCAACGGAGAGTACCTCGTCGGAATACTTGCAGAATTGGTCAACCATCCGTTCGAGGTCCCCAGTCAATAGCGGCTCTTCGTGGCGGAAGTCTCGCTCGTGGTTGCCGGCAGTGACCACCAGTGGTGTGCCTGCCCATTTTGCAGCATATAGGTTGCCAATTCCGTGGGCGAGACCCGGCGTGATGTGAAGGTTCACTACACCAGCAGGGTTGATCTCGGGATCATGATGGCTGTGATATCGTCGCGTACTCGCATAGCCCGATGCCATTCCAACCGCAATATCTTCGTGCAACCCGAGGATGTACTCGGTGTCGGCCTCGCATTCCGCGAGCGCCTTCATTACAGGCAGTTCAGTCGTTCCCGGATTTCCAAAGACGTGTTCGACACCGTATTCCGCCAACGTGTCGACGAATAAGTCCGCTCCAGTGTAGCAGTCTGTCATTGGGGTAGACGTACTCAACCTGCTTCACCGAAATATGACGTTCTGGTCTTTAGAAGGATCTTAAGTGGGGTGAGACACTCTTAGAAATGGGGACTGCAAAACGTGTAAGTGGAAGCTAGATTTCATTATAGGATATATTAAATTACAGTCAACAATTTTGGACGACTGAACGAGGGCCCACGTAGCAGAGTACGATACGGGAGACATCTGTGGGTACTGTAGCTACGACTGCTACTTCACGCATCGGCATCGGAACCGGCTCGAAGAGTTAGTCGGCGAACAAAGCGTCTACTTCCCGCCAGCCTGAGCAGCGAGTCGTTTTTTCGCCCCGAAAAGGGTGAGGGCTCGAAAGAGAGCGTATAAGAGAGTGATTCTACATGAGTCAACAACAGAACCCGAGTGACATCTCAATCGATCAGATTCCAATCGACCTACCGAGCACCCAGACGTCCGAGGTAGATCCAGCAGACGTTCCCGAGGAGATCCAATCGATCACCTGTGGGCTAACAAGCGAGCACCCGCCGACGAATCCGGTCGTCGTGCTGAAAGCGGCCCGCTAGTGGTATATCCACGGAAAGGGTGGCACCGACCCTGCATTCCAATGGGCCATCGAGTGGGCACGGCACCTCGCGACAGACACGCCCAGCGACGTGGAGCAGTTCGACGAGTATCTCGAGTACCTCGTTACAGTCGGGTTCGCGGACGAACCACACGAACTCCGGTGACACTCAGAGGAGGTTGTTTGTGCGCCCCAGAGGGGTGCGGCGCGTTCTAAACTGACGCGGTCGCGGTGAACTCGGTTCAGTGTAATTATGGCTACGACCAGCGACTCGTCGGTCTCCTTCGACGAGACCGACACGCGATCGGACGAGATGAACAGCACCATCGAACAGTGGATCAACGACCTCGTCGCCGGCGTCGACGAGGCGCAATCCAGCACGGAGTTCCAGGAGTGGCTCGATCTCCAGAGCCGTTTCCACGACTATTCCTACCGAAATACGCTCCTGATCAAGCGCCAATGTCCCGAGGCGACCAGCGTGGCGGGTTATCGGACATGGCAAGAAGACTTTAATCGGCACGTCCAGGAGGGGGAAAGCGCGATCTGGATCTGGGCGCCGATCATCGCGAAGCAGTGTCCAGAGTGTGAGAACTCACCGTCGTACCACGATCGAAGCGACTGCGAATACGACGAGACATCACCAGGAGAGTGGCCGAAAGGACTCGTCGGCTTTCGGCCAGCGCCAGTGTTCGATATTTCACAAACCGAAGGAGAGCCACTGCCAGAACTAGAGACAGAGGCGACTGGGGAGGCCGACGAGCTGGTGCCAGCGCTCCTCGAGGGAGCTTCGATGCTTGAAGTGGAAGTGGAGATCGTTTCTCCAGCGGAGTGGCCTCACGGCGATGCCAGAGGTGTGTGTCAGTATCGTTCTCCTACGGAACGACCACTAATCGAGGTCCGCGATCGTGAGAACAGTGCCGACCTTGCCGTAACGACCATCCACGAGTACGCCCACGCACTCTTGCACGGTGACGTCACCGACGAGACCGAACGCTTGAAACGCGAACTCGAGGCGGAAGCCGTCGGCTACATCGTCGGTCGGTATTTCGGGCTGGACACGAGCGGGTCAGCGTTCTACCTCGCTGCATGGGAGGGCGAAGAGTCGGAGGCCATCCTCGATCGACTCGAGCGGATCAGTTCGACCGCTGCGGAGATTATCGATGTCGTCGACGAGGTGATTACAGATGAGTGACCGACACCTCCTCTTCGAAATCGTCGACGCGCTTGAAACAGAGAGACTCGGTTGTGACGAGTACCAACTGCAACGGGTGATCGACGTCGAAGCACTCGAGCAACTCGTGGACTCAGCGAACGATGACCTCAGGGTTAGATTCTTGGTCGAAGAATTTTGTGTCCTCGTCACGCAGTCCGATGTACGGATCCTCACGAATCCGTAGACTATCTCTGTTTAAATGATTGATTTTGACTATTTCAACACTACCAATCTCTCAGTACAGGTCAGTACCTCGCAACCGGTGCTTCGCTCCCATCGCTGTCCTCCATGTGTCAGAATCAATCGGCATAACCCGCTCTCCGTCGACGTACAACTCTCCATCTCATTCGACAGCGTCCCCGTGCATCGCCATCCGGACGAGTTCTCCACCAGTAAACTGACGTCCCGACTGCGTTTCGTAGTAATTCCCGTCTTCCCCCTCTTCGACACGATGTACATAGCTCCAGCCTTTCATCTGGCGAGGCGACTCATCGGTCATATGTCTATCCTCTCTATTTCGACCCGTAGTTCCATCTGACCCTCTGGACCCCCGCCAGCGATTGCGTTGACAATATGGGTTCCGTCGCGCTCTATCTCCTGACTGAATGATCTGGCATCCTCGATGTCAGTTTTCCGTAGCTCTTCTCCCGGTCCTACGTTCAGCGCGAAAATGCCCCGTCCATCGTGGTTTATGCTGGCTTCGACGTAGAGGACATCACCAGAAGAGAACTCGCGTTCTTCTCGGAGACGGTCTTCTACCGTCATGTCGTAGAGGACATCCCGAGACGTAGTCTCCTCTGAAGTGCCCGAATCGCCTTCTTCGTCAGAGAGATTAGAATCATCTCCGTTCTCGTTGTCCGCAGGATCCCCGAGATACTCCGTTTCTGAAGAAATAGCTCCTAACAGACTCAAGCCTCCAAAGATTGCGCACCCCACTTTCAGGAATCCACGTCGTGGTATCATGGAACCATCCTTGTTCTGAGTGCCGTAGACTATTCATCCCCGTCACTTGTTTGTTTTCTCTGACCTCTCAGACATTCCTGTCGACGCTATGTTGGACATCTTCAGGTCGAAGATAGTGCATATCTCCAAGCATAATCGAACTTTGGTGGGAGACTATCTACATTCTTTGCCGACCTTTTTATCCGAAGCCGCGCCCAACGCCGGCGATGTCTCTCACCGATAGACGCAAAGATCTCTTGCTCGCCGTCGCACTAACCGAGTTTAGCGTCCACTACGAGCAATCTGATCCCGAACTCGCTGAACACGCATGGCAGCTCGCAGCGAGCCGGCTCGTTGATCATGATGGTGAGCCTGCCAAGGCCGTCGACGCACTCTGGGTCAAAGAACAGTCAGATCGATAAGATGGAAGGAAAAACGCTCAGTCACGTCGACGTCTAAAGTGTAGCAAGGCTGTTGAAAGGCCAACTACTGCAGTTCCGATCCCAAAGCCAGACGTGTTATCGGATTCAGCCACAACAAAACCACCACCGCCTATAGGTGCAGTTTTGTTTACTGGAGAGTTCTCTAGGAAATCGTAATCAAGATCAGACTCACTGAGTTCCTTAAATTCGGACAGTTCAGCGGTCTTGAGCTCATCATAGTGGTTAACGGCGATTGAAGCCGATCTCTCGAGAATTGTAGTTTTAATACCAGTCAACGTCCCTCGGATAGCCCAGTGAACCTCGCTCAGTATAAGAGCATATCCACGCATACCGAGGACTCTCCGAACGCGTACGAGCCCCATATTGGCCACATATCGGGTCCCGCTGAACGATAACCGATAGGTAGCAGAAGACTGGAGAAAGCAGAGTTCGCAGACGAAAAGGAAGATGGAGATTATGAGTTCCTCCTCAGTTTCTTGGATATTCTTGTCCTTTTCACGGGCTATCTGATATCGTTCACCTGCTGCTATAAGATTCTGACCTGCAGAGATGACCGGCAAATAAGAGTCGAGGTTCCTCGTTAGGACGTTGATGTCGTCAATATGACTTGCTGGGATTCCGACTCCAAACTCTGTGTTCAACAGTTCTGCAAGATGCCGAAGTCGATATGTTTGCCGATTGCTGTTGGATGCCTCAGCCTTCAGTTGTTCAAGGTCAAACACACCTTCTGCATCGAGTTGTGATGCGAAGGTTTCGACTGATTCTGGGTTCTCTTCTTTGGTATCGTGGATTTGGTATCCGACACCCGATATTAACTCTTCAACATTAGGTAAGGATCCTTCATCTGATGCTGTTGCAGTTATAGCCCCGCCCCCAACAAGCAAAATACTACCAACACCTGAGAGAACAGATCGCCTGCTTGTGTCCATACACGAATTATAATTTCTATGGAATATAAAACTAGTAGTCGGCAGACAGATTCGAGGCATGGAGTAGTCACCGAACCGCCCGATTCGTCCGGCAGACATCAATCGAGATGTCCCAAACCGTACCCAAGATATCGGTCGAATCTTCGAACTTGAGATTGCCACTAGGATCACTGCTGTGCTGGAAGGGGAATTTCTCGAATTACGGGACCGCATACGAGTACCCGAGCGTAATTACTGTGGAGATAATCGGCACGATCGCTTTCAGATAGCCTTGAATAACTATTCTTCTGCGACCTCAAGCTCGACACGCCAGCGATCATCCTGATAGCCGGCGAACGACAGCCGCCAGTTCTAGATGAGATACGTCCCCGCTTCGAAGCCGGCCGCTTCCGGTGCGTCGACACCGTCTGGGTGCCCCCACTCGAGTCCACGACGAAGAATTTGCCGTCCGGAACTGATCTCGCTCGAGGAGCGAATCTGACGGAACGGAGAGCGCTCGTTCCAGTCAGAAGCAGCTCTCCTCCACCGACAACCTGCTCTCGAAGCCGTTTTTTCGCGCCTGACGGGTGAGGCGCAACAATGTGTGCCTCGAGAGTACCTATGAGTACAAATCGACCGATCCAGCGCAAGCAACACCAGGACCACCATCATGACTGCAACGACACTAATGACCGAGAGCGACGCTATCCCGGCGACGTTGCCCGACTGAACAGGCACGAACTTGTCGCCATCGATGAGTGGCTGCCAGGTGCGGAGCCAACACCGTACGAGATCGACCTCACCGATGGTTGTGAGTACCGAACCCGGTATTGGCGCTGCCGGAACTGCGGCCAGGAGCGAAATCGTCGTAGCCAGTTCATCGACCACTGTGAAACACCAGATCCACCGACCCCGCTCGAGGCTGGTAGCTACTCGATCGAGGATCGGCGATCCCGGCGTGCATTGAGCGAGGAGATAGACGTCCGGTTCGCCAGGGTGGGCTCGATCTACGAGGTCGTTAGTGAGAGCGGGAACACCTACACGGTCGATGTTGAGGCAGGGACATGTACCTGCCCAGATTATGAACAACGCCAGCCCACCGATGGTTGTAAGCATCTCAGGCGTGTTGATCTTGAGATCCAAACTGGGATCACCCCCGCTCCGGATGGGACGGTCAATCGCTGACAGTAGTTGGTAAGACGATTTCTTTATTCAGAGTTGGTCAGGGAACCGCGTTCAGTACAATCCCTGTACTTACCGTGGATTTCACGATTCGTTCCAAATAGAGAAACCATGTTACTGTATTCTGACAATTACTCAATCAAAACAGTAAATTCGACCGTGCCAGTGTATCCAGCATACGGAAACTCAACTGTCCCGGTTCTACCACTCGCGAAGAGGTGAACAATTAGAAAATTATACGATCCAAATACTCCTCTAAATAGACGTTCATTGATTATAATCGTAGAAATATTTAAGATAGTCCAATTTATACTGTGTAGTATGAGTCCAATGCTCACGCTCGAACCGGTTGACACTGTCCCTTCAGACTCCCAAGTATGCCACTACGACGAACTGAATGAAGATGCAAAAGAAGAACTACCTCTTCTCACAGTCTCTGACAATGTATCTGTTGATGGATCAATTGCAGACGGATTCAAAAACTGCGATCTCGTGAAGTACACCGACTACTACGAGGTCTCTATTGTCTAATCGATAAACTGTTTCTTCCACCGCTGTCTATCCTCAATGGCTTTCTCACCCTTATCTGCAATTGCATAGTAGTTCGTTCGCCTGTCGAGTTGCCCTTTCTCAACCAGCTCCTTATTGACGAGCGTGTCGAGGTTGGGATAGAGCCGTCCATGATTGATATCGGCGTTGTAGTACTGTTCAACTTCGTCTTTGATGTCCTGGCCTGATGGTTGGTCTGCGCCTGCGATGACATACAACAAGTCGCGTTGAAATCCTGTGAGGTCGTCCATTTTGTCGGGTTCCATTGGGGATAGTGTTTGTTATCCATCCGATATCATATTGTAAGCCCCACTGTAGTTACCGAATCGCCCGATTCGGTTTCAGGAGTTTTCTGAATAAAGAAACCGAGCTACTATCTACTGATAAATTGCAGGTTGAACTGGTCGTTCGCTCGAGATGGTTTGTCGTCCCCTAGAGGGTCGCGGGGGCTCGACTGAAGTCCGCCGCAGCAATCCATGCGAACAACTGATGTAGCAACAGCGTCGCCAGACGCGGAGACGACTCAATTCCTGAAGCGAGATATCGCCAGATGACCGAGCGCAATGCGTGTCAGATGCCGAATTGTTCGGCAATTATCCGTGATCAGGCAGGATACGCCGGCCAGTTCTACTCGGACAGTTGTGAAGTCCGGTACGACAACCTGCAAGCAGACGCTCGAGACGCGGCTCAGGAGGTTGGGTTCTAATGCTCGAGCAGATCGATCACCGAGGCAAGCGCTTCACGATCGATGACGACGATGTCATCGACGGCGGGAGAATCGACCACTGTCGTTGGGCAGACGCTCTCGAACGGCAGACCCAGAGAGAGCGCCGTGAACTCGAGCGTGCGAAAGCGGTCGCTGGTCCAGCTGGTGCAAATCCTGATGTCGAGGTGCTCGACCGATGACGCCAGACGAGCCAGATCCACAGGACGTCCCTGAGTACGACCGAGCTCTTGATGTCGATGATCCGATTCCCGACTCGGAGTACGGTGATCAGGGATGTCACCCAGAACGTAGCGCCGTGGATGGTGGTCAGATTCCCGTCGACTATCTGCATGAGGCACTCCTCGAGGCCAAACAGACTCTGAGAGAGATTGACGTACAACTTCTCGAGCCACTGACGCTCAACAGATCACTCGCTGAATTTCGCGCCACTGCAGACGCGTATGCTCAGCTCGATTCTGAGCACTGTAACGCTGGAGACTAGGTCACTGTACGTAGCGTAGCCGCTCGTCGAAGGTAAATCCCTGTCTCTCCCCCGGGGCTTGGTCCTCTTCGACAGTTCTGCAGAAGAGCGACTGAATTAACCAACATTGTGGACCATTCCTCACACCGTGTTGGTTAACATTGTACTGACTGAATTCCTTCCCACCACCCCTATCCGCCGCCTAGGCCCTCGAGTTAGCATCCCCTAACGGGCAGTCGACATGAATACCGGGCACGACGGGTTTTATCGGCCCTCTGTGTATCGAGAGCGAGTATGGTCGTCGTCGAGCACGTCACCCGATTGAGCGAGCAGCGCACGCAAACCACGTCCGAGACGTTTCCTGATGATGCGCTGGCGTCGATTCAGTCGGCCGTCAAAGCCGTCCCAGCGAGCGTCTTCGACGGCTCGACGAAACATAGAGAGATCGGCGGGTTTGATGCCGGGATCGCCGACGGACTCCCAGTACGAGTACGAAGGAGACGCCACCGGCGGCTACAACCCGAACTGCAAGCTTTGGTCGCATCTCGGATTCGACTACAGCGTCGACCTCTACGACGCCGACGTCCGCATCGCCATCGAGGTCGAGAAGAGCGGGCGGAAGAACGTCAGCGACGACCTCCTCAAGTTCCAGAAGGGGTACCGCGCCCAGAAGGACGGGCGGCCAAAGATCGAGTTCGGCTGTCTGGTGGTGCCGGTGAACTATCTCGGCCGGCATAATCTCTACCAGCACAGCCTGACCAAGCTCGACTTCATGAAGGGCGTCTTGTTCATCGACGACGTCGCCGTCATCGGCTATCGCGACCCACGACCGGACTGACGCTGTCCGCTCTGGCTGTTTGTCGGCGCCGGGAGGCGTGCAGCGCGCGACCATGAGTGCTGCGTGACCCATTATGGCTGGTCCCGATCCTCACGACGACACGAGTGCCGATCACGAACAGTTCGAGAAAGCGCAGCTTGCCCAAGACCGCGACGCCGCTGCCGTCGACACGGCGGACGTCGACAACACGACAGCCCAACGCCTGGTCAGAGACCTCGTCGACGCGGATGTCGTCACACCCGTTCCCGAGGACTGCGTTCTGGTTCACGAGCCAAGCGGCGCCGCATTCGACTCATCGACGCAGTTGGCCGTCTTCCACCGTGGCTGGACGGCCAACCGCGACGCCGACGCGGAGGGCGAGTGACGCAGCAAACGCTCATCGGCTGTGCGTTCTGCGACGCCCCGCCAGGTACGGAGACTGGCGAGGCACATACCTGGGGCCAAGATGAGCGGGTCACCCACCCGATCTGCGTCGACTGCGCGATCCAAACAGAGCCGGATCCCGACGAGCACGATCACGTCGCCTGTGACGGCTGTGGGCTGCTCGTCGACACGCTCGCGGCGCTCACCCGGTTCCGGGTCGAACTGGGGCATCTGGAAGGCCCGTTGCAACTGTGCGAGCACTGTAGCCCAGGCGGGCTTGCGACGTACTGGACGCGCAACCTTGAGCAGCATCTCGTCGCGACGCCGGCGGAGTGACCCCAACACTCTTTACTGGTTCGCTGTAAACTGTAATCAAGATCGACCGTGTCACGCACCTCAAACCACGCCGACGGCGACATCGTCCAGGATTTCCTCTCGGTTGCTGATCTCCTCGAGGAGCCACAGCTGGCACAGCTGTACGCGTACCTCGCTCGGGAGGGCGAGACGACCGTTCAGAACGTGATGGACGACCTCGAACTCGCCCAGGGGACGGCCTACAGCTACGTCAACCAGCTCGTCGACGCCGGCGTCATCGACGTCACCGACGACGAGCAGCCACGCAAGTATACCGCGCGGGAGATCGACCTGACCGTGACGACGGCTGCCGGTGACCGCGAGTACACGATCACGCCGGCGCTCATCGATGCTGTCGGCCGCCGCGAGACTGACGCCGACATCGACATCTACATCGATCGGCACGGCGTCGCCGGCCTCGCGACCGCGCTCACCTACGCCGTCGCTCGGGAGCGCGGCGAGGTGACCCACCGACTGATGGCGGAGGACCTCGACATCTCCCCGCTGGCTGCGGAGATGATCCTCCAGGCGCTCCGGCCCGTCGTCCACGAGCACTACGACATCGAGGAGGCAGGAGCAGGACTCGACGAGTTGGATATCGACGACGGCGACGCGGCTGACGACGCGTGAGCGCGCTCCACATCGCCGACACCGGCCTGTTCGTCGCGATGGGACAGCCCTCGAATAGCCGCTACCAGACTGTTCGGCGGTTCGCTCACCGGAACAACGTCACCTTCGTCCTGCCCGAACGGGTGTACGAGGAGCTGACCATCGACGAACCCGACGTCGAGGCGCCACCCATCGACGCCGCGATCGACGAGGGCTGGGCGACGGTTGGGGTGCCGCTCGAGTTCTCCGAGCCGGTCGTCTCGCGGGTGATGGACGGCATCCAGCGGTATATTGCGAACGCCGACGACCGACCCGCCGACGAGGTCGAACGCGCTGACGCCGCCCTCGCCGCCCTCGCTGCCCAGCATCTCAGCGCGGGGGCGGCGACCGAGGTGTACATCTACACGACCGATATCGCGGCCGGCGAGGGGGCCGAAACCGTCCTCGCGAGCGAGGGCTACGGGGACTCGGTGACGTTCGTGAACGGCTTCCGGTTCATCGAATACCTGATCGCCGGCGACAGCTGACTGAGTGCTAGTCTGATTCGGTGGAAGAGGACACTCGAAAGCCCTCGGTCGCTCGACATCCCGCGACCACCGCTGCGTGCCTCGTGGCTGCGGTGCTTGCGGGGTCGGGGGACGGCCGAGGCGGCCTCGCCCTTTCTGAGTCCGCCAGGACGGTAGATGCCTCACCGAGCGACGTAGCCGGCTGAACAGGTGTGTACGTTGCGGCCCGCCCCGCTCGCCGCTGCCGCCCTCCGCGTCGCTCGCGACCGACCATTCCGGGCGGTCTGCCTGCAGTAGCGGGCGGACTGCCGGGCTAAAGTGAATGTGCCCTCGACGCCAGCGCTTCACCCGTTCGAGTCCTGCGGACCTCGGCGAAGCCGACCGCGACGGACATAGTTGCGTCGCGGCGAACGGGGAATGCGCTGGCCGCTCGCTCCGGGCGGGTCGGCGCGCGGTGCTGGTTGGGGCCACCTCATGCAGGCGCGCTCTCGCTCGCGCCCGGTAGGGCGCTCGCGAAGGCGCGAGCGAGAGCGCGCAGATGGTTCTGTCGGTCGTTGTCGTCAGAAAACCGCGATGTAGTAGCATCGCGGTGTCGGCGCGTGAGCGCCTTCGGAGTTGGTGAACTCCAATGTCTAGTAACAACGCTAGCGGAAAGGTCGTTACGGTCGGTGAACAGGCATTCGAGAAAGCGGGCGAACAGGCGGTCGATGAAGACGGCTTCCCGGTCGTCGACGAGACGCCGGAGTTCGAGGCCGCGGTCGAGCAGGAGACGCAGGCGAAGGTGGATGCGAACCACCCGGACGGGATCGCGGACACAAGCGAGGACCGGATTCACGGTGTAACCCTCGAACAGGAAGAGCGCATTCGGGCGCGGGAAGCCGAACTGGAGCGCATCAGTGCCCAGGCCGAGCTGGGAAGGCAAGACGGTCGGGAGCAGCGCACGCGAGAGGGCGTCAGCGAGCAGTGTGGCCGGGACGAGCCGGCGCCGGCGGAGCGCACGGATCCCCGAGAGAAGCTGACGCAAGACGAACTCGCGGCGGTGAACGAGCAGGCGATGCGGATCAGCGACGAAGTGCAGGGCGGCTGGTCGAGGGCGGTCGTCGCGAAGCAGCTGGCCGAGAAGGTGCAGCACGGTCGGGACGTCACGAAGGCGGTGCTGGAGACCCTCGAGGAACTGAAGGCGGCGCCGGGGACGATCGTGCCCATCGCGGACGTGCCGGACGTCCCGGCCGGTGAGGTGACGGTCGAAGGCACAGTTAGCCAACTCTGGGATCCGAGTAACACGTCGATTTCTCAGGTTGGGTTGATCGAGGACGACAGTGGGAAGATCAAGTTCACGATCTGGGAGGCCTCTCGGAAAACGGTCGTGAGCGAAGGTGAGACCGTCCGGTTCCGGGCGGCGGCCAAGAACTGGTACGAAGGCCGGTGCTCAATCGCGCTGACCGGATGGTCGCGGATCGAATTCCCGGAGCGCAGTCGGTGGTGGGACGAATAGCCAGACGATGCAGTCTTCTTTTTTTGCTGTGTGCCGGACCGACCCAGACCCCGCCGCCCCACCCACCGCTCCGTGCTCGCTTCGCTGCGCGCGCAGCCACGCCCTCAGAGACTGGTCCAACAATTGTGCCGGAAAACGGGGAGAATGAAGCCTCGCTAGTTATCGTCGATATCGAACTCCGAGGGGTCGACATTCCGATGTACCCAGGCCTCCAGTGCTGTATCAACCAAGTCCTGGAAAGAGTTGAACTCCGAACCAGCCTAGACGACTTCATCGGTTTTGGGGCCAACGGAGTCACCGTCTTTCACATCGTCAAGGTTGACAGGCAGTGCGTCTCTGAACTCCGGCAGCGAGTCAAATTCCGTGTGGTTCTCAAAGAAGGCCTCGGAGAACAGGTCTGACGGGTTGATGTAATTCAACGAGAAATCTACGATGTCCTGATTCGCCTATTCTTCAGTGGCCTCATGATCGTCCTGTGCAAGAGCTTCGGAGGCATCAGCGAACTCTTGCTCGATATCGTCGACAAGCATCTGCATCCCCATCATATCGGCCACAGACCGGGAATTTACACTCATCAAGTTCTGAGTGTATCCGTGTGATGAATCTAAGTAGTCGAGGAAACTCTTATACTATTATGAGTGTTTTCACTCTAACAGATGGGGGAGAATTCACTCAATCGGCGGAATCTCCTTAGAGCAGGATCAGTGCTGGGAATGGTAGCTTTTGCAGGATGTGCTGAAATCTCAGGAGTGGATACCTCTTTGACATATACAGGTAACGAAGAAGGTCAAGTCCAACCTGAGCCGATGGATTCAGAGAAATATACTCTACCAAAAGAGTATACCGTGGAAGAGTGGGGCGGCACATTAGACTTGAATAGCGATCATCCTTATTGGATTGAGGAGATGTCACCCTACACTCAAAGAGGAGACGAGGTGGCAGACTCGAGTGATTGTCTTATTCTCGAGTGTGAGGTTGAAGTTCCAGATAATGGAGATAAAGTAGAGGTGTTTCTACTTTCAGATGATAACCATGAGGGATTCCGAGAAAAGGCCAGCCCGAAGGTCTGTACTGAAATAGCGCCTATTGAGGATCATACTGTCGAATATTGTCTGCAAAACGTTGAACGGTACAGCAATGATGGTGTAGAAGGTGACGTGGTAGAGATCAAACCGGGAACAACCAATTACGTACGATATCTGATTCCGGATACTGATTTCTGGCTCGTTATTGATCCTACTAACACGGTCGACGCCGGTCTTTTAGATGTTGATCCAAGTACCGGGTATGATTCGAATATGGATCTTGAGCCAAAGGTCCGGCTCTTGAAAAACTCGTTTAATGATGCTCAAGAGAAGGTCTTGGGAGACGTTGAGGGCTGGTTCTCTGATATATCTACAGCTTCGACGAATACGACAATCAGTGGAGCTGAAGGGTTTGCTGAAGGGATCTGTGGTTCTGGTAGAGCTAGCAATCTTTCAAGTAAATCTGTTGAGGTGTTTGTAGAGAATATTCAACGGATCAAGCAGTATTCTGGCTTTATTGACGATCTTCTGAATGATATTGATGAGCACTTCTCAGTAGATGTTTGGACTGGTTTCACAGATCAGTTGGACAAGATGCTGAGATGGGGTTCGACTGCTCTCCCAGTAGTTGCATCTCTGATTACAGTAGCGGAGAATGCATGTACTCTTGCTAATGCTGATCCAAACGTATCTGACAAGAAGAAGGGTGAGATGGTAGAAAGTTTGCTTATGGGTGTCGCAGGATTAGTGATCCAAATTGCGTTTTTGAAGTTAGGTGTTGCACGGCAGATATCGAGATCCGCAATCAAGACTGCGGAAACGTTTGTGCTGGGTTATGTTCGTCAGCTTGCGGGGCTTCGGATGTTTGCCTATGTGGTCAATAGCGTAGCTGTACGCTTCGAAAGTGGTATTATCAGTGCAATCCGTGATTTTGCTGAGAAGGTTGCTTCTGAGGTTGGAGATCTCGTTACTGAGACAGAGGTGGACGTGTTAGACAGGGTTGACGATGATGATGGTTGGGCGGAACTGGAGTTTTTAGATGAGGAGAAATGGCAGTGTAGTGGTTATAGGCAGGAGGTTGTAGGTGACTCTATATCTGTATGAACAAGAGGGGAGACTCAGTGTTTTAAATATCTGTTTCAGCACTTGTTTTACCAGTACTTCTCTACCATTTAGGTGATCTTGATCGACGTGGAATACAACCGTGACAACACGACTTCTTGGAGGGATGTGAGACGCGCCCTCGAACAATCGCGTGAGCAGGAATTGGAGACGCTGAAAGACCAGTTACGCGAGGTAGACCAGCAGATCCAGGAGAGGAAGAAAAATTCTGAATTATCCCCTCCATGGGTGAGGGGCGCGCCGAACTGGCGGGTTCTCTGAACACGGTGAGAACGATGGCAACTAGAGACATCTACGAAACTGGCTTCGACGAAGACATCCGAACGGAATCGAGTGCGAACCAGTGTCCCGAGTGCAACGGCCGGCTCGCCACGATCGCGGCCTGTCGACGGAAATCGGTCGCGGCACCGACGCGAATGGGAACGAGATCTCTGGGCAGAAGCGGCGGCGACTCGCGCGGATGCGCCGTGAGCAGACACGTGGTCGCTGGCGGTCGAAAGCGGAACGGAATCTCGCCCACGGGTTGGGCGAAGTGCGTCGGTTGGCGAGTGCGCTCGAGCTCTCCGATTCGGTCCGCGACCAGGCGTGTCAGCTCTTCCGAAGCGCCCAGAACGAGGATCTGCTTCGTGGCAGATCCATCGAGGCCATTGCCGCGGCCAGCGTCTACGGAGCCTGCCGGTGCAACGGCCTCTCGCGGTTAGTGGATGACGTCAGCGAGATGGCCCGCGTGGCGGAGTCACGGGTCACGAACGCGTACAAAACGCTGAACGAAGAGCTGGGCCTCCCCGCTGAGCCCGTCTCCCCCAGTATGTTCGTGCCGCGCCTCGCGTCGGACCTCGAGTGTCCGGACGAGATCCGACAGCGTGCCCGAACGCTCGCGGAGCAGGCCGAGAAGCGCGGCGTGACGACGGGCGTCCATCCGGCCGGGTTCGCAGCGGCCTGTCTCTACAAGGCGGGACAAGAACAGGGAAAGTGGGTGACGCAAAGCGACGTCGCGGAGACAGGAAACGTCACACCAACGACTGTCCGGACGCATCACGAAACACTCGATGAACTCGCAGTCTAGACGGGCCAGGTAGGGAGCGAAGGGGTCCCGTTTTCCCAGTTAATCGCTTCTACCGCCGCCGGCAACTGCTGTAGTCGGTCATCGAGGACGGCGAGTGGGTGCGCATCGAGAAACGTCGCCTCATGCCGATCAACCGGCGTGTCTTCGTGATTGAGTTGGATGTGACAGGGCCCAAGGTCCGGATGATCGGCGTCCTGGTGGAAGCCGAGCATCAGGTTCCGCTCCGGGTCGACCCAGCTGATGCGGTAGTATTCGTGGTCGACGCCGGCAGGGTACCAGAAGCGAATCTCCAAGCGAGCGGTCGCCGCGTCGTAGGAGTCACTCAGGAACGTCGTCGGATCGATATCCGCAATAACGTACCGCGGTCGGCGTCGAGACGGGCGATAGCGCACGTCCTCACACCCAGCCTGCCTCGTCAGTCGGTCGTGAACGTCGCGGAGGAGGGTCCGCTGTGTATAGCGGTCGCGACCGGCAAGAAAGATCATTCTGTGAGAGAGGAGGATTAGCTCGTGGCGCGGTCAGGCATGTCGGTCATCTGTTCGCGAGCGGCTTCGACATCGGAGTAGAGTTCCAAGGCGTGCTTGATGAGGCGACGATCCTCCTCGTTCTCACGCCAGAACGCGATAACGTCGCGGCGGTCGCGGAGCTCGGCACTTGTGAGGTTGCCGTCGGCGAGCGACTGTTCGAGCTCTTCCCACGTCTCGACATTGTAGGTCGCCTGCCACTCCTCGATCTCTTCTGTAATCGCCGCCAGTTCGTTGCGAAGCTCTTCGCGCGTGTTCTCCTTGATGAGCGTGCGGATTTCCTCGAAGAGCAGTCGCGTGTAGTCCGGCTGGTAGCGGGTCGTCTCGCCGGCCTCGACACGGCGCAGCTGGCCCTGGTCGACGAGATCCTGAAGTTCCTCGTTGGTCGTACTCCAGGCGGCGTCGGCCTGCTCGCTGATCCAGTTGACCGACCGGGGTTCGCGAAGCGTCTCGGCGACCGCTCGAATGCGGTCGCGGGCGCTCATCGACTCAGTCCACGACTGGACCCCATCTCGCGAGGATTCGGACATACTTGGCACCTCTTACGACAGTGTTGGCGCTGAACTCCCATATATGTTTGTACTCTCTCGCATAATCAAGAGTACGTTGCGAGCGAAGGCGTCCGGACGTTGAAATGCGATACCAACAGAAGCTATGAGCCAACCGATGCACAACCGATATTCTGACTTCGAAGAACTGCGGCCGACCGGCGAGGCGTCCCACATTCCGGACACGAGGCTGGACGACGGGTGTGAGGGTGACCCCTGGCGGCAACGCGTCGCGACGAGCTCTGGTGGCTACCCTGATGCGCCGACGGTAACCGACGGCGAGTGCCGGTCCTGTGGGGCGTCAGTCCCAGACGGCCAGACGAAATGCCGGTTCTGTCTCGCCAATCATCTCGAGAGTGGTGCCACCAACACGGACGAGTCAGAGTCGACGACGTTCCTCGGCATCATCCACCTGGTCGTCGAGTCAACCACGTTCTACGGCGCCGTGGCGAAGGGCGGCGCCGCGGCGAACCTCCTCACCGCCAACGACGCGGAGCCGGCCGTCGACGACTACACGCTCATCTACGATCTCGACGAGGCGCCGGCGCGCCAGCTGGCCGATCAATGGCCCTCGCTCCCTGAGGCGGTACAGGTGTCGTCAGGAGAGGGAGAGCGGCTTCTCAGTGCCGCCCGTGACCGGACTGGGTGGCGAGCCGACCGTCGACTGGGCCAACGCCCTCGACGGCACCGCCGAACTCGTCGAGCGGTTCCGGCAGGAGAACTACGTCGACGTCGCCGAGCACTTCGACACCGACATCTACGAGGGCTACGGCCAGCTGGTCGACGACACGACCATCGAGGTCGTCGACGGCGCCGACAAGGGCGCGCGAATCACTGGGGAGAAGGCGCTCGTCGCGACCGGAAGTACACCCTGGGCGCCGCCCATCGACGGACTCGACGACATCGACTACTACACGAGCGAGACCATCCCCGAGGAGCGCGACCTCCCCGAGAGCATCGTGATGCTTGGTGGCGGATACATCGCGCTGGAGTGGGGCCAGATCCTCCACCGCGTCGGCGTCGACGTGACCATACTCCAGCACTCCGACCGCGTCCTCTCGGATATGGAAGGCCAACTTGGTCGCGAGATGCAGCGCGCGTTCGAGGCGGAAGACATCGAGGTGATTACCGGCAATGACTTCCAGCGCGTCCGCATGCCAGCAGCCGACGGTGGAACCGAAGCGGTAGAGTTAGTCGTCGCCGTCGAAACAGTCGTCGACGGCACTAAGCGGACAGTTACCGGGGACGCTCTGTTCGTCGTGGCCAGCATCCAGCCGAACAGCGAGGGCATCGGCCTGGAAACAGTAGGGGTCGAAACAAACGACGACGGGACGATTCGTGTCGACGAGCACTTCCAGACGACCAATCCCGACATCTACGCGGCGGGCGATGTGATCGGCGAGCCCGAACTGGAGACGGTCGCCGCCAAGGAGGGCAATCACGCCGTCAAGAACGCCTTCGGGGACGAGGGCGTCAGCATCGACTACGACACGGTGCCAGCAGTCGTGTTCACCAGTCCCGAGGCCGCAGCCGTCGGGACGACAGAACACGAGTATATGGACGAACACGGTACCTGTTCCTGCCGGACAGTTCAGATGGAAGATGCACCCCGGGCAAAGACCACCAAGAACACGGATGGACTCGTCCAAGTGGTGAAACACCATCCGTTCTAGTTTAGCGACTGGCTGAGACGGATATCACGCCGAAATTGCGTCGAGTCTGACCGCAATCATACCG
>NZ_JBWBDM010000006.1:0-347905 GCF_056135975.1 Natrinema sp. LJW11 | reverse complement strand
GATAAGCTCGCCAGCGTTACGGTGAGTACTGGAGTGCGCGAGCCTCTGGGAAACTCGTTTCGCCGCCTCCACTCATACTCGTACTTTCGACCCCGCACAGCGCTGCTTCGGTAGTTGCTGTGCGGGGTTTTTTGCAGTTTTGCACGCGACAGCACCCCACAGCGACTTGTGCCGTACCGCTATGCTTAAACGAACGCAGTAACAACGATAGAACGCGCCAAGGTGGCAGAGTCCGGCCGAACGCAGCGGCCTGCAGAGCCGCCCACCGCCGGTTCAAATCCGGCCCTTGGCTTATACCAATTTCCTTACAATCCAACCGGGTTGTGAGGTTCAGTCGTCACGAACGACGGCTGAAACGGACCTTTCCGATACTTCCGATAGACTTCATGAACCACATCTCGCGATAGCTACTGCTGGGTCTCCAGCGGAAGCAGGGGGGTCAGCATGATCGGCCGCCGGTCGCACTCCGGCGGCGCGATTGATGGGACCGTCCAGTACATCACTGAACGTCCCGAACTCGACGACGAGGCCGAGGACGTCGTCTATGCGACTAATCCTGAGGACGTCGGCGAGGAGCGAGCCGAGAACGTCCCGGTTCCCGAGCCCGAGGAATCCAAGGAGATCGACCGGCCCGATACTGAGGGCCAGACGACCATCTCTGACTGGGGAGGTGATCAGGCGTGAGCGACGACGTTTTCGAGCGCCTGGACCGAGCGTTCGAGAACAATCCGAATGCTGATCCGAAGCGTCTACTCTGGCTGGCCGACGCCGATCCCAGCTACCTCGAAGCAGCCGAGACGATCGTCGATGGTGAGGATCCGACTGAGCCGGATCCCGTCGACGAACTCTCGTCAGAGGATCTCGACCGCGCCCCGTCCTGGAACAGCTGGGCGAGTGCCGACTTCGCGGCTCCAACCCCAGGTATTTGGCCTGAGGAACTCCTCGATCGCGAGCAGTGGATGGGCCATGTCGAGAAGAAACCGTTCGCACCGTGGGCTGACCGCGATCATCTGGACGCCGATCCCGACAAGGACGCCCGCTGGAAATGGGGCATTACGGACAACTACGGTGACGGGGAAACCATCGCGATGGCCGAAGTCGATCCCCGACTCGACGGCCGGGCGTTCCTCCAGCAGGAGGACGACCCGTTCGTCTACGTCGACGGCGACGACGTCCGCGATCCCGAGACCGGCGACGTCCATCCTGCGTTCATCGCGATCCTCGAACACCTCGGGGCCACGTATGCCGACATTTCCCAGTCCGAGGCCGGCGTCCACGCACAGTACAAGGGGACATTACCCGGGGGTGTCAAGCAAGCTGCCTGGCAGCTCGACGAGGATCCGTGGGGTTCGAACGAGGACCTCCCCTCGATCGAGATCTACGACGGGAAGCGGGTGTGCGTCGCGACCGGGCAGCACGTTCCCGGCACCCCGACCGATGTCGGCGAGTGGAACGCCGACGTCCTCGAACCAATCCTCAAGGCGACCGACCAGGTCGACACCCGAGATCGTGCTCGCGATGAGGAGATCTCGGTCGACCGTGAGGAGTATGACCTTGAGGACTACACACCAGAGGCAACGTCGAGCAGCGAGACCACCGACGAGATTCGGGACGTCTTCGCCGCAGTCGACCGTCTCGATGCACAGCGCGTCGCTGAGAAGACGATCGTCCAGCGCTGGAACGACACTGCCTCGACGAGCGACGGCGAGCGTGCATTCTGGCCGACGTGGGGCTCACTCTCTGACGGTGGGACCGCGAACATCGTCAACGACCAGCGCTGGCAGGACACCGGTGACCTCGGCGGCTACGGTGGCCCCGTCACGATGGCCGCGATCGACGCCGGCGAGATCCGACCGGCGAACGCCCGTCCCGTCGACGGCGAGACGTGGTGGCGTGGTGTCGAGCGTCTTCGCAAGCTCGGCTTCGCGATCCCGGAATACGAGCCATCAACCGACGGCGCTTATAATGGAGATGGAAATAGGCGTGTTGTTTCAGCACTCCCGATCGGCCAGTTAGACGCGCTCGAGCCCGCCGACCGCCGGCGCTTTGCGAAGAAGCGCGGCCTCGAGTGGCCGTCGACCGACAGCGCTCGCGATGAGCTCTTCGACACGATCGCCGAGGTGATCCGGAACGAAGACGACCGGATCGTCGACGCGCCGACATCGCTCGGCAAGTCCTACACGATCGCGTCGACGCGCTGGGGTGCCCGTACCGAGATCACCGGCGAGCGCCCGGTCGTCCACCTCCTCGAGACACGCGACGCTCGCGACGAGGCCGTCGACGTCGCCGAAGAAGACGGCGGGCAGTATCACGTCCTCCTCGGTCGCCACGAGGCCTGCCCGGTCTGTGCTGGTGACCATGACGGGGAGATCACGATCAACGGCGAGCCTGCCAGCGAGTGGCTCGATCGCCAGTGCGAGGGGAAGGGCATGGCCTTCTCGGCCGCCCACCGCTACCTCGAGGAGAACAACGACCAGGGGGCCACCCTCCCCTGCTCCGAGGGCGAACAGTGTACGGCGATCGCCCAGTGGGATGAGTATCGAGAGGGGCCCGACGGCGCGCTCGAGTACTGGCCGCTCGTCATCGCGACGCACAACTTTGGATATGCCCCCGGGCTGCGGATGCACAACAACATCGTCGTCGACGAAGAGCCTGCCTTCGAGCAGGAGCTCTCGACCGATCGCATCCGGCGGGCCGTCGGCGCGTACCTCCGCGAGATCGATGCGCCCGTCACCACGTGGGAGGCTTTCATCCAACTCTCCCGGCACGACGACTACCAGGGTGACGCCGCCAAGGAGCGCGACGCCCTCGAGGATGTCCTCTACGAGGAGCCGGACCGTGACTGGTACTTCGAGAACCCCGACGCCCATACCCTCGCGCCGGCGCTGGCACGGGCGATCTTCCGTGCTGAGGACCGAGCCAACGGTCGGCGGTTCGGCAAGACGATGCACGAACCCCCGCGCCTCGAGGCCGCTGTTCGCGATGACGACGACTGGAACCGCGAGTGGGTCTCGATCGTCCTCGACGAGAGCAACGACGTCCGCTCCGTTCGTGTCGTCCCCGACTTCGGATCGGCTCGATCGGTTGTCGGTCTCGACGCCCACCCTGCGACGCCACTCTGGCAGGCAAATACCCTCCCCTGGATCAAGACCACCGAGGTCCTCGAGCCCGAAGAGCGCCAGCTGTGGCGGCGCTATGAACGCGGCCTCCGTGTCGTCCAGGTCGGCGACGCGACCCGTCCACTCTCCGGCGACAAGGCCCTCGAGTGGCTGAACGAAGACAAACTCGAGGCGCTGTTCGACCACCTCGTCGACGAGTACGGCACCCAGTTCCGGACGGCGATCACGACCGCTCAGGTCGAGGACCGCCTCGAGGAGCTAATGGAGGAGGCCGGCGTCCACCGCCCCGAGTTGATGCACTTCGGCGAGGAGAAGTCACGCAACGACTTCGAGCACGAACGCGTCGGCCTCGTCAACGGCTGCATGGATCCAGGCGACGACTACGTTCTGGACCTGCTCGCCGAGCTCGACCTAGAGGCCGAGGTGGAGACTGCCGTCGACGACGCCGGCGAGGAGTACCGAGCCCGCGGTCGCGGGTTCGATGGCGAGGACGCGGAGACTGCCCAGGAGATCCTCGCGAGCGTTCGCGAGAACCACATCGCCCAGGCTGCCGGTCGGTACGCTCGTGACCCGACCGATCCCGACGTCAACGCGACTGTGTTCGTCCGGACCGATGCGATGCCCACCGGGTTCGCCGACGTCCAGACGCCCGGCGTCGAGTGGGTGTTCACTGACCTCCAGGAGGAGATCGTCGACGAGCTCCGATCGAGTGATCGCTCGCGAACAGCGCGGGAGATCTCGGAGGCAGTCGGCTGTACGAAAGAGCACGTCCGCCAGACGCTCGAGCGGCTATCCGATGATGAGTTCGGCGAGCCGGCAGTCCATGTTTCTGAGGGTGTTGGATCCCACGGAGCGACGCTCTACAGCGAGTCAGGGGTCCCATCTGTCGGTTTCGTTGACCTTCAGGAATCGCCAACTACCCCCTACGGGGACTCTAGTAGGTGGGCGTTGGCGATTCGAGACCCCGATGCACACGGCGACGTCGATCAGGGGGTGAGTGACGGTTCCAGTGGCGACACTACCCAGGTCTGGAACTGGCGATCACCGCCTGATGCTGGTGACTGACCTCATCGACCGGCATCGCGAACCATTGTTTGCCCTGATTCGACTAGCCACAGGACCCCTCAACCTCAGCTAACCATGTCCGACACAGCCTATCTCCCTGACGAGGTCCGCGATCTACCAAATAGCGCCAAGTTAGTGTACGTCCATATTCGCAATAATGGTCCAGCGACACGCTCAGAGATCAGCAATAGCCTCGCGATGCCGGAGTCGACATTGCACTACGCTCTTGAATATCTCCTTAATACTGAGCAAGTAAAGCGCCAGGTCAAACTGAACGATACTCGACAGACAGTTTACAGCCTCCGCTGACATGTGGCCACGAAGATTAATAGATCCTTGTCGAAATGGGGTGCCGTGAGAAATCGATATATCGCGATATTTGCGGTAGAAGGCATCGCTATTGGAGCACTCCTCTATCTTGGAATGCGCGAGGTTGTCCGACATTTCGTTGATGTTTCAAAATTGATACCACAGTTCCCGTATGTTGGAATTGTTGCGAATGTTATCGGCCTCGGTGTCGTTCTTCCGTTGGTTATTTTTGCAGCGATCACGGCGTTCAGAGGTCTCGGACTGGACAAGGCGTAGCGAGAGTCGCAGAGCTGTCATGCGATTCAATAATCGAGTCTATCTCCCTGCTTTTTACTGATAGATCACCAACGGTGAACAACGGCAATCGCGACAGGGCGCGGGAGCTATCGACTGTCGTGTCGATGGCGGTGATCGTTGTCCGCCCTGCAGCATCGCTTTTCTCCAGTATGGCAATAACACAACCCGACCCAGACGGTCACGTCTCCCCGCAGCGAGCGTTCGACCGGCTCGTCTGGTACAACGACCGCGTGTGTAACGGCTGCTTTGAACACGTCCGCGAGATCGAGGAGTTTTCGCCACGGAAGTCCCTCGACGTCGAGGAGCGAAACCGGACCCCGCAGGCAACTCTCGAGCAGGGATCGATCCCCCAGGACGAGTACGGCGAGCTCGAGTCCGGCCAACCGATGACTACCTGTCGGACCTGCGCCCGAGTCGGTTGCTGGGCCGACGATGACACGCTCTCGAAAGTCCAGGCGCTTCGTCTCATCGGGCCACTCGCTCATCGCCTTCGCGAACAGGGCCTCGAGTTCGACGAAGGGACGCTCCGGAAGGCCGTTCGACTGTTCAAAAGTCGCGAGGACGTCCAGGGCTATGATACCGAGATCTTCCGCCGCTCAGTCAAACTGGCGGCCCAGCGAGGGTGACGATGGTCCAGAACCTCACCGCCTACGACCTCGCCGATCTCGACCCGGACGAGCTGCTCGAGGAAGCACTCCAGGACGACCGAGTCCTTCGCCTCGTCGAGGACGCTGTCCGAATCGGTCGGGCCCACGCTTCCGACTGGATCGGGACCGTCGACGGGGACGACGTCACAACACTCGATCCGCAGGCGTCGACCAACGAGGTCGTCATCGCACTGGCCCGTGAAGGGTTCACCCCGAACTGGCTACTCTCCTACGAGTACGGCGGCGAGGTCGCGAACCTCGTTCGCTTCCACTATGATCCGGACCTCTTCCCGGAGCGGCCATTCCGCCAGCTCCACGTTCGGCTGTTCGCCGATGGCACGCTCGAAGCCCACGAGGAACCCTCGGCGCTGATGCACAAGGGGCCGCACATTCGCGAGGAGACGTTCAACCGCGAGGTCGGTACCGCTGCGGTCCGGACGATCCTCCAGGACGCCGGCGTCGACGTCGAGGTGCTCGAGGAGGCTCGATAGATGCCATGTCTGTCAAACCGAATACCGACGATCCGCTGGAGCGCGCGAAAATCGAACTCATCTGCTTGGGGAGGACACTGATGCCTGACGACGAGACACTCGAACGGACGATCGGCACGCTCGCCCTGTTCGTCGTCTGGGCGGCGATCGTCCTCGGACCGATGTTCACTGGGGCCGATCCGCCGCGTTACGAGATCGTCATCGGGACGACCGCGATCGCGTTCACCGTCCTCGGGAAGATGTGGGATTTCGAGGTCAAGCGGGCCCTCAACGCGGTGACGCTCACCGACGGTGGTCAACCAGAGGAGAGCTCCGAGGACGACCAGTCATGAAGGAACTCACCTTCAAGAATGGCACCGCCGTCGACGAACCGAAGATCCGCCTGGCCTGCACCCGCTGCAATGAGTGGCGGCAGTACGATCGCGAAAGCGACACCGTCGTCCGTTGCGGGGAGTGCGGAAAGCGACACTCGACCGAGTCGCTCTGGGATATCAACGCCGCAGGAGTCAATCCATGAACCCCTTCATCGATCTGTATCAGGATCCAGTCTCGTTCCTGACGGCGCTGGCCTACGCACTCGGGCTCGTTACGCTGCTCATCCTGACGCTGTCGGCCTGCTGGTCCAACGCTGTTCACGTGAAAGTCCGCTGGGACCGTCGGCACATCCAGAACTTCCGCGATGAGAAGTGGCACTACGTTCCGCCTGCTGGTTGGCTCCTCCGCGTCGCCGCGATCCCGATGGTCCTCGCGATCGACGCCTGGGCGCTGGCCGCTCTCATCTGGGTGATCGCTCCATGAACGTCCGAGTTCTCTAACCGCTCCATGAACGTCGACGAATCACAATATGTCGGTGAACCGATAGGTGATGCCCCGACCCAGGACCCGACCGACCAGTCGTGTAGGGGGAAGAAAAAGCAAAAGCGCGACGGCGAGGTCGTTCGCGACGATAACGGGAATGCCCTGTTCGGAGGTTACTGCCGCGCCTGGCCTGGCAAGGGAACGGACCACGTCGGTGAGGGACGGTGCTCGCTTCACGGTGGTTCATCGTCAACCGGAAAGGACAACCCCGCGTTCGAACACGGTCTCTTCTCAGACTACCTCGGTGACGAAGAGCGCCGGACGATCGCCGCCCTCGAGGACGTCGACGACGCGGACAAACTCGACGAGCTCATCAACTGGCGACTGGCCCGACTCCGTCGCGCGGTCAAGTCGATGAACGACCCCGGCGATCAGCGCACCTTCTGGGATGCGTTCGAGACGATCGTCAACAAGGCCGAGCCGGTCGAGTCGGACGAGATAAAGGAACTCTCGAAGATGCTCTCGCAGGGTAATCGGGCCATGCAGGCCGAGATCGACCTCGTCCGAAAGCTGATCAAGGACCGCAACAAGATCGCCGAGGGCGAGGACGTCAACATGGGGCTCCGGGATCTATTCGGTGGTGGTGACTCGTGAGTACGACCTCGTCGGACGTCGACCTCTCGAGGTACACTGAAGGCCCCGACCGCTACGTGAACTTCGCTCGCGAGGTGCTGGGGATCCGCCTGGCCCGCGAGCAGGAGCAGCTCTTGCGGGCGCTGGCCGAGCACAAACGTGTCGTCGTCATGTCGGGCAACGGCCCGGGGAAGTCCTTCGGCGTCTCGATCGCGAAGCTCGCCTTCCTCGTCACGAACCCCGGCTCCACAGTGCTAGGGACGTCGGGCTCGTATTCCCAGTACGTCGACGCAGTCTGGCGACCGATGAAAACGCTGACCGCTCAGCTCAACCAGCAGCTGCCGGCGGACCTCCCGGAACCGACTGATGGCGGGCAGCCCACGCTCGAGCTCGACACGGATTGGTTCGCAAAGGTGGTCTCCCCGCGAGATCCGGGCGACCTCGAGGGACGTCACGCCGAGGCCGTCCTGGTCGTGATCGAGGAGGCAGACAAGGCGTACATCGGCGACGAGCACTTCGACAGTGCGGGCTCGTCGGTGACCGACGCAAACGATCGGATGATCGCCATCTGCAACCCGCCGCGGGATGAGTCCAACGCAGTCTACGAGAAGCTGGAGAGCGACCGCTGGCACACCATCCAGTTCTCCACACTCGAGAGTCACAACGTCCGCGTCGACGCCGGCGAGCTCGACGCCGAGAAGATTCCGGGAATCACCGACCTCGAGACGGTCCGTGAGGACTGGGAGACGTGGAACGCCGAAGCGTGGCCGGGTATCGAGACGGCGCGCAGCATCTCCGATCCAGACTCGCCCGACTTCCGTGAGGACCTCGACGAGCGCTGGTACCGGCGCCGGGCCGGCGTCATTCCCCCAGCGGCTGCAGCAGCTCACCGTCCGATCGAGCGCGCGGACGTCAAGGCGGCGTGGGAGCGCGATCCCCAGGAGGTGACGGATGTCCCACAGGCGAGTGCCGTGGACGTCGCCCGGTCGGGGGCCGACGACACCGTCACGACGAGCGTCTACGGCGACCACCTCCCAGTCCGTTACGAACAGTCGGGTGATAGCCACACCGTCCAGCGCGACGACCTGACCGACCGCTTCACCGGCGACCCGGACCACGCGATCGCGGTCGACTCACTCGGTGAGGGTTCGGGCCTGGCGGACATGCTCGAGGAACGCTTCCCCGAGACGATCCGCTTCGGTGCTGGCAAGGAGCCCGCAAACGAGGCTGCTTACTACTCCTGCTGGGAGGAAGGCCTCGACCTGCTCGGTGACTGGCTGGCTGACGGCGGCTCGATCGACGACCGGAAGCTCTACGAGGAACTGCTCGTCGCCGCCCGAACCGTCGAGTTCGAAGAGCGGCACTACGCCTCTCGAGGCACGGAGGTCCTCAAAGCGACGGCGTCAAAGGACGACCTCAAGGATCGTCTGGGCCGGTCGCCCGACCGCCTCGACGCCGCCTACATGACGATCTGGGCCCGTGACTCTGGAGCTACGGCTGGGATCCCGACGGCGACGGCGCGGGTCGGCGGTGCTGAATCCGAGGAGGAAAAGCAGTTCCGAGAGTCCCCGGTCGGCAAAGCGATCCTCGAGCAGCGAGAGCAGCACCGTGGAGGGTTCGGCCGATGAGACTGTCCGCGCCGATCGATCATGACCCCGAGAACGAACGACCGGCTGCTCCTCCGGTCGACATCCGCGCTCCCCTCGACACGATGCCCACCGGCTCGTTCGACTCGAGCAACGTTCACTCGGCGCTATACGACTTCGGTGAAGCCGAGCTATATGTCCGCTATCTTCGCGACGGTCCGGACGCGATCTACCAGTACGATGGCGTCCCGCCGTCGACGTGGGATGGGCTGGTGAACGCCTCATCGAAAGGGTCGCACATCAACGCCAACATCGCCTTCGGATTTACATACACGAAACTCTCGAGTGGCGACTTCCCCGACGAGGGTCGCGGGCTGGCGAGCGATCTCGCACGTCGTTTCGTCACGACACCATAGGAGGCGAACAAATATGAGAATCATCGACGAGGCGACCGACGAAGTGGCCGAACGGATGGATAGTCAGCGGACCGCCGACACCGCTTCCGAGACCCAGTCGGTCGACGCCGCGACAGCATCACTGTCGACTCGAGACGCCGAGGTTCAGGTCGCCGGCGAGAACGTCCCGATTGAGGAGCCCGACACGAACCAGACCGGCGATAGCGGGACGTGGATCTCAGGTGAGGGATCATATGGTCATCCGCGTGGTCGTGACGCTCTCGAGGCACGCCAGATCGTCCAGACGTCGGCCATGCAAGCGATTACGAACGGGATCGTCGACCAACTCGTTGGCGGCGAACTCACGTTCGAGAGCGACGATGACGATGTCGACGACACCGAGGCCGCGCTTCAAACGGTCCTCCGCGACGTGATCACGGGCCCGCACCTCAAGGACGAGGACCTGGACGATCTCATCACGGCCGCCGTTGAGGACATGCTGGGGCCAGGCGACGCCTACTGGCAGCTGCTCAGCCCAGCCGAGGGCGCCAACGTCGATCTCCCGGTGGTCTCACTCGCCACGCTCGATACGCTGACGATCCGCCGGAACGTCAACCGCCACGGCTACCCGCTCGATCCACCATACTGGCAGGCTCAAAGCGCCTTCTCGAGTGACGGCATCAGCGATCTCGGGAGCGTCGAACCTGTCCCGCTCCAAAACGATCAGCTTGCGGTAATGCACTACCCGAGGGGGAACCGCTCCTACCAGTTCTACCCACGGAGCCCCTCTCAGCAGGTCAAGGAGTGGCTCGAGATCCTCACGAACTCGACGACGCATCACAACCGGTTCTACTCGGACAACGAGATTCCGCCTGGACTCATCCAGATCATCGGTGCGAGCGACGTCACCGACGTCAAGGACAAGATCCAGGCGGCCAGCGGCGACCCACGGGACGTCCCCGTGATCGGTGGCGAGGGCGGAGCCCAGTGGCTCGAGCTCGGCGGTACTGCCGTGAACCTCAATATCATCGAGGAGCAGCGCTGGTTCTTCCAGATGTGCCTCGCATCCCTCGGGCTCGGCAAGCAGGAACTCGGGTTCATCGAGGACGTCAACCGATCGAACGGCGAGGTCGAGGCGACGCGGATCTACAAGCGGATCGCCGGCCCGTTCTCGAAGCAGTTCAACGGAGCGTTCAAGCACATCGCCCGGCAGTTCGAGGCGTACACCGCCCTTGAGGAACCGTTTGATATCCGGCTTCGATTCACCGATCCTCGAGAGGAACGCGCTCGCGAGGAGCGTCTACGGAAGCAGTACAATGACGGTGGGTTGACCCTCCGGCAGTACGTCCGCCGGCGCGGAGATGAGGATCTTGCCGACGACGAGCTGACCGTCGAGATCGGTGGCGAGAAGATCGCGTACGGAGATCTCCCGAAGAACGTCCTCGAGCACAAGCTTCGCGATGCTCGTTCCTCTGTTCAGGAGGACGACGCAGAAGAATTGGCTGAGGACATGCCGACTGACGGATAGCGGCGATAGCTCCCAAGGACCTCGGCTCACCGTGGGGCCGGGACGGTAAGGGCACCATCACCACGGCAGCGATTTTCGAGGACATGATCTGATATGACAGACCCCGAAGAGCCACAGTATCGCGCCTACCATCGCCCGGCACCTGATCGGGTCGAACTCCGTGAGGAAGACGGCGACGACGATGAGGGTGTCTTCCGCGTTCGGATGCCGATCGCCACCACTGGCGAGGTCCGCAACGAAGGCGACGACCCACTCTCTCGCGAGGAACTCGCGGGGATGGCCCAGCAGATCGACGAACGCGCTATCAACGTGTTCGGCGACCACGGTCAGAACCCCGACCTCGCCGGCTCGCGCTACTCCGCGTTCGAAGCGCTCGGCGAGTGGGAAGATCCAGCAGTCGAGCCGCGGGAGGCAGATGACGAGCACGAACTCGTCGCGACGGCTCGGATGATGGATCCGGAGACTCTCCCGGAAACGACCGGGATGCTCCGCGAGGGCCTTGCACGACTCAAAGCGCAGGTCGATCGCGAGATGTCGCTCTCCTCGAGCATCGGCTGGCGCGACGACGAGGCCTACCCCGGCGGCGTTGACCTCATGGAGACGTCGATGGTCGGAATCGGAGCTGACCCGCGAACGACCAGCCAGGATGCGCCACTCGCGCAGGCCCGAGCCGTGGTGATGGATGCCGACGGATCTGACGGGCAGCGCCACCTCTCCGGTCAGCAGGCCGAGATGGCGGTACAGGTCCTCAACACCTACCGCGACGAGCAGGGCAACGGGAGCGTCGACAACTTCGAGGGCTGGCTGTGGAGCGCCCGCGGCCAGTTCGACGAGGGAATGCTCCACGCGACTCGGACTGCCCTGCAGGAATTCTACCGCGACACCACGCCGCTGGAGGAGCCGGTGACTGAGCAGTTCGCCCCGTTCCTCAACGAGCGCGAGGGAAGCGACGACGAGAACACGAACAACATGACCGACGAGTCAACTGAGTCCGGCGGCGGCGACGTCGACCCGGATGGAACGCACGACGAGGAATCAGACGGCATGGATGCGGCCGAACACCGCGACTTCATGCGCGAACAGCAGAAGCAGCAGACCGAGCTTCTCCGCGCCCTCTCCGACACGATCCGCGAGGACGGCGACGGGGATGAGGACGACGACGAAGACGACGAGGACAGCGATAGCGAGGACGACGGAGACACGCAGGACGCGGATTCCGACGATGACGAGAACCGCAGCGTCACCGTCGACGGCGAGGAACTGGACGTCCAGGAACTCGTCGACGAGCACGAGGATGCTCTCGCTGCGCTTCGCGATGGCGACGTCGGCCTCGAGGACATCGACTTCGGCGAACAGGAGGTCGACCTCGACGGCGAGGACGGGGCCGACGACGGCGGCGACGACGAACAGCGCAGCAACCAAACCAACGACACTACCGCCGGACCGGCGGGGTGGCTCTCATGAGTACAACTGCAGACAATTCTCAGGCGACCAGTCCAGAACAGCTCAACCAAGACATTCGGTCCGCTCTCGAGGGCAGTCACGACGAGACGCGGGCAAAGCGGATCTACAACGGCCTCACGACCCAGTGGGGACTTCCCGAGACGCTGATCGGCGTTGGCGGGCGCACGGGCGTTCCGCTGTCGACGATCAAGCGCAAGGCCGTCGAGGATACCGACTGGCTCGAGGAGACCTACGGCGATCGCAACGTCTTCATCAAAGCGATGGGGGCGGGCACCCGCTACAAGGAGCGGGCCAGCACCGACGACTCGTTCGGGATCCGAGCGCTCGAGACTGCGACCGACCGCACGACTACGTTCCCCGACGGGAATGAACGCGCGCTCGTCGACGAGGGCATCGTCGGCGCGGCCTCGCCGGTCGAGGTTGACCCACTGTCCGTCGACGTCCAGCGTAGCGCAGCGCCGGTTCTGGACATCATCCAGACGCAGGCCCAGCCCGGGTTCAAGGCGCAGTACAACGTCATCGACGGTCGCGATGCCCCCGTCGGTTTCCTCTCGGAGACCGAGGCTGCGGGCGATCTCGAGGACCAGTTCAATCCGCAGTCGTTCAACATGGAGACCGAGTCCAAGGACATGAAGATCCAGCTCGGGCTCGTCAAGGTCTCGGACTTCACGCAGCGGGCCGAGCAAACGCTTGACTTCATGGATCCGCGCCAGACGGCACTCGGTCAGGCGATCATCGCCCGCGCACTCCAGAAGGCACGGGCGATCTTCTACGGCGATCCGTCCGTCGGCGCCGGCGATCGGTCGATCGAGGACTCCGACTCCTACGAGGGGATGGCGACGATCTTCGACAACGCCAACAACTCGATCGACAAGACGACGACCTCCAGCGGCTTCCTCGAGGATCTCCTCGACGAGGTCACCGTCCAGACCGAGAACACCGGTCTGACCTGGGACCGAGCTCGGTACCTCGTCAGTCCGCGGATGTACAACGCGATCTACAACGAGACCACGCCGGTGGTTCGAATCGACGGCTACGACGCCGACGTCGAATTCGGTCCGCAGGGCATCGCGATCGGCACCGAGATGGGGAGCGTCCAGATCTCCCCCTGCCCGAACATCCGATCCTACGAGGGCTTCGCCGGCACGGCCTCGAACGCCGCGCCCGGCGACGTCTTCCTCATCGACGAACTCGCGACGCAGTTCCGTCAGCTCGCTCCCTTCTCGACGGTCCCGCTGGGCCGGACCGGGCTCGCTGACCGCGTCGCGATGTTCGAATACGGCACCCTCATCGACAAGGCGCACGGCAACCACGGCCTCTGGCTCCAGGGCTACGACATCGGAGCCTAACGAGGGCCTGACATGACACATGATACTGCCTCCGTCGACCGCGAGTCCGAGGGCTCGCTCGAGGCGGCCTACCATCGAATCGACATCACCAGTCTCGACGCCGCCGGCGCTGAGAGCTACGACCCGAGCGCCGAGCTTGGGATCCAGGGCTCGAATCGCTTCGGTATCGACGTCCGCGACCAGGCCGACGAGTCCGTCGACGTCGTCTACGACAGCACCGACGGTGAGCTGAAGATCCGTAATCGAGCGGACGATTCCGACGTCGCTGCTGGGACGGCCGTCGGCGAACTCCTGCTGCACGTCGTGGGGGTGTGACCGATGCCGATGCAGGTCACGCACCCTCGAGCGCTCGATAACGACGCTGGCCCACCGCCCAGCGCCGTGGACGTCCGCGGTCGAACAGTCCCGCTCGACGAGGAGGACTCGTTCGAGACAGATGACAAGGCATGGGTTCGACAGTTCGCGGATGCTCACAACGTCGATCTCGAGATGATCGTCGACGATCGAGACGGGCCTGGGGATGTCGATCTCGATGACGTCGACGCCGACGTCGGCGAGACTGGAAAGCTTCCACTGAATCCAGCAGAGTACACGATCGGCGACCTCACCGGGGAAATCGAGGGCATCGACGACGAAGCCGCACTCGTTGCGATTCGAAATCTGGAGGAAGAGCAGAAGGACCGGACCGGCGCAACGGACGCGATCGCCGATCGGCTCGAAGAAATCCGCGAGGAGTAATCCATGCCCACTGGCTACTGTACCGTCGCGGATGTCCGCAGAGTTCTGCAGAAGGCCGAACTGACCGGCGAACTCGCATCCGAGAACAACCGGGTGGTCGTCGACGCGATCGCGTCCCAGACGGACTGGCTCCGATCAAAGACCGATCGGCACTGGTACGAACCCACCGGCGTCGACGGTGACGAGCACAACCTGATCCCGACCGAACCTCGCAGTCACGGGGCCGAGGAGGGAGACATTCCGTCGACGCCACACCCACAGCACTCTCAGCTGTTAGTCCACGATCGCGGCCGCTACCCCCGCCGGATGGTCGGTCCGTTCACACGAGTACGTCTCGAGAAACACTCCGTCCAGGAGCTGACCGCACTCGAGGTTCGCGACGCCAGTGGCGGGTACGAAGACTGGATCGCAGACGACAGCAAGACCGAGGGCGAGGACTATCGACTCTACGTCGAGCCTGGATCGACGTCCAGTCCGTCCTACGTCGATCTCAACGTCAGGTCGCTGCCGGCGCTACAACACTACGATGGTGCAGTACTGGTGAGCTACGACTACGGTTCCGAGGGTCTGTCACAAACAGTCCGGCGGGCGGTCGCCCTTAAAACGACCGCCGAGCTGCTTGCACCGGATGACGAGGCAGCACTCGGGATCCCCGAGAACGCGAATCTGGTCGCGGCCGAATCGAAGGTCCATGCCCTCGAGCGCCAGGCCGAGGAGAAACTGGAGGCGTATCTGTAGATGGAGCTCACCTCCGGCTTCGAGGATGACCTTCGCGAGGCGCTCCTGGACGACGTCGAGCAGCGGGCCCGCGACGTGATCGCGCCGGAGGTCCAGGCCCACGCCCACGATCTCCTCGAGGCATACGGCCAGCGACACGACTACGACGTCGGCACGATCATCGAGGCCGGCACGACCCGAGTCGAGAGGCGTAAGGGTCGCGTCCTCGTCCGCTGGGGCTGGCCCGAGCCGGCGATCTTTTTCGAGCGCGGGACCGTCGACCACGTCGTCCAGGCGAGGAACGTGGACGTCCTCTCGTTCATCTGGGAGGATCCGCCACAGTGGGTCCGCGAGGAGTACGATCGCGAAGGCGAGGGGTGGCGCGTGTTCCTGCCCGAAACCGAGCCGTCGGGGCTGCCGGAGTCCCGGTTCATCCGCGACTCGCTGAACTACGTTCGTCGGAGGTTCGAATCATGACCACGGAAGTCAACTGGGTCCTCGAGCAGCTGGGCAGCGTCGTCGACGACCTCGCAGCCAACTACACGAACCGGAACGGCAATCCGGTCGCACTCAAGCGGGTCAACCGCGACGACAGCAGCGTCTACGAGGGCTCTGAGAGCCTCGATTTCAACGAGCCGATGCACAAGCGGAAGGACGATCTCGAGAGCGGGATCTTCGTCGGCGCGACGCTGGCCGATCGGGCGGAAGATCCCGTCGGGACGGAGTACAACCTCAAAATCGAGACGGTTGTCGGCCTTACCGTCGAAGGGATGACATCCCAGGGTGGAAACCACGGCCATGTCGACCCGGACGGCGAGAACGGCGTCCCGTTCACCGAAGCCGTGCGGCAGATCCGTCGTACGCTACTCGCCTCCGACACGCGAGCCTACCCCGATCTCGGTGTCCCGAATACGTCGTATCACGATCTGATCCCGACGTCCAACGACCCCCAGTCTGCCGAGTACCGCGACTTCTACCGGTGGCAGGGCGACTTCGCCCTCCGAGGCTACGAGAGTTTACCATGACACGACACACCCAAACTGACGGAGGTACAGCATGACGGGCGCGGGATCGGCAACGGTCGCGTACACCGTCGAGGATAGCTACGGTGCCGGCCCGATCGCCACGGATCCGATCTGGATCCAACCAGGCATGAACATCACGGTCGGTGATCTGAGCGTCGAGCAGGCACTCGAGCGTGTCCGCCAGCCGAACGATCCGACGCCGGCGGGCTCTCGAGAAGGCAACTGGGAGGGCGCGCTCTCGGTGTCGTTCGAGCTGACGGACGACAACTGGCACGACCTCGTCTTCGCTGACGGCGGGACGGCACTGCCGCACAGTCCGATGCGGGCACCGTCGTCGACGTGGTACCTCGCCGTCGACATGCCAGATGGGACAACCGAGTCCCGTACGCCGACCGGCGCGATCGTCCAGGAGGCGACGGTCAACTACGAGCAGGGGAGCAACATCACTGTCGAACTGACGATCCTCTACGGTGACGAGCCCGACGACATCACGGCACCTGCGGATGCGGACATCCAACAGCCGTCCGACGAGGACGTCTTCAGCTGGCACGGTGCGACGTTCCAGGTCGACGGCCTCAACCAGCCCCTCATGCAGTCGGCGACGCTCACCCTGTCGGGACTGGCGCGCTTCCGACGCGGTCAGGATCGGCATCCGTTCGACGCGGTCGTCGACGCGATCGAGCCCAACTTCAGCACGGACGCGACGTTTACCGAGCGCGACCAGCTCGCGCTAGCGGTCGACAACTCTCGAGAGGGGCCGGTTGGCAAGGTCCCGGCGACGTTCGCGCTCGAGAACGGACAGGGGACGACCATCGACTACACGCTCTCGGACTGTCAGCCAGCCAGTTACAGCTGGTCCGATCTCGTCACACCGGACAGCGATCTGGCGGAGCCGATCGACTACCACGTTGCCGACGTTGAGGCGATCTAAATGCTCACAACTGAAACCTACACACTGGACGACGCGATCGAGGAACTGGAAGACCGGATGGACACGCTCGAGGAGGACCTCGAGGGTCTGGAGGAGGGGACGGACGACTATTCAGCGATCAAGGCTCGACGTAACCGGGTCAGCTACCTCGAGCGCGGGGTACGCTGGCAACGCGACGAAGAAGACTGGGGTGGCGATGCGGAGATCGAGCTCGGCTCGATGACCGCCGGCGAAGAGGCGATCATGCACCGTGAGGCACCCGACAACGCCGGACGAAAGGAGATGCGGCTGTGGTTCGTCGCTGCGAGCACGGTCGACGCGCCTTACGGTAGCGAAGACGACGACCTTTCCGAGCGTTTCTCCGAACTCTCCGGCGCCCATCCGGCGTTCGTCGAGTGGCTCGAGGCAAAGGCCAATGGGCTCGGGATCCCGAATGAATCGGGAAACGGATCCTCGACGTCCTCGACGGAGACCACGACCGAGGAGTCGGAGACCTCGACGGACGGGCCCGACTCGACTACTACATCGTCGTCGGACTCGCCCATGGCATGAGCTACACGGACGTCATGGAGGTACCGTTCGACTATCTGGAACTGCTTGACGCCTACGCGGCCACACGACCCAGACTATGAGTTTCGATACTGAAGCACAACTCTCAATCGAGATCCCGTCGAGTGAGCTGCGGAATGCTCGACAGCAGATCGAGTCCGAGATCGGCACGACCGAGATCGGAGTTACGGACGGCGGGTCGGCGTCGGCCCAGGCCGCTGGCGGCGGTCGTGGCGGAGGTGGACGTCAACGCCGGCGTGCTCGCCGCGAGTACCGCTGGGCCCGCGAGCGGACCGACTACCTCGAGGAGGCGGTGGTCTACCTCGAGGACATCGAGGACAAAGTCGGTGGCGGCGACGGCGGCGGAATGCTCAGCGAACTGCTCGGTGGCGGTGCGATCGGTGGCCTCCTCGGCGGAGCCGGCGGCGCTGCCGGCGGTATTGGTAGCGGTGTTGCTACGGGCATCGGTGCGGCAGTCGGTTCGGCCGTCGGATCGGCGATCGGCGGATCGAGTGTTGAGGTTGAGAAACCCGACTGGACGCCGCTCGAGGTCGACGGGCCCGAAGAGCCGTACGATGTCGATCATCCAGAGGAGCCATACGAGCTGGACCATCCGGAGGAACCGTACGATCTTGACCACCCGGAAGAGCCGTATGCAGTGGAGGATCCTGACCCGTTCGACGTCGATGACCCGTCACCGCTCGGCGTTGAGGATCCGAGCCCGCTGAGTGTTGAGAACCCGGATCCGTTCGCGGTTGACGACCCATCGCCACTTGAGGTCGAAGAGGTCGATCCACTCGAGGTCGAGGACGTCGACCCGATCGAGATCTCGGTCGATGTGACCACGGGAACTGAAGAAGTGAAGCAGCCGCAGGTAGGCGAGGAGCCGTATATTAAACAGCCCGATGACGGTGGAGATGGGAACATCTGGTCCTGGGCAGGCAAGACCGCTGATGGCGCGAATGAGTGGGCTGGCGAGACAGCCGAGGGTGCGCAAAAGTTCGCGAATGATATCAACCCGTGGTCTTCGGATAGCTCTGGTGGCGGTGGTGATGGCGGGGGAGGGAGCAGTTCGGGAACCCAAACGTCCCCTCGCCCATCATCGAGAACCACCACAACGACAGTCGAGACGTCCGTCGATCCGCGCCCAGCGGACATCGACGCCAGTGTGGGCCCGGTCGACGTCAACGTCCGCGACCTTGACAAGATGGTCGACGAGGTTGTCGACGCGGTCGAGGAGCGCATCGAGGAGGTCCGGGACGATATCGAGGGCCAGATTGAGGATCTCGAACGGGACATCCGACGTGGTTGAGTGGGCGAAGTTATATGTCTGCCAAACAAGACAGTTCACATATGAGAACACCAGATCCAACCGACCCTCGAGAGCTGATTTGGATGGTTCTATTCGCGTTCGTCACCGTCGGTGCTGGTGTATTCCTTTACGAGGCCCCGATAGATGCCTTCGTCTACTGCCTCGGGATCTGGAGTGTGGTCCTCTATCTTGTCGGCCCGGCGGAGATCCTCGACCAATTGGGGCTGCGTCCGTCTGAGGAACACGACCCGACGGGTTCTGTAGAGTAGTAAACCACCGCCACCGCACGGTTAGAGCGGCACTTTTCGATAACAATGACACTGAGGAGCACAGCGTATCTCGAGATCGACATCAACGGTGGCGACACTACCGGCGTCTTCGAGCTCCGGGAGGACCTCTCTGATACCGGTGACGTGACAAAGAACTACCTTCTCAGCAACCGAGGACAGCAGTTCAGGGAAGCCTTCGACATCGGCACGGATCTGCTCCCAGACGACGTCGCTGATGCAGACCTCGAGAATCGCAAAGGGTACCACGTTGACGGAGGCTCCGGTCACTACCAGGAGACGCTCTCGTTTGCCGCCAGTCCGGGCGACGAATGGGGCGATGGGTCGACCAACGCCGACGATCCCGACGACGTTAACAAGACCGACGCAACTGGGTCGGAACCGATCGCGATGAAACAGGTATTCGAGTGGTTCGTCACCCAGAGCAAGAGCGACAGTTCCGGCGGCACCCGTCTCCACATCGGCGAGTGGACCGACGGGTCTTACTCGAGCGGCGCCGGCGCCTTCGGGCAGCCGATGCCCGTCGCGATCAACGAGAGCAGCATTACGCACGACCCGGACAATCCGAATGCGATCGAGGGCTCGGTCACGCTGACCTGGACGTCGCTCTTCCCCGATGTCGACCTGCAGGGCTCGATACAAGATGGCCTCAACGACATCGCCGACTTCATGCAGGACTTTTGACCGATGAAATACATCTATAACAGTCCGATCCCGGAGGCCGCACAGACCGACGAACGCGATCGCCTCGGCCAGCAACTCGCCGAAGCGGGCATCCTCCAGGAGGATGGCGCGGTCGTCGAGTCACTCTCCTCGCAGGCTGCCGACCTCACGCTCAGTGGACAGTACCGCTGGGGTGAGGAGATCTCGACGATGCTCGCCGACGAACTCGACGAACTGTCGGACTCGAGCCTCCCCACGCTTCCTCTGTATCGGCGCAGTGGAGTCTACTCGAACGCTGGCTACTACGAGATCGAAAGTGCGGACGTCGAGCCTTTGCACGCGAACGATCGGAGCGTCTGGGCGTACACGCTCTCACTGACGTTCGTCGGAAAGAAGGGGAGCTACTTCAGGGCGCTCGAGACGACACCTGGCCAGCTCGATCGCGACGCCTGGGGGAACGACCTTACGTCCTATGTCGGCGTCCCAGCGGCCGCCAACAAAGTCCAGTGGCTCAACGCTGCCGGAGACGGGACTCGAGTGCCGGCGTCGCCGATCGAGACGCGAACGACAGCTGCAGCCGACGTCGACGTCTACGATCTCACCGATGCCCCGTGGTACGATCCGCCGCCGTTCGACGAAGATCCACCGACGCTGATCTACACAGTCGGGTACGCAGACGAAGTCCCATGCGGGGTCCGTGCCTACGATACTCGCGGCTACGACGCGAAATTCACGACCGAGGGGATACGGCAGTGGCAGACCGTCCACTCGACAGAGCACGATATCGATAATCCAGTGGTTCTTTCGAACGCGCTCATCCGACTCCGTCTCGACGAGGCCACCGGCTCGATCGAGGCCGAGACCTGGGACTCGAGCACCGACTCCTGGACGACGGTCGGCCTCGAGGCAGATCAGCCGTCGACGGTCACGCTGTTCGATGTCGACCTCGAGACGGTCGCGATGGCTCGGGTTCGAGCCCAGCTGACCTTCGACATCTCTGGTGAGTTGTTCGCGCTGAACGCGATCGCCAATCGCGGCGCCGAGGACGTGCTGTTCGGGATCCCGGGGAACGAGTCGCCCCCGATCCCATCTGACTTGGAGTCCTGGCTTTCCCCGATCGCGAGCTCGAGTATTGTTGATCCACAAGCCGAGAAGACGCTGGTGGCTCGCAAGGAGGTGCGTAGATAAATGCCTTCGACTACGATTACGTTCAACACGGTCGGACAACACTCGTGGACAGCGCCGTCGGGTGCCTATAAAGCCGAAGTCGAAGCCGCCGGGGCTGGAGGTGCGGATGGGGTCGGAGATCACAACACGTCTCCCGGTGGTGATGGGGATGTCACGAAAGCGGAGTTACCAGTTACGAGCGGAGAACAATACGATGTATATGTCGGTGGTGCAGGTTCCACAGCGACCGGCGGATTCAATGGGGGCGGAGATTCGAGTACCAGTTCCACCTACAATGATTACGATATTCAACCCAGAGGTGGTGGCGGGGGTGGAGCATCTGATTTCCGTCCGGCTGGAGCAACGATCTCGAACGCTCTAATCGTTGGGCCGGGGGCTGGCGGTGGTGCTGGAGCATCGGCACAGAACGAAAGTTACGTCTATTCAGATACCAGTGCGGGAGGCGACGGAACGCAGGATTCGAATACAGCCAGTGCATCGGCAGGATCCGCAACCGCGACTGCATCGGGGGCATCCGCTGGTGTCAATTCGGACGGAGTCGGAGGGAACGGATCATGGATACGTTCAGCCGACTCATTCGGCGAAGGAATGGCATCTTCTGGTGGTGGCGGAGGTGGACATTACGGAGGAGGAGCAGGTAATCTCGATAGTGATTCTGATACCGTCAATGATAACGACGTAGTCGCCGGTAGTGGTGGCGCTGGGGGCTCTAAACACATCGACAGCAGCGGAACCGAACTCACCCCCAGTACAACGACAAACGCTGGAGATGGCTACATTGAGATCACTGTCTACACGCTCGAAGGCGTCACGAACGTCACTGCGACCTACGATGCCGACGATCAGATTACGGTCTCGTGGGACAAGGCCAATACGAACGACAGCCCCGACGATTACGAGATCCAGATCAACCGGGATGGGAACGGATGGGTATCGCCGTCTGGAGGTCCAGCGACCGTCGCCGAAGACGGCTCGAGCAGCTACTCCGCAACCTACGGCCCGCATAACTCCGGTGGGAGTGCGAAGGATTACAACGGGAGCGTCGGGGTGGACTCGTCGTTTCAATTCCGTGTTCGGATGGCAACGGACGGAGGGACGACGACTGACTGGGTCTCCAGTGGAACCGTCTACACGACTCCGATCCCGCCGAAAAACGTGAGCGTGAGTCGGCCAAATTCGACCACGGTTCGTATTCACGGAACAACTCGGTCTGACATAAGTTCCAAAGTGTTCATCGAATACCGGGAGGATACCGGAACAGGCTATCCTGCGTGGAACGGGTTGGACGCAGTGAACGACAGCAATCACCCGCACCTCATTAGCGGATCTGTACAGACCAAGGGGTCCGATTTCACAATCGAATACGAATCGGATGTGCTCAAAACCGGACAGGGGGAGTCGTTTACAACCGATTCGCGGGTCCAGTTCCGTCTGCAGACATGGCAGGGTGGTAGTGGGAACCGGAAATCCGAGTGGGTCTACACCGACTACGGCAATCAGAACAACGTCTACTTCGAGGACGACTTCTCGAGTGGCGATGCCTCGGCGTGGGACGCAACCAGCGGATCAGCCACCGTCTCAGATACGCTGCCTTCCGCTTTCTCGGCTGGCGATAACACTCGCTCACCGGAAGTAGGCGGGTACGCCGTCCATATGGGCGGCGCTGGCTACGTCGAAAAGAGCCTCGGTGATCTCTCGAGCGAGTCGGATGTCCATGTTCGAATGAGGGTTCAGGCGGCCAGCAACGACGCTGATGGCGAGCGCGGCGATCTCTGGTGGTACGACGGCTCGACGTGGCAGACCCTCCAGCAGTGGGGCTGGCAACACGACGGGCAGGGCTGGATGGAGTATCACGCCGCTGTTCCGGCGAGCTACCTCGCGATGGATAATCGCATCCGGGTTGGCCGTGACGAAGGCGGTGGGATCGACTACATCGCCTTCGACGAGGTCATCGTCAGCGACATCGTCCACGAGTACACCAAACCCGCTGCACCGTCGGGGCTCACTCTCGAGACCACTGCAGAAGGTGAACTCTCGTATTCGTTCACCGATAACATGGCGATTCAGGAGGCCAGTCGTCCATACGCGGATCTCAACCGCGACGGGACAGAGATCTCTAAAAGCGGCAGCACATCGGGGTTATTCGGCGGTCTCGTCGACGGAGAAGAATATCAGGTAGAGACACGAACTGCTCCCATCCAACCCCGACACGGGGAGGTGAGTCAATTCTGGAACTCCTATGGACCGTCGGCCACTGCTGTCACCGTCCTGCCAGCCCCGACTGCACTTTCCGTTAATGCGATCACCACGACCTCAGCCGACATCTCGTGGACCGATAACCACGACTACGGCGACACGCGGATCGAGTTCAAAGAGAGCGATGCGGCATCGTGGAACGTGTTCAGCACGCTCTCTCGGAACACCGAGGCGGAGACGATCACCAACCTACTCCACGGCGAGCAGTACGATACACGGGTCGTCGCACAGACTGAGCACACCGAGACGGTGGATCAATAATGCCAGCTACATTCACTACCGACCTCCCAGATGTCACGTCTCTCGCACTCGATGCGAGCAACGCGGAATCGTTGATCGCCAACTGGGATGCCAGCGTCAATAACGGTGAGTTCCGGATCGACCTCCGAGACGACGATCCCGATGGGAATCACCCCGACTATCAACTTGAGGCGACGATCCCGTGGGATGGGACGTACCAGTATACGATTGAGAACATCCTCGGAGGCGAGCAGTACTCAGTCCGGATTCGCACTCAGACCGAGCACGTCAACGGCGAGTGGATGGCCGCCGAAGAGTTAACGAAACTCCTTGCATCGAGCGACGTGACGTTCGCGAACGTCGCTGCGGCTTCGCTGGACGTTCAGTGGACGATCAATAACGACTTCCGTGGCTCTCATCAAGTCTACCGGCGCCGGAGTGACTACGAGTACGACGGTTCGGGGTGGGGCCTGGTTGGGAGTGCTGCTTCAGACGCAGCATCGTACTCTGATGGCGATGTCGCCCCTATTCGACCGTATGAATACTACGTGAGAACTCTCACACAGTGGCAGTACGCCGATAGCGCAGTCAGCAGTAGCGTCGAAACTCTGGACGCGGGACTCGTCCAGTCGCCAACAGGCTCGAGCGGCTGGCATGTCGAAATCGACCATCCGTCGGGACAGACGATCACGCCGCAGGTCCTCGATAACGCTCGCCTCGAGCCGCGGGTCAACGACCTGCCGCGGGCCCGCATCCCGATCCCGCGGGACGAGGCCTACACGCTCAAAGCCTACGAGAGCGCGTCGATGCGCGTTTGGAAGGACGGCGATCGTCAGCCGATTGGTGAGCTCGAAGACGTCGTTCTCGATCCGGGCCAGACGGAACTGGTCGGCATCGGTGGCACGCAACTCCAGCGGCGGGTGGATCGCGACGTTATCCAGGAGGAGGCGCACGTACTCGCGGACGGTCTCATCACGACCGAGACGGACTACACGACGGTTGTCGACGAGCCAGTGGTTGAGGAAGTGACCGATGCCCTCCTTCAGGCGGCGACGACAGGTGAGGAGTTCGTGGAGTACTTCGACACCGACGGGACGGATCCTATCGAACCACGCACCGATGCCCTCGAGCGAACGCAGACAAGCTATCTCTTCGACGCCGGCGAGGGTGGTTTTCCGGTGATCAACGGCGTCAATCAGGCGGGCAACGAGGAGTTCTCCGGCGGTGACGGCCTCGGCTTCGCGAACGCTGGCGAGTGGGCCGAGACCGATACCATCACTATCGAGCATACGATCCCCGAAAGCGAGGTCGGGACCGCGATCCGGGCGATGGATAACGGCCAGAACGAGGCCCAGCTCGAGATTCAACTCTACGACACGGGGACTAACGACCTCGTCGGAAGTGTGGCGGTCACCGCCACGTACGCCACCAGTGGCCCGCTCTGGCATGGTGGGGCGACGAACCGAAGCGACGATGTCGAGACCTGGACGAGCGGTGATCTCACCGCTGGGGAGTACTATCTTCGCGTCGAGTGCACCCAGTCGGGCGACGAGGTTGAGCTTGACGTCGCCTCGCTGCACGATATGCGCTACTACACCAGCGATAATTTCTCGAGCAACGTCCACGAGGCCAACGGATATCTCAACCAGCCGCATGACTACGAGACGGCGGCGGTCGAGTCGGTCGATGCCCAGACCGTCTACTCGGTCCACACGGGCTACCTCGATACGGTCTGGAACACCACGACCGGTGACCAGGCGATTGCGGTCTCGAACGACAGTGGCCGCACGTGGACCGAGGCGACGAACTCAAGTTCGATGTCCGCTGACTTCTCAAATTCCAGCGCCAACCTCCGAACGCGTCTGACTGCCGGCGGCTACTCGCCGAACGGTGCCCGCGCCCAGTCACCCCGCTACGGCTACGAACCCCAGCGGATCGAGAGTTACGAGACCAGCTTCGATGGGGACGACACGCCGCTGATCATCAACGACTCCCGAGATGCAAACATCAGGGATATCCTAACCAACTGGGCGGAGCGATCCGACTCGTTGTGGGAGGTCCGCCAGGACGGTGACCAGACGGTCATCCACTGGGCACAGGCCGGCCAGCGCTCGAGCACCCGCGATCTCTCACTGTCCTCCTACTCTGTGACCAAGCGTGGTGATCGGACGCTACGCTGTACGGTTAAGGGCGGTGCGCGGGCGGCTCGTGAGACTGTCGACGCTGTTCTCGATGACCCCCTCGATCTCGGGAACCAATATATTGTTCCAGGCAGTGAGGCAGTTCGAGACGCAGATACGGGCGAACGGTACGAGTATCTGAGAGACTACATCATCCAAAAGCCCACTGGCACTCTCGAAGTGCTCTCAAACGGAGGCATCGCCGATGGACAGACACTCGAGGTCGAGTACGACTACAAGGTTTCGGGCAGCTACGAGGCCGACGGGTACAACGGCGAGGCGCGTTACGATCGCGAAGAAACGATCAACTCGATCACCACCGAGCGCGGATGCGAGCTCGCCGCGAAGTTGATCGTCGATACGACGTCGACGCCGCGCTGGGAGGCCGACATCGAGATTCCAGCCGGTGATCGCGTTGCCGGGCTCCTCGAGGCGCTGGACATCGACGGGATTGCCAGCGAGGCGATGAGCGTCTACAGCCTCGATATCACATCGGAGCGGCTCTCGATGCGGCTGGGGTCGCGGTCGCGAGTTGAGGAGACGGTCCAGCAGATCCAGTCGACGGTCGACGCAGCCAGTGACCGGGTGTGATACGAAAGGCCGCGGGGACGGTTCCCACGGACTTGGAATCGGAGGCGTGTTGATAACCCTCGAGGCGAACATATCCACTGTCGCGTTCCCACGGCGCGACACGATCCAATCAGCACCCAACCCCACCGATCCAGTTCATGCCGCCCGGCGGCCATCCCCTGTGCCCATCCGGGCGGTCTTTTGAGGTCTTCTTCGAGGCGATCAGATGCTGAGCGATAGCTATCTAATCTCGAGCGCGTCGACGGCCTCGCGCGGTTCGACGTCGTGATTGACAAGCCGATCGGCGGCCAACTGCCACGCTCGTTCGGCGAGCTCGGGATCGGCTTGCTCGTAGTGGACGCTAAACTCAGTCAGTGCGACGGCGATCAGGAGATCCTCCTGTCGATCGGTGAGAGACATCGCCGGCGTTGGCCGCGGCTCCGTATATAAACTCTCTCCGCCAGTAGTAGTCCGTTGTTCGTCGGAAGGAAGTGGTATGGCGGCAAGGGCATCTGGGGGATGTCTCCCTGCCGCATATCTGTGTATTAGAGTTTGCTACTAAACAATAGTTCCAATCTTCTTTGGGATCGCGAGAAAACGCCAGCCAGAGGCCGACGTTGAGCCCCCATCCCCTGTAGGTGATCTGTCGCCAGGGGTGGGTCCGAGACCGAGTTTGACAATATGGCTATTGGCTTCACGTCGGAACGTGGTTCGATCTCGGAAGGCGAGGGACCGTATGTCCCGGGTCGGGCGGATCCTGTCTGGTGACGACTGAATCCTCTCCCCTCGCCATCCATACCTTGGAATTGGTAATGCATCAACTTATTGGCTAACTAACACCATACACAACCTCTAATACGCATATCCGTGCACAATAGTATGCTGGGTGAGGTACTATTGTTCGGCAGAGGCCACTCATGTTCCCTTTCCTGAAACCGAATTATGTTGCTGCTTGGATTACTCGCCATTCGGCTGTTCTAACACCTTTGCAACCGTGAGAAGCATATCGAATTTGGTTGGTTCATCGGTGAGCTGTATCGTCTGCTCGTCCTTGTTGTAGTAGATAAACTCGTGTGGCTGCGTTTTTGGGAGGTGGTTGTGGTACAGGGACAGTTTGATGTCTTTCAAATCACTAGCAGATTCCGTTTCCGCCGCATCTGCTTCCATCTCGGCTACCGCTTCCACTACATCGTCTATGGGAACCGCCCCGTCTTGCTCCTGAAGATGGTACAATGTGTACCGCCGCCGGTCATCATGCAACAAATCTAACACACTGTCTACAGAAACCATGTATGTGGAAAACGGACACAGATGTAAAACCATGATGGTCTCTGCGGGGATATCCCCATATGTTATTACCACTGGAAATTCAACTTTCGCCGTTTTTTAATGCATTCGCCTATAGGATCTGCTATGAGCGGGAATTCGATTGAGGAATCAGATATCTGTGCCTGTATTATTGATAGTATTGCACAAAAGGATGGTGCAGATCCTCTAGATCTTCCGCCGTTACACAATAGTATTGATACTGACGCCCTTAGTGATCTCTTCGCGACGACTACGGGTGGGACAGAGCGATCTGGCCGGATCGAATTCCGATATGCTGGGTATCAGGTCCGCGTCGAATTCGATGAGGAGCCAACGGTCACAGTGGAAGGGATTTCGACACCGAACTAACGGAAGAATCGGAATCGACCCGGATAGCGCTAAGGCGGTTCTCATCTCTTCTTTAGGCATGCACGACTACGCTCGGAAACAGCGGGTTCTGAGATACGAGCTCGTTCAGAGACTGCTGGAACTTCGCAGCGGCGACATCGAGTCGATGGTGCGGGCGCTCTGCAAACGAGATGGTGTCTTCTGGACCGTCGTCGCAATCCGCGATCGCGGACGTGAGGCAGTGATCTACGCCCGCCGATTCGACGGTCACGAGAACAGGCTTGGAGTCAACGACATCGATCGCGATGGGGAGTTACCGTTTCGGGAGCGGCTCTGGAAGGGGGACGAGGACCGACTCGAGGACTGGCTCGAGGAGCATCGTGATGAACTGGACTGGGTGCATCACGAATGGCGTAATCGTAGCGGGACTAAAAATTCATAGTCTACTGATCTGTGGGACGGATATTGTCCTGAACCTTCGACCAAAATACTGCCCTTCTCTCCTTTCGGTTCCATATTCGATAAACCACTACTGGCGTGAGTATCGGAAAATCGGAAATGGCCCAGATGGACTTATTGGGCCTCAGTCTCATAGATAATGATAATGGTGCAAAATTATCCACAAATCGAGCAGTCAGACAGTGAAGATTATGAGAAGGCCAGAGCGACTAAATCTACCCACACTAACAAAGCTGCCATGTCTACAGAGGAAAACCAAGTGACGACTGGGAAAGATCCCACGCAGGCGGTTTTGAGTGATTCTAGCCTAGATAAGAAATATCTCTGTGACTACGTAATTAATGTGGCAACTGGTTGCCGCCACGGATGTAAGTTCTGCTATGTCCCTAGTACGCCGGCTTTACGCACCCGACCTGAAATGTTGAAAGACAATGCTGACGTTGATAATGCGCAACGTGAGTGGGGTAAATACGTTCTATACCGAGATGACATCCCAGATCGTCTCGAAGGTATACTGAATCGAAAACAAAGATGGAAAGACACAAACCGAGGATGTGGTATAGTTGGAATCTCGTTTGCAACAGATTGCTATATGGATGGTCGGGCGGGAGAAATAACGCGTGATGCTGTCCGTATTCTGTCTAACAAGCAGAAATACACTCGTGTGCTGACACGGAACCCGATTTTAGCTTTACAAGATATTGATACTTTCACCGAAGCCGGTGATTTCGTTACTATTGGGTCCTCAATACCAGCGATGGATGCTTCAGAAGTTGGTTCTATTGAACCTCAAGCACCATCCCCACAGCACCGACTTCGCGGTCTTCAGGAATTTGCTGAAGCTGGCGTACAGACCTTTGTTAGCATGAGTCCCACGTATCCGACTCAATCTCGAAGTGATCTACGATCGCATCTTAAGCGGCTTGCTACGTGCGATCCAAATGTCATATTCCATGAACCAATTAATCCCCGTGGAGGGAATTTTGAAATGACTGTTGAAGCGGCACGTGATGCTGGTGAGACTGAATTGGCACGACAACTTGAGCAACTTCGAAATCGCGAGCAGTGGCTCTCCTATTCAATTGAACATTACAAGGCAGTTCAAGAGATTGGTGAAGAACTTGATCTTCCTATACACCTTTGGCCCGACCGTCAACACATCAAATATGCGGAATCTGATGTTGCTACTTGGCTTCAAGCGTGGAAAGATCGCCAATCTCCAGAAGAATTTGCTGGACGTAATTGTCCATCTGAGCCGATGCCAGAAATACCTTCGAGCCTCTAATCGGTAAAAGACTCCTCATCTGGTTCTGTAGCTGCAAGAACACTTATTGTGGATGAATTTGCATATGCTGTTATCAAAAATGACGGAACACTTCGATGGGGGAGACCTTAAGACAGCTGCAAAACTCGTGATATTTGAGGAATACCTTGATGCATATACAACAATCCTAGACAAACATTGGAAACAAGAGAAATGGTATGTGGATACCCATTCTGGAACTGGCCGAACGGTAATTGATGAGAGTGGGGTTACAATCGATGGGTCGGCATTGATTACACTTGAGGAATATCAGGATTCATTCGACCGGTTTTATTTCTACGAACTTGATAGAGACCATTTCCATAAGCTCCACGAGACTATCACTGAACGGTTTGGCTATGAGTTTGATATTAGCCCTGTTCAGACAGATAATGAGAATTTCCTTGTTGCCCGATCTCATGAACCGTATATTCGAATTATGCAAATGGATTCAAACCGTGGTGTAAGTTTCCTTGCAAACGAATCTAATGGGAATCATCATTGGTTCACATTTGTTGACCCAAAAGGATTGACTGCGAAGCGAGATACGCTTGATACACTTATTCAACGATCAAAAATGGACATTTTGGTTAATTATCAGACAACGGGCGTGCTCAGGAGCGCTGCAGAGGGTGCGGAACACGCGCATGGAGCTGTAGAACGGACAATGGGTGACGACGACTGGCCGAATGCAGGGGACTCAGATGAGTATGTCGAACTCTACAAAGAAAAGCTCGAAGAAAACGACATTATTGCACCAGTGAAGACGAAAAAGCTTGTATCACCACACGATGCCCGATGTCGATTTGACTTGGTGTTCGCATCTGCTAACTCAACTGGACGCTCAATTATGGAGGATATCATGGAACAAGATACGTTATGGGAAAAAGCGAACAGCAGAATTGGCCAATCAGGGCTAGGAGACTTCTGGTAGTTGAAAGAAGAAAAATGTACTCAGCATTCCGTGTTCGCTCACAATCAGCGGGATCCACTCGCTTGAACTTAGTCGACTAGTCGATGGCTCGCTCGTCGGTGGACTGGGCGCTGCTCATCCTACTTCACCTCACGTGGGTCTTCGGCGAATTTAAACTCTCGAGTTGGTTCGTGGATTAGTTCAACGAAGCCTGCGGCCTCGAGCACTTCGAGCCGATTGTAGACACTGTTTCTCGAGAAGTCGGTCTCATCGACGAGACGACCTTTCGTTGCGATCCCCCACGGCTCGTTTCCACCGCGCCCCTCTTTCAGTACGTCGAGAATGGCACGGTCCGTCCGTGTCAGGTCATCCGCATCCATGTCTTGAGGAGACTGTGCAGTCGCCATGTGCATAAGTACCAGTTGTGCGCACTAAGCCCTTATGGTGTGGATGGGTGTAGTGACTGTGCATTATGCACAACCTTTATGACACTGGTGAATAGAGTAGTAACTGTGACGCAGGGTGGCCGGGAAAACCGATCTCGGCCGGGTGTTACAGCACCCGACCTGTGTCCATGGAAGGACAATGAGTATTCAAACGCGAACCCACGAAACGGTTTCGGACGAACCGACCGACGACCACACCTCCATCGATCTGAACGAGATCGTCGCTCAGACGGTCCCAATCGGTGACGAGTTCCCGGACTTCGAAGAGTTCAACGCCGTCTGCAAGGCCACGACGGACACGCTCGAGCGTGTGATCGACGTGGAGGTCGATCGCGCATGACGATCATCACTGCGAGCGACGTCGCCGGCGACCGCGACTCGACGCGTGACGATCAGCACCAGGCCGAGGCCCTCGAGAGTGAGCGGGCCAAGGCGACGGTCACCCCCAGGCCACCGATCCGGACCGATGGCGGCGACGGTGGCGACGGCGACGAGGAGGTGAGCGAGTGATGCAGGCTCGGAAGCGACTCAACGAACTCGCCCACAAGCGTGCGAACGCGTTCGATACGACGATCTGCCACAACAACGTCTACGAGGCAGTCCAGGGTCACCATGATCACGGGGTCGACCTCGAGCGGTACGTCTCGGTCGCGGAGGACGTCTATGATCTCTCGGCTGATGAGGATCTCGAGGACCGCCGACTGGATATCTTCGGCTCTGCGGAGGAGATCAACGACCACATCGACGACGTCGTCGACGAGGCCATCGCCGCCGCACTCGCAGATCTGCTCGAGGCCGTCGACGACTGGGATGACGCCTGGAGCGGCGACGAGATCGCCGACGCGAAGGCGGAGGCTCGAGACTGGCTGCAGGGACATCGCGAAGCCGCGAAGCGCGCCGGCGTCTGGGACGAGGTGAGCAACTGATGGCGGCCGCAGAGTCCCTCCAGGCCGACGTCGACGGCCTCGACCGCCGGGCGCTAACCCAGTACTTGACCGTCCTCGAAGACCAGGGCCGTGTTCGTGACTGCCCAGGCCAGTATCTCGTCGTCTCCGAGTCCGGGAGCGAGTATCTTGTCGACGCGCGACTGGAGGCATGCGAGTGTCCCGACCATGAGTTCCGCGATCGCGAGTGCAAGCACATCAAGCGCGTTGCATACGCGACGGGGGAGCGCCCCGTTCCGTCGATCGTCGACCGAGACGATGTCGCCGGCGAGCTCGGAGAGCACGTTTCCGGTGAACCACGGTGGTCGCGATGAGCGTTCAGACTGCCGACCTCGAGGGCGCTGCGGAGGCCGTCCCGTCGCACCCGACTGTCTACGACGTCCGACTCGTTGATCGTCGCGATTTCGACGGTCGGCGCGTCCTCGAACTCGTGTTGCTCCCAGACGTCGACCGGATCCCACCAGGCGTCCTGCAGACCCTCGTTGAACACGACTGCGGTATCGGACCGACGCAAGAGCAGGGCGATTTCCTTATCGCGGAGGTGCGGTAGATGTCGCTCGTTCGCGGCGCCGTCGCGGCGATTATCGAGTGGCTCCCACTCGTGCGCCTCGCTGACGTCACCGGCGACGGTGACCTCGAGGTCGTCGTTGGACCGAAGCCCAGCAGCAAGATCGCGACGGTCCTCCGTCACGCTGGCGATCGCTCGATTCAGATCGGCCGCCTCGTGATCACACTGGGGGCAGAGTGATGGGACAGCATGCGCTGGATCCCGACACGGAGTTCCAGGTCGTCCGCAGCGAGACCCCGGTCAACGTCGACGGCTTCAAGATCGGCGAGCCGACCGGCGAGATCGAGTGTTGTACCTGCGGGCGATCGGCGCTGAACATCGACGAGATCCCGCACCGCCAGGACTGCGATCAGCGCTGGGCCCGTACTGACTTCTGGCGTGAGCGGTTCCTAAGCGAATAGCTCCTTTTCTGATAGTCTGATTGGTTTTCTTCTCGTAACTTACTCTGTACAGGCGAACGATATACTGCATCCACCGACAGAGACAAAGGCCGGCGACCACGACCAGTACATATGGATGATTCTGACGATCTGCCGGGTTCTGACTCTGATATGGTCGTTGATCGTGGTGAAACGTACAACCACGCCGAACACGGCGAAGTTGAAGTTACAGGGATTTGGAAGGGTGTCGAGCAAGTTGATAAAGCTCGCCATACCGATGAGAAGGATGTGTTCATCGTCCGGTATTCGGCTGAAATCAACGGAGAGGAGGTTGACGAACTCACAGATACATTGGACGAATTTCTCCAGTCGGTTCAATAGTTAAGATACATTTCCCAACTGTTCTTCTCCTCAGAATGTCCCCGTTCAGCTCGCATATATACCTAACACCTGCCGATAACGGAATTCCGGAAACGGGGCCGTCGTCTTTATCTTTTGACCGGTCACATTCGGTGAATATGATACTGAATGGCCGGGTACTCGATGACGAGGAAGTCCCTGAGCGGGAACTCGTCGTCCACCGGCGCGACGAACTCGAGGAAGTCCTGGAAGAGTACCAGCTGTCTGCCGAGCAGAGCTCGGCGCGCAACTTGTTCATCACGGGGCCAACGGGAACAGGAAAGACGATGCTCGCCCGCCTCTCGCTTCGGCTTATCCAGGACCGGACGGGTGCACGGACCGGATACGTAGACTGCTGGCAGAACTACAAGCGTGCGGATATTCTCTATGCGATCGGCGACTCCTTGCTCGAGACGCCCGTCCACCCGGATACGACCTCCCTGGACACGGTGATTTCGAAGCTCCAGGAGCAGCCAGGTCAGTACCGCCATCTCGTCCTTGACGAGGCCGACCAGATCGATGATCCCGATCTTCTCCGCGACCTCCATAGTTGCCCCGACCTCCAGCTCATACTGATCGCGCACACCGAAGAGGACATGTGGGCAACCGTTCCAGGGCACATCCAAAGCCGTGTCAGTGCCGGTCCGCTGCTCACCCAGGACAGCTACGATGCGTCACAACTCGCGGACGTCCTCGAGCAACGCGCCGATCACGGACTCCACCCGTCGACAATCACTCGGAAACAACTCGAGCGGATCGCCGCTGCTGCAGACGGGGATGCGCGCATCGCGATCACCACGCTTCGGGTCGCCGTCCAGAGTGCCAATCGCGATGAGAACGCGAGGTCCGTCCAGAACGAGCACATCGAAGCGGCGATCCCCCAGGCCAACGAGGTGATCCATAACCGCAGCCTCGACCGTCTAAACGACGACCAGCAGGCCCTCTATGAGATTATCTGTGACCAGGCCCCCATCGCTCCGGGAGAGCTGTACGATGCGTACCGAGATCGCGTCGACGATGCGCGTGTTGAGCGTACCCTCCGAGGGTACATGACCAAGCTCGAACACTACCGCGTCGTCACCAGCATCGGGAGTGGAAAGGCAAAACGGTTCCATCCCGGAAACGCAGATATCGTAGATTAAGATCCTGAATCGGCTGCATTGGCCATATCAGCGTACAACGCGGAAACCCGGAACAACGGTGGATTCCCTTTTGGTATCTCTGTGTGACTGTCCAGATACAATGGCAGCGACAACTGATACCCGAACGATCGTCGTCGATCTCCGAACCGATATCGGGGCCGACCTCCCTGGAGACGTCCCTCGAGAGGCCACGATCGAGATCGGCTACGGGTCACGTGGGAAAACGGTGACCATCGATCACGGCCAGGAAGAGTGGATATTCGAGTTCGAAGACGGCCAGTGTGTGGATCGCGACCCGGCGACGCGTCCGATTCCGCCATGGGTCAGCGGGGCCATGGAACTGGTCAAAAGCGAGATACGGTGAGACTATATGTCACTCTTCCACTGGTTCGAGGGTACTGGCGTCGAGTTTCTCGTCAAGGTAGGCCTCGCCTTCCTCAGCCAACCTAAACAGGCCTTTATCCACCTTTTCAAGAAGCCCGTAAGAAACCAAGGTGCGGCAACGCTGTCCAGCCCACTTCCGGCCGATATCGATCCGAGGGATTTCACCTTCACGGGACAGCGCGAGTGGCGTCATGTTTCCCTCGTCGCGGATGACTTCGAGAATTCTGTCATCCGCCGGCTGGGACATCCATTCAGCGTCCTTTCGCATCTGCTTACCCGATGGGTGGCTTACACTCATATTAACACCGATGTACTGATAGAAACTACCCCAAGGGACTTATTACTAACCCGTTGGGTACCAACCGGTTACCCGCTGGGTAACTATTAAGGGTGTAGCGGATCATTAAGCAGTTGGAAGCCAGTCCTTTCCGGGCGCAAAAGGTGCCCACCGTGTTGTCGCACGGCGGACGTGGCTTCCGAATCCCCTCCACGGGACTCCGAAAGCCATGAAGAACGAGAGCACCGGGGTAAATAGAGATTACCCCACTGAATGCGGAACAGCCGGCCGTCCCCACGGCCGAGATGACACTACGGACTCGAGCAGCTCGCCGAAAACGCCGCCGCGCAGTAACGCGGCAGCACGGACGGAAGGTTATTCAGGGGCCAGCCCCCGTCCAGTTGAACCGTCCGCGCGCGACGCTGATAACACCAGCGACCCCAATTCGGACTACCTCGAGGCCGTCCTCGAGCGGGCCCCCTTGCGCAACGGCAGCTTCTTCCACGGAGGCGGTGCCTGATGTCGGACTGCCCAACCTGCGGGAACCACTCTTGGCTCTGCCAGCAGTGTAAGATGGAGGCCCTCGAGGACCGCCACGGCACAGCGTCGGATCACTTCGAGACGGCCGCCGACGTCGACGACCAGGACGATCGCGACGAACTCGAATACTGCTGTACCAACTGCGACCACGAGTACTCCGGAGCTACCCCCTGCCCCAAGTGCGGAGCTCGCCAACGTCGGTACATCGGTCCGCTTCCAGGCGAAACCGAGGGTGATGAGGTCGAAACCGAGCAGGCGGTCACCGATGGCGGCACCATCACCGAGGGCGAGCTCGTCGACCGGGCTGTTCGCGAAGCCGCCGATCTCGTCGCGGCCGGTGACTCGAACGATGTCGCCGTTGGCTACGTCATCGACGAACACGAACTCGAGCACCGTCACGACAATGTTCGCGAGCGCCTCGAGGAACGACTCGAGCAGAAGGTCGTCACCGATGGTGGCCGGAATCCCGGGGACCTCGTCGTCCTGATTTGCGCGCCGTGCGGGTACCAGACGGTGGCCGCTGCGGGCGCATGGTCGATCACCAGTTGTCCCGACTGCCAGGGGGACCTCGAGATCGACGACGATCATGTCGTCCACAAGTGCCCGGCAGCGACCGACGTCAACCACGTCACCGTCGAGGCAGGCAAACGCTGTCCGTTCTGCCAGACGATCCAGCAGCGGATCGCGACCGACGGCGGCATCGATGTCGATTTCGACGTGATCCGCGAGGAGGTGTCGTTCTTCCTCCGGCGCGCCAGCTCTGGGGGTGCAAAGGCGGCGCTGCATCTTCCGGCAGAGGGCGCCACCCGCGAGGATCCCGCCGTCCGATGCAAGTACAACAACCGCGAGGGAGTCGCGTTTCGGCCGCAGGAACTCGATGCGACGCCGGACTGGCAGCTCATCAAACGCGGCTGCTCGGAATGCTTCGGGACGGCAACCAGGCCGACCGATGAACAGTGCGGACGGAAGCCATCGGACGTCCTCGAGGAGGCAGGCTTCGATGTTGTCACCGACGGCGGTCGCGATCTCGAGGGACGCCAGGCGTTCCTCGCCGGTGACGCCCACTGGTGCGATATCTGCTCGAAGCCGTTCGATACGCTCGCAGACCTGATCCACCACGACTGCGACGACAGCTCTGAACAGGCCGCAGTCGCCGACGGAGGCCACGAACCCGGCTCGATTGAGAATCGGCTCGCGGAGATCGACAAGCAGGCCGGGGTCATCCTCGAGGACCTCGACGACGAGGAACTCGAGTCGACCACTCGGCGGCTTGTCGAGGACTACCTCGGGATGATCCAATTTCATACCGAGACCATCGAGTTCCTCCTCGAGCACAGCGCACCGCCGTACGACGATGATGACGATGACGGTGGCACACCGATCGCGGTCACGGACGGCGGGCAGTCCGAGCACCGGGCGTGCTGCGAGGACTGCGCCTGGTCATACAGTGATTCGGACCTCGTCGACGTCTCCGACGAAATGGATCGTCACGCGCGCAAGGAGATGCATAACGTTGACCTCGAGCGGGCGGTCGCGACCGACGGTGGCGTCGATCAGTCCTCGAGCGGTACTGTTCACTCTAGGATTCGGAACTCCCCATTACCACATGAACAGGAGTCTCGGCCAATTGGGCGAATTCTCCCATCCTTGAGGACTCGTGCAGCGTACGCCGATCCACACCGTTCACACGCAACCAGCACTCGGTCGTCCTTAGTCAGAATCCTCACCCAAGTACTAAACACTGGAGTTTGCATCTTCAAACCCTCTATTGGCGATCTAGAAATTCGTTCAGCTGTCACAATCATACTTGAGTGCTCACTGAACCCGGATACTGCTCACGACGATCTCGAGATTCGCACTGATGGCGGCCAGGAGGCCGCAGCCTACATGAATGAAGAGGTCGAGCTACGGATCCGCGGTGACCGCGTCCACGTCCAGACGCTGCTCGCGATCCTCAGCGTGACCTCGAGTCAGATGTCGGGCGGGAAGCTCGACCAAGCAGGAGAGCTCGCGAAGTCCGTCCCGGATCAAGTGCTGACTCTCGAGGAGGCCCGCGACGCGGCCCACTCGATGATCGCAAGCGGTGGCGAAGGGTGGGCCGAAGACGATCCCGCGGAGGTACTCGATGTCGAGTATAGATCAGTCGTCGACGAGGACAATCGTGACGTCATGACCGACGGTGGCGTCAATCAGTCCTCGGCCGATACTGACCGATGCAAAAAGGCGAGTCGAATTTCGGTTTTAGTTCACAGTGAAAGCGACCACTCGTGTCCACAGTTCCCACATTGGAAGTCCGCTGTCGCCACTCCATCGACAACGTACTTTGTGAGCTGTTCTCCCAACCCATTCTCGCATTCTGGGCAACTAGCGTTCATCGCCATTTGTGCTAGTGACGGACTGGCATTATGCTTAATTCCCAATCACATAGGCATACAGAATAATGAACGATCTAATTGGACTGCGTGGTTACTACAGCCAGATACTGTTCGCGACGACGATCGCGAGATTCGCACTGATGGCGGCCAGGAGGCCGCGGCCTACATGACAGAAGAAGTCGAGCTGCGGATCCGCGGTGACCGCGTCCACGTCCAGACGCTGCTCGCGATCCTCAGCGTGACCTCGAGCCAGATGTCGGGCGGGAAGCTCGACCAAGCAGGAGAGCTCGCAAAGTCCGTCCCGGATCAAGTACTGACTCTCAAGGATGCCCGCGACGCGGCCCACTCGATGATCGCCAGCGGAGGCGAAGGGTGGGCCGAAGACGATCCCGCGGAGGCACTCGACGTCGAGTATCGATCAGTCGTCGAAGACGAGGACGACCGTGACGTCATGACCGACGGTGGCGTCGATCAGTCATCGGCCGATACTGAACGCGGTATGAATAAACGAGTGCGGACTACCGGATTGTGGTTGGGCCAAAGATCCGGTAGCCGCCTCTATAGTCAGGGGCCCCAGTCAGATAAAGGGGTACATCGTTCTAATATTTGTCATCAATATGATAGAATTGGCCGCTCATTGCAGTCGGATACTGGCCACCAGGGGGGTGACCAGTGATGTTCTACCGGGCCCGATTCGCACTCGCGAAGGCAATCGCCTACGCGATCTGCGAGCCCCAGCTCCGACTCGGTCGCCGGCATCACGACAACTACTGCGACGAGTGCGAGGAGTACTGTTCCCCGTACATGGCGGACAAGCTCGAGTTCCCGCTCGATCGCAACGAGATCGACGATCCAACCGCGACCACGAAATGGGAGAAGCTGCAGGCGATGTTCAACGCCGAATACGTCCGCGTCTGCCTCGAGTGCAGCGTCGATCTGGAGAGCGATCAGCCCGCTTCAGATTCAGGAACCTCCACGCGAAGCGAAGGGGGTGAGGACGCGTGAGTACCAGCGGCTCCCCCCGCGGCGGCGCTCCTCAGGATCAGCTGCCGTTCATCCGACGAAACGCCCACCTCCTACAGAACCTACCCCAGCCTGGCGAGCACTGGCGGTCTGATGCGATCCCAGAAGAACTCGCGAACCGGCTCGTTGGCCTCCATAACAAGGAGATCGTCAGGCGTGTCGGCCGAGTCGAGGTGGAGGAGTGGAAGCGACTCCGCTGTATCTGGGAGACAGACCCCGAGGCCTACCACCAGATCAACAAGGTACTCGAGGGCGACGATCGCGATGGTCTGCTTCCGTGTGGACACTCGGCGATCAACAACGAACGCGGCGTCGATGGAATCACCTGCGGTGTCTGTGGTGAGGTTCACGACCGTGAGGAGGTGACCGACGATGTCTAAGGCTGCGACCCCCGATGCGATCGACCCGATCGCACTCGAGGCCGCCGATCGAGCCCTCCTCGAGACAGACTTCTACAGCTGGTCGGACCCCGTCGCGATCAACGCCGCCGGCGCTGTCGAGTGGGAGGTCCCTCTCGGCGAGAACTGGCTGTTCGCGACCATCGCGATCGAGACGGCCCAAGGGACGGAGTACTCCGTCAAGATCGGCCCAGACGAAGCCGCCCTCTACCAGGACGGTGCTCGAAAGGGTACAGTCCTCCGCCTTGAACCTGCTGACGACGAGCCCGCACCAAGCGACAAAGTCTGGCACTGCGGCAAGTGCGACTACGGACCGACGAGTCAGCGCGGCGTAAAGATCCACAACAGCCGCTCCCACGAGGGTGATCCCGAGGTTTACCACACGTCAGAGTCACCGGATCCAAACGCCCTCGAGGAGGAGGCCGCGGACGACGACGCTGATGCTGACGGCGTTGGCGTCCAAGAAGAAGATCAAGACCTATCCGAAGACGATGCGAAAAGCGACGACGGCGGGGAACCCTTCCTCGCAGCTGCGAAGCGTAGCGGGAGCGATCAGAGCGGCACCTCAATCGAGGACGACACATCCACCAGCGAAAGCGACTCTGAGTCAGAGGCAGAGCAAGATGTCGCCCTTGAGGAGGAGGCCGCGGACGACAACGCTGGCGACGCCGGCGTCGATGTCCAAAAGGACGATCCCGCACGAATCACCGTCGACGCCGTCGACGACCCAGACGAGAACGACACCGCGATTGCGCTTCCCGACGGAGTGACCGCTGCCGACGTCGAAGCAGCTACTGCGGACTGCGAGACCCTCGGCGATGTCGGCGAAGCGATCGGTGTCACTCGCGGCCGGGCCCGAACGATCACGGTCGCCCTCAACTGCTACGGTGATGTTCAGGACCTTCCTGCAGGTGGTCGGTGATGTCTGGACACCGCGCTCGTCCCCAGCTGACGCCACTGCAGACGACTGCCCTACTCGGATTCGTCGCAGTTCTTCTCTGGATCACGCTTGCCGTCTACGGGGTGATCGCATGAGCTCGAGCGAGATCTCGGAGGAACTCGCTGCTCGACAACGCCGGCGCGCACGTGAGATGGCGATCGGCGAGGTCTCGCGGCACATCCGCGAGGAGAGCTGGCCGATCCGAGTCGGCGTCGACGCCGATCTCCGCGATGTCTGGCGTCGCGCCGAGCCAGTCCACGATCCGAGCGCTGCGAACGGCTGCGTCACTCGGCTAGATCTCGAGACCGAGACCCTGCTGTTGGCCCGGCAGGGTGGGCTGGTGACGTGCAAGCCGCTGGAGGACCGCTCGCAAACTGACCGTCGATATATCCGTAATCAGGTGACCACCGATGAGTAGCAAACAAAATTTTGTAGATAGCGATGACGAACTGGTGCCCGAGACGGGGGTCGACGCCCTTGAGGAGAACCGCGAACTCTTCGAGCGCATCGCCGACGCCGGTCTCTCGGTGTCCGAGCACTTCCAACGGGCGCTCGAACGCGCCGAGGAGGCCGACGATGAGTAGCTCAGTCCGGGAGGAGCAGTTGCTTCAGAGCGGGGTTCTTCTCGATCGCCTGCCGAGCCTCGAGGACGTCCTCGGGATCGACGTCGACGTCCTCGTCGGTAGCGCTTTCGGCGATACTCTCAGCCATATCGTTATCGACGTCGTCGACCTTCTCAGTCGCCTCGAGGGAGAGCGCGTTGTGACACCACATGCAGAAGTCCTTTTCACGGGGCGTCTCCCGGTGACAGCGCGGGCACTCGATCGGGCCCGTGTCGGCGGGTTCGTCGGTTTCGACATCGAGTCCGTGCATGCGTGCGTACGCGTTCTCATTCGATTCGTCGCCGAACCGAGCCATGTACCGAGCGGTATGTTCGGATCCACGCTTTCGACCCTGCCGGTCTTCGATCCGAGCGGTCGAGAACCCCTGGGTGACGAGCCAGCGGGTGTTCGACTTTCGGAAGTTCGTCGGCGTGACCGTCTTCGAGATTTCGACGCGGCCTGCAGCGTTCTTGAAGTAGTTCAGGAAGGTGTTGTAGCTGGGCCGATCGGGCGAGGAAAGCTTACTCCAGAGGTACGCCTGGTCGTCTTCGCTGGCGGGATGATCGTCGAGCCAGCGCTGGAGGTAGGGGACCGAGGAGATCAGATGAACGGTCCGCTCGCCCTCCTTGCCGTCGACGTGGAGGCCGATCGAGTGATCGCTGTCGAAGACGTCACCGACGTGGAGGTCGTAGAGCTCGCCACCGCGGAGTCCGGCCTCGAACTGGACGGCGAACAGCGCCTTATCGCGAGGGTTCCGAGCAGCGCCGACCATGTCTTGGAGATCGTCGTAGGTGAGGAGATCGCGTTCACTGGGGACGGGATCGAAGTCGTTGGACGTCCCGGTCGGGATCCAGGTCAGCGTCTCGGGCGGCTCATCCTTCTTGAGCCGGTAGCGGCCGAACGAGCGCAGCGCCGTCCGGTAGTCTTGGTTGGTGTGCTCGTTCGTATACTCGGAGTTGATCCAGCGGACGATCGCCTCGGCTACGGCCCGGTATTCGAGGGCGAGTCCGAGGAGGCCCTGCTGCTCGAGCAGTTCCTCGACGTCGTCTTCGTCGACGACGTCGGCGCCCTCGTCGTTGTCCTCGAAGTCCTCGACCGAGGGCGGGGTGACGAGGGCTGCCATCCGGCTGCAGTGCCGGAGCAGCTTGAGGTGACGGTGTTCGCCGATCTCCGAGGGGACGAGTCGGATGTTGTCAGAGAACTTCAGGAGATGCCGGCGATCGGCGTCGAACTGGACGTACCGAGCGTCCTCCCCGTTCGACCGGAGGCGTTCGCGAAGGGTGTCGACCTCTTCGCGTGGGTCTGCATCGGTCATGATTTCGTGACTGTAACCGTGAAGGAACCAATGGATTGTAAGGGTTCGGCTAGAAGCCGGCCCTTGGCTTTTCCAAACTACTCAGGGCGCAGTGGCTACTGCGTTCGATCATTTGATGTGATGTCCCGGATTCGTCTTTCGTCCTCACAGCCACACTCACGATATCCGATTTCAATAGTGTATTACTCAGCCACCCTAGCAGTTCTGAGAACCGATCGCAGATAGAAAACGGGCCGAACGTGATTTGAACGATGCCGAGGACCTGCTCACTCCGTTCGTAGAATCTCGGTCTGCTTCAGATTTCTCCTGCCCGGGATCTGAACACGCGGTCGGCCGTGCTCGAGGTTCGAGAGAGATCCACTCTCTCGTCATCAAACGAAACCGTCGTAGTTGCTCAATTCCGACGGTTCCGTTACTGACGACTCACGAAATTGTTCGTCGATAGAAAGCGGGCCGGGCGCGATTTGAACACGCGACCGTCTGGTTAAAAGCCAGACGCTCTGCCAAACTGAGCTACCGGCCCTGTAGTTTCCTTTTTCGGGGAACAGCGGTTAAACGTTTCTTTCTCCACTGCTTCGATACTGGCCTCGGGGTCCGATAACCGCTATTCGAAGTACTGTTCGAGCGCCTCGGTGACGAGCTGGCCGGGGTCGACGTTTTCGATGGATGCACGCCGCCGGAGATCGCGATATGTCATCGGTGAGAGGGTGAGTTCGAGTCGACCGAGGTCGATAGCATGTTCGTCAAGGGCCTGATCAATGGAGGCACCGTTGTTAATCGCGCTGGCGACGCTGCGGACGTCACGGACGGTGAGGTCGCCGTCGAGAGTAGCCCACGCGAGGAGGAGCCGTGATTCGCCGCCGACGCGGGCGATGTGTTTGGCAGCAGTCGGGGCGATCTGACCGAGTGCGACCTGTTTGCGGACCGAGCGCGGGAGATCGTGGACGCGGGCCCACTTGCGGATAAAGGAGACGGTGGCATCGCCGCCGGCGCGTTCGGCGGCGGCCTTGTAGGAGCCTTCGCCGCGAACGAGGGCAGCGCAGGCAGCTGCACCGCGAAGCATGTAGAGGTGATCGTCGTTGGTCTCACCGCCAGCGAACTGGCGGACTGTTTCGGCGGCATCTGCGAGGCTCTCGGGGTCGTCCGGATCGAACTGGACGGCTTCGCGGGCGCGGTTTCCGGCGACCGATTCATCGCCCCGGATAACGGGCGAACCGACGGGCGATTCGCGATCCGTCGGAATCGATCGATCGCTCTCGGCACGTCGGTGTGAACGATCATCGGGCCGATTGTCGGTCATGAAACTCGGTAGGAGTTCCGCGGTCAAAAAGGTCGTTATCGGGGCGGAAGACTCGGTTATTCTTCGCGCTGTTCGGCGAGATGTTCCCAGATCTCCGTACAGCCGGCTCCCTCTTCGATATCGTCGAGGTGAGCGTCGTCACGCTCTTCGGCTTCCTGCTTGATCGGCTCTGGTTTGCATTCGGCTGTATCAGTCATTAACGGCCATTCGAACCCCGTCGGCATAAGTACCGCTTCGGCTGCAAACGATACCCGTGCTCTGTCTTATGGGATCTTTCTGCCGCTATCTCTGACGAGCCGAGTTCTCGTAACAGCTGTTCGGTATCCGTTTGGTATCGAATCGCGCCTCGTTGGACCGAGAGTGAGGACCTAAATCTATGTGGAACCCTCGGAGTGGTGACTGGCGAACGATCAGCGGCCGTCACTCGATCCAGCACCATGCACAGTTGCCCTTTTCGGCTCGAACTGGAGCGAGTGTAGCGATCCGCTAGCCCCCGGTTGTAACGGTGTTGCTGTTCGTTTCGTCCGATACGGGTGTGACGAGATCTGATGTGTCGGCACAGTTGGAACGCTGTTGGGCGAGCGAGAATGCGAACGGTGGTGGGACGTTCTCCGAGAGTGTCGTCGATCCCCACGTGTAGCGACCGTCTTCGTTCCTCGAGCCGAGTTTCTATCCACGCTTCGAGTCAGGAACCGAGCGACCGCGAACGAGTTGGGGCAAAAACAGCCGATAGGTGTGGCGCCTGCTGTAGCGTTTGATGGGATGATCGCCGTGAATAGTGAGAGCTCGAGTCCGTTCGTCTCCGCGTTCGAACTCGGACAGCGGTCGGACGCTCCGGAATGTGGGCCGAGCGTCCTCTCGATCACGTCTGATACCTGCTTCGCGGAACGCGTCGACGACCGCGCCTCGTGATCGTTCCGTTCCCGTTCTCGAGCTCGGCGCTCGAGACGGCCGGCAGTATAAGTGCTCGGAGACTGAGAATCGAATCGATATGTCCGATCGACTGATGTCGGTTACCGCGTACACGACGTTGGATTACGTCGAGGGGAAAGCAGTGGGTGAGTCCTTCGAGTGGGAATCGGTCGCCGTCGTGAACGCGACCGCTGATCGGGAGGATCCCGACAGCGTTCGACTCCAACTCGAGCTCGATAATCTCGCCGAGGAGCACCTGCCAAAGCACATGGACGAACTCGAGTTGACGCCGGAACAGGCCCGGACGCTGGCCGCGGACCTCGAGAAACAGGCGGATCGAGTCGAGGACGCCGCGGAGTAGCTGCGGCTGCGCCGGCGGCGACGGTGGTCCGCACCGGCGCCTGCCGTCGCAGGCTCCCGTCTTTTTCACTCGGGCAGCGAACGACGGAGTGGATTACCATGAGCATGAACACTATTCAGGACCTGTTCGAGCACGGCCTCGAAGACATCTATCACGCGGAGCACCAGTTGCTCGACGCGCTCGAGGAACTCGAGGGAAACACCGAGCGCGACGAGATCTCGAACGCGTTCTCGGAACACCGCGAGGAGACCCGAGATCAGATCGACCGGCTCGAGGAGGTCTTCGATATGTTCGGCGAGCCACCCGAGAAGGAGGAGTGCGAGGGTATCGAAGGGCTTCTCGAGGAGTACGAGGAGTTCACGTCGATGGACCCCGCTCAGGAGGTACTGGACTACCACAATATGGCGGCCGCCGAGAAAACCGAGCACTACGAGATCGCCGCGTACGGGAACCTGATCCCGCTGGCGGACCAGCTCGGGATGGGCGACGCGGCCGATCTCCTCGAGGAGAACCTCCGGGAGGAGCAAGACGCCCTCGACGAACTCAAGGGACTGACCGAGGACTTCGAGATCGACGCGATCCCGGCCGAGTGAGCCGCATGGCCGAGGAGTCCGACGCGCAAGACGACGAGGGCCGGAGACAGTACGGCGGCACCGAAGACGCGGAGCCGACGACCGATCCCGTTGAGGACGAAGGCGAAGCGAGCGACGAGTAGGCCGTGCGCGATCCGTTCTCGCGGCGGAGTCGATCGCGCCTCGAACTCGAGTGGCCCTGCCGCGACGCGTACGGCTTTTACTGTTCGGTGCGTTACCCTCGCGTGTGACGACGCCCGCCCCGGAGAGACGCGAGGAGGTGTCGATTCGACCGGCAGAGCGTGCGGATTTACTCGCGGTCGTTCGTATCGAGAACGCGTCGTTCGCACAGGCCTGGCCGTACAACGCCTTCGAGCGGTTTCTCGGCGAACCGGGGTTTCTCGTCGCGGAGATCGACGGCGAGATCGCCGGCTACGTCGTCGCCGACGTGACACAGCAGATCGGTCGCGCGCTCGGCCACGTCAAGGACGTCGCCGTTCACCCGGAGCACCGCCGGGCGGGCGTCGCCTCGACGTTGCTCTCCCGATCGCTCGGCGTGCTCGCGGCCCACGGTGCGGAGACGGTCAAACTCGAGGTTCGGCGGTCCAACGACGGGGCGAAGCGGCTGTATCGAGGCTTCGGCTTCGATCCGCTTCGGCGGGTCGCCAACTATTACGGCGACGGCGAGGACGCGATCGTGATGATTCGGAAACTTCGATAGCGGGTTGTGGGACTGCGATTAGCGGGGTGCGCCACGTTTTACCGTCCGAAACCGTACGGTCTCGTATGGGATACGCCTGTCCGGTCTGTGATGTCGAAGAGGCCGACGCGGTGCACCTCGCAAATCATCTGGCGATCACCGCGTCGCTCGGCCGCGAAAACCATCGCGAGTGGCTCGAGGAGCACGCGCCCCACTGGGGCGAGTGCAGTCCCGAGGAACTCGGCGAGATCGTCAGTCCCCACGCACGGGAAACCGATACGCCCGAGTTCGAGGAGGCCGGCCACAATCACGACCCCGGTCGCCCCGACTCGCTCGAGGAGGGAATCGCCCGCCAGAGCGGTCAACCCGGCCGTGGTTCGATGACCACCGAGGCTACAAACGTCCTTCAGGAAGCCGCCGAACTGACTCGAGAGATGCAGGCTGCAGGCGAGAGCGACGCTGACGACGAATCGCCGTCGAACGCGGACGACCTGGCGGGCGACGGCGCGGACGGCGACCGCGTAGAGGGAGATCACGGAGAGGGCGACGGCGACGAGAACGAAAACGCGTAACTGCGTCTCTGCCGACTGGACGGATATGCACACAGTGGGGACGTTCACGTTCGAGTCGGTCGCGGACGCGCGCACGGAGTACGAGTCGGCCGGCCCAGCGGCTCAGACGGTCGTCCGCGAGGTCGCGAAGGCAATGGAGTTCGACCGCGAGGAGTACGACGACCGCGTCACCGGAGACGTCGTCGAAACCGCACGCGACGCCCTCTTCGCGAGCCTGCTCGAGGTTCGCGTCGGTTCCCGCGAGGAGTTCGAGGCCTGGCGCGAGGACCACGACGGCGAAGTGACGATGGCGGGTCACGAGGACGTCGACCGCGTCGTTTGGCACGCGGGACCGGACGACGAGGCCGTCGCGGCGACGTTTCAAAACGAGGAGGCGGCGGCCATCGCGACGCTTCGTCGACAGGCGTTCGGGCGGTTGTACCGGGATATCGTGTAGGTCGCCTCCGTTGTACTCGAATCCGTGAGCGGCGACGGGGGACTTTCGGATGAGTAACTGTTTCGTCGCAGCCAGCGGAGCGACCAGCACCTATTATCCGCTCGAGCGCCCACGTGTCCACGATGACTGCACCCGACGAGTGGGACTTACTCGAGGAGCGAACCGAGTACGAGACGGGTTGGTACGACGGCGGCTACGATCTGCTCGAACAGCCCGACGGGAGCCGGAAACGGTACTACTGGGCTGCCCTCCCTCCCGCGGTCGTCGTGGTCGCGCGGATCGACGGGGGCGTCCTCGCGGACGCGGAGAGCGGCGGTGACGCTGGCGGCGACGAAGACCGCCTCTTGTTCGTCGAACAGTATCGGCCCGCGATCCGCGAGACGCACCTCGAGCTCCCCGCGGGGATCGTCGAGGACGGCGAGTCTTATACGGGAGCGGCGACCCGCGAACTCGAGGAGGAGACCGGCTTTCGCCCCTCGAGCACCGCGCTCCTTCAGGAGTACGCGGTCGCGACCGGCGTGTTGCGCCACGACCGCGGCGTCGTCTACGCGGAGGGGCTCGAGCCCGGCGAGCGGGAACTCGACAACAACGAGTTCCTCGAGGTGACGACGGTGCCGGTGGGCGAGGCGCTCGAGCGCGCCCGCAAACAGCCGGCGAACGATTCGACGCTGTCGGCGCTGTTGCTCGCGAAGGAAGACGGCGTCCTGTAGCGCGATCGCGATTCGCTGGACTCGCTCCACCGGATCGGCCGGACGACTGGACCCGTACCCTTATTCAGCCCGCGACCGAACGCGACGATAATGGACGGCGAAATCTCCACCGACGAGGTCAAGGAACTCCTCGAGGACGATGCCGACGTTCGCATCGTCGACATTCGCGACGAGCGAAGCTTCACGCACAGTCACATCCCGGACAGCGAGAACATTCCCTTCCACGATCTCACGGAGCGCGTGGACGAGCTCGAAGACGACGATCACATCGTCACCGTCTGTCCGCACGGAAAGGCGAGCGTGCAGGCCGCAAAGCTCATCGGTTCCTACGAGGGGACCGCCGATGCGCGCGTCGAAAGCATGGCGGGTGGCCTCGACAAGTACGGCATGAAGTTCGGCCTCGTTCGCGAGGAGGAAGACGAGGACGAACCGGCCGACCGCGAATCTCCGTTCTAATCGGATTCGGTCGCAGGCTTAGTGCACGCTCCGCCCCTCACGGAGCCTCGCGTCGGATCCCCGTTGTTCGGCCGACGGCTCGGCTCAGCAGTTCGGCTCAGCGAATCGGCCTCGTGCCGGAGCGGTGACGCGATTAGTCGAGCGAGTGGGAGGGGGACGTTCGCTCGAGACGACGGCGCGACCGCTCGGGACGGCGACGTGGCTTTCGATCGGTGTGAAAAAACGAAGAGGTGCGTTGCGATGCGGTCGCGGGTTCGGAAGTCGTCTCAGCACATTGCGGGTATCAGGCGACGTTGAAACCCCGGTCCCGAAGGAACTCTTCGATGCGACCGGTGTGGTTGCCTTGGAGTTCGATGTGGTCGTCCTCGACGGTGCCGCCACACGCGAACTTCGATTTGAGATCCGACGAGAGACTGTCCAGATCGACGTCCTTCGGATCGAATCCTTCGACGATCGTTACCTCTTTTCCGTATCTGCGCTCGTCAATGCGGATGTTGAGTTGCTGTTGTCCCTTGGCTACGTCCTCGCAGACGCAGAGTTCCTCGGGCAGCCCGCACGTCGAGCAGACTTCCGACATTACGTTCGTAGCTATGAAACGGGCATATTAAACACTATCGGGACCCGCATGCTTTCGCGCGGTTCTTTTTGAGTGAGCGGGGAGTTACTGGTAACTGGCCGGCGGTGAACGACTCGAGTTCACGTTCGATCGCCGCGAACTCCGGACTGCTTCGGGTTTTATCGGAGCCGACCGACCACTGGAAGGGTCTCTCGAGCGATATCGTCGACGATCCCGATCGCTTCGTCGGCGTCCGCCCGGCTGATACCGCCGCCGTAGGTCGCTCGCTCGTAGTGGTCGACGACGAGTTCGGTCCGCGAATCGATCGGCTCCGCGTCGGCTGCGTCGTCCGCCGCCGCCGACAGCGCCGTCAGGTACGCTCGAGCCGATTCCGACCGACGCCGCGGCCGGTACCGGCGCGCGAGCAGCCGCTCGAGCCGGGCGAATGCGCGCTCGGCGTCCAGATCGGGATCGCGCCGGCGGCCGTGCCAGTAGATCCCCAGTTCGCGACGGGCGCGCGTCGTCGCGTCCGTCCGGCGCACGCCTGTAGCGAACCCGAGGAGGAGGACGATTCCGAGCACCGCCGTTTCGCGCGTGACCGTGACGAGCGGCTCGTCGTCGTTCGACTCGGTGCCCTCGGTGCGGTCGGACGGGCTCTCGTTCGTTCCGTTGGCCGGCTCGTTCGGCGACCCGTTCGGCTCGTTCGGTTCGTTTGGATCGTTCGGTTCGCCTGGATCGTTCGGGTCGTCGGGGTCGGGCCCGGACGGATCGTTCGGGTCGTCCTCGGGATCGTCGGACGGTTCGTCGCGAATCGGAACGTCGGCGCTCTCCTCGGTGTCGGCGTCCTCGTTGCCGTTTTCGCGGGCCTCCTCGAGCCGGTCGGTGTGAACGTCGTCGCGGCCGTCCCCCGGCGTCGGGTCGAACCGGACCCAGCCGTGGTCGGGGAAGTAGACCTCGACCCAGGCGTGGGCGTCAAGCCCGCGGACTACGTACTTGTCGTCGTCGACCTGCTGGCCGCTCGTGTAGCCGGTGACGTAGCGGGCCGGGACGCCCTCCTCGCGGAGCATCTGCGTCATGGTCGTCGCGAAGTAGACGCAGTAGCCCTCGTCCATCTCGAGCAGGAACTCCTCGGCGGCGTTTCCGGGGGGCTTGGAGACCTTCAGCGAGTACTCCTTCGAGGACTCGAGGTGGCGCTCGATCGCGACCGCGGTCTCGTAGGGATTGTCGGCGTCGGCCGTGATCTCGGCGGTGCGCTCCCGGAACTCGCTCGAGGTGCTTTCGGGCGTCTGAAGGTAGTGTTCGGTGACGGCGTCGGGATAGCTCGTCCCGGCAGCCCGGAGCGCGGACGGACCGGCGTCGACGATCGCGCTCTCGACCTTGTAGCTGTCACCCGCCTCGAGCGGCGTTTCGGGCCGCGGCTGGCCGTGGGTGGAGACGCTCGTCCGCCGCGTCACGTCGCCGCCGAGCGAGATCGGGTGTGGGGCGACGGGCATGATCCCCAGTTTCGTCTCGGCGGTGATGGTCTGTTCGACCCGATCGTAGTCGCCAGGCGGCGATCCGATCCGTCCGTCGTACCGGTCGCTCTGCCCGGTCCGAATCCACTCGTCGCCGGTGAAGCGATCGTAGACGCCCGTGCGCCAGTACGACCGCCGGTCGGACTCGACCGTGAACCGCACCTCCGGCGAGAGGTCGACCTGCCCGGAGATCCCCGACCGCTGGGGCGCGGTATCGAGCGTCGCCTCGAGCGTGCCGGCTTCGCCCTGGACGAGGTGGGTCGGCCCGGACGGCTGGCCGGGGACGATCGTGACCGTCATCGAGAGGACGACGATCAGCGCGAACAGGGCCGCGAGCAGGTCCGCCTGCCGGATCGAGCCGCCCCGCTTCTCGAGTTCGCCGGCGGCGACGGCGCCGATGGCGGCGAGGGTGCCGGCCAGGGTGGCGGGCACGCCCGCGTCGCCGGTCAGCACGAGAAAGCCCAGCGCGGCCCCGCCGGGGACGACGCTGAGCGCGTATCGCCCTCGAAGGGCGAGATACCACGAGAGGAAGACGGGAGCGGGCGCGAATCCCAGCGTCCAGACGCCCGCCTGCAGCATCCGGAGGAGGGGGAGACCGGTCGCGAGCGCGACGGTGTCGGAGACGAGCGCGTCGGTGGCCGTAAAGACGACCCCGGGATCGACGCCGGCCGACGTGAGGTAGTAGCCGAAGCCGATCCCGGTCGCCGCCAGTGCGAGGACCGCCGCGGTTCGCGGCCGGATCAGTCGCGCGAGCACCGTCGCCGCGACGAGCATCGTTGCGACGAGCGCGAACAGCGACTGACTGCCGCCGACGACTCGCGTTATCCCGTAGAGGACGCTCACGTACGACGCCGTCAGGGCCAGCACGCAGGCCAGGGCGACGGGTCGGACGATGTCGGAGTCGACGGTTCGGTCCGTATCGAGCGATACCGTCCGATCGCCGACGCGTCCGGACGAGTCCGTACTCATGGACGCGCCTCCGATCGTCCGCGGTCGTCGCGTTCGCGTCGACTGTCGTAATCGCCCCGGCCGCGTTGTGCGTCGCGATTGCCATCGCCCCTTCCCTCTCCTCGGCTTCGATCTCCACCGCGGAGCCGCTCGAAGGGAATCTCCCGGTCGTCGACGACGATCGTCGTCCCGTTCGCGTCGGCCTGGACCAGCACGTCGGCGTCCCGTCGCGTCCCGTCGTCGAGTTCGCCGGGTCCGGCGACGGCCAGTAGTCCCAGCAGTTCGCGGTGGTGTTCTCGTCCGTCTCCCGGCCGCTGGGTCTCGTCGGGAAGGCTGAGCCCGACCGGCGCGCCTCGCTCGAGGAGCGCCGTCGCGACGCTGGCGGCGGCGGCCGCCATCTCGTCGTCGCGGTCGGTGACGCATTCGGCCGCGACCGTGACGGCTCCGACCGCCTCGTCGTCAGCGTACTCCGTGACGACCAGTTCGTCGTCGGGGCGCTTGGCGGCGGTCTTCCAGTGGACGTCACGGAGCGGATCCCCGCGTTGATACTCCCGGAGGTGGTCGAACTCCTCGCGATCGCGCCGATCGGCGACGCCGGCGAGCGCCCGGAGGTCGGCGGCGGGGCCGCTGCCCAGCTCGTGGATGCGCGGGTAGACGAGAACGGTCGTCGTCGCCTCGTACTCGAACCGGCGCTCGACGAGGCCGACGACGTCGCTGACGACGATCGACAGCGGACCGACCCGGTGGCGGCCCCGCGCCTCGAGTCGCACGTCGTAGGCGACCGTCTCGTCGCCGTCGAGGGTCGTCTCGGCGACGGGTTCCGCGGTCGACGAGAGGCCGTTACCGACGGTGTCGCGGACGGTCGCGGCGATCGGCCCGTCGGTCACGATCGCGACCTCGACCCGCCGCTGCTCGCCGATGAATCCCTCGGCGACGGGCTGTCGATCGACGCGCGGTCGGTCGGTTCGGGCGGTCGTGACGAGGCCGGCGAGCAAAACGACGACCAGGGGGACGACGATCGCGTTCAGCGCGCGAGGACCGAACTCCCAGCTCAGCGCGACGGCCACGACGACGGCGGCGACCGCGGTCCAGCCGCGGAGCGTCAATCGAGGTCGATGCGGGCGGCTCATTCGACCGGGACGCGCTCGAGTGCGTCCTCGACGACCGCGTCGCCGGTGCGGTCGCGACCGTCCGTCTTGATCCGGTGGCTCATGACGACGGGGGCCTCGGCCTGCACGTCGTCGGGAGTCACGTACTCCCGGCCGTTCGTGACGGCCCGGGCCTGCGCCGCCCGCAGCAACGAGATCGTCCCGCGGGGACTGACGCCGATGTGCGCGTGCTCGCGGGTGTACGCCGCGAGCCGCGTCACGTACGCTCGAACCGGCTCCGCGACCCGCACCGTCGAGACGGTTTCGCGGGCGGCGACGAGCGTCTCGCGGTCGGTCACCGGCTCGAGCGACTCGATGGGGTGGTCGCCGACGGTCCGGCCGAGCAGCTCCGCCTCCTCCTCGGGCTCCGGATAGCCGAGGTGGAGCTTCTTCATGAACCGGTCGAGTTCGGCGAAGGGCAGATCGTAGGTGCGATTCGGTTCGACGGCGTTTTGCGTCGCGATCACGGTAAACGGCGTCGGCAGCTCGCGCGTCCGGCCGTCGGTGGTGACCTGCCCCTCCTCCATGGCCTCGAGCAGGGCGGCCTGCGTCTTGGGTGGCGCGCGATTGATCTCGTCGCCGAGAACGATGTTGCCGAAGACGGGGCCGGACTGGAACTCGAACTCGCGGGTCTGCTGGTTGAAGACGTTCACGCCGGTGACGTCGGTGGGGAGGAGATCCGGCGTGAACTGGATGCGACTGAACGTGCAGTCGACGGACGTAGCGATCGAGCGCGCCAGCATGGTCTTGCCGACGCCGGGAACGTCGTCGAGCAGGACGTGTCCGCGCCCGAGGACGGCGGTGATGACGTGCTCGATGACATCGTCGTGGCCGACGATTACGCGCGAGACGTTCGTTTCGATGTCGGTACACAGTCGTTCGACCGCCGAAATTGAGAGGGCGTCGCCGTCGGCCGCCGACTCGGGGCTTGCGTCTACCGTCGGGTTTGCATCTGTCATAGTGTCGAAGGTGTCCGCGGGGACCCGGACGACCCGGTCATTACGACGACATCCGTGGCTCCGGAACATATGCTTTGTGTCATATTAAACACCTGTTACGCGAGAAGACGCCGCCGTCGTCGGGCCGTCGTGGCGCTGCGCTCGTCCCGAGCGCGTCATCGAGTGAGACGGTCTGCCGTACCGATGTACCGGCGCGACCGCAGGACGATCGCGGTCGCGCCGGAACTGACTGACGGTAGTCCGAGTCACGAACGATCTCACACGAGAACAGTTCCACTCACACCCGAGAGCAGCCGCTACCCGAGTAACAATCAGAAAACGATACCACTCGACGGAACAGCTTAGACTCGCTCGAGGTTCGTCGCGCGTGGGCCTTTTTCGGCCTCCTCGATATCGAACTCGACCTCCTGCCCCTCTTCGAGGTCCGGGCCGCCGACGTCTTCCATGTGGAAGAACACGTCGTCGTCCGCGTCGTCAGTTTCGATGAATCCGTAGCCGCCTGTGTCGTTGAAGAAGTCGACCGTACCTTTCGCCATTGCATCTCAATAGAACCGCGACGAAGATATAAATCTTCGGGAGCACATTCGCAGGCATCCCTCGGAAAGTCCGCTGTTACCGCGGCCAGTCATCCGTTACCACTCCTTGCAGTCGGGACAGACCAGATCGCCGTCCGAACGCCAGACGCGGTCGGTCGCGCCGTCGCACTGACCGCAGTCGAACTCGCCCCAGGCGTACGTGGAGAGTCCCGCCTCGCCACTGGGGTCGTTCGTGTCCGCTGACTGAACGTCGGAGTCGGCTCCCGCTGTCGAGTCGCCGTTTCCGTCGCCGTCTCCGTCGGTACTCGAGTCGTCGTCCGGCCCGTCGGTAGCGGCGGACGCGAAGTCCGAGAGCGTCGCGTCGTCGGTCACGGACGGAGGTACGAACGCCGGCGGCTTAATCGCTCGCCTCCGCCCTCGAGGACGACTCACGGCGAGCGGAACTGAGCGGGACCGGTACGGCCAAGTAGTACGGGTCACAACGCCCGAATATGGACACCGTCACACCGCTGAACGTCGCGAACCGCGTCGTGGACGACCTCTTCGAGATGACCGAACTCTTCGGTGACGTCGCGATGGGTGCAGGACTCGCACCGCTACTCATCCTGATCGGCGCGCTCCTCGTCGTCTTCTCGATGGGCGTCTTCGGCGTCCTCACCCTCGGCGCGGTCGGGGACCTCTTCACGGCGAACTGACCGCGGCAGTCACCTTTTCACTCGCGCCGCATCTCAGCTGCCCGCTCGAGCGCCTCGCTCGCCCGTTCGACCGCGTCCTCGAGATTCGGACCCAGTGGCGAGCCGACGACGATCCCGTCGACGTGCTCGAGCGCCGCGGCGAACCGGTCCGCGACCGTCTCCGTCGTTCCCGCGATACAGAACGCGTCGATCATCGCCGGGGTAACGCGCTCGAAGGCCTCGGGAAGCGCCCCTCGCTCGAGCGCCTCGCTCACCGCGGTCGCGACCTCGCGGTCGATATCGTGGCGCTCGAGGACCGGCTCGGCGGCCCCGCCGACGATGAAGGCGACGGGTGGTCGGGCGGCCTCGCGCGCCGCGTCTTCGTCGCCGGCGACGCTGACGCTCGCGAACGCGAGCGACTCGAAATCGCCGTGCTCGGCGGGCCGCTCGGCCAATCCCTGCTCGAGCTGGCCCGCCGCCCACTCGAGGTCTCGCGGGTGGGCGGCGTTGACCAGCACGCCGTCGGCGTGTTTCGCGCTCATCCGGAGCATGTGCGGGCCCTGCGCGCCGACGTAGACCGGAACGTCCTCGGACGGCGGCTCGAGGTTGAGCGACGCGTCCCGCGCCGTGAACGTCCCCTCGTGGGTGACCGTCCGGCCGTCCCAGAGCTCTCGAGCGAGGTCGAACGTCTCGAGGACGCGCCGGAGCGGGCTGTCGCGCTCGAGGCCGAGGTTCGACAGGGAGGAACGGTCGCCCGCGCCGACGCCGAAGACGCCTCTGCCGTCGCTAATCTCGTCGATCGTCGCCGTCTGCGCGGCCAGTTTCACGGGGTGCGTTTCGTACGGATTGACGACGCCCGGCCCGAGCCGGATCTCGTCGGTAGCGTCGGCCATCCGGGAGAGCACCACGAACGGATCCCGATTGAAGTAGTGGCTGCTCGCGAACGCGACGTCGAACCCCTCGTCCTCCGCGAGCGCAGCCAGGCCGGCCACTCGTTCGGGCGGGTGTTCGGGCGTGAGTTCGATGCCCCACGTCGGATCGTCACTCGAGTCGGTGTTCTCACTCATTCGCCGAACCTCCACTCCCGAAGCGACTGCCGAACGAAGTCGCTCTCGACGGATCGAAAGAGTTCGTCGCTCCCCTCGTGGTCGCCGAACTCCCAGTCCCGGACGACGACGGCGGGCGTGCCGCCGGCTCCCTCGCCGGTGACGAGGTTCGCGGCGGCGGCGAGTTCGTCGACGACCGACTGGACGGTGACGCCGAGCTCGTGGCCGTCCCGGTCGAGCTCGCCCCGCCAGTCCCTGCTCGCGGGCATCCCGGCCCAGCCGAGCGCGACGCCGCGCTGGCCGTGTCGGAACGGGCGACCGCAGGTGTCCGTGACGATCACCGCGACGTCCTCGATACCCCGCCGCTCGAGCCCCGATCGAATCCGCTCGGCGCTCTCGGTCGGTCGCTTCGGCAAGAGTAACAGGTCGTGATCCGGCACGTTCGAGCGATCGATCCCCGCGTTGACGCAGACGTGGCCGAACCGGGTTTCGGTCAACAGGAAGGGCGCGTCGATCAGCAGTTCCGTGCTCTCCTCGAGGACCGCCTGCGCGAATCGCGGGTCCTTCTCCTCGTCGGCCACCTCCGTGATCCGGTCGGCGATCTCTTCCGCCCGTCCGCTGACCGGGTACTCCTCGAGATTCGCCGTCCGGCCCTCGGCCTTCGAGACGATCGTGCTCGCGACCGTGAGCACGTCGCCGGGCTCGAGAGCGGCCCGATCCGCGACGAGGGCGGCGATGTCGTCGCCGGGGCGGATCTCGGGCAGGTCCGCCACGCCGTTGAGTTCCATACGGGAGAGTTGGCGAGCGCCGTCAAAAGGGCACCGTCACCGGATAATAGGCGTGGACGACCGAGAGCGCCTACTCCTCTCGCTCGTCCGGCTCGCCGTGTCCGCCGCCGCCGGGCGTCCTGACGGTCACCGTCGTCCCGGCCGCCACGTCGACGGTCGTCTTCGCGGGCACCGCCTCGCCGTCGATCAGGTTCTCGCCGGTCGCGCCGCTTTCCCCGCCGGCGACGCCCGTCGGCGCGTGCCGGCGGCGCTCGGTCAGCAGCGACACCGTCGCGTCGGTCTCGACGGTCACCGCGCGCTCGAGCCCCTCCCCACCTCGATATCGCCCGCGACCGCCGCTGCCCTCCCGGAGCGCGTAGCGTTCGACTCGGAGCGGGTACTCGGTCTCGAGCGCCTCGACGGGCGTGTTGAGCGTGTTGGTCATGCCGACCTGGACGCCGTCCATCCCGTCGCGGTCCGGACGCGCGCCGAAGCCGCCGCCGATCGTCTCGTAGTAGGTGACGGAGCCGTCCCGCGCGCCGATAGTGAGGTTGTTCATGGTGCCCTGCCCTTGCGCCGGCACGCGGTCCGGTGCGGCCCGCGCGAGCGCGGTGAAGACGGCGTCGGTGACTCGCTGGCTGGTCTCGACGTTGCCGCCGACGACCGCCGCGGGCGGCTCCGGATCGAGCAACGAGCCTTCGGGCGCGCTGATCTCGACCGGTTCGTAGCAGCCGTGATTGGGCGGAATATCGGGGTCGGTCAGACAGCGCACGACGAAGTAGACGGCGCTCTTCGCGACCGCGAGCGGCGCGTTCAAGTTCCCCGCGAGCTGGTCGTCGGTTCCCGAGAAGTCCACCTCGATGCGATCGCCGTCGACCGTCACCGCGACGCCGATCTGGACATCCTCGTCGGTCACGCCGTCGCCCTCGAGCACGTCCGTCGCCTCGTAGCTGCCGTCGGGGAGCGCCGCGATCTCGCGTTCGACGCGCTCGCGGGAGTAGTCGATCACCGCGTCGAACCCCTCGAGAACGGTCTCGCGGCCGTGCTCGTCGAACAGCGAGCCGAGCCGGGTTTCGGCGCGTTCGTTGGCCGCCCGCTGCGCCCGGAGGTCGGCCCGGCGCTCGCGGGGGTTGCGCACGTTCGCGAGGACGAGCGAGCGGACCTCCTCCCTGACCTGCCCGCCCGCGACGAGCCGGGTCGGCGGGAGCCGGAGCCCCTCCTGATAGATCTCCCTCGAGCCGGCCGGCATGCTGCCGGGGGTCATCCCGCCCACGTCGGCGTGGTGGGCGCGAGAGACGGCGTAGCCGACGATCTCGCCGCCGTTTCGGTCATCGGTCTCGCCGTCGAGAGCCCGCTCATCGTCCGCGCCGCTCTCGTCGCGGCCGGGCGCGAGCGGCGAGACCATCGTCACGTCCGGCAGGTGCGTTCCGCCGGTGAAGGGGTCGTTGAGCACGAACACGTCGCCCGGTTTCGGGTCGCGCTCCCGGACGGCCGCGACGGCCGCCGGCATCGCGCCGAGGTGGACCGGGATGTGTTCGGCCTGCGCGATCAGCCGCCCGTCGGCGTCGAACAGCGCCGTCGAGCAGTCCCGTCGCTCCTTGATGTTCGGCGAGTACGCCCCCCGGATCAGGGTCTGCCCCATCTCTTCGGCGACGCTCTCCAGTTGATTGCGCACCACCTCGAGGGTGACCGGATCGATGCTCCCGTCGCCGCCGTCGTCCGTTTCGTCGGTATTCGCGGTCATCGTCGTCCCTCCGTCGCGTCGCTCGCTCGAGTCAGCACCAGCGTGCCGTCCGCGAGCACGTCGCCGGTCCACGCTGGCGGGACGACGGTCGTGCTCTCGGCCTGTTCCAGAACCGCCGGCCCGGACACCGTCGCGCCGGGCGCGAGCCGATCCCGATCGAAGACGGTCGCCGAGCGCGCGCCGCCGGCGAAGTGCACTCGCCGAGTGCCGACGATGTCGTCGCCCGCGCCGTCGTGGCTGATCGTCGGCTCCGAGCCGGGGACCGCCGCCGTCGCGCGGAGGGTGACGACATCGACCGATTCGTCCATCGCGTAGCCGTAGGCCCGCTCGTGGGCGTCGTGGAAGCGTTCGGCGACCTCGTCCGCGTCGAACTCGCCGTCGACGGCTACCGTCAGCTCGAAGCTCTGGCCCGCGTACCGGCAGTCGGCGGCGCGCTCGACCCGCGCCGCGTCCGGATCGGACGCGTCCGCGAGGACGTCCGCCACGAGGTCGTCGTACACCGCCTCGAGATCCGCCGGATCGGCCGCCCGGAGGTCTGCTCCGACGGTACGGGCCGCATCGTAGCTCTCGTCGGCCGCGAGGAGGCCGAAGGCCGATAGGACCCCGCTCGGTCGCGGGACGACGACCCGGTCGACGGACAGCGAGTCCGCCAGCGCCGCGGCGTGCATCGGCCCCGCGCCGCCGAAGGCCACGAGCGCGAACTCCCGGGGGTCGTGCCCGCGCTCGACGGTGACGGCCCGGATCGTCCGCGTCATGGTCGCGTTCGCCACGCGGTAGACCCCGCGGGCGGCCTCGAGCGCATCCTCGAGGCCGGCCTCGTCCGCCAGTCCCTCGAGCGCGTCGCGGGCGGCGTCGACGTCGAGCGTCAGTTCCCCGCCCAGCGCGGTGTCGGGGCCGATGTAGCCGAGCGCGAGGGCGGCGTCGGTGACGGTCGGCTCGGTCCCCCCGCGACCGTAGCAGGCGGGGCCGGGATCGGCGCCCGCGGACTCCGGGCCGACCCGGAGCGCGCCGCCGGGGTCGACCCGGGCGACGGAGCCGCCGCCCGCGCCGACGGTGTTCACGTCGACCATCGGCGTCCGGATCGGCAATCCGTCGATCTCGGCGTCGGTCGTCCGCTCCGCTCGCCCGTCCCTGACGAGACTCACGTCGCTCGAGGTGCCGCCCATGTCGAAGGTGACGAGCCCCTCGACGTCGGCGTCGTCGACGGTCGCCCCGGCGCCGACGACGCCGGCGGCCGGCCCCGAGAGCGTCGTCGTCACGGCGCGCTCGCGGACCGTTTTGGAGTCTGCGATGCCGCCGTTGGCCTGCATGATCCACGGTTCGGGGGCCCCCGCGGCGTCGGCTTCCTCGACCAGCCGGCCGACGTAGCCGTCGATCGCCGGTCGGAGGTAGGCGTCGGCGGCCGTCGTGGACGTCCGCTCGAACTCGCGGAACTCCGCGAGCACCTCGTGGGACGCGGAGACCGGAACCGCGAGTTCCTCGCGCAGCGTTTCGGCGACGACCCGCTCGTTGTCGGGATCCGCGTAGGCGTGCAGCAGGGAGACCGCGACCGCCTCGACGTCGCGCTCGCGCAGGGTCGCCGCGATGTCGCGGACCGCGTCGGCGTCGACCGCCCGCTCGACGCCCTCGGTCGTCGTCCGTTCGTCGACTTCGAACCGCAGCTCGCGCGGGACCAGCGGGTCGGGTTTCTCGGCCTCGAGATCGTAGAGATCGGGTCGGTCCTGTCGACCGATCTCGAGGACGTCGCGAAAGCCCTCGGTCGTCACGAGCGCCGTTTTCGCGCCGTCGCGCTCGAGGAGGGCGTTGACCGAGACGGTCATCGCGTGGGCGAAGCCGTCGATATCGCTCGGCGCGATCCCGGCGCGGTCGCAGGCCTTGTCGATCCCCTCGATGACGCCGACGTGCTGGTCGTCGGTCGTCGGCACCTTCGCGGTGACGAGCCGGTCGTCGACGGAGAGCGCCACGTCGGTGAAGGTTCCGCCGACGTCGACGCCGATCCGCGTCTCGCGGTCGCCGATCGCGCCCCCGTCCGCTCTCGGTTCACCTCCCGTCATCGACCCTTCTCCCCTCGTGGCCCCCGGCCGATTCGCCGTCGAGTACTCTCGTCATGTGCCGTGTCATGGTCAGACAGGGGTAGCCGAGGTAGGTATAGTTCACGCACTCGCCTCGCGAGTATATTCTCCCCGTCGCGGCCGCCCGCCGACGGTCAGTCGGTCCGTAACTCGACGGTGAGATCGCCGTCGTCGACGGTCGCGACGTACATCGTCTCGCGAGTCGTGGGTGCAGCGCCGGTGGCGCTCCCCGGATTGAGTATCCGAACGCGACCGGCTGCGCGGCCCTCGTCGGCCGGTCGGGACTCGTCGAACGTGACTGTCTCGTCGACCACCTCGTGGGTGTGACCGGCGACGGCGACGAGCGTCGTTTCGGCATCCGCACCCGCTTCCTCGCGGGCCGTCTCGACGACTCGGTCCCGCCAGTCGCCCGACGATCCGTCGCCGTGGGTGACGACGAACGGCACGCCGTCGATCTCGAGGGTGGCCGTCGTCGGCACGTCGAGCGTCGCCGGGTCCACGTTGCCCAGGACGGCCGTCAACTCACCGCCCGTGAGGTCGACGAACCGCTCGTAGGCCCCGAACGACTCGAAATCGCCCGCGTGGATGGTGTGGTCGGCGGCCTCGATCTCGGTGACGACCCACCCGGGAAGCTCCGGCTCTCGAGTGGGCACGTGGGTGTCGGACACGATCGCGATACGGGTCATGGCCGTGCGTTCGTCCGCCAGTTCCGAAAAGCGTTCGTCAGCGGACGATCCCTCGTCGTCCGTCTCACTCGCTCGAGGACGGGCTCTGGCGAGCGCCTCGCGGCCCAGCGGCGCGGTCGAAAGCGACACCTTCCCGGTCGCCGTGGGCCATCGTATGTGCCCGGACACCGACACCCAGAGCGACGACCCGACTCACGTCGTCACCGCGTTCCTTCGGAACCGCGGCGAGGTCCTCTTGCTGCGTCGCAGCGACGCGGTCGGGACCTACGCGGGACGATGGGGCGGCGTCTCCGGCTTCGCGGAAGGCCGGCCGGACGAGCAGATTCTCGCGGAGATCCGCGAGGAGACCGGCCTCGAGACTGACGCCGTCTCGCTCGTCCGCTCCGGGCGACCGGTCGAGTTCGAGGACCCCGACCTCGCACGCGAGTGGGTCGTCCACCCCTACCTCTTCGACTGCGAAACCCGCGAGATCGAACTGAGCGAGGAACACGACGCCCTCGAGTGGGTGCCCCCCACCGAACTGCTCGCGGGCGTCGGCGGGGACCGCCGGACGGTCCCCGAACTGTGGACCGCCTACGAGCGGGTCGCGCCGACGGTCCGGTCGCTCGCGGCCGACGACGAACACGGGGCCGCATACCTCTCGCTGCGCGCGCTCGAGGTGCTGCGCGATCGAGCGGGCCTCCTCGTAGCCGAACGGGATGCGTTCGGTGCGGATCCGGATGGCGAGCGGGACGAAATCGCCGAACTCGCGGGCCGGTTGCTCGAGGCCCGGCCGTCGATGGCCGTCCTCCGGAACCGAGTGAATCGGACGATGGCCGGCGCGGACGGCGGTGCCGGGGCGGGGACGGGTGCAGCCGCGGTGCTCGAGTCCGCGCTTTCGACCGTCGACCGCGCGCTGAGGGCCGACGAAGCGACCGCGAAAACCGCAAGCGAGCGGATCCGGGGCAGCGTCGCGACTCTCTCGCGGTCGGGAACCGTCCTCGAGGCGCTCCGGCGGGCCGAGCCGTCGCGCGTCTTCGTCGCCGAATCGCGGCCGGCTCGCGAGGGGATCGACGTCGCGGAAACGCTGGCCGAAACGACGGCGAGCGCCGTGACGGTCCACACCGACGCGGCGGCGGCGCACGTGCTGGCCGACGCGGACGTCGACCGCGTCGTGGTCGGCGCGGACACCGTCTTGCCCGACGGTGCCGTCGTAAACAAGACCGGGACGCGAACGCTGGCGGTCGCCGCCGATCGCGAGGGGATTCCGGTGTCCGTCGTCGCGGCGACGGACAAGGTCTCGACCCGCGAGGCCGTGAACCTCGAGTCCGGCGACCGGGCCGCGGTGTACGACGGCGACGCCGCGATCGACGCGCTGAACCCGACGTTCGACGTGACGCCCGCCGACTGCGTCTCCGAGATCGTGACCGAACGCGGCGCGCTCGATCCCGGCGCCGCGGGGGACGTGGCAGCGGAACTGCGCGGACTCGAGGAGTGGTAGTGTGCGGACTCGAGGAGTGGTAGCGGTATTCGGCCGCGACTGCTCGTCGGGGCTCGTGACGGGCGGACTTCGGACGCGAACGGCCGTCCGTGAGGCTTTTGCGTTCGACGGGGGTAGTATCGATCGGTGGCGATGACGAGAGTTACCCCCGCTTAGCCCCTTGTGATGATAGCTTTCACTGAGCCACCGTCTCAGCGCCTCGGAGACGCATCTCCTTCGATCCCGCGGAATCCGATGTGACGCGACGGATGAGTCTCCGCGGTGGCCGTACCGCGACTACCGATCGAAGTCGCTCCAGCGTTCTCCGACGGCGAAACCGATCTCGTCTTCGCGGTCGTCCGAGCCGAGAACGACGGCGAGCAGTGCGCTATCGGTGTCCTCGATCGTCACCGTTTCGTTCGCACGCGTTTTCCCGGCGACGTCGAATCCGTCAGCCAGGTCGACGGAAACCTCGTAGTCGCCGACGACTCCCCAGACCCGCTCGTACGCCGCCGACGCGTTCGAGTCCCCGTCGCCTTCCTCGTCCCGCGATGCGAGATCGAACGCGTCCGACAGGGCGATCTCGCCGTCCGGACCGGCGATTTCGATCGTCCCGTCGATCGGCTCGTCCGTCTCGTTGAAGACGGTCACGTCCTCGAGTCTCTCGTTCGCCGCGGCCGAGCATCCGGCCAACCCGGTAACGGCCAGCGTCCCGACCCCGATCAGCGTGCGCCGTCGAGTGACGCGACTCGTTCCGATCCCGCGTTCGCCGTTCGCGACGGCGTCCCCTCGTCGTTGCATACCCGAACGGTACGACCAGTGGTATATCAATACGAAAGGGCGCTCTCCGAGTCAGAAAATCCGTCCGCGAGATCGGCTTCCGTGCCGAAACCGACCAAAGGTTCAATCTTCGGTCGTTCGTAGCGGCGTGCATGAGCACCCAACTCGAGTCGCCGGTCGACAGTCTGGGCATCCACGAGTCGGTCCGCGACGTCTTTCCGCCGGGGGAGCTCGCGACGCACCTCGCCGACCTCCCGATCGAGGTCGAGGTCGTCGACGACGGGATCGCGGCCTACGACGCGGTCGTCACCCTCGAGTATCGGGAGGCGTTCCTCGATCTGGAGTGGATCCACTCGATTCAGGCCGGCGTCGACCGATTTCCGTTCGACCAACTCGAGGAGCGCGGCGTCGTCCTCACGAACAGCACGGGCATTCACGACCGGACCGTCGGCGAGACGGTCGCGGGCTACCTGCTCATGTTCGCTCGACGGCTCCACGACCACGTCGCGAACCAGCACGAACGGCGGTGGGAGCGGCCGGAGTGGGACGAGGCCTTTACCCTCCCGGGCTCGACGGCCTGCGTCGTCGGCACCGGCACGCTCGGTCGCGGCGTCGCGGAAACGCTGGGCGCGCTGGGCGTCCGCGTGACGGGGGTCCGCCGCTCCGGCGATCCGGTTCCCGGCTTCGACGAGATCTACGCGACCGACCGGTTGTTCGAAGCGATCGAAGCGGCGGAGTTCGTGATCGTTACGGTGCCGCTGACCGACGAGACCTACCACCGCTTCGACGACGAGGCGTTCGATGCGATGCGCGACGACGCGTATTTCGTGAACGTCGCTCGAGGGCCGGTGGTCGACGAACCGGCGCTGATCGACGCCCTCGAGGCGGATACCCTCGCGGGGGCGGCCCTGGACGTCTTCGAGGAGGAGCCGTTACCCGAGGAGTCGCCGCTGTGGGGGATGGACGAGGTGATCGTCTCACCCCACTGCGCCGCGTACACGCGGGACTATTTCCGGGACGTGGGCGATATCGTTCGCGAGAACGTCCACCGAATCGAAGACGGCGAGGAGTTCCACAACCGCGTGGTCTGACGGTGTCTCTGACGTAACATGGCCGAGAGCGCGGCTCGAGCGACTGCGAGAGTCGCGCGATCCGGGGAAGGGCAGGCGTTTCCCCTGTTTCGACCGCGAGCGAAGCCGTGCGCGGCGCTACGCGCCGCGAACAGTCGAACGGCCGAAGGCCGTGAGACGGGGTAAGCGAGCGGGCCGACGACCGACTCGGAACGAACGAAGTGAGTGGAGAGGAGGGAGGAGTGCTTTTGATCGACCTTTTGCCGAGGGACGCTGCCGCACGCGCGACGTCCCTCGGCAAAAGGTCGTTAGAAGAACTTGAACAGATCGTCCCTATTCTGCTCGTGCAGATGGCTCCGAACGGCCTCGTTCAGCGGCTCGAGTTGTCCCTTCTTCGCGCTGATGGGGGCGACGGTGTCTTGCCACTGCTTCCAGGGCGGGTAGAGGCCGAGGCGGTCGCAGAGGGCGTCGAGTCGCTCGTCCTCGTCGTCGACCTTGTCCATCTTGTTGACGGCGACGATCGTCGGAACGTCGAGATCGCGCAGGAAGTGGAACATCTCGACGTCGTAGGGGATTTCGTCGGGGCCGGAGTGGCGGTCGATGATGTCGATGACGCTCTTGCCGTCGACGACGAGAATCGCGACGAGGACGTTGTCGGCGTACTCCTCGAGGTAGTGGACGATGTCGGTCTTGATCTGCTCGCGGTGCTCTTCGTCGACGCCGCTCATGAATCCGAAGCCTGGGAGGTCGGTGATGACGAAGTCCTCCGGGGCCCAGTCGTAGTGGTTGGGCGAGCGGGTGACGCCGGGTTTGCCGCCGGTGTCGAAGCTGTGGCCGGTCAGCTCGCGCATGAGCGTGGATTTGCCCACGTTCGAGCGGCCGACGAGGGCGATTTCGGCCCCTCGATTGGGGCGAGTATCGAACATACGCCGGTGTAGGCACCTCGTCCCTTTATATACACTGAACGGGGGCCGAACGCTCGCCTCGTCCCGAAATCACACTCGCCCACGCGCGGACGGGCCGCTACACCACCCTCCCCGCGAGCAATCCGAGGCCGAACGCCCCGGCGACGAGCAACGCGACGGCGAGCACTCGTCCGCTCGAGGGCGTCGACTCGAGGTCGACGTGGCGGCTGTCGAAGGCGATCTGGGCGCCCAGCCATGACAGCGAGACGCCGCCGGCGATCATCGCCGCGGCGATAAACCAGGCGCTCTCGGCACCGGTGACGACGGCGGATCGGACCGTCGAGAGAACGACGGTAACCGACAGGACGACGTTTGCCGCTCCGACGAATGCGTTCCACGGCACGGCCAGTTGACCGATCGAGACCGAATCGGTGAGGCTGCCGGTGATCCACAGGAGCGACGCGAGGACGAGACCGGCGACGACCGTCGCGGTGACGGGATCGGTGAGAACGTCGCGCCCGACGACTGCGAGGAGGCCACCGGCGAAGACCAGTATCACCGCACCGGCTACCGAGGCGAGACGCCGTATCATACGCACACTCCCAGAAATCACTATAAGAAAACGGCGAAACGATTCGATCCCCTCGAGGCGGAACGTCCGCCCCGGCGGAACGGGATGCCCCGGAGTTATGATCCCCCGCAGTCTCAGACGGACACGTGCGGCTCGTACAGTTGACGGTACCGACGGGGAAGCGAGAGACGATCCTCGAGACGCTCGACGAGCGGGAGATCGACTACGTCGTGACCGACGAGACCGGCAGTCGGGAGTACACGGCGGTCGTCTACTTTCCGTTACCGGACGCGGCCGTCGAACCGGTGCTCGACGAGATTCAGGCGGCCGGCGTCGACGAGGACGCCTACACGGTCGTCGTCGACGCGGAGACGGTGATCTCCCGGCGGTTCCAGGCACTACGCGAGGAGTACGAGGAAGGCGACGTCGGATCGGACCGCATCTCGCGCCAGGAGCTGCAGGCGGAGGCCGACGATCTGACGCCGAGCTTTCCCGTCTACGTGGTGATGACGGTCATCAGCGCCGTGGTCGCGACCGCGGGACTGCTGTTGGACTCGCCCGCGGTCGTCGTCGGCTCGATGGTGATCGCGCCGCTGATCGGGCCGGCGCTTGGGGCCAGCGTCGGCACGGTGATCGACGACGAGGAGCTGTTCATCGAGAGCATCACCTACCAGATCCTCGGCGTCGTGGTCGCGATCGGGGCGGCGGCGATCTTCGCGGTTCTGGTACGGTCGATGAACATCGTCCCGCCCGACCTCGTCCTCTCGAGCGTCGGCGAGATCTCCGAACGGCTCGCGCCCGACTTGCTGTCGCTCGCGATCGCCCTCGGCGCGGGCGTCGCGGGAGTCGTCAGCATCGCGACGGGAACCTCCGTCGCGCTCGTCGGCGTGATGATCGCGGCGGCGTTGATTCCGCCCGCCGGCGTCGCGGGGATCACGCTCGCGTGGGGACAACCGACGGCCGCGATCGGTGCGACGGTCCTCGTCCTCGTCAACCTGCTGTCGGTGAACCTGGCGGGCCTGTTGACGCTGTGGTACGCCGGCTACCGACCGGAGAACCTGTTCCAGATGGGGGAGACGGAACAGCGCCTCCGCCAGCGGATCGTCGGACTCGTCGTTATCGTCCTCGTCTTCGCGGTGTTCCTCGGCGGGATCACCTACGCCTCCTACGAGGCGGGGAACTTCGAACAGGACGCCCGCGATGAGGTGGAGACGGTCCTCACGGACGGGCAATACGAAAGCTACGAACTGCTCGAGTTCGAGGTCGTGATGGACGACAACTATCCGTTCAGGAATCCGGAGCGAGTAGTCGTGACGATCGGCGGCCCGCCGGGCGAGTCGGCGCCCGAACTGGCCGATATACTCCACGAACGGATCAACGACCACGCCGATCAGCCGGTCTCGGTCGAGATCAGGTACGTCGAAATCCTCAGGCGGTAGCCGTTGCGGATTCGCGACTCGCTTGCAGTCAGTAACCCGTTCGGATGCCGTCCCCAACCCGTGACTCGATACTGACGAGACCGACGGTTCGCCACCCGCTATCGCCGAAACCGATCGAGAATCCTCGAGCGTCGAGATTCGGAGCCGGAATCGGACTCGGAATCGGCGTCAGACCCGGTAGCGGTGCTGTCGCAGCCGGTGCGACCGATCCGTCGCCGAAGCCACGTCCTCGGACCGCCGATCCGGTTGACGAGATACGTCGGGAAGTAGAGCGTCGCCGCGCCGAGCGCCAGAAACCCGATCCCGCCGACGAGCTGCCCGCTCCGAAGGTATCCGACGCCGACGACGAACATCGGTCCTGCCATCGAGAGTCCCGCGGCGGTCTGGAGCAGCCAGAGGATACCCGGTCCCCTCATCGCGGGGTCTCGGGTTCGATCGCGATCATGGGTAATTCTCCGAGCCCGCTGTACGAGGGTGTGACAACCGCTATCCGTCGAACGGCAACTCGGGCTCGTAGCCGATCGCCTCGACGGTGGCGTCGACGACCGTTTCGACGTTCGCGCCGGTCTCGACGCTCATGGTGAAATCGGCCGCGATCTCCTCGGTCAGATCGCCGTCCTCGAACCGGTCTTCCTTGTTCGCGATCGTGAACACGGGGATGTCCTCGAACTGGGCCGAGATCGAGTCCCGAAGCTCGAGTTGCGGGCCGATCGGATACCCACACTCGCCGGTCGGATCGACCATGACGAGCATGCAGTCGGCGAGGTGCTCGATGGCGCTGACCGCCTGCGACTCGATCTCGTTGCGATCCTGCGGCGGGCGGTCGAGCAGTCCGGGAGTGTCGACGATCTGGTAGCGGATGTGGTCGCGCTCGAAGTGCCCGACGCCGATCCCCTTCGTCGTGAAGGGGTAGGACGCGGTCTCGCCGCGGGCGTTCGTGATGTCGTTGACGAACGAGGACTTGCCGACGTTCGGGTAGCCGGCGACGACGATCGTCGGTTCGTCCGGATTGATCTCCGGCAGGTCGCGCAGGTCGTTGCGCGATTTGTTGATGTATAGCAGGTGGTCGTCGACCTGCTCGACGATGTCGGCGAGCCGGGCGAAGGCCTGCTTGCGGTGCTTTCGCGCCGTGTCCACGTCGGTCTTCCGCAGTCGGGGCTGGTACTCCTCGTGGATCTCGCGGGCCTTCCGGCTGGCCCACATCACTTCCGACAGCGCCTGTCGGAGTTTGTCCACGTCGACGATCGCGTCGGCCAGCTCGTAGTAGAACGGATGGACGTCGTCCTCGTACTCGAAGTCCGGCCACGCCGTGACGACGTTCTCGAGGTTGTCCGAGATGATGTTGGCCGCCGTCTGGAGCATCGACTGCTGGGCCTCGAGGCCGCCCTTGGCCTTGCCGGCCCGCGCCGCCCGCGAAAACGCCTTGTCGATCAGCTCTTCCGACGTGGGCGTTGTCGGAAGGTCTTCGAAAATCATAGTCACGAGTAGGACGCGCGGTCATAAAAGGTCGTTCGTTGTCCGCCGCGAACTTATCCCCGTCGCTGTCCTTCGATCTAGCATGACAAACTGGCGCGCCGTCTTCGTCGGCTTTCTCGTCGCGACCGTCTTCGGAATCGTCGGCCTCGTCGTTCCGGGCGTCGGCCAGCTCGCCGCCGGGCTGCTCGGCGGCTTCGTCGCCGGCTACATGGCCGGCGGCGGTATCGGTAGCGGCGTCTGGCACGGGCTGCTCGCGGGTTCGCTCGGCGGGATCATCGGCGGCCTGCTCCTCGCCGTCGCCGTCGGTCTCGCGGGCCTCGCGCTCGGACCGCTCGGCGGGGCGATTTCCGGCGCTGCCGGGATCGGTATCTTCCTGCTCGCGGTCACGATCTCGATCGTGATGGCGCTCGAGAGCGCGGTCGCCGGTGCCGTCGGTGCCGCGGTCAGCAACTGATCGCTTCGAAAAATAGGTCCGGTGTGTCGGGATCGCTCGCGTTCCGTTTCGGGCAACTCGGCGCGTCGTCTTAGGCGGACGCCATCTCCCGACAGCTTTCGGCGCACTTCGGCAGGACCTCCGCACAGGCCTGACAGTGGTCGTGATCGTGTTGTTCGCACTCCTCAGCGCACTCCTCGCAGAGATCGGCACAGAGCTCGCCCAGCTCCTGGTGGTAGCCCGAGTTTCGCGCCATGAATCGCGCGTGCAGCGACGCGATGTCGGCCACGTCCCGGCAGAGCCGGATGCAGCGAGCCATTCCTTCCCCCTCGCCAGCACAGGCGTCCGCACACCACTCGCAGACCTGGGCGGCCTCGAGGCAGTTGTCGATACACTCCTGCATCTGCTCGTCCGAATGCGCGTTCTGGAGTTGTTGGAGCGCCATCACCCGTGTCTTTACTGCCCAGCCGATTCAAGCTACTCGCGGCGAATGCAAGCGACAGCGAATGCAAGCGGCGGCGAATGTGTGCGGCGGAGCGACGACCGTGAACGCCGGGGTCGCGGTCGATTGCGGCCGCTAGCGCCGCGCCTCGAGTGCCGCCTCGAGATCCGACAGTTCCATGTCTTTCATGGAGAGCAACACGAGCAGGTGGTAGACGATGTCGGCCCCCTCGTGGGCGATCTCCTCGCGGTCGTCGTCTTTCGCGGCTAACACGAGTTCGGTCGTCTCCTCGCCGAGTTTCTCTAACACTTCGTTCTCGCCCTTCTCGTGGGTGAACAGCGACGCGGTGTAGGAGTCCTCGGGCAGCGTTTCCTTCCGGTCTTCGATCACGGCGAACAGTTCCTCGAGCGTCTCGTCCATCTACATCTCACCCGACACGTCGCGGATGTCTTCGAGTTCGTCGAACTTCTCGCTGTCGTCCCGGCCGTCCTCGAAGACCGACTCGGTGACCTCGATCGGCGCGTTCGTCCGGGCCGCAAGCGCGAGCGAATCGCTCGGCCGGGCGTCGACGACCGTCTCGCCGCGGGCCGTCTCGAGGTGGAGGTCGGCGATGTAGGTCCCCCCCTGTCCGTCTCCGCGTTCCTCGATTTCGTTGACGACGACGCGGTCGATCCGACTGCCCAGTTCCTCCATGACGTCGAGCAACAGATCGTGCGTCAGCGGTCGTCCGATATCCTCGGCCTCGAGCCCGCGGGCGATGCTCGTCGCCTCGCTGAAGCCGATGAAGATCGGCACGACGTCGTCCTCGCCGTCGACGGCCAGGACGACCACCGGGACCGGTCCCTGGGGGGTCCCCGCGACGCGAACCGCGTCGATGGATGCCTGCATACCCGTACCGTGGGGAAGGAGGGAGAAAACAGGTCCGGTCGCGAATGCATGCACGGAGCCGCTACGGAGCCGCCGGCGAGGTCGTCGACGGCCGGCGCGCGGATGAAAACCACCGAACACGGCCGCGTGAGTGGGAGTGTCGGCTGCGAGCGGCGGTCAGACCCGTCGCTCGAACTCGAGACGGCGTGAGTGGACGGGGAACCGGACGGTACCACGGTGTCGCAATTCGGCGTTCGACCGAACGACGGAGTGCGGCCGCGTTCAGTTCTCCGACGGTTCGACGACGACGTGTCCGCCGCTCGAGACGGCCACCCGACAGCCCTCGTACGAAAAGGAAACGTCGATGGGGCGGTCTCGAGCGGACGTCACGATGTCGATGAGCGCCTCGGGATCGACGGTCTCGTAGAGCGGTGACATCGAGGCGAGCTCACGATTCGTCGCGGACGCCACGGTTTCGACGATCGCGACGAGCGCGTCGGACCCGCCATCGAATCGACTGTGGAACGTTTCCGTAATGGGATCGTATCCCGAACTGTCAGCATCGACCGGTCGGGATGAAGCGGCACCGGTGTGGGCCGTCTTATCGTTCATTGCGACGTAGTATCACAGCCGTCATCCTAAGGGGTGGCACTGACTAGTCAGCGTCCCTCAGCACCGGACTTCTCGAAGAGGTGCTGGAAGACGGTTCGCTCCGCTTTACGGAGGTGCTGATTGAAGGTCTGGCGGGTGACGCCGAATCGGTTCGCCAACTCGTCACCGGTGCTCGCCCGCGGTGTATCGAAGTACCCGCTGAAGTACGCGGCATCGAGCGTGGTCAACTGCCGGTCGGTGAGCGCATCGGCGACGATGTCGTACAGCAGCGACGGCGAGTAGACGAGTTCTTCGGACACCAGTTCGACCGAGTCGTGGAACCGCCGAATCTCGTCCGCAGCCGTTCGGTGGTCCACGTCGCCGGGGAGTTCGCCGCGGAACCTGACCTCGTCGGGAGCGATGACGATCTCGCGGGGACGGCCGCCGAGCAACGAGAACACGTGGGCGACCGTCTCCGATTCCGAGTGGGCTTCGACTCGACTGTGGCCGCCGACCGAACTGAGCAACCGCACGTCGAGGTAGTGGGGGACCTCTTCGACGGCGGTGACGAAGTCGCTCGCGGCGAGGTCCGCCGTTCCCATGTACTGGACGGTCGTGCCGTCAGGTAGCGAGAGGACGGAGTCGATTTCGATTCGCGTTTCACCGTCCTCGACGCGAAGCGAGGGAGGGACCGCCGACTCGCCCGTGCGGAACTCGAGCAGTCTGACGCGGTCGCTGGTGAGCCGATTCTCGCGTCGCTTCAACGACGTCACGTCCTCGAACGCGACGACCGCGTACTCGACGCCGCCGTCGCCGTCGAACAGCGGTGCGACGTTGCTCGAGATCCACCGCTCGGCTCCGTCCGGGAGTCGGATCCAGTGTTCGAACCCGAACTCTGGTACTCCCGTCTCGAAGACGCGCGTGACGGCGTGGTCGTCCGCGGAGACGGGCGTCCCGTCGTCGTCGTAGATGTCCCACTCGGACGGGCCGTACGGTCGGCCGACGAGTTCCTCGCGCTCGAGCCCGAGCGTCTCCGACGCGCGGTCGTTCGCAAAGGCGATCGTCCCTGTCGAATCGATCACGATGGTGCTGACCGGACAGGCGTCGAAGAGCCGTCGCGCGAGGCCCTCGGGAAGCGTCTCAGGCGACTCGTTCTCGTTTCTTCCCCGATCGGACGATTCGTCTTCACGAACGCCGCTCGCTGGTACGTCCGTCACTGCGTCCCCCTCCGTTCGCTGCCCGCAACGTTCGCCTTGCGGTGATCGCTCGACGTTTCGCTGGTTCGACACCGGCGCATAGCTCGGTTACGGGTCCAGTGAATAAATGCGTACCACCGGTCTCCCAGCGAAAATCGTCTCCACTACGTCACGTCGAGCGCCGTCGGTCCGGCGGGAAGAGACGCTCCGGAAGGTACGCGGAGACGACCCAATTCGGGGCGTTGACGACCTCGTTGATCTTCAGATCGACGGCCGCAGAGCACAGGATATAGGCCTCGCTCCGCTCGAGTCCGCGCTCGTCGTGCAGGTGGTCGATCATGTTTCGGACGGCCGCTCTGGTCGCCGTCAGCAGGTCGTCCGCGATTCCCGTCGTCCCGTACATCGGCTCGTCCCGACCGGTCGGGGTGAACGGCCCCGTCGTCTCGAACTGGGGCTGGTCGATCGACAGGTCCGACCGGAGATCGAACCGACAGGTGACGGTCGTCGGCGTCTCGATGCCGGTCCCGCAGACTTCGCCGTCGCCCTGCGCGGCGTGCCCATCGCCGATACTGAACAGGGCACCGTCGACCGCGACGGGGAGATACAGCGTCGATCCCGCCGTAAGCTGTTTGATGTCCATGTTTCCACCGACCGACCGCGGCGGGAACGTCTCGTGGCTGCCATCCTCGTCGGGGGCGACGCCGATGACGCCTGGGAAGGGATCCAGCGGGACCTCGATCCCGTCGACGAAGTGTGCGACGCCGTCTTCGAGGTCCCAGACGTGGAGGGCCGGTTCGGGGAACTCCTCCGACAGGAGCCCGAGCTCCGCCTCGCTCGGGAGGATCAGCGAGTGGCCCCAGCCCCCGTGCTCGAGGTCGAGCAGTTCGACTTCGAGGACGTCGCCCGGTCGGGCGCCCTCGATCGCGACGGGCCCGGTCAGCGCGTGGACGCGGCTGACGTCGAGGTCGGCGACGTCGGCGACCGTCGAATCGGGGCCGAGCTGTCCGTCGGTCGAGTCTCGACACGTAAAGCGGACGACGTCGCCCGGCTCGACCGTCTGCACCGGCTCGAGTTCGTTATCCCACGCGCTGTGAACGGTGCCGTCATCGGGGCGTATCTGGTGATCGACCGCGTCGTATTCGCTCGCCATTTCCGTATCACCCAACGCGGCGCCACGAAATAAAGTCGGGCTCCGGTCCGACGGCGGGATGGCTCTCCTCGCTGCTCGGTCGCCGACCGTCCGTCGATCGGTGGGCTCTCGAGCGCCGAACGACGCGTCTCGGGTTCCGAGCGGCAGGCCTACCGCTCTCATACGGTCTACCGTAAGTCATTGCCGGTGGGACCGCAGGGGAGTCTCGGTCCCACCGGTAAATCGGTACAGCAAACCGTATCACTCGAGACGCGACACCGCCGCGTCGTCGTTCTCGAAGAAGGCCAGTCCGTGAATCCGGCTGTCCGGCGTCAGTTCCGGGTGAAACGAGGTCCCGACGACCGGTCCGTCCCGGACGGCGACCGGGCGGTCGTCCCACGACGCGAGGACCTCGGCGTCGCCGACCGAATCGATGGCTGGTGCGCGAATGAACACCGCGGGATACGGCTCGTCGAGGCCCGCGACCGCGAGCGGCGCTTCGAAGCTGTCTTTCTGCCGGCCGAAGGCGTTGCGTTCGACGCTCACGTCGAGGACGCCGAGTTCCTCGAGCCGGTCGTCGCCGGCGTCGCTCGAGGCGACGATCAGGCCGGCGCAGGTCGCGAGCAGCGGGTTACCGGCGGCGACGTGCGCTCGGATTTCGGGAGCGATCCCCTCGCTGTGGAGCAGTCGGGAGATGGTCGTCGACTCGCCGCCGGGCATCGCCAGCAGGTCGCAGTCGGGGACGATTCCCGACTCGCGGATCTCGCGGACGGTGACTTCGCGGTCGCGGGCCGCGGCGGCGCGCTCGATGGCGGCCGCGTGTTCCTCGACGTCGCCCTGGACCGCGACGACGCCCGCAGTCAGTGACATGGCCACGGCTACGGAGGGGCTCGTCAAAAACGTCGCGCCGTCGGAACTGGCCGCGCCGTCGGGCCCGGTGGTCGCGAGATGCCTGCCGCATCCTTACCGCCCTCGGACACGTGTGACAAACCGGAGATGAGCCGATCCGACGCGCGTCGATGGGAGTACAGGACGCTCAGACCGTCTCGAGGCGAAACGAAAAAGGAGGCCGAGGACCCGCAAGCGGCGCTGAACGAGCACGGCGCTGACGGCTGGGAACTCGTCGAGACGATCGACTACACGGGCGGCGGGACCAAGTATCTGGTATTCAAACGCCCCGCCGAGACGAGCACCGGCGCCGATGACGGGTGAATCCCTGTGAGCGGCACCGACGACGCTGATAGCGGGTTAGCCGGCGACTCCGACACCGAAACGGCCGGCGACTCCGACATCAGCACGGCCAATACGATGCGCGAACGCGCCGGCGAAAGTCGGCTCAAAATCTGGCTCCTGCTCGCCGCCTCTCGGCTCCAGGTGACCGCCGTCCTGGCGCTCGGGGTGTTCGTCGCGTTCGTCGTGTTCGTCACTCTCACGCCGTCTCCCCTGCACGCGCAGCTCCAGACCGGCGACACCATCGAGACGATGTTCTCGACGATGATCGGGGCGATCATCACCGGAACCACGCTCGTCGTCACCATCGGCCAGCTGGTGCTCTCCCAGGAGAACGGTCCGCTCGGCGAGCAGCGCGACCGGATGGAGAACTCGATGGACTTCCGCGATTACACCGAGGAACTGATCGGGTCGCCCAGCCCGGCGGATCCGTCGGAGTTCCTCCGCCAACTCGTCTTCGTCGCCGAACTGCGAGCGAAGGCGCTTCGCGACGGCGTCGCCGACAACGACGACGACCGGCTCCGCGCGGAGGTCGACGAGTTCACCGACAGCCTCGTGGGTAACGCCGAACTGGTCATCGACCAGCTCGAGGACGCGACGTTCGGAAACTTCAGCGTCCTGTTCGCCGCGTTGAACTTCAACTACGGCTGGAAGATCTTTCAGGTCGAGCGGATCGCGAACGATTTCGAAGACAGCCTGAGCAGCGAAGAGCTGTCCAACCTGGACGATCTAAAGACGTCGCTCAGCCTGTTCGGGCCGGCGCGAGAGCACGTCAAGACGCTGTACTTCGAGTGGGAGCTCGTCACGCTCTCGCAGATGATAATTTACGCGGCGATTCCGGCGCTGGTCCTCGCCGGTATTATGCTCACGGTCGTCGACGCGGGCACGTTCCCCGGGAGAACGCTCGGCGTGGCGAACATCACGTGGGCGATCGGCGCGGCGTTTACGGCGACGCTCGTGCCGTTTCTGCTGTTCGCGGCCTACGTCATCCGAATCGTGACGGTCGCCAAGCGAACGCTCGCCATCGAACCGCTGATCCTCCGCGACTCCCAGCGGTAACGACGAACCGCTGGGCGACTTCCCGGCTTGGACGCGATTCGAGCCGACCGGTTCCTCGAGACGAGACGCATCCGATCGCGATATCCGATCTCGCGACGGCTTCTCACTGGGATCGACGGTTCGACGCCGCTCTCGCTACTCCGGCGATGCTGAAAGAAGGGAGCCGATGCGTTACGAGACGAACGTCAGCAACTGGACCAGCACGCCCAGCATGACGCCGAACGCGATGACCGTCTTGGGGTCGATACGGATGGCGTTCGAGTCCTCGGAGTCGAAGTACCGGACGAGGCCGGCACTGGACATCAGCCCGCCAGTGTTCTGTCCTTTGTCCATACCCGTCCCTATGGGCCCCTGAAACTAAACCTTTCGACCGGAGTCCGTCGCCGATCACGGCAATCTGTTGGCAGTGGGAAACCCTTATGCGCAGCGCGTGGCAACTAGCGCTGACCGCATGACTGTCACACTCAAGGACTTCTACGCAGACTGGTGTGGCCCCTGCAAGACCCAGGACCCGATCCTCGAGGACCTCGAGGACGACTGGGAGGGCCGATTCGAAGTCGAGAAAGTAAACGTCGACGAGCAACAGGATATCGCGAACGAGTACCAGGTTCGGTCGCTGCCGACGCTGATCATCGAGAACGACGACGGCATCGTCGAGCGCTTCGTCGGCGTCACCCAGCGCAACGACATCGAGGACGCCCTCGAGTCGGCCGGCGCGTAGACGACGAACACCGTCGGTTCTTCCCGTTTTCGCTATCGACGAGCGGTCGCGCCGGCGGTTTCGTCCGGCGCACTCGCTCGAGGTGCAGGTACTTCTCGAGCGGGTGGAATCGGGATGCCGTTAGTCGTCTCAACCGACGCCGTCTAGAGCCACTTCACGCCGACGTCGTGCATCTCCTCGTTGTACTTCGCGATGTTGATGACCAGCGGCGTGACGCTCTCGACTTCGGCCGCGTTGGCCAGCGGTCCGGCCTCGAGCGCGCGCAGGCCGTCGATCTCGTTCGCGAGCGATAGGACGGTCTCCGCGGCGTCGGAGTCGTCGGCGACGACGAGCGTGTCGAGCTCGAGGTCGTTGTCGAGGTTCGACAGCGCGTCGGCCGCGAGGTTGTGGAACGCGCCGACGACCGGCACCTCGTCGGGAGCCCGCTGTGCCACGAGTTCGGTGACGCTGCCCGCCGACGGCGGGTGGTAGTGCAGGCCGTCCTCGTCGCCCTGCATGCCGACCGCGGGCGTCACGAGGACCGTCTCCGCGTCGAGACTGTCGGCGACCGCTTCGACGGTGTCGCCGACGTAGTACGGCGGGACGCTGAGGACGACGACGTCGGCTCGATCGGCCGCCATCTCGTTGCCGAAGCCTTTGACGTCGGCGTCGGCACCGCGCGCCTCGAGTTCGTCTTCGTATTCCGCGACCGCGTCGCGGGCCTTCTCGGGATCCCTCGAGCCGATGAGGATCTCGTGGTCCGTGTCCCGGGCAAACCGCAGCGCGAGCCCTTCGCCGATGTCGCCGGTGCCGCCGAGCAGTGCAATTCGCATACGCACCTCTCGGGAGGGCACCCGAATAAAAGGGCCGGAGATCGGCCGATATCGCCGGGTTCTCGGACGGAAACTTCCACCCGGATCCGTGTCAACGCGATCGACGGACTCGAGCAAATCCGCGAGTGAGGAGTCGAAACGTCCCGTCGAACGCTCTCGATTCGTCGGTCCTCTGCACGCGACGGGGAAGGTCGTCTCGAGAGAGACCGCGAGCTGCGGGCGCGCCGGAACCGACTGACACGAGTCCGTCTCAGGGCGCGTCGTCCTCGGTCGGGTTCATCGCCGCGCCCAGCCCGCCGTCGTAGGCGTCGCGCTCGGTCACCTCGCGGATCCGCTGCTCGAGTCGCTCCTCGAGTTCCTGCCGCCGCTGCTCGTCCACGTCGGCGTCGGTTCCCAGATCCCGCAGGTCCTGTCGGGCCGTTCGCAGGACGGAGACGGCCTCCTCGGTCTCGAGGTCGTCCGCGCGGTCGAGTGCGCGCTCGACGTCCGCGAGCGTGGTCTCGGTCATAGCGGCGGTTCGCGGGGAACACGGATCAAAGACCGGCCGGGAAGCGCCACGTCGGCGACTCGCGGCCGACGGCGAAGCTTTCGTTACCCGGCTCCCCGTCGATCCGGTATGGCACGCCCCGCCGTCATCGCTCACCGCGGCTACGCCGGCGTCGCACCCGAGAACACGATCGAGGCGCTGACTCGAGCGGCCGACCGCGACGAGACCGCGATGCTCGAGATCGACGTCCAGCCGGCTGCCTGCGGGACCCCGGTCGTCGTCCACGACGAGCGCCTCGAGGGGACCCGCGACGGCCGGCCGCTGACCGACGCCGCAGGGCTCGTGTGGGAGACGCCGCTCGCGGCGCTTCGAGAGACGCGCGTCCTCGGCACCGACGCGGCGGTGCCGACACTCGCGGACGTGCTCGAGGCCGTTCCCGAGACGGTGGGCCTCAACGTCGAACTGAAAAATCCCGGCCGGTCGGACCTTCGCGTCGGCGAGTCGCTTTCGGGGAGCGAACGCGCCGAGCGCCGCGAGGTGTGGCGACCGTTCGTCGAGCGCGTCGTCGCCGATTGCGTCGTCTTCGACGGCGAACTGCTCTTCTCGTCCTTTTGCGAGGGGGCGATCGCGGCGCTGCGCGAGGTCGCCGACTACGCCGCCGCACCGCTGGTGTGGGACGACCTCGAGGCCGGCCTCGAGATCGCGCGCCGGTACGACTGCGAGGCGATCCACCCGCCGCGGAACGCGATCGTCGGGACGGACCTTGCCGGGACGGCTTACGCCGGTATTTCGACGGGGGAACCCGAGATCGACGTGCTCGAGGCGGCCCGCGCGGCGGGTCGAGCGGTCAACGCCTGGACGGCGACGAACTGGCTCCAGTTCGACCAGCTCGCGGCGGCCGGCGTCGACGGGGTCATCGTCGATTATCCCGGGCTCGGGAACTCGAGCGGACGATAACGACGTCGGCGGCGCGGTGCCGCGCGATTCGGACCCATCGACGCCTTCGGGCGGCAAGTACTGCCTGCAACTGCGTCGGACACCTTGATACGGTAAATCGTGCAGAGAAATCGTTGACTATGTATCTCGTCTCGCGTTCGAGGTGTCGGTTCGGCCGTGGACTCGTGAGCGAACCCGGCGTCGCCGCGGTCCGACGCGGTGTCGACTCGAGGCGCTGGTCGGAAGGTGGTGCTCCGTGAGCGAACTTCCGCCCCAGACGAGTATCAAGCGGTGGCTGGTGACGACGAACCACAAGGACGTCGGCATTCTGTACATCGCGACGGCGCTGTTCTTCCTCGTCGCCGGCGGCGTCCTCGCATTGCTGTTTCGCGCTCACCTCTGGGAGGCCGGTGGCACCGGACTCCTCACGAACACCGAGTACAATCAATCGGTCTCGATCCACGGATTGCTGATGGTGTTCTGGTTCATCTCACCGCTCGGATTCGGCTTCGGGAACTATATCGTTCCGCTCCAGATCGGGGCGAAAGACATGGCATTTCCGCGCCTGAACGCGCTGAGTTACTGGTTCTACCTGTTTTCGGGCCTTCTCGTCATACTCTCGTTCTTCCAGGGGACGACGTGGGCCAACGGCTGGTACATGTACGCGCCGCTGAACGTGCCGATCTACAACCCCGGCTACACGCTGACGATGGGCGGCAATACGACGATCCTCGCGTTGACCCTGTTCGTCCTCTCGACCACCCTGAGTACGGTGAATTTCTTGACGACGATCCACCGCTGTCGCGCCGAGGGTCTCGGCCTGTGGAACATGCCGCTGGTCACGTGGGGGATCCTCCTGACCGTCTGGATGATGCTCTTCGCCTTCGCGGCGTTGCTGGCAGCGCTGATCCTCATGTTGACCGACCGCCTCCTGCTCACGCAGTACTTCTCTTCGACGGCGCAGGGCTCGAGCCTGTTGTGGGCCCACATTTTCTGGTTCTTCGGCCACCCGGAGGTGTACATCGTCTTCTTCCCCGCGCTGGGGATCATGTTCGAGACGTTCCAGACGTTCACCGGCCGACGAATCGTCGGCCGGAAGTGGGTCATCATCGCCATGGTGCTCGTCGCGGTGCAGTCCTTCCTGGTCTGGATGCACCACATGTTTCTGACGACGATCAACCTCCCGATCAAGACGCTCTTTATGGCGACGACGATCGGGATCTCGCTGCCGTTCGACCTGATGGTCTTCGCGTTGATCTATACGATGGTCAAGGGTCGCGTCCGATTCACGACGCCGTTTCTGTTTACCCTCGGCGCGCTCATCCTGTTTATCCTCGGCGGGATCACCGGCGTCTTCCTCGGTGCGGTCGTCCTCGACTACGAGTTCCGGGGCACCTACTGGGTCGTCGCGCACTTCCACTACGTGATGGTCGCGGGCGTCACGGCGCTGATCGGCGGCCTCTACTACTGGTGGCCCAAGATAACCGGGAAGATGTACGACGAACGACTCGGGAAGCTCAGCTTCGCGGTCTACTTCGTCGGCTTCAACCTGCTGTACTTCCCGATGTTCCTCGCCTGGGAGACGCCGCGGCGCGTCTTCAACTACGCTGAGAGCGCACAGATCTACCACCAGCTGGCGACCGTCGGGGCGTTCGTCCTCGGTACGGGAGTGTTGCTCGTGTTCATCACGCTCGGGAAGAGCTTCGTTTCGGGGCCCGACGCGCCCGACAACCCGTGGACGTACACGCGGACCGCCGAGTGGGCGACCACCTCCCCTCCGCCGCTCGAGAACTGGCCGGACCGACCCAGCTACGCGAACGGTCGCCTCGAGTTCGTCGACGACGCGACGGCGGCCGACGGCGGTGCGGTCGCCCACGAGCGAACCGGACAGGCCGAGTCGCTCGAGGCCGACCACGAGGATCACGCGAGCATCTGGCCGTTCGGAATCGGGCTCGGCATGTTCGTCACGTTCCTCGGGCTGTCGGGACTGACGCCCTTCGTCGCCGACTTCGCGACCGCGCGCGGCGCGGAACTCGCCGGGAACACCGCCGGATCGGAGAACGTTCTCTATCCCGCGCTCTCGCTCGTCGGCGTCGGCATCCTGGGGATCACGCTCTTCGAGTACGGTCGCGAGGAGTTCGACGCGCCCGAGATGGCCATCGCCGAGCGCTGGCCGTTCGAGGGGGTCGGCACGACGAAGACCGGCGTCTGGTTCTTCCTGGCCTCGGACGTCGTCGTCTTCGGTGCCGTCATCGGGGCGTACGTGTTCATGCGGCTCCACACCGGTTGGGGCGAGATAGAGACCGTGCCGCCGTCGGCGACCGTCGGCCTGATCAACACCTACGTCCTGCTCACCTCGAGTTTCACGGTCGTTCTCGCGCTGGTGATGGCCGAACGCGGGAACAAGCGCGGGCTGCTGGCGTCGATGGGGGTTACGCTACTGCTCGGACTCACGTTTCTCGCCGTCAAGGGCTACGAGTGGGGCCAGGAGTTCGCCCACGGCATCTACTGGTTCACCGAACTCCAGTACTCGATGTACTTCGTGACGACCGGCTTACACGCGCTGCACGTCATCCTCGGGCTGCTCATCGCGGGCTTCATGATCTACCGGATCGTGACCGTCGACGCCTATCTCGAGGACGATCGCCCGGTCGAGTACTTCGGGCTCTACTGGCACTTCGTCGACATCGTCTGGGTGATCCTCTTCCCGCTGTTCTACCTGATGTAGCGCGCCCGTCGTTCCGATTTTCCGCACGCGACGGCCGCCCGAACCGTCCCGCTGGGAATCAGCCGGATACAAGGAGCCCGCCGCCGAACGGCGGATCATGAACCTCTCGAGCGTCGTCGATCGACTCGACGAGGAGCTTCGAACCGCAGACTACGCCGACCTCGACGCCAGCGCGAACGGGCTGCAGATCGGCCCCGACGAGGCCGAGATCGAACGGGCCGCGTTCGCCGTCGACGGGGTTCGCGAGACGTTCGATCGGGCGATCAAGGCCGACGCGGACCTGCTCGTCGTCCACCACGGCCTCTCGTGGGGCGGCTTCGACCGCGTGACCGGCCGCACATACGACCGAATCGCGCCCCTGATCGAGAACGACCTCGCGCTGTACGTCTCCCACCTCCCGCTGGACGGCCATCCGGACCTGGGCAACGCCGCCGGCGTCGCGGACCTGCTCGAACTCGAGAACCGGGCCCCCTTCGGGGAACTCGGCCCGGAGCATATCGGCCAGCGCGGAACGGCCGTCGATCCGTCCGCGCCCGACGAACTCCGCGAGCGCCTCGAGACCAATCTGGATACCGGCGGCCAGCCCGTCCAGCACCTCGCGTTCGGACCGGACGAGATCGAAGACGTCGCGGTCGTTACCGGCAGCGGGGTCGACTGGCTCGACGAGGCCGTCGACGCGGGCGCGGACGCGCTGGTGACCGGCGAGGGGAAAGGGAAGGCCTACCACGAAGCGCAGGAGGCGGGAATCCACGTCTTCCTCGCGGGCCACTACGCGACGGAGACGTTCGGCGTCCGATCGCTACGGGATCTCGCGGCGGAATGGAATCTCGAGACGACCTTCCTCGACGTGCCGACGGGACTGTAGCACCGGCTCCCGCATCCGACTCGAGGGAGACGGCGCCGGCTGCGAGGATGGGTAAAATCCCTCTTTCAGGTACCCCGTCCGTTATAGCAGACGCGTCGAAACGACGCGTCGTGGCTTCATCATCGACACTGCCGACGACTCTTTCGGTATCGACCTACGTCGAGGAGGGCGCTCGTATCGCCGCAATCTTGCTCGTCTGGGGCGTTATCGCCGCGTTTTTCGCCTACGGTATCGCCGAGATCGGCGGGAGGGGGAGCCTCTTCGAAACGCTCGGTCCCCAACTCGGCGCGCTCTTCGCACTGACCGGCCTGCTCAACGCGATCCTCTATCTCCTCTATCGCACCGTCGATTACTGGCAGAGGAGCGTGACGGGGGCGCTCGAGCCCGAGGGGTAACTCACCGGTTCGAACCCGATCGTCGGCGGGACACCGAGACGGAGCTGGACCGCGACGTTCAAACCGCTCGCCCGCCCACTCGAGGACATGAGCGACGACCACGAGGGCGATAACGGGAGCGCCGCCCCCGACGGCGGCGACGAGGCGAACGACCACCACGACCCCGGCCGGGAGACGTTCTCGCACGACCCGATCGGTCACGCCGAGGTCCGCGCCGGAATGACGGTCGGCGAACTCGCGGACGAGTACGGCAACGCGGGCGTCGGCGCGGCGGACCTCCACCAGGCCGTCGACGTCACCGAAGCGATGTTCGACGACGACGTGACCGTCTTCTTCGGCCTCGCGGGCGCGATGGTCCCCACGGGGATGCGAGCGATCGTCGCCGAGCTGATCCGCGACGGCTACATCGACGTGCTCGTCACGACCGGCGCGAATCTCACCCACGACGCCATCGAGGCCATCGGCGGGAAACACCACCACGGCGCGGTCCACGAGGAGGGCAAGACCGAGCGCGAACACGACGAGACCCTGCGCGACGAGGGCGTCGACCGCATCTACAACGTCTACCTCCCACAGGAGTTCTTCGCCGACTTCGAGTCCCATCTGCGCGAGGAGGTCTTTCCGGTCCTCGAGGCCGAATGCGAAGACGGGGACCTCGCCTCGATCCAGCGGCTCACGGCGGAACTCGGCCGGGCGAACGCCGAGGTGAACGAACGCGACGACGTCGACGAAGACGCGGGTATCGCCGCCGCGGCGTACGAGAACGACGTGCCGATCTACTGCCCCGCCGTCCAGGACTCCGTGCTCGGCCTGCAGGCGTGGATGTACTCCCAGACGTCGGCCTTCTCGCTGGACGCGCTGGCGGACATGACGCCGCTGACCGACATCGCCTACCACGCCGAGGAAGCCGGCGCGTTCGTCGTCGGCGGCGGCGTCCCCAAGAACTTCACCCTCCAGACGATGCTCGTCTCGCCCGACGCCTACGACTACGCCGTCCAACTCACGATGGACCCCAAACAGACCGGCGGCCTCTCCGGCGCGACCCTGGACGAAGCCCGCTCGTGGGGTAAACTCGAGAAAGACGCCGAGAACGTCTCGGTCTACGCCGACGCGACGATCACGCTCCCGCTGGTGGTCGCGGCGGCCCGAGAGCGACTCGAGGGATAGTCACGCAGTCGCTGGCGCTCACTCGCGGTCGTCGTCGTAGGTCCGGTAGGTCGCGGAGCCGACGTCGATCCGGACCAGCCGGTTGTCGGCGTAGGCGTCGTGATCGGCGCCGTACTTTTCGTTGATCCGGCGGCGGGCCGCGTCGGTTTCGGCCTCGTCCTCGACGACCGTCGCCGTCCCCAGCAGCGAGACCATCCACTGCGCGCGGCCGGCCTCGTCCCGCTGGATCGAGAGCGCGACCCGCGGGTTCTCCCTGACGTTCGCCAGCTTCCGGCCCGTCGTGACGAGCTCGACGATTTCCTCGCCGGCGAGATAGTGATACCAGACCGGCGCGACGTGGGGGCGGCCGTCGACGCAGGTCCCGAAGTGGGCCATCAGCGGCTCGCTCTCGAGCAAGCGCTCGGCCGCCGGCGGAACGGTGGACACGCCCGAACTACCCACCGAGAGCGAGATAAGGGGGCCGCATGGCGGTGCCGGGAGCGTTCCGATCGTGCCCGCGGCTGCCACACCGCTTATTAGCTCTTCGCCCATTGGCGAAACGTATTCAGGAGTCCCTGCCATGACCCGACCGACCGCCGCCGCGGCCGAGGCGGAGCCAGCGACCGACGAGATCGCCGTCCGTTACGTCGACCCGGAGCCGACGGCCACCGAGATCCCGACCGCGCTCGAGCGGGCGAGCGACCGGCTCGCCGTCGAGTCCGTCGCGAGCGAGGCCGCGGCGCTGGCCCGCCTCGAGCCGACCGCCGTCGACTGTCTCGTGTGCCGGTCGACGGGAGACGACGCCGGCGCCGACTCCCTCCTCGCCCGGGTTCGCGAGGTCCGGCCGGCGCTGCCGGTCTTTCTCGTCGGCGACGACTTCGACGAAGCCGACGCGAGTGCCGCGCTCGAGGCCGGTGCGACCGGCTACGTCTCAGTGTCGACCGCGGAACACGGCACGCGACTCGCGGTGCGGATCGAACGCGCGGTCGACGCGGCGACCGAACGCCGCGACCTCGAGGCGGCGACCGCCCGGTTTCGCGCCCTCACCGAAACCGCCTCCTTCGCCGTGATCACGGCGGGCGATGACGGGACGATCCAGTACGCGAACGACGCGGTCGAGTCGCTGTTCGGGTACGCGGTCGACGATCTCGTCGGCGACCGCATTTCGACGCTCGTCCCGGCGAAGTATCGGAACAGCCACCGCGACACGATCGCCCACTACCTGCGGACCGGCGAGCAGACGCTCGACTGGAACTGGGCCGAACTCGACGCGCTTCACGCCGACGGCCACGAAGTCCCCGTCGGCGTCTCGTTCGGCGAGACCTCGGTCGACGGCCGGCACCTCTTCACCGCGGTTATCCGGGACCTCTCGGATCGGCGACGCCTCGAGCGCGAGCGCGAGGCCACGCTCGAGCGGATCGGCGACGCCTTCGTCTCGATCGACGTCGACCGGACGTTTACCTACGTCAACGATCAGGCGGTCGAACTGTTGGACCGCCCTCGCGAGGAACTGCTCGAGGAACCGCTCGGCGCCGCCTTCGAGGCCGCCGCCGGAACCGAGTTCGAGCGCCAGCTCGACCGCGCCTTCGCCGAGCAGACGACGGTCAGTTCCACCCAGTACTTCGGCGGGCTCGAGCGCTGGTTCGAGGTCCGGGCCTACCCCTCCGCGGACGGCCTCTCGATCTTCTTCACCGACGTGACCGACCGGGTGCGGGCCGAGGAAGAACTCGAGGACAGCGTCGCGGCGCTGCAGGCGCTGTACGACATCTCGACCCGGGCGGATACGTCGGTCGACGAGAAGGTGCCGGAGCTGCTGGAGCTGGGCTGTGAATCGCTGGAGTTGCCCTACGGTTTTCTCACTCGGATCGACCTCGACGAGCGGACCCAGACGGTCGTCGAGTCCCGCGGCGATCACCCGCTCCTCCAGCGGGGCGAGTCCTGCCCGCTCGCGGAGGCCTACTGCCGGAAGACGATCAAGACCCACGAGCTGGTCACCGTCGGGAACGCGCCCGACGAGGGGTGGGCCGACGACCCCGCCTACGACCTGTTCGAACTCGGTAGCTACGTCGGTGCGAAGGTGACCGTCGACGGCACCATCTGGGGCACCCTCTGTTTCGCCTCGAGCGAGCCCCGCGAGGGCGACGGCTTCTCCGAGGCCGAGCGGACGCTGGTCAAACTGATGGCCAAGTGGGTCAGCTACGAGACCGAACGCAAGCAGTCCCGCGAGACGCTCGAACGACAGAACGACCGGCTGCAGGAGTTCACCAGCGTCGTCAGCCACGACCTGCGGAACCCCCTGAACGTCGCACAGGGCGCGCTCGAACTCGCCGAAGCGGGCGATCGATCCCAGCTCGAGGCCTGTCAGGAGGCCCTCGATCGGATGGCGCAACTGATCGAAGACCTGCTCTCGTTGGCCGAACAGGGGGCGACGACGGCCGAACTGGAGCCGGTGTCAGTGCAGGACTGCGCGACGAGGGCCTGGTCGATGGTCGACACCGGGGACGCCGTCCTCGCGGTCGAGGGGGAGTCCTGGGTCCGGGCCGACCCCGACCGGCTCCAGCAACTGCTCGAGAACCTGTTTCGGAACGCGCTCGATCACGGGGTCCCCGAGGGCGAATCGACTGCCGACCTGACCGTTTCCGTCGGCGACTGTGCGGACGGGTTCCACGTCGCCGACACCGGGCGGGGGATTCCCGAATCCGAGCGAGACGACGTCTTCGATATCGGCTTTACCACGGCCGAGGACGGGACCGGATTCGGCCTCGGTATCGTGAGCCGGGTGGCCGAGGCCCACGACTGGGACCTCGCGGTGACGGCCAGCGACTCCGGCGGGGCTCGCTTCGAAGTGTCCGGCGTCGCTCGACCGCGCGACTCGAGGTGAGCCGTTTGCGGTTCGCTTCTCGAGGTCCTCGCTGTGGTCGGACCTCGCATTCGCTCCCGTTCGCGTTTTCGAGACTTCGCGTCGTTCGGTCTCGCTTCGCTCACCGCCGCCCAGCGCGCGCCACCGCACGCCGGATGGTCGGTCTAGTGCGAGAGAAGTTCTCCGTGGTGAAGCTCTCAGTTCGACTCGTTACTCGGCGATAGTCCGTCACCGACGACCGACGCTCGCTCAGTACTCCGCTCGGAGCCGCTCGAGGTCGAGTCGGGCGTAGTGCCACAGCGTCCCCGTCAACCCGTCCTCGGTGATCCGCCGGCCCGAACTGTCGACGAGCACCCTCGGACAGAACGCCGTCGGATACCGTCGGGCGAGCAATCGACTGAACGCCGTATCCTCGTTCGACACGGCTGGAAAGCCGCCGACCTCATCGAAGGCCCGCCGGTGGACGAAACAGTTGAACCCCGGGAGGATCGGCCGCTCGAGCCGCGAGAAGACGTGGTTGATCGTCGCCTCCACGAGCTTCGCTCGGCGGGGGCCGGTGATCCGACAGTAGGAACTGGCGGCCGCGAGCTTGTTGGCCTCGACGAAGCCGAGCAGTTCGGTGAGATAGTTCGCCCGCACTCGCGTGTCCGCATCGACGAAGGCCAGCCACTCGCCGGCCGCGCGCTCGGCCCCGAGGTTCCGCGCCGCGGCGATGCTCTCGCCGCCCTCGGGAACGATCGTCGCGTCGTACTCGCGGGCGATCTCGCGGGTCGCGTCGCTCGAGTCGCCGTCGACGACGAGCACCTCGTACGCGTAGGCCGTGTCCAGCGCGGTCAGGCTCGCGAGGGCTCCCCGGAGGTAGTCCGCCTCGTTTCGCGCCGGCACCACGAAACTGACGTCCACGTCGTCGCCGTCGCGCTCGTCGCCAGTCATCGGTACTCGAGTGATTACGGGGACGGGTTCTCAAGCTATCGGACTTCTGCGGGCCGAGACGCGCGTCGCGTCACGGTTTGTGCGAGTAGAGCGCAGCAACCGATCGTGCGAAACTGCCCCATGCTATTTGCTTTCAGACAGCTGGCCACAGCAGAGATATGTATCATGAACTTTTATAACCGTGGACTCAGTAGGGGTGAGTACAGATGTCGGTCGTACACGTAGCAGTCTAAGTTCGTTGCCGGCGACGAGTACCGATTCTGACGATATCCCACACCCGACCGACATGAGCACACAACACCTGCAGTCCACGACCGACGCCGAACCAACGCCCGATCGAACGACGACCCGCACCCGAACGACTCCCTCGAGCGCCGTTACCGAGGATCCGCGGACGGCCACCGACCGCGCTCCCCGGACGTTCTCGCATCGGAGTACGGGACGACTCGAGAACCTGATCGACGAGTGGAACGCGGCCTTCGCGAACGAGGACGCGGGACGCGGCTCGTAGGGCCGACGTTCAATCTGGTTTTCGCTGCCGAATCCAAACCGTCTTTGGAGCGACGGCGGTAGGATCGCGTGGCCGATGACGATGCACCCGCTCCGAGCCGGACTCGGCATCCGGTGGTGACGAGCCCTATGAGTGCCGAGGCCACACTATTAGGACTAGAGATCGGTAGTGACGGGTTATTTATAATTGGAGGACAGGATTTTCGTTATAATGTCTCCTGAGAATGAAGATCTATTTTTATCAGATCGAGCTATTACATCAGAGGAGGACGACAAATTCGGGCATGCCGAGTACGCCGACAGTTTGGAGAGGATCCTACGGAACGCCGAACCACCGTGGCATATAGGGATATTTGGAGAATGGGGCGCAGGAAAGACATCCATCATCAGGATGTTGTTCAACCGGCTTAGAGGGAAGAAAGAGTTTCGGGACACGGTTTTCGTCGAATTTGATGCTTGGTCTCATGCGGAAGGATCGATCAGGACAGAACTTTTACTCGAGCTTGATAAACAGATTGGCGGTCAGATCGGCAAGCCAGAAGGTGTGCTTACAGAGGAGGAAATCACTGGTCGACTCTATGATGTCGAAGAGGAAGAGCAGATATCAAAAAAAGCTAATCCAAAGAAAATATTAGTAAACTTCTGGGAGGAAAGCCCGTTACTTGCAATTGGTTTTGTCGGTATCGCAACTGTAGCGGCCTTATTGGAATATGGTGGCCACTCAGCGTTAGCGTCGGTGGCTGTAACAGGATTACTTCTCCCGGTTTTAGGATATATACTCCAACAGCTAGACACTGTAGCTCAGACGATACAGAGAAAATTCCTTCATCCTCGAAAGGAGTGGTCAGGGTCATACCAACGAATCTTTGAGGACATTATCAAGTGCTCCGACGCCGAGACTATCGTAATATCTATAGATAACCTAGACAGGTGTGAGAGCGGCACAGTATACGATGTCCTTGTATCCCTCAAGACTTTCATGGAAGACGACAACTGTATCTACTTGATTCCTTGTGATGACAAAGCCTTAGAGAGCCATATTAGATCTATCGACAAAGGCGACTACTTCGAAGCCGGGAAAAACGAGCGTGAATTCCTGAGAAAGTTCTTCCAGACACATATCCGGATCCCGCCGTTCCTACCAGAGGACATTGAGGAGTATGCAGAAGATGAAAGTGGAAGACTTTCAGAACCATTCGAAGATGAAGCGATCGACGTAATCACGAATGCGTATATTGATAATCCGCGAAGGATCAAACATGCGCTCAATCGACTATCCACGCTTAGAGTACTGGCAGAGGAAATTGAGGAGACCGGGGCATTGACAGAGGGAAGGATCACAGATCACATCCCTTTTTTGGCCAAAACCTCCATTCTTGAGGAAGAGTATCCGGAATTCTACGAGACACTTTCCGAAAACCCACGGCTATTAAACGATATTAACGACTACTTCAGCGACCAACTCAGCGAATCCAAAGATATTGAGAGAGTTGAATCACTTTTGAATCCAGCCAATGAACCTGGCCAGAATGGTGATCAAGAATCTAGGTTGGAGGCGTTCCTACGTTCTACACGCCGTATCCATGTTGAAAACCCGAATCCATTTCTGAATCTATCGGAGCCATCTTATGCGACAAGTCTTACTGACGTTGACACCTTCCTCCGAAATCTTAGAACAGGACAGGAAGAGGAAGTACGGAAGGAGCTAGAACAGGTCGAAGACTATGGTCCATACATCGATGCAATTCAGAATAGCATTGAGAATTATACTGTGAAGAGGAGAGAGCAACCGCTTTTCGGCAGCATCGACACAGCAATCGCTGTCTATAATGAATTTGATCAACAATCTCAAACATGGCTAACCCAGATTCTTGGCGAATATCTAACAACTGATCTAGGAAGAGGATTTCTAGGTGATCTTGACTCAGATTCTTTGTTCCCAATCATTATTCAAATGGGTGAAACAGACTCCGAGGCTCTGTTGACAGAGTACTCTTCCTTGATTATCGACAGTACAGGTTTCCAAGAGAACATTTTCAAAGGGTTCGTTGATTTTGCTGAGGACTTACCAAGGCATATTGTACTGACTGTTTCTGAGAAAATTGAATCACTTGACGAAGAGCCGACCAAGACTGCACTCAGGATTATAGATGAGTCAGAGGGGGCGAAGAACCGACTGATTCGTTCAGCAACGTTAGAACATGCTATTTCGATGATTGAACTATCGGATAACAAAAATGAGTTCACAAATACAGAGTATTACACGCTCTTCGACGATGTAGCGGCTAAGAAGGCGAGAGGAGCCTATGCAACTCACCTTTTGAACCTGAGACAGAATTATTCAGGAAACCAAGAGGCAGAAGTTGATGAAGTAGTTTCCCAACTCTTGACAGGAGTCGAAGGTGTGCTCCTCGAGGCCAGCGGAGAAGATGTATTTGAGAAGGTCCGCGAGATAGTAAAGAACCGAGGGAACCAACAGCCATCAAATCTTGTCGAGGTTTGTTTCCACTTCTACGGATCTTTCCCTACCAGGACACAGCAGGAGTTCCATAGCTGGATTGGAGAACTGTTCCGAAACTGGAACCCGACCAATACGGAGGAACTCTTCAATCTTAGCACCGATTACGATGTATCCATTGTTGATACAGAAGAGGAAGCCGAAGCAATTTTACATCAGATACCAAATTCCATTGATGACGAGTCGTTCGTCAATGGAAAGATTGTACCTGCTATCCCCGAGAATTTTAATCAACAGCTGGAAGATAAGGTGAAGTCCTTAATCAAGAATAACAACAATAGCTACAGCCAGCTCGGTATTGATGTCTTTACTAAATATCCGGATCGGTTTAAATCGGCTTGGGGAGAGATCATTGAAATCCTGGGTAATCAGGCCAATAGAGAAAATAACATAAACCAGCAGAGACGTTACTTAGAGCCAATTTCAGGAATATTTGCGGAGTTAGATAGTCCTGAGCAGGAGAGCTATATTAGTCAGCTGGATGATCTACTTGAGAATAATAGGAACGAGTATCAACTGTATCGGGATCTCTGGAACGACATAGAGGAAAACGTTGATTCGGACAGAAAAGAAACCGTTGCAGGAGATGTTAGAGAGGAACTCGCTCAGGCATTCAGTCGTAACCAAAATCCGAACCATCTCGATCCTCTAATCGAAGTTCTGAGTTCTCTCACCGAGTATATAGGAGACGAGAACGGCCAACGATTCATTGAACGATTCAGCAAGCAGCTCACACAGAACAATCTGAATGATGGCCAAAAAGGTAAAGTCCTGAAGCAAATTTCGGAGTTTAATGAGTTCTTCGGAAAGGAGGATCAGGTCCTAGATAGGGTCGAGAACGTTTTGAAAAAGAGCAACCATAATTCACTCATTCAAAACGCAGAAAAGTTGCTCAACAAGATGGAAAGTGTAGAAGTGGTCGACCAAGTTAGATTAGATCAGATTCGAGAAGATCATATTTCCCGGTGAAGGTACATTTAGCACTCCTTCCCTGAAGTGGCAAATATACAATCTTTATTTAGGACAGTATAGGACATTTATAGAATCGACTAGGGCTCATACAAGATTAGCTGTTCATCCAGATAAACCATGAGTGCCGAGGCCATCGATTTACATGTACCACATCCTTTGATTGGCTGGCGTAACCGGGAGCCTCAATCGTCGAGGACGGGGTGAAGACTCCGCTCGACGGCACGCTCGACGTGAAGTGCAGTCGTATCGAACAGCGGGGTCTCGGGGCAGTCCCGTTGCTCGACCAGGAGCTCGATTTCGGTACACCCGAGGACGATTCCCTGGGCTCCCTTCTCGACCAGACCGTCAATCACGTCGAGATATCGCCCTCGAGATTCCTCTCGCACCTGTCCAGTCGTCAGTTCCTCGAAGATGATCCGGTCGACGGCTTCGCGGTCGTCGATATCGGGCACGACCGTTTCGACCCCGCGCGAGCCGAACCGCTCGTGGTAGAACGCCCCTTCCATCACGGCTTTCGTCCCAAGCACCCCGACCGTCTCGACCCCGTCGGCGCGGATCGCATCAACCGCGGCGTCGACGATGTGGAGAAACGGGATCGACAGTTCGTCGACGAGTCGCGGTGCGACGCGATGCATCGTGTTCGTCGCCATGACGACGAAGTCGGCACCCCCGGCTTCTAGAGCGAGCGCCGCGTCGACCAGTAGCTCACCCGCCTCTTCCCACCGTTGATCCCGAATACAGCGTTCGATCCGGGCGAAGTTAACGCTGCGAATGAGGATGTCACCCGCGTTGTGCCCGCCGAGCGCATCGTTTACGTTGCGATCAATGAGCCGGTAGTACGTCCGAGTCGATTCACTGCTCATTCCGCCGAGAATGCCGATCGTCTGGGGTTCTGTGAAGGACATTCGACTGCCACTCGCCGTCAGTTCTACGCCCCTCCATTTAGCGATATCTGATGCACGTCGGACCGAACCAGAACTGTCGTTCCCGGAAATCGGCGCTTTCGAATTCGAGTGGGGAAGCTACGGTCGGTCGGGGAACAGCGCGAGGTGGCTGATGATGATTCGACTCTCCAGTCCACCTGCCAACGCGCCCGAAAGGACCCCGATGGTGCTGATGAACGCACCGGTCCGGACGAGATCGATGAATCCCACGGCCGGCTCCTCGAGGCTCGGCCAGTTGGACATCAGGTTCGGCGGGAAGACGACCAGTTCGATGACGAGGATGATCGCCCACACGAGTCCGAATAAGCCGACCATCGCCAGCAGGAGGACGAAAAAGACCGTGACGTTGACCAGGGCCGTGTGTTCGGTGACGATCCGATGTCGCTTCCGCGGGAAGGAGAGGTTCTGGGCGAACAGGAGATAGAGCGCTGCAGTGACGATACTGACGGCCGCGAACAACGCCGCCGTCACGTTGCTCATGTGGAAGCCGACGTCCCAGGATTCGGCGCTGAAGACGATGACGAGCGTCGGCGCCAGCGCGGCCGTCGACAGCTTCGGTAACGAGAGCGGCAACAACGGTGCTCGGCTGTTACCGAGCGCCTGCAGGATCCGTCCGGGGTTTCGGACGGCACTGGCCGCGTGGAAGGCCAGCCGCTCTCCCGGGCCGCGCGGGCGGGCCTCGGCCGCGGAGAGCTCCCCGGCGATCCGATGGAGATCCCGCTCGACGTCCGCGTCGATCGGCGGAACGGCCCGCCGTTCCGGATCGAACCGGAACGGCTCCATGACGCCTCCGTCGGCGTCGCGATGGCGAGCGCCCAGCATATGCCCGACGAGGTGGACCACGAGGGTCGCCGTATTCCAGCGGACGGCGGCGTCCTCGAGCGAGCGTCGCGGTTCGTTGCGGGGCGCACTGCGGAGGGCGTTCGTCGAGACGATCGCGACGCGAGAGAGCGGCGACGCCAGTCCGGGGACGAACCGATCCGTGCTCGAGACGAGCGGCACGTCCGTAACGACGAAGATGAAGTCGTACGGCCCCTCGACCATCTGGTGTGTGGCGCGGTCGAGGAACTCTGAGGGCCGTCGTCTGTCGTTGTCCGCGAGCGTGACCGCACCCTCGAGGTAGAACCGCCAGGTAACGTCCGTGACCGACGCGAGTTCGTCGACCGTATCTTCGGCAGCTCGCGTCGCAAACGACTGCAGCCTGTCCGGATCGGTTCCCGGTGCGTGCGCGACCAGCACCCCCACGTCGATCTGTAGTCCGGTCGCCCCCTCGCACTCGGCTGCCACTAGCGTCGGATCGTCGCGATCGCCCGATCGAGAACGACACATCGTCCGACGGTTCATCGTGGACGTTCTTAACGGCTGGTGGCGACAGCTCCGCGTGAGTACCGTGCGACAGACGGACCCAACCCTGCCGAATTCGAAGTGTACTGATAGCGCAGTGCCAGCACGTTCGATTCTGTCCGAATACCACCTGCTGAAGTGAGTGCGGACGGATTCGACTCTGCGTTACGAGTACATCGTCTTCGTTCGAGTATCGAGGCTATTGATTTACTCGTTGCACTTGTACCGCCGCCGTTTCTCGATTGGTTCTGCCACATGAGAACGGCCGATTGCTGACGTCACTAACTGCCGATGTATCTATAATGAGAATGCGTCGGAAGTAGCTGGGATCAGCCCGATGGAGACGGGACACCGAGAAATTCGAACGGCTCAGTCTCGACGAGTTCGTCGGCGACATCGCCGGCGAAGACGTTCGCCTGGTTCTCACCGAGCGACAGCGATCGAACGCCGGCATCGGCATCGAAGTCCATCCCGTCGAGGTCCAGCCAGAAAACGTTCGGTGAGAGCGCCGACTCGAAGTAATAGCGTCGGTCCCGGTGATCCGCGACCGTGCGCCAACGCGTCGAGGAGATATGCGGTTCGTCCGGCGTACTAATTCCGTACGGCACGGAGACGTTGCGGATCGCCCCGAAGACGCTCGCCGTTGCGGTTCGACGGTTCTGGGTCTGCGGGATCGCGTCCACGTAGAAACTCGCGCGGACGAATCGGTCGGCCGGGCGACTTGTCCCTGGTAACATGACTGTTCCGCCGATTTCCGACCAGTACTCGTCGAGTGCGAGCTGTTGGTCGAACGTCGGGGAATTCGTCATCACCTGATACTCCCGATCGTGGTGGATCGTCAACTCGCCGTCGACGTACTCGAGGACGGCGCTGTCACCTGTGGCATCCGAGATGGACAGGTGAAGGGTGGCGAGCCGGCCTTCGTCCGGGATCTCGTCGGAGACGACGACGAATTCCTCGTTCCGGTGGGTTTCGACAGCCTCGGCGACCGTCGCGAAGTTGTCGAGGACGTACTGCGCCCACAGCGAGATCGACAGTCCAGGCGTGTCGCCGTTCCACTCGGGATAGTCGGATTCGGTGAGCCACAGGACGTTCGCGACCAGACCCGCCTCGTTCATCCCGTCGGTCGTCGCGATATCGTACGCCGAGGCGATGACGCTGCCGTACTCAGCGGTCCACTCTATCGAGGCTGGACCGACTTCGCCCGTTCGCTCCATTCCGCGTGGGAATACCCAGATGTTGGTTCCGATCTCGGTGTGCCAGTCCATCGACCGACCGGTGAGCACGATGTGCTCGGGTCCGAGATACACCAATCGCGTGCACATCTACGGTCTCTCCCCAGTCTGTCGGCCGTTGTGTGTCAGGTGTCTGTACATGATTCTGTCATAGATCGAGCAGGAACATAAGTTGCCTTCGGCCCGAACTGATACGTCTTCGTTGCCTAGATGCGAGTCGTTCCCGGCCGAGTGCCGAGGCCGCTATTTCCGACGGGAGGCGGTGTTGCTGGGGAATCCAAATCCAACGTCCTCAGTGTCCGCTAGTGAACTCGAGCGAGTCGAACTCCTCCGCGAGGGGAGTCGCTTCGGTGCGATAGTTCGCATAGAGATCCTCGGCCCACTCGCGTGCGGCCTGTGAATCGGTATCGACGTACGTGCGCAGCAACCCCGTCTCGTCGTCGTAGATGCCGACGCCGATTCGGTCGTCACAGAGCGTCAGTCCGAACGGGATGTCATCGTGAGTCCAGAATGTCAGATTTCCGCTTTCGATGGCTACGCGTGCCCGTTCCGGGTTCGACGTAAGGATTTCCTCGACTACCGCCGACGGATAGACGGCCTCCGTTTTCATCCCGGCGTTGATGCGGTCGGACAACTCGTCTACGTGCAGCGGGTTGATGGTCGCCGGGTCGAGCCCCCGCAACGTCTCGGTCGTTTTCACCAGCGACATGAAGCGGTTCACCGGGCGATAGGGATCACCGGGCGCAGCGGTCGTCACGGTCGCGTCCGTGAACGCCGCGATGTCGATATCGATGTCGTGAGCGGCCACAACTTGGAGGATGGGGGCGAGTTCCGACGCGGCCTCGATCGTCGACTGAAAGTCGGCGACCTCCGCGGCGGTCACTTCACCGAACGGCGTGAGGACGAACTCGCCGTCGGTGCGTTCGATCAAGCCACTGTCCCTGAGCGATCGGGTGAATCGGTGGACGGTCGACCGAGAGACGTTCAGGCGTTGTTCTAACTCTCGTCGATCTATCCCTCCTTCCTCGCGGAGCGCGTCGAGTACCGGCTTTTGCCTGACGATCTCGATGAGTCCCTCGGCATCCATTCACAGGGTGATAGTGACTCATGAGGCTCTTAAGTCCACTGGTCAGTCACCGATCCTGCGACGATGAGACGGCACCTCGAGTCGATTGCGCCTCTCTCGAGCGGAACCGGACTAGCCGCCGAGCGCCGTCTCACGATTTGAGACGATGTCACCGACTGAACTGATGTCACTCGGTTCGTATAACTGACTGTCGCACCTGCTAACTGGTACTGGAGCGGGCACGACGACGGAGCCCCTCACTGAGACCACCAATGGCAAGCAATACACGAGACGTCGAGATCGAGGCCGAACGAGCGGTAGAAGCGGCGGAAACCGAATCGGGGCTCGAGCCGAACGTCGCGGGAGCGCTCTCGTATCTGTTCGGATTCGTCACGGGACTGCTCTTCTTCGTGATCGAAGGCGACAACCGGTTCGTGCGGTTTCACGCCGCCCAGAGCATGGTCGTTTCCGGCCTGTTCGTCCTGGCCTATATCGGGGTGAGCGTCGTCGGGACTCTCATCACGATTCTGTTCGCCGGTATGAACACGTTCGTCATCGGGAGCATCATCTCGTTGTTTCTCGGATTGATCTGGTTGGGACTCGCGGTCGGCGGGTTCGCGATCTGGGCCTACCTCGTGGTCACGTCCTACCGGGGCGAGACGACTCGTCTGCCCGTCGTCGCGGGGATCGCCGACGGGCTGGTCTGAGGTGACGGCGTGCCCACGAATCGGGAGGAACCGGGGAATCCGGCCGGACAAGCGAGCGATGGCCGAGCGATTGGGGCCGGCGACGATACGTTAGACGGAGCGGGACCGACACCGTCGCTCGAGACGTACACCGACGACGAGTACGGCTACCGGCTCGCGTATCCGACGACCTGGTCCGCGAAGACGGAGCCCGCGGGCGGGGCGTCCTTTGACGACCGGACGGGCTCCGCTGGCGCGACCGTCTCCGTCGACGAGGGCGTCGCCCTCACGCTAGCGGAGTACGTCGCGGACTTCCTCGAGGCCCTCGAGGCCGACGAGCACGTTCGGGCGATCGAGCGCCTCGAGCGGCGCGATAGCTTCCTCGAGACCGGGGAGACGGAGCAGGTGATCGATTGCGCCTATTGGAGCGTCCCCGACGGTGAGCGCTGGCGGCTCACGTACCGCTTCGTCCGTGAGGGCGAGACCGGGTACGTCCTCGGTGTGGACTGGAACGACGACGACGGACTCGACGAACTCGCTGCACGAATCGTCGAGTCGTTCGCCGTCGAAACGAACTGAGAGCGGAAGAACGACACGACACATGGACGAATCACGCGGACAATCCGGACTGGATCGATTCCTGAACACGAGATTGACTACCCACACTCTGCTGACGGTGGCGGTCGTCCTCTCGGTCGCCCTCGCGGGCTGTACCGGGATGGGCGGAGTCGGTGACGTCGGAAACGGCGAAAACGATGGGACCGGTAGCGGCGATGGCGACGGCGACGACTTCAACTCGATGGTCGACGCGGACGACGATTGGTTCAACCTGAGTCGACCGGGTCACTACGCCTTCGACCTCGCGGGGATGGACGAGGAGACCGGCGAACGGGTCACCGGGCAGCTGGTGTACGACATCGAGGATGCCGGCGAGGAGGTATCCGTGAGCGTCGACTACGAGTTCGGCGACGAGCAGTATCAATCGACGACAACGAGTCCCCCTGACGAGGTGATGGGCCAGCTGTTCCTCACACCCGCACACGCGCCGATCTTGGCCCTCCAGAGCGCCGCCGTGCTCTACTACTTCGAGATGGGCTTTACCAACCCCTCGGTCGGCAACCGCAAACAGACCACCACCGACGAGGGGACCCAGATCACCGAGGTCACGGAGCAACGCTCCTACGCGGGGATCGAGTGCGTCTTCGTCGAGACGACGGTCGACGGCGAGCGCTCCCAGCAAAGCTGTCTCCGCGGCTCGGACGGCGGGAGCGCCCCCTACGTGGCCACCTACACCGAGGAGGGCGAACTCGAACTCGAGGTCGAACTCGTCGAGTACGAGTCGAACTGAGTCGATCGATCGTCTCGAAGCGTGAGCGACGGTACCGGTGTGGAACTGTTCTCCCCCCAGCGCCAGTCCAGCGTTCTGGTAACCGACTGAAACGCCTGACGGTTGTTGAACGAGATCTGTTCGAACGCCGGAAACGTATCAGACGTATATCGTGACGCCCGCTGAGGTACCCTATATGCTCATCGTTACGATCTTAGTCGGCAGTTAGTAAATGCCATCTACTCCGACCGGTCGGTATGCGACTCATTCAGGTCTTCGTTCCCAGCGACGACCACGAGCTTGTACGGGAGACGCTCGCGGAGATGGAGGTGGAGTTCGTCTTCAGCGACGCGGACGAGCATCGGGACGGGAGTCTGGCGAACATCCCGGTTCCGGCGGGGGCCGTGGACGCGGTCCTCGAGCGACTGTACGACGCCGGTCTCGCGGACGACACGTACACCGTCGTCACGGAGGTCGATCGGGCGACCGTGCCGAACGCCGAGGAGCTGACGGACCGCTACGTCGAGGGACCGAAAGGAAAGCGCGGCGCCTCGCACTCCGAGATTCGCGAGCGCGCGGAGGACCTGACGCCGGATACGGCGACGTACCTCGCGTTCGCCATCGCGAGCGCGATCGTCGCGGTGGCCGGCCTCCTGCTGGACTCCGCCATCGTCATCGTCGGCGCGATGGTGATCGCGCCGTTCGCGGGGTCGACGCTCTCCGCGAGCGCCGGCGCCGTCATCAGCGATCGCGAGATGGTCGTCGACAGCGCCACGTCGCAGGTGACGGGACTCGTCGTCGCGTACCTCGGCGCGATCGCGATGAGCGTGTTCCTCCAACAGACCGGGTTCGTGCCGTCGACGCTGGCCGTCGGTCGTGTCGGCCAGGTGAGCGGGTTCGCCACGCCGAACCTCCTGACGCTCATCATCGCCATCGCGGCCGGGTTCGCCGGGGCGCTCGCGCTCGCGACCGACCTTCCCGTCTCGCTGGCCGGCGTCGCCGTCGCCGCGGCCATCGTTCCCGCCGCCGCGGCAGCCGGCATCGGCACAGCCTGGGGCGAGCCGCTCATCGTCGCGGGTGGCATCGTCCTGCTCCTGATGAACATCGTGTTCATCAACCTCACCGCGTACCTCACGCTCATCGCCCTCGGTTACCGCTCGTCGGTCATCAGCAACGTCCGCGAGAACGCCGCCGTCTCGCTGCGCACGGGTGCGTACGCCGTCATCGTTCTGCTATTTCTGGTCGTCGTGGCGGTGACCGCCTTCGGGACCTACCAGCACCTCGTCTTCGAACAGCAGGTGAACAGCGAGGTCCAGGAGGTCCTCGAGGAACCCGAGTACGCTTCGCTGGAACTCGCCGGCGTCGAGACCGAGTACAACGACGGGAGCGCGTTCAGCGACGAGGTTTCGGTGACGGTAACCGTGGGACGCACGAGCGGGCTCGAAGACGAGGAACTGGCGGCGGATCTACAGACCGCGATCGATGCGCAGACGAGCCGATCCGTCCACGTCGACGTTCGGTTCGTCGACTACCAGCGCTCGGCGCCGGTCGGAGAATCCGACAGTGGGCGGAGCGCGTGGTGGCCGGTCGACGAGTGGCTACCGGGCTGGGCAGGGTCTTCAGTTCCGCAGTCGGTGCCACAGGCTGTGGCACTTTCGACGAATCTTGTTGAGGAACGAGCCGACCCGGCGTGATCCGGTGAGGAGGCGAAGCGCGCGGATCGACCGCCCGATGCGGAGCAGCCGGAACGGTCGGAACCACGGGACGGCGGTGAGGATGAGGAACCAGTTCGAGCGAACGAACGCCCGCGGACCCTGGTCCGACCACCGATAGAGGAGCGCGACGTCGAGGAGGAAGACGACGAGGAGCCACCGGAGGATGGCCCGAACCGTCGTCGCGAGCGACTCGGAGACGACGAGGAGCTCAAAACCGACCGCAACGTCGACGACGAACAGGCCGATCCACACGAGTGCCACGACCTCGACGAACGGTGGCCACCAACGTTCGGCGTCCATCTACTGGCTCGTAGCACGTCTCCACTCAAAACGTTGCGTCCGTCGACCGCTCGAGCCGCCGAGAAAACAGCTACTCCTGCGAAGTTCGAAACGCCCGGACGGTATCCCGCTTGCCTCGCTCCATCTCGACCTCGAGCAATCCGAGTTCGGTGAACACGCGGTTCCAGTCGCGGTGGTAGAGGGGGAAGTCGTCGTTGACGTAGCTCACGTCGGGGTCGGTCGACTCCGGGTGCTCGGTCTGATCCTCGGCCTCGCTCTCGTTTTCGACCGTGATGAGGAGGTCGTCGGTGATCCGAGCGATGTCCTCGAGGACCCACTCCGCGTCCGGGTGGAGGTGCTGGAGCGTCTCGACCGAGTAGACGACGTCGAACTGGTCGTCGTCGAAGCCGCCGACGACGCCTTCGATGGTGTCGTGGTAGAACGCGCCGGCGTCGGCGAGGTCGGGATAGGTCTCCTCCATCACGTCGAACGCGTCGTCGTTGACGTCGATCCCTGCCAGATTCTCGAAGCCGTGGTCGTAGAGGTGTGCGAGGTGCCGGCCCGAGCTACAGCCCAACTCGAGGACGGACGCCTCTCGGTCGACGAAGCGCTCGAGACGCTCGAGAATCGACTCGCTGCGCTCGTCCGGGCCGTAGTAGGCGTAATATTCCGGGGAGTACTCTCCAGTCCGCTCTGCCCACTGACGGCGGACCTCGTTAGAATTCACGTGTACCATAGCCGGTGAACACCTAAAGTCTACTCGGACTCCGCCCGGTCCTCGTCGGGCGCTGTTCTCCGGTTCGTATCCGCGTCTCGTTCTCGATGCGAAATCAGTCGGCATCGCCGACGCTGGCTTCGTGTGTGAGCGCACCGATTGCCTCTCCCTCTAATGGGGACCGATCGTTTTTCCCTCCGATGGGACGATCGCGAGCCGGGAACCGAAAGGGTTCCCTCACTCCGATAACCGAGAGCCTACGTATCTCGCACTCGGAGTACGACTGTCGAATGACGATCGAATCGCCGCCTGGCGGCCGTGACGTTCGGGAAACCGTCCGCTTCTATCTCCTGGATCACCGGACTGCGCTGGGAAAAGCGATCGACATCACGCTGTTGGTACTCAACCTCGTCTTCGTCGCCGTCTTCGTCGCGGAAACCTATCCGCTCTCCGCCGACCTTCAGTTTCGACTCTGGCAACTCGAGATAGCGATCGCCGTCGTGTTTCTGATGGAGTACGTTCTTCGACTCTACGGTGCGGCGAATCGCCTCGAAGAGGCCACCAATCCTTACACCGTGGTCGACCTGATCGCGATTCTCCCGACGTTGCTCGTGATGTTGCTGCCGGGCGTCGCGATGGTCGCCACCGTCGGCTTCCTGCGCGTGGTTCGGGTCGTTCGCGTCCTCCGGTTCTACCGCTTCACGCAGGATGCGGAGTTCTTCTTCGGGACGATTTCGGATAACGCCTTACGCGCGCTGAAGCTGCTGTTGACGGTGCTGGTGCTTCTTTTCGTCTCTGCAGGCCTGTTCTACAGCGCGGAACACGTCGCCAACCCCGATGTCAGTACGTTCGGCGACGCGTTCTACTACGTCGTGGTGGCACTGTCGACCGTCGGATTCGGTGATATCGTCCCGATCACGACCGCAGGGCGGTGGGTCACGGTAGCTGCGATCCTCGCCGGTATCATCGTTATCCCGTGGCAGGCGAGTAGAATCGTCCGCGAGTGGAACCATCGAGGGAAGATCAACGTCACGTGCCCGAACTGTGGACTCTCGTATCACGACCGCGATGCGTCACACTGCAAGGCGTGTGGCCACGTCATCTATCAGGAACACGACTCGCGCGAGTAGACCGAAACCGGAAACGGATCGTCCCCACTCGGAGCCCACGGGACCGAGACAACGACTTGAGGGTTTATTTCCGTTCCATACGCGCGTTTTCTCCCCGCCACCGTGCAACGAGTGAGTGGTCACTCCCGCGCTCGAGAGCACGGATGTGGACCGGTACGTCGACTGTCGATACAACTGCGGCTGAATGACACCGTATCGGTGGGGTCGAGCGGCGAGAACGGGAGCAGATTGCTGGATCACGAGTCGGTCCCCTCAGCCGTATCTCCGGACACAGGTCGCGTGTCTCGAGATATGGGCACTTTCTTCCTGGTATCCAACATCCGAGCATACAGCCGTCGATGCGGGATACGACGACCGTCGAAAACCCGATCGAAAAAATATGAGTTATCAGTCTGGAGTCGAGCATTGGCAATACCGACCACACCGATCAATAATGTCTGGCAAATACGACCTCGTAATCGTCGGCGGTGGTATCAGTGGCGCATCACTTCTATACACGACCGCGAAGTTCACTGATATCGACTCGATCGCGCTGATCGAGAAGGAATCGGAGATCGCAGCGATCAACTCCCACCACACGAACAACTCCCAGACCCTCCACTTCGGGGACATCGAGACCAACTACACGCTCGAGAAGGCCGAAGAGGTCAAAGAGGGGGCGGAGCTCCTCGCGGGCTATCTGGAGAACAACGATCCCGACCGGGAGATGCACGCCAAGCGCAGCAAGATGGTGCTCGGCGTCGGTGACGAGGAGGTCGCGGAACTCGAGCAACGGTACGAGGACGACGGCTTCGGCGACCTCTTCCCGAAACTCCGACCGATCGATCGCGAGGAGATCGGCGAGATCGAGCCGAAGGTCGTCGAGGGGCGCGATCCCTCGAAGGACATGCTCGCGCTGCAGACGCCGGACGGCTACGTCGTCGACTACGGTGAAACGACGAAGTCGTTCGTCGCTGAGGCCGAGGAGGAGGCGAACGTCGACGTCTTCACCGGAACGGAAGTCACGGACATCACGCCGACGCTGGACGGCTACACGATCGAAACGGACGCCGGACGCTTCGACTGCGACGCGACAGTCGTCGCGGCCGGTTCGCACAGCCTCCAGATCGCGAAGGAACTCGGCTACGGTCAGGACAAGGTCTTGCTCCCCATCGCCGGGAGCTTCTTCCTCGCGGACGACCTCCTGAACGGGAAGGTTTACACGCTCCAGATGAAGAAACTGCCCTTCGCCGCAGTCCACGGCGACGCGGACGTCCACGACTCGTCGATTACGCGATTCGGGCCGACCGCAAAACTCGTCCCGACGCTCGAGCGCGGCCGCATCACGACCGTCAAGGACTTCCTCGACGTGTTCGGACTGAACGCGGCGGCGTTCCTGAGCTACGCCAACATCCTCTCGGATCGGATCCTCCTGCCGTACGTGCTCCGGAACCTCGTCTACGACGTTCCGAACATCGGGCCGAAACAGTTCCTGCCCCACGTCCAGAAGGTCGTTCCGAGCGTCGAGCTCGAGGACATCGAACGCGCGAAGGGCTACGGCGGCGTCCGCCCGCAGATCGTCGACACGAAGAACAGGTCACTCGATATGGGCGAGGCCAAGATCGTCGGCGACGACGTCATCTTCAACATCACGCCGTCGCCGGGTGCCTCGACGTGTCTCAAGAACGCCATGCGGGACACGCACACGGTACTCGATTTCCTCGGCGACGACTACGAGTTCGACGAGGAGGCGTTCCGCGAGGAGACGATCGACAACTTCCCGCGCGGCGGCGACTCCGACGGGCCGAAGGCGATCAAACCCAGCGCCGACGACTGAGACGGTCTGCTGTCAGTCATTCCCGACACGGCCGCAACCGGCCTGCGGTCGCGCCGGTCCATCGGTACAGCAAACCGTCTGACCGACTGGACACACCGAGACGGAAACGAACGTACTACCGGCCGTTATTCGGATTTTTCGCCCGTGCCTTCCCTCATCCGTTCGCTATAGTCCCAACTGTAGACCGCTCGCGGCTCGAGTCGGATGCGAACCTCGTCGCGGTCGTCGTCGAGCAACCGCCGCGCGAGCGGGGACCCCGTCCCGCCGAGGTATCGCTCGATGAGGTCTCGCAGGACCGCCTTGTCGCTATCCGACGAGAGTTCGACGGTTCCGTTCCCCCTGATCCCGCGGTAGGGGACGTCGTTGGTCGAGATGTCGAAGGCGACTTCGGGATCGTGTCGGAGGAAGCGTACCACGTCCGCGTTCGCTCCCGTCGCACACTCGAGCGCGCCGTCGCGATAGCGAAACCACAACGTGACGACCCACGGCGAGTCGTCCGGCCGTCGGGTGGCGATCCGGATCGGGATCGTCGCCTCTTGTAGGAAGGTCGTGACCTCGTCTTCGCTCCAGGCGCCGCGGAAGTCGGTCATACTCGAGATTAATGTGGCCGAGTCCGAAAAAGCTCAACCTATTGGTGGACATACTGTCTCGATTCTTCATCGATTTCGTGATATTCTGTCTAAAGAGCGATGGAAGGACCTGCTACGCGCGGATGGAATACAAGAATACAGGCATACATTTATTACTACTGTCGACGAACTGTCGATTACGGAATGCCCATCAGTATCGACGATTTCGAGTCACACGATTCCACAGGCCGGCGGACGAACGCGGAGCGAGTGTTGGGTTTTCTCGCACAGAATCGAGACAAAGCGTACAGAGCGATTGAAATAGCCGACGCGACGGCGGTCAACGAGAATTCGATTCATCCGGTATTGAACCGGCTCGAGGAGCGGGAACTGGTTCGCCACAGGGAACCGTACTGGGCGATCGGTGATCTCGAGGCAGTCGGCGATGCGGCGATATTCCAATCGACGGCGGCGTTCCTCGACGATGAACTCGGGCCGGAGAGCCGGGACGAGTGGCTGACTGCAGCACGGAACAGCGGGGAGCGCGACGAGTGACCGAGACCTCACCGTCGTTCGACGACCTCCTGCGCGGTCACGTCGTCCTCGCTCCCGATCCGTTCAAACCGGATGACGACGCGACGTGGCCGTAGATCATCGTCAACAACGAACGTCACCCCTTCGATGACCAGCAATACGTCGTGATGGGACTGACGACGCGGACGTGGTACGACGAACGCGTTCCGCTCGAGGCAACTGACTACCGTCACCGAGCGGCACCACGAGAGAGTTCGATTGTTCCGCACGCAGTTGCATCGCTCACACCGTCGCTGATGACCGATTACGTCTGCCGGATCCGGGATGATCCGATCGATCAGGCAGTAACGGTACTCACGGAATACCTCCGATAACTCCCGTCCTCTCCCCCGCAGACTCGTTCCCCGCCGACTCGTTGGCACTCGAGTCCGCCGCGCCGAGCAGGTCCGTCTCGAACGTCCGTTCGGACGAGATGAACTCGAGCGGAACCGTCCGTTCGACGCCGCCGTACTCGAGGGTCGCGTCGAAGTCGACCGTCAGCGTCGATGTCTCGTCGTTCCGGAGGTGGGTGACCCACCACTCGTCGAGTTTCGAGTTATTGATGGCCGCGTCGGCCTCGAGCGTCTGCGTCCCGTCGGGCTCCAGCACGGTCCGTTCGGCGGCGGTGCCCGCTCCGACGACGATTCCGTTCAACTGGACCGTGTACGTGATCTCCGCGATCGGTACCGGGATCGGCGTCGGGTTGGTCACCGTCGCCGACGCGTCGATCGGCGTTCGGTTCGCGGTAGCGTTCCCCCACGCCGCGTTCGTGTCGTCGACGACCATCACCGTCCGGCCGTACGCCTGAAACTCCCGACTCTCGTTCGTTTCGAGCGGCTCGAGCAGGTCCGTGTGGACCGTCCGGGTTTGCGTCCACTCGTCCGCCGGAACTCGGATTCCGGCGACGTCGACGACGACGTCGGGTTGGACTCGCACCGTCGTTGTCTCGTTGCGATTGATATGGGACGCCCACCACGCCGGAATCTCGTCGTTATCGAGCCGCGTCGAGACGCTGACGGTACTCTCGTCGCCGGCGAGGTGGGCGCGATTTTCTCGCTCCGTCGCGAACTCGATGTCGTTCATCGAAACCGTATAGGAGACGTCCGCCGCGGCGTCGCCGACGCGGAGCAACAGCGGATTGTCGACGCCGATCCGCGTCTCGACTTCGGTTCGGTCGTTCGTGACGGTCCCCCACTCGTTGTCGACCGATTCGATCTGCGGACGGTCCACCGCGAGGACGCCGTAGGCCGCGGTTGCGACGAGCAGGACGACTGCGAGGAACAGTACGATTCCCGTTCTGCGACGAACCATCTACCGCACTCTCCATCCGCTCGTAGTTCCGACGTTACGTTACACGTTCAGGCCGTTGATATCCGGGGGCGATTCGCTTCCCGATCACGGAAGGGACTACCGGGGTCGCTTCAGTGCCGCGGGGCCATCCTCGAGCGCCGCGAGGATCGTCTCGATGCGTCGGCCTCGACAGAGAGTCGAACAGTCGACTGGATCCCCCGCTGAGGACTCTCGATAGATTCACTTCTCTGAATCGCTGTTTCAATCGTCTAGTAATACACTAATGTATACTAACACGAACATAATATATTTATAAACTATCGTAGAATGATATCGATGTCTATGGAGAAGCAAGATAGACCGAATGACGCCGAGAGAACGGATGTCACACGGCGACAGACGCTGAAGCGAGCGGGAGTAATGACTGCGGGGGCCATCGCGAGTCTGGGCGTTGCGGCGGACAGCACACGCGCAATAGATGTTGGCGCTATCGGTCCCGAGGATATCGACCTCGGTGGGTCGGATAAGTACACCGGGGGCTGGGGACCAAACACGCCGATCATCGATGCCAAATATTCGCTCGCCCCCTCGACGGTTTACGACTACGCATTCAAGCAGATCCAGCCGGGTCTCGAATACCTGGGATACTCGTCGGATCCCGATACGACTACGACTCACTGGTTCGCGGTCAGTCTCGTCTCCCACATGTGGAAGGGGAACGACAGATACCACAAGGGGAGCGCGCTTCGCGAGCAGTTGGGATGCCAACTCATAACGAGGTCTCCGTCTCGCGTCGACGTCGCGATTAAACCGGCCTACCAGTACGCCGGGTTTATCGACAGCAGTACGGTCCCTCGATGGGAAGAGGTCGTCAACGGTAGCGGTTCGATCTCGGAGTACGAGGAGGAAGCACAGCAACAGATTCCGTCGGATGGCGGGTACGACGACGTGCTAGCATCGGTATCGGCGACCGCGCTAGAAGGGATCTTGGGGACGGTCGGATCCCCTATCAGTCTCGCACAGACGGTTTTCAGCGAACTATCGAGCGGGGATTGTGACTCCGGACAAATCGGGGGCCCGTCCACGACCGAACTCGGTGAAAAGTGGGAGTGGTGTTACAACGAGAGTGATTATCCGGTTCCACTCCAGTATTTGAACTCCATCGTCGGATTCCAACTCCCGTACTCGTCGAACAGCAGTGCAGAGGCCAGCCTCGAGGTCGGATCCTTCATCCGGGACCGCGTCAACAACAACTTCCCCGACTCTACCTACGAACGAGCGACGGCGTACGAATGGGACCTTGATATCCCCGCCGATGAAGACGAGGCCGAGATATCGGACTATCGGTACAAGTGATATCGTTCGCGACAGCGAGACCGTCTCATTTCGCATAGGTCCGGGGATCCGTTGCCGATCACGGTCTATTTTTCGCGCGTCGAAACGAGGGTATCGACCGGCCATCGGTCTGCTCCGCCGTCACCCCAGCGCCGCGGGCCCCTCCTCGAGCGCGTCCAGAATCGTCCCGACGTGCTCCTCACGAGAGGGGGAATCGAACAACTGGTGGCCGCCTTCGTAGACGACGCGATTCGATTCGGGGACGCGCTCGCGGATGGCGTCGACGCCGACGACGGCGTCCTCGGGCGTGTAGAAGACGACGCCCGATTCGAGGAACTGGAACGGACCCAGCCGTCGTTGGGCGCGGTTGGCCTCGCGGAGGAACGTCGGTGCGATCCGGCTCGGCGTGTCCGCCAGTTGCCGGTCGGTGGTGAGTTCGCCCAGCATCTCGCGGTCCGCACCCCCGGTCGGCAGGATCGACCACGCGAGCGGGAGCTTCGCCGCAAGCGAGACGACGGGATTCCGCATGTCCGCGTGGAATCCCCACCACGGACTCAGGTAGACTCGGTGCTCGGCCCCTTCGAGGTACTCGGCGACGAGGCCACCGGTACTGTGGGTGAGCAGTCGGTACGACTCGAGGCCGTCGACGAACTCCGCGACGGGTTTCACCCACTCCGTTCCGAAGTCGGTGACGACGGTCGGTAACTGAAAGACGGTGACGCGGTAGTCGGCCTCGACGAGTCGGTCGACGAGCCACCGCACGTTCTCGTGTTCGATCCGGTTCCCCCACCCCAGCACGAAGACGAGGGTGCACTTCCCGGACCCGTTGAACGTTTCGCGTCGCATACACGTGCGGACGAACAACGTCTCCATAGGCGTACCGGTGCGTTCGGCGGCGATCGGTCGCACCGGTTCTCCGCTGCCTGAACCCGCGTCTTCCATCGCGGTACGCTCGCTCCTGTGGACCCCGACGGAGTGGTCCGGCTCGTTTCCGCGAGGCGAACTACTATATCCACCACTCATATGTGTTGGTATATCATGACAGGGGAAGGACGATCCGCCGATTACGTAATCGTCGGCGCGGGGCCGGCCGGGTGTGTGCTCGCGAACAGGCTGTCGGCCGACGCCGACACCGAGGTACTGCTGCTCGAGGCCGGGAAACCGGACGAAAACCGCGAGATCGGCATTCCGGCGGCGTTCTCGGACCTGTTCCAATCGGGGGTCGACTGGAGCTATCACACCGCGCCCCAGTCGGAACTCCACGACAGGGAACTCTACTGGCCCCGCGGGAAGACCCTCGGCGGCTCGAGTTCGATCAACGCGATGATTTACGTTCGGGGCCAGCCCGCGGACTACGATCACTGGGCGGACTCGGGGAACGACGGCTGGGGGTACGAGGGCGTCCTCCCCTATTTTATGCGGGCCGAAGACAACGAGCGCGGCCCCTCGGACTATCACTCGATCAGCGGACCGCGCCACGTCGCCGACCTCCGGTCGCCGAACGAACTCAGCGAAGCGTTCATCGATGCCGGACGGACGGTCGGCCTGCCCCGCAACGAGGACTTCAACGCCGGCGAGCAGGAAGGGGTCGGCTTCTACCAGGTCACCCAGAAGGACGGCCGTCGCCACAGCGCCGCAGACGGGTACCTGAAACCGGCACTGGATCGGCCGAACCTGACCGCGGTGACGGGAGCGCGGGTGACGCGGGTCCGCTTCGACGGGACCACGGCAGTCGGCGTGGAGTACGCTCGAGACGACGCCGACGGGAGTCCCGCGACGGTCGATGCGACCGAGGAAGTCATCCTCTCGGCCGGTGCCGTCAACTCGCCCCACCTGCTCATGCTCTCCGGCGTCGGTCCGGCGGACCACCTCGCGGAACACGGTATTTCCGTCGTCGCAGACCTCCCCGGCGTCGGCCGAAACCTTCAGGATCACCTGCAAGTCGGTGTCAACTACAAGTGCGAGAAGCCGATCAGTCTCGCCGACGCGGACACGATCCGGAACCTCCTCACGTACCTGGTGCTGAAGACGGGACTACTGACCTCGAACATCGCCGAGGCCGGCGGCTTCGCGACCGTCACCGAGGACGCCGAGCGGCCCGAGATCCAGTATCACTTCGCGCCGTCGTACTTCGTTGACCACGGGTTCGACAACCCCGACGGACACGGCTTCTCCCTGGGCGCGCTCCGGCTCCGTCCCGACAGCCGCGGCCGGATCACCCTCGAGTCCGCCGATCCTTTCGCCGAACCGGCCATCGACCCGCGGTATCTGACCGAGGGCGACGATCTCGAGGTGCTGCTCGAGGGGATCAAACTGGTCCGGGAAATCCTGCAGGCGGAGCCGTTCGACGAGTATCGCGGCGAGGAGGTGCTCCCGGGTTCCGACGTGCAAAGCGACGAGGGACTGATCGAGCACATCCGCGAGACGGCCGAGACGCTGTACCATCCCGTCGGCACCTGCAAGATGGGCGACGACGAGCAGGCGGTCGTCGACGACCGGCTCCGGGTCCGCGGGCTCGAGGGGCTGCGCGTCGTCGACGCCTCAGTGATGCCGACGATCACGAGCGGCAACACGGACGCGCCGACGACGATGATCGCCGAGAAGGCGGCCGATTTCGTTCGGAACGAAACCTGATCGTCGGAGACGTTTCAACGAGTGAAACGGTATCGACAGGTAACTATTTGGACGATCCCGCCCAACGATCGGGAGAGCCGTCTGGCTCGAGATACCATGAACGTCGATGAATTCGTCAGCGCGAACGAACCGAAAGACGGCGGCGAGACCTTCCAGCTCGAGAACGGGAAGCTACTGGACGTCGACCTCGACGGTTCAGTAACTGCCAAGGCCGGATCGATGATCGCCTACGACGGGGATATTTCCTTCAAGGGGAAATCCTCCGCCGAAGGCGGAATCACCGGATTCCTCAAGGAAAAAGCCACGAGCGAGGGAACGCCGGTGATGGAGGCGACCGGTACGGGTCACCTCTATCTGGCGGATCGGGAGAAGAAGATTCAGATCCTCGAACTCGACGCGGGCCAGTCTATCTCGGTCAACGGGAACGACGTGCTCGCGTTCGAGTCGAGCGTGAACTACGAGATCCGGACCATCAAGAGCATCGCCGGCTTCTCGGCCGGCGGCATGACCAACGTCTTCCTCGAGGGTCCCGGCAGCGTCGCGATCACGACCCACGGCGAGCCGCTGGTCCTGACACCCCCCGTCAGAACCGATCCCAGCGCGACCGTCGCCTGGAGCGGGACCACTCCCGGCAGTCACGTCGACAGCGCCCTCTCGAACATGATCGGTCAGTCTTCCGACGAGACCTACCAGCTCGAGTTTACGGGCTCGGAGGGGTTCGTCGTCGTCCAGCCCTACGAGGAACGGACGCCCCAGCAATAGCGCCGCAGTAGCAGGCAGTATCGACATCGTATCGCAGTACGTATGCCCCTTCGACCGGTACCCGTTTCGAGACGAGTTTCATGAGACGACGAGCACTCGGCGCGATTTCGGCCGCGGTCGCACTGACACTCCCCTGGGTCGCCGTCGTGGTAGCCACCGATCTCCTCCCCTGGCTCATGACGGCCATCGGGCTCGAGTATCGAGCACCGGCTGCGCTCCGAACGCTCTCGACGCTCAGCACGGTGATCGTGACCGGACTCGCCGTGCTCGGTTCGGCGTTCCTCCTCGCGTGGGCCGCCGAAACCGCCGAAAAGGACGTCCCGCAGGCGTTCGCGATCGCGGTCCTCGCCGTGTTGGCGGTCGCGCCCGAGTACGCCGTCGACGCGCTCTACGCGTGGAACGCGGGGGTGTTCGCGGGGACCGAGCGTGGGATCGAGGCCGGCAACCTGGCGGTCGCCAACATGACCGGCGCGAACCGGATCCTCATCGGCATCGGCTGGGCCGGCGTCGCCCTCTTTACGATCTTCCGCCGGGGGTCGTCGGCTGACCCCGCCGTCGAGAACCGCCCTGGCTTCCTCACCGACGTCGTGACCCTCGATCGAGAGATCGGCCTCGAGATCGTGTTTCTCCTCATCGCGACGCTCTGGGCGTTCCTCGTCCCGCTCAACGGCGGGATCGACATCTTCGACATGCTGTTTCTGGTCGGCCTCTACGTCTGCTACATCGCGGTCATCATCCGCGGCGAGGTCGAACCGGACATGGATCACGTCGGCGTGCCGGCGTACCTCCAGCGCTTCTCGAGACCGGGCCGAATCGCGATCGTCCTCGTGCTCTTCGCCTACTCCGGCGTGATGATCTTCACCGCCGTCGAGCCCTTCGCACACGGGCTCGAGTCACTCGGTGAGAGCGTCGGCATCCCCTCCTTTTTCATGATTCAGTGGATCGCGCCGCTGGCATCCGAAGCGCCGGAGCTCATCGTCGTCGTCTACCTGGTGAACAAGGCGCGCTCGACGGCGGGCTTTAACGCGCTCATCTCCTCGAAGCTCAACCAGTGGACGCTGCTCATCGGGACGCTCGTCGTCGTCCACTCCCTCGCGCTCGGCCAGTACGGCGTCCTCGCCTTCGACTTCAAACAATCCGCGGAGATCTGGCTGACCGCCGCCCAGTCCTTCTTCGCCGTCTCGTTGCTGCTCCGGTTCGAAATATCGGTCAGGGAAGCGCTCACCCTGCTCGTCCTGTTCCTCTCGCAGGTCTTCCTCGAGTTCGCCCTCATCCGCGAGTTCGTCGCGTTGCCGGTCTCGAGCACCGACCTCCTGCTCGTCTACAGCGGGATCTACCTCGTGCTCGGGACGGCGCTGTTCGTCAGCCGGCGGCGGGCGTTCGTTCGTCTCGTCCGGCGAACGGCGGGGACGGTCGGCGACGCGATGCCGATCGGCGGAGATCGACCACGAAGCGTCGACGACTGAGTCGGCCGGCCACAGACCGATAGTCTCGGAGATGGTATCGTTTCCTATCGATGCTCTCGAGCGACGCGCCGTTTTCAGACGCGGTGCTCACACCGGCGTTCGCGCTTTCGCTCGCGCTGGTCCATCTCTTCGCCGGCCGACTGGGCTTTGGCGGCCGGATTCCGCGGAGCCGATGGCTGTCGATCGCCGGCGGCGTCTCGGTCGCGTACGTGTTCGTCCACCTCTTGCCCGAAGTCGGGGAGGCAGCGGCGACGCTCGCGGAACACGGGGACCCGACCGCCTTCGCCGAACACCACGGCTACCTGATCGCGCTCCTCGGCTTCGTCACCTTCTACGGCCTCGAGAACCTCGCCCAGTGGTCGAACACCGATTCGGGACGAAGCACAGAACCGGCCGGAACCGACGTCTTCTGGATCCACGTCGGATCGTTCGCCGCCTATAACGCGATCGTCGGGTACCTCCTGTGGGATCGCGAACTCGGTAGCGTCCTCCTGTTTACCGTCGCGATGGCGCTGCACTTCCTCGTCACGGACGATAGCCTCCGAGATCACCACGGGAAGGCGTACCATCGCCGCGGACGGTGGCTGTTGTCCGCATCGGTGATCGCCGGCTTCGCCGGCGGCTACGTCCTCGAGGACACCGAACTCCTCATCGCGGTGTTCGTGCCGTTTCTGGCCGGCGGGATTATCCTCAACGTGATCAAGGAGGAACTACCGTCCGACCGCGAGAGTCGGTTCTGGGCGTTCGCCGGCGGTGCGGCGGGCTACGCCGCGTTGCTGTTGTTCGTGTAAACCCGCCTCCTCAAGCGGGACGGTTTTATCGCTCCACCGTAATTTCCCGCTATGAAGCTTCGCCGGCCGCGCCGTCCGCAGGACTTCCGTCTCGCGGACTCGGCCCAGCAGGTCGTCGGCGGGTTCCTGCTCGCCGGTCCGTTCGTGGTCACCGAAGAGGTCTGGACGCTCGCGGAGAACATGCACGATCTGCAGGCGCTGGCGATCGTCGCTATCGTCTTCACTATCGGCTACGCGGCGCTGTACAAGGCGGACACGACCAGAGACGCGGACGACGAACAGGAAGTCGCCGGGATCCCGATCCGTTTCATCTCGCTGATGCTGGTCACCTTCGGTTCGGTCACTATCCTCGCGCTCCTGTTCGGTGCTCCCGAGACGTTCCTCGAGCCCGAGACGAACGGCGAGTACGCCGAGGTCACGTTCAAAGCCGTGGCCGTGGGCTCGGTCTTCAGCGTCATCGGCGCGGCGACGGCCGACAGCATCTTCGCGAAGTAACGGCGCTCGGCTGCCCTCGACGTCAGAGATGCGAGTCGTCGTACGACTCCTTGGATCGCTCCGCGTGTGAGTTCCCGCAGTCGCTACACTCGAGCCGTTCCATGTTGTCCATCGAGACGTCGAGCGAACCGCAGTTCGCACAGTAGTAGCCGTACTGTTCCTCGTGCGCCTCGTCCTCGTAAGTGACGTAAAACGACGCTGCGGTGCCGGACTCCTCCTCGTCGCGAGCGATGAACACCGTCTTCCCGTCGTCGCTCGTCGCCGTCAGGTGCCCGTCTCTCGTCTCCGTTTCGGGAAACTCGTCCGCCTCCGCGTCCTCCGTCCCCGATTCGCCTTTCGCGTCCGCTTCGTCACTCGACTCCTCCGCCCGCGACTCCGTCGGGAGTTCCACGTCGATATCCGAATCCGTGTACACGTACTTTACCAGGGACTCGCCGGCGACCTCGATACGCCGGTCGCCGTCGTGCTCGAGGCCGAACCGTTCGACGAACTGGTGGCCCTCGGTGTTGGCCTCGAGAACCGTCACGCAGACGTGGTCGGCACCGCGGTCGCGAAGGGCGTCGGTCGCGGTTTCGTACAGCTCCGTTCCGATGCCCTTGCCTCGGTGCTCGGGGTCGACGAACAGCCAGTTCACTTCGCCCCACTCGTCCTCGAGGCGGCCCTCGACGAAGCCCGCGGTGACCGTGCCGTCGACCTCCTCGCCGGTTTCGACGACGTGAAGCAGGGTCTCCTCGTCGTCGATCTTTGCGGCGACGGTGTCGTCGGCGAACTGTTCGTCGGTGATCCCGGCGATCTGCTGCGGACTGAGCCTGAACGAGGTCGTCATCGAACTGTCCACGAGCTCGCGAATCCGCTCGGCCTCGTCGGGTTTCGGTTCCCGAATTTCCATACTGAATGAACGGTCCCGTTCCGGATAAGATGGCTGCCGGCGGAAACAAGCGACGCTCCGAGTCTGCCCGGCTGTGAGTGAGCTACTCCTCACCACCGCCGCCGGTGACGACCACCGGACGGTCCGAACTGAGAATGACTCCCTGGGTAGTGCTGCCGAAGATCGCTTTCCCGACCGGCGAGCGCTTTCGACCGCCGAGGACGATCGAATCGACGTCGTAGGCCTCGGCTTCCTCGAGAATGTCGTCTTCCGTGTCGCCGCTATCCTCGAGGATCGTCACCTCGATGCCGGCGGCCTCGAGGGCTTCCTGTGCGCGGCGGACGGAGCCGATCCGCGAGGCCGACTTGAACGTCTCGAACTCCTGTGGGAGGTCGTCGCTGTCCTCGGTGAAGACGAACAGGAGGTAGGCCTCGACCGTCTCCGCGGCGTTCGGCAGTGACGTTACGTATTCGGCCTGCGCCAGCGCTCGCTCCTCGTTCGTGTCGACCGGGATTAACGCGCGGTACATGGCTCGACGTTCGGATGGGGTGACAATAAAACCCGCTCTGACTCCCGCCGTTTCGGAGTCGTTCGGCCGGCTTCACTCGGGTCGTCCGGTGGCGCACCGGAGGCAGCCCCCGGCGTTTTCGGCACAGACGAGACTCGGGGACCGACGACTCGAGGGGACGTTCAGCCGTGCGTCAGCACGGACGCCGGGTCCGATCAGTCGTCTTCGGATTCCGTCTGCTCGGCTTCGCTTTCCGTCGGTTCCTCGTCCCCGTCGGTTCCGTCGGTCGACTCTTCGCTCGCGTCGTCTTCACCTTCGACCTCGATCTCCGCTTCGACTTCGATCGTCAGCCCGTTCGCTTCGAGTTCGCCTTCGAACTCTCGTTCGTCGCCGACCTCGATCTCGAGTTCGTTCGAGTCCACTTCGACTTCGACCTCGACGTCGACGGTGACTTCCTCGTCCATACGTCTCGTTCACCCGTCGTCCTGAAAGGAGTATCGCGTGTTCTCGACGGCCGAATTCGACCGCTCGATTCCGATCTCGGAGAGGGCGACCCGGTCCGGAACGTACTTTTAGGCTGGCCGAAAATAGGGGGTATGACCGATTCCGTTCGAGTAACGCTCGAGGGACGCGACGAATCCGCCTCCGTTCGCGTCTACGGCGACGAGGGCGACGTGTCGACCGACGACGCGACGTTTCGATTCAGCGTCGACGGGGGAAACGAGGGAGGCCCGAGCGGCGACAAAACCGCTGAAGCCGATGAAGCCGACGAAACCGGTGAAGCCGACGAAACCGACGATACCGCCGCCGAACGGCCGTCGACGGCGAGCGACGACCCCCGCCGCGTCGCTCCGCTCGCGGCGGTCCCGACGAACGGAACGCTTCGGTGCGTGGCTCGGGCCGGGGATCGGGGCGCGGAACTGATCCTTCGACGAACGGGCGACGAGGTGTCCGCGTGGCGGAACTCGTGTCCGCACCGGCCGACGGTTCGACTCGATCCCGGCCCCGGCGCGATCGTCCGCGACGACCACCTCGTGTGTCACGAACACGGCGCGCGCTTCGAGTGCGGTGACGGCGTCTGCACGGCCGGACCGTGCCGCGGTGCCTCGCTCGATTCGGTCGCCGTGACCGTTCGCGACGAGAGCGTCTACCTGATCGACGATCGATTCGATTCGTGCCACCGACTGGACGAGCCGGTCGCGTGAACGGCCCGACCGATTCGTTCGATCGCGACACCGTCGCCCGTCGATAACAGTGTACAAACGAGTACATTCAGCTCCGATAACCGTATACTTCTTTTCCGGCTCGCTCCAAACAGGTGTATGTCTCCACCGATCGAGGATGCGATCACCATTTTGCTGGTCGAACCCAACCCCGGCGACGCGCGGCTGTTCTCGGAATCGTTCGAGGACGCGAACATCGCGAGCGACATTCACACGGTCACCGACGGCGAGGCGGCGCTCGATTTCGTCCACCAGCGCGACGACCACGCCGCCAGCCCGCGGCCGGACATGATCCTGCTGGACGTACAGCTCCCCGACGTCGACGGCTCCGATATCCTCTCCGAACTCAAGTCCGAACGAGCGCTACGGTCGATCCCCGTGATCGTACTGACGAGTTCGGCGTCGGAAGAGGATATCGCCCGTTCGTACGACCTCCACGCGAACGCGTACGTCCAGAAACCGGTCGAACCGGACGAATTTATCGATCTCGGCCGCTCGTTCGAGAACTTTTGGCTGACCTTCGTCCGCTTCCCCGGCGAATAGTCCCCCCTAGACGGCCACTACCGGCCCGCTCGGGGACGCTACAGCTCGAGCAGATCCGGTACCGCGTTGATCGACTCGACGACCGCAGCCGCGCCTTCGCGCTCGTACTTCCGCCGCCCCTCCTCGCCGGTCAGCCCGCCGGTCAGCACGCCGATACCGCGGTAGTTCCGGGTCGAATCGGCGTCGCCGGCGTTGACCGCCGTCCGGATATCGTCTAACGTGTCGCCGACGAAGACGACCGACTCGGCGTCGAATCGCTCCGCGAGCGTCGTCAACGCTCGCGGGTGCGGTTTTCCTTCCTCCCAGTCGTCCATCGTAAAGCGGCGTTCGACCGGAATCGCGTCCTCGAGCCCCACCCGCTCGAGCGCGATCTCGGCTTCGGCTTCCGGCCGACCGGTCAGGACGCCGACGTCGTATCCCTCGAGCAGCCGATCTCTCGCGTCGGTTTCGAGCAACACCGGTTCGTCGTGGATGAACCCGCGCGTTTCGCGCTCGAGGTCGGGGTCGCCGCCCTCGAGGCCGCGATAAAGCTCGTCGCCGAGGTACAGTTGCTGAAAGACGTCGCGGAGCCGCTCGCGGTCCCAGCGGTTCGTCACGCGCTGGGTCGCCCGCGCGCCGATCGCCTGGCGGACGACGGTCTCGGCGGCCTCGAGGCCGCCGCCCGCGGCGGCGATCCCGTCGGTGTACTCCTCGAGTGACTCTCGATAGCCCTCCTCGGTCGCGAGGATGTAGAGCGCGGCGGCGTTCGTCAGCTCCCAGTCGTTGTTGAACCCGCCCGCGTCCTTGAACAGCTGAATGTCGTCCTTGCGGATCGTCCGGTCGTAGACCGCGTCGACGGCTTCGACGATCGCCCGCCGGTAGGAGTCGGCCACGTCGACGAGCACTCCGTCGATATCGAGGACGACGGCATCTGCGTTCATAGCCGTGCGAACGGGCCGACGGGAATAAAAGAGACCGATTTCAAAGCCCGCCGAGCCCCACGACCCACGCCGCCAGCACGAACAGGCCGATCGCGTAGAGCACGTGCGCCCAGAGCCACGAGAGCAGGTTCGCGACGTAGATCACGACGACGATCGGAACACCGAGTAACACCCTCGGCGACCCCCGCCACTCGGCGCGCGACCGAGTCCAGAGGACGTTCGCGTCCCCCCTGCTCGGAAACGCGTGCATCCCGATCGAGAGCCCCAGCCAACCGAGGGCGATTGCGGCGGCGAGCGCCCCGTTCGAGACGGTCCGGAGCTCACCGACCGTCGCGACGAGCGTTGCGAGGCCCAGGAACGCGGCGAACGCGACCACCGTGTTGACGAGAAACGGCGCGACGCTGACGACGAACGACGCCCGATACCGCTCGGGCGTGACGTGTTTGACGTACCCCGGTGGATCGTCGAACCGGAAGTACGCGACCTCGAGGACGGGGACCCCGACGAGATCGCAGGCCTGTTTGTGAGCGAACTCGTGGACGACGACGCCCGGCAACGTAAAGAGTCGGAACAGGAATCGAACGAGGGTGACGATACCGACGAGTACCACCGCCAGCACCGCGACGGCGACCGCGATTGCGACGGCGTAGGTGACGTACTCGGCGTTCACGATCGTTGAAGTGAACTGCATCCAGATAATTCATTCGTGCCGATCCCGCGGTTGTGCCGGTTTCACAAGTGTCCCACTCACGGTTGTGCCGATATCATGCGTGTTCGGCCCACGGTATACGTACCCGACCCACGGTATACGTGTCCGGCCCGCAGTCGTGTCTGCTCATCTCGGTCGCTCGAGCGGCGCTCGAGCGACGTACAGCGTCCCCTTTGCGATCGTCTTCCGTTCGACCGGCACCGCGGGTTGGTCACCGCCCAGCGTCGTAAACAGGAAATCGGCGTCGGCGCTGCGGGCCGCCTCGAGCGCCGGTCGGTGGAGTTCCGGCGGCAGGTTCCGCGCGTACACCACGTCCGCGTCCGCGTAAATCGCGGGGTCGGGATCGACGATATCGTCGCGGACGAACCGTACCCCCGCCGGCACGTCTCGATCGTCGATGTCGGTCGCGGTGACCGATACCCCCCGTTCGGCGAGCGCTCGAGCGGGGCCGCTCCGGCGACCGATCCCGACCTCGACGGCGCGCTCGTAGCGCGCGAGGTGATCGTTCATCGTCTCGAGATTCCGGCGAGAGTGGGCCACGGCGGGACGTTTATGCCACCCGCGGCCATAGCCCTTGCTATGCTCGTCGATATCGTGCCGGTCGGCAACGTCCCCGCCGAGGTCAAGCGGGCGGCCTCCACCGCGTTGCGATCGGTCTACGACTGCGACGTGTCGGTCAACGACTCGCAGTCGGTCCCCAACGGCGCCTACGACTCCGATCGGAACCAGTACTCCGCCGAGACGTTCATTCAACTCGCCGAGCGGGTCGGCCGCGGCACGAAAAACATCGCGATCACTCCCCACGACCTCTTCTACCGACGACGTAACTACGTCTTCGGACTGGCCTACCTCGACGGCAGCGGGAGCGTCGTCTCCACCTACCGGCTGCAGACCTCGAGCGACGGCGGCTTCTCGAACCAGAGCGCCGCCGACATCTTCGAGGACCGCGTCCGCAAGGAGATCGTCCACGAGATCGGCCACACCTACGGCCTCGAGCACTGCGACAACAACCGCTGTGTCATGAACTTCTCGCCGACGGTCCGCGAGGTCGATATCAAGGAAGAAAATCTCTGCGGGAGCTGTCAGCGACTGATTAGCTAATTCCAGGCAGCTAGTATCGACGCGGTACCGACTCCCGAATTCCGAGCCGACGGCCTACGGCGCGTAGTAGTACTCGCCCTCGCTTTTCTGCTGGCTATCCAGCTGCGACCCGGGCTTGTTGATCCGCGGCCGGGAGGTGCGTTCGTCCCGGCGGAAGGTCACCTCGAGGTTCGCGAGGAACTCGTTCATGCCGTCGCGCATCGGTTGCGGCTGGCCGGCGCGACCCTGAACCGCGGGCTCGCCGTCGAAGACCATCAGGCGATCTGCGAGCAGATCCATCATGTAGATGTCGTGGTCGATGACCATCACGGTAGCGTCTTGCTGTTCGGCGTAGCGCCGAATCGCCTTGGAGGCCTGCACTCGCTGTTCGACGTCGAGGTGGGCCGACGGTTCGTCGAGCAAGTAGAGGTCCGCCGAGTCGGAGAGGCAGGCCGCGATGGCCACCCGCTGGCGTTCGCCGCCGGAGAGATCCGACAGGTTCTGCTCCATGATCCGCTCTAACTGGAGCGGCTGGGCGATCTCGGTGTTCCAGTACGAGGAACCGAACTGGTCCGTGATCGACGAGAGGAACGCGTCGACCCGCATGTGCTGGTCGATCGTGACGTACTGGGGTTTGTAGGAGATCTCGAGATCGAGGTCGGTGTCGCCGCCATCGGGCGTGAGATTCCCGGTGAGCAGCTTCGCGAACGTCGACTTTCCGATCCCGTTCGGACCGACGACTCCCAGCACTTCGTTCTCGCGAATCGCGCCGCCCTCGACCTCCAGCGTGAACTCGCCCTCCCCGTAGCTCTTGGTGAGGTCGGGGTACTCGACGAGCGTCTCGCCGTAGGTTTCGGTTCGGGGCGCGTGCTCCTCGAACTCGATGGGATCCGGTCGGATCCGCATGTTCTCGTTGTCGAGATAGCCCGAGAGGTACTCGTTGATCCCGTTGCGGACCGATTTCGGCGAGGTGATGACGCCGTACGCACCCGGCTCACCGTAGGCGACGTGGAGCGTGTCCGCGAGCAGGTCGAGGATCGCGAGGTCGTGCTCGACGACGAGTACCGATTTGTCTTCCGCCTCGGCGAGTTCGCGGATCAGCCGCGCCGCCGTCACGCGCTGGCCGATGTCCAGATACGGCGTCACCTCGTCGAGGAAGTAGAAGTCCGTATCGCGGGCGAGCGTGGCCGCGATGGCGACCCGCTGGAGCTCCCCGCCCGAGAGGTCGTCGATAGACTGTTCCATGACCGGCCCGATCTCGAGCCGTTCGACCAGTTCGTCGAGCGCACCGCGCTCGTCGGTTCGCTCGAGCAACTGTCGGGTGTTCCCGTCGAAACTGTTCGGAATCTGATCGACGTACTGGGGCTTTCGCGCGATCGTGATGTCGCCGTCGCGCACGTCCGCGATGTAGTCTTGCAGTTCGGTCCCGCGGTAGGCCTCGAGCACCTCGTCCCAGCCCGGTTCCGCCTCGTGGCGGCCGAGGTTGGGCTCGAGTTCGCCGGCCAGAATGCGGACGGCGGTGGTCTTCCCGATCCCGTTCGGACCGAGGATCCCGGTGACCTGCCCCTCCTGCGGTGCGGGAAGGCCGTAGAGCGAAAAGGCGTTCTCGCCGTAACGGTGGACGGGCTCGTCCTGGAGTTCCTGCGGGAGGTTGATGATCTCGATCGCGTCGAAGGGACACTTCTCGACGCAGATGCCACAGGTTTCGCCCAGACAGATCTCCTCGGAGATGTGGATCTGTTCGGGCTGGCCCTCGGCGGCCTCCTCGCCGCGGAGGGTGATGCACTCTTTCCCGGTTCGGTTCGGCGGACAGTAGTTCTTGCACTCGTAGCTGCACCGATCGGGCTGACACCGGTCTAAGTCTACGACGGCGATGCTGTCGTCCGCCATGGTTACCCAGAGAACTCCGCGGTCAGCAGAATGCCCCACGTCACGAACCACAGCGAGAAGGTCATGAACGCGATGAACAGGTAGTGTTTCGCCCCGAACTCGTCCTCGCCGTAGATCCCCGACAGGTTGATGAAGACGTACTGAACGAGGATCGCCCCCAGGACGAACGCGAGCGATTCCGTGTTCTGGGCCGCGGCGCTGGTAACACCGACCCAGTTCGCGGAGGCCAGCGCCGCGCCGACACCCAGCAGCGCTGACAGGGCGGTTACGCTGACCGAGCGAATGTGTTCGCGTCGGTCGCTGATCGATTCGGTCGACATGGATTGAATTCTGTCTTCGGTAGTCAAAAGGAGTTCGCATTAGGTGTTGTATCGTCATCCGTTGGTCGGAGAGATTTGTGCTGACCGTCAGAAGATCGTTGTGTCCGCAACTATCCATCTAGTAAACCGGGCTCGAGGCCTCATTATTCTGGAAGCGTGAATGTGGCCTCGATTGGAACCTCATTTTGATAATCTGGATGGTCTATACCTTCCACGTACAGTATGAGGGTAACCGTTTCACCATCCATATCGTACTGGTTGAATAATCCTCCGGTATTTCCATCCCGGAACTGCTGCAATTCGACTGTTACTGTGCCACCGGAGCCGACTACTGCCTGGGAATCGAGGTCGTATCTCGGTGCATTTGGACCGATCAAGATATTTCCGTCTCTGTCTATATTTCCCCCGCTCGTGCCGCCGGTAATTTGAACCTCGTCGCCACCAATGTTGTTAAGATGGGTCGCTCCGCCGGCTTCACTCAACGATATTCCAGTTATCGTCATTTCAGACCCGCTGTTAGTAATATCAAACTGAACACTACTGTTAGCCTGCCGTATCGTACCGGTGGGCGGTTGACTTTTCGGCGACTTACTAACGAGTTCGAGGTCGATAGCTGGATCCGTGATTGGGACCGGATCGGTACTTGCATCGCCATCGCCAGCGCTTCCATCGTCGTCACAACTGAACGTGACACCGTCTACCGTGTAGGTTGCTTCACTAACTGAAATGGCGGACCCTGACGCGTCGACCACAAGCGTTACCTGCGTATTAGTTGCTGAGTCGCCACCAGATCCGCATTCAAGCGCTACTGATTGTGGCGGGTCGTCTGGACCAAGGTTCGTCAATTCGTCCTTGTTTGCAACTTTCAAAAGCGAAGCGTCTGCACCAGTTATCGATTCGACTTCGACTGATACGCCGTCAAACGGTGAATCGGCGTTATTTTCGACCGAGAGAACCTCTGCACTCTCGCCCCAGCAAATATTGGATCCGATACAGGTCCTCGAAATATCCTCTTTCGAGTCCGATTCGTTGATCCCGAGATACGCCGTCGCCGGCGCTTCGGCTGCATTCACCTGTACCCCTCTGTCGGCAGCCAGCGACGATATTCCGAGCACCGGTGCAAGCATCGCTACCGTCCCGAGCAACACGAACACGATACCGAGTTTCGTGACCGTGTTCGTCATGGTGGCCGATCCATTTCACCGAGTCGCATCCGCCGATTCTGTACCACGTGGACGACCGCCGAGACGGCAAACAGTCCGAATATCGCCGTCGCCCAGCCGAGTTCCGGAACCGTCTCGGTCGGAACGACCTCGATCCACAGCCCCGCCATCACGACCGAACCGACCGCAGTTAACCCGAGGTAGTAGACGGCCCACGGGACCGAGTCGCCGGGGACGATATCGAGATAGACGTCCAGTTCGGCCGCCTCGTCGGTGAGTTCGATCGTTCGATCGTCGAACTCGATCATATCGGCTCGCTCGAGCGTGGGTAAATGCGTCTGCTGAAGCGACGTGTAGACGCGCTTTCGCTCGGCCGACGTAATCGCTTCGACCTCTTTGTCGAGTTCCCAAGCGGCGACGTGTTCGGCGAGGTCGCCGAGCGTGACGGCCTCGCCCTCGCGCTTGCAGTAGTGGATGGCGTATCGGCGACGCTGGTTGCTCAACAGGTCGAAAATCTCACCTTCTTGTGACTGCTTGTCTTTCCCTGCAGTCCCTGCTGAAGCCGGTTGGCTCTCGCCTGTTGTCGCCATCCCCCTATTCATCACGAATAACAGTTCTATTGATATTTAACGTTTGTTGCCGAGAGGCACCTGACTGAAAGCGATAAAAATACCAATACTATTTGGGTGAAAACTACTACTGCATCACAATCCGGGACTTCGTCTCTACCGATTGCTTGAAAGGGGATATCCGATAAAATCCCCGTCAAAATTGATGTTCTCCGGTGAAAGTAGATCCCTGATTGCGATAGCGTGTTAGCCGACAACGATGCTGTCGGTATCGACGCTGATTCCGGTGTTGTTCGTCTTGGTCCCGGTCTCATCCGAGTCGGAGTTACCGGTTCCAACGTCGGTCGAATCTCCACCGCCCGGTTGGATTGTGATGCCGGGCTTGCCGGGATTGACACCCGCCCGTTCGACCTCGACGTAGACGATTAGATCGTTGAAGTCTGGATCGTTGGTCTGATTGGGGTTATCTTCGTACGCCTTGATCGCTTGGTTCCAGAGCGCGTCGATATCGCTCTCGTCACATCCCTGCCCGCAATCGGCCGTATTATCGAAGAGGAACACGAATTCGCCCGAATCCAGATCGAGTTTGTCTCCGCTTGCTTTGATCAATCCTCGTTCTTGCAGGATTTCCGTCGCACTCATCTGTTGGTCCGCTCCTGCAGGGAGCGCTGGGATCGTGTTGTTCTCGGCACTCCGGACCCGGACGTTCTGTAGGTTCTGGCCCTGCGACGCGTCGATCGGACCGAACTCGGTCTCTGCTGGCACATCGTTACACCACACGAGATCCGGATTTGGGGGACCCGAGTAGTGCGGTAAGGTCGCCGGGTTCGTCTGCTCGTCCGCACAGGTTGAAACCCACCTCAACCCGCTCCCCCAATCGAATTCCCATGATCCATCTGAGTATCGCGTGTTCCGTAGCGTCAGATCCGTCTCTTCGTCCACCGTGAACTCGTAGCCGTAACTCGCGTCGCTTTTGTCCTGCCACGTCGGCCCGATGTTGACATTGTTACCGCCGTTCGGGTTCGTAAACGAGTGTACCGTTCCGCCGTTAGCGACGACGTCCAGGGTCATCGGAGAGAGCTGGTGGCCCGAACCGCCACTCGTGCCGGACACCTGCGACCCGATCACTTCGACGGTCACATTCGCGTCTTCGATACCACCGAGACCGACCCGTCCAGGGTCAAGTCCAGCGGTGACGTTGAACAGTACAGTCTCCGTCTCTATGTCCCCACCGTTGTCCGTTTCAATTGTCGCTTCGTATTCTCCGTCGATAAGCTTGCTCGCATTGAGCGTAAACTCGACGGGATCCGATTCCCCGAACGACCGAGGAACATCCCTCTCTCCGATCATGCCGTACGGGTCCGACATATTATCTGGCAAATCGCCTTGATAATCGAGTTCGAGGGTCACGTTCTGTGATCCGGATTCGATACCAGTGTTCTGTAAGTCGGTGGTGATCGTCGCGGTATCACCGGTGACCGCCGCGTTCGCGTTCGTCACGTTGAAGAACGATCCAGATTTGCCGACGTAGAACGATCCTGGCGGATCATCCGTCCTGTCTCCCGATTCGGTCTCTATCACATATCGATAACTCTCGCCTGGCTCAAGCGCATTCTTATATTTCCCGTGGGGAAACGCGATATCGTTCTTATTGATCGTCTCGGTGTCGTTGCCGGCGATGGTGAGATCGTCTTTTGTGCTACTAAGCAACTGCGTGTTGAAGTTCTCGTCCCAAATTGACACGGTAATGTTTTCGGTGTGTACCGTGGACCCCGTGTTCTCGATTGTTGCCTCGACAGTGAATATGTCCTTGTATTCAACTCGTTGATCGTATTTTAGATCCGTATTGCCAGGGCCTGAGAGTCCGCGGTCTTCCGCAACGACGAACGTCGGTCTGTCGACCGGTTCTCTTACCTTCTCGATTCGCGCTTCGACAGTGTCGCCGGTCTGTGTTACGCTCACTCCTTCGTACTCGTCTTCACCGAGGGAGTCCTCGAGAAACCGGTGCCAGCCATCGTGGTACTCGCTCTCAATTCGAATAGCGACGTTCGCTCTGTCGTTGCACCGAGTGGAGGCATTGTTGATCCGCCGGGTGAGATCCGTCGCGTTACTGTGGTCTGCTCGAGCCACCGCCTCGGAACCGCCGAAATCACCGTTGTCGAGTTGGAGGATCTGCAGTTGGAGCGTGTCGTTGTCGTATCCGATATCGGGCTCGGAGACGATGCTCGTTTCACCGTTAGCACGTTCCCAGACGCCCCCGCCCTGATGGGCGATCGTGCCGCCGGCCTGCTCGTACTCGAGCGTGCCGAGATTATCATCAACGGAACAGCTCGCGTCGCTCCACGGATCGCTACTCGAGCCGTTGGCGTACCAGGCGACTTCGATTTGTCCGCCGCTGCCGTTCACGTCAGACGGCCCCACGCCGTCGGGGAGTACCTGCTCCGTCTTCGTTTCCGCGACCGTCGAGAGCCGATGGTCGGTTTCCAGCATGAACTGCTGTGCCTGCTCCCTGTCGGCTTCCGACTGGATCGCGTCGAACATCGCCGACCCGGCGACGAAGACCAGCATTGCGCCCATCATCACGAGCGCGAACAACAGTATGATCCCGATGAGCGGACTCGCGGCACGCGTGTCCCGCTCGCGGGTTTCTCCCCGATTGAACCTTTCCTTGTCGGCCATTTCCAGCTTAATAGCGGACAGTTCATAAAAGAACACATGATATTTTAGTTATCAAGAATGATTATTGGGCAGTCAAGTACCTCTTGTGCGGTGCTTACGTTGCTACTGGTGCAGTCAGTGAATAGCCGGCGCGTATCGCTCTTACCTGCAGATCGCAACCGGAATGGGATCGCGAAGCCATTTCGCCACTGATTGGTCAACCCGTCCTCGTCGCTGGCGTTCGCAGATCGCTCGATGACATTTCAGGGAAGGCTTGCGCCCATTCACGGCCCCGAGAACAAGTTCAAGAACGGCTTGAACGGCCGTATGGCCGGTCTTTCGGACGTTCTGGATACTCAATACAAAGTGGGTGACGTTCGTGGGAGCGAGTAAGAACTGCGTTCTGGCATCCCTCGAAGGTCGGTGCCGGGGCGTGGAACGGAGATCATACCAATGAGAATGAATCGACGCAATGTGTTAGTCGGACTGGGAACGATTGTCGCGGGCGGCGGAGCCGCGCTCGGAACGGGTGCGTTTAGTACTGTCGAGGCAGAGCGCACAGCAAATATTTCTACGGTCGGCGATGCATCCGGTTATCTTGCGATTGAAGCCCATCCAAGCAGTAGTGATGACAGTGCTACACCGAACAACCCAGATTCCACATCTGATGGAACCCCATATTTGAGCCTCAGCTCTGACGATGAGCTATCGTTCAATTTTGACGGCTCGGGAACGCCTTCGACATCTGCTTCAGGCTTGAACCGTAATGCTCTCTCGAAATTTGGCGATCTCCTTCAGATCACGAACAATGGACCAAACCCTGTCAATTTGGCTGTTGAACTTCGGAATAGTTCTAGCAGTACTGCCGAAGAGGATAGCGTCTTCGCCGCGTATATCTCTCAATCAAGTCCTCCGACTGGTGGATCTGAGGGCGATAATATAGATGGAAGTGTCACCTTGAGTTCTGGCGACACGCTCGATATCGGATTTGAGATCGACTTACGGGACCTGTCTGGCCTAGACTCAACCAAGTTCACTGATAGTGATCCACAGAGTAACTACGGAGAAAACGTTGACACAGTCTCTTTCGTGGCTAACTCTCCTTAATATCATACAATCGCCAGTATTATATAAATAAACACTCACAGGGGTATTGAAGTGACGGGAAATAGTTCTTTTCTATATGTGTTTTTGATACTACTATCGCTAGCAGTGGTGATACCGTCAGGTGCTGTGAGTATCGGTGAAACTTCTAATAAAACAGATTTGATAATAGAGCCTGCTGATGGGTTAAATGGAAAATATTCTTTTACCAATGAAGATGGTATAATGATTGATTTTCAAATGCTTAACGACCGCGCGATCACCCGCGCAAACGGTGTCTTCACGATCTCCAGTACCAACGATGACGTCGAACGGGTATGGATCGAGAACGACGTTCCCGGACTCACCTTCTACAGGGGTAACGATCCGACGAACGAGATCAGCCGATCGAACCCCCTCGAGCCGTCGGCGGGCTCGACGACCAGTATCGGCGTCGCGATCGACACCCACGAGGCGGTCAGCGGGACGGAGACGTTCACGGTCGTCGCGCAGTACGAGGACGATGATGAAACCGAATCGGATATCGACGGCTCGAACCTGACCGTCTCGTCGACGACCGTCGAGGCGGGCGAGACGGTCACGGTCAACGCGACCTACCGAAACAACGGCGACGGGTGGGGCACCGAAACGGCCCGGCTGACGGTCGATGGGACCGTCGTCGACCGACGATCGATCGCTCTCTCATCGGGCGAGGAAGAGACCGTCAGCTTCGAACGGCGCATGGAGTGGCCCGGCACGTACGAGGTGGGTATCGAGGGCGTGGGTACCGAGTCGGTGACCGTCGAGGGTCCGCAGGTCGAGGTCTCGAGTGCCACCATCGACGACGCGACGATCACCGCCGGCGAGACCGCCACCGTCCGGGCGACGGTTCGGAACCCGTCCGACAGGTCACTCGAGCGCACGCTCGAGCTCGCGGTTGACGGCATCGTCGTCGACACCCGAACCGTTTCGGTCCCGGCTAACGGTGAGCGCACGGTGGCCTTCGAGCGGCGGTTCGCGGCGGCGGGGACCTACGACGTGGCGGTCAGCGGCGTGTCAGCGGGCACGGTGACCGTCGAGGAGCCGGGACCGGTTTCGATCCAGAACCGCGAACTCTCGGCGGCGACGACGGCGGCGCTCGCGCCGCCGGCGACTGCGGGGCTGTTGGCCCTGGCGGTGGTTGCGAACCGACGGTGGGCCGTTCTTCGCTAATCGCGTCTCTCTCTCTCTGATGGTGCTGTAGAAGTGTAGTTACTCTGACTGAGAGGAATAGAGCTAGTAGCGACGTGCGCCCTGCTCACGCTGGCAACTGGGGATTTCCACATCCACCCCAGCCGATTCGCGTACTCACTGCGTTCGTTCGCTCATCCACTGGAAGACGCTTCGCGCCTTCCAAGCCTTCGTTCGCAAGACTCACGAAGACCTCGCGCACCGTCGTCGACGCGCTTTCGAGTCCGCTCGAGCGCGTCGCCAGCGCGCGCCACCGCGGTGATGCCAGTCAGTGGAGTCGCCACTCGAGGTCGCTCGAGTACGCGATGAACTCCGTCACTCCCCCGTCGGAGCTCTCGCGGGCTTTATACTGGAGCAGAAACATAGTGTAGCCGAACAGTCAGCCAGCCATGATAGTACTCGTCACTCGTCGATGACTGCCGCGTCACTCCTCAAGCGGGGACTCGGGTTCGGCCTCGCGCTGGTCGTCATTCTGCTGATCGTCGGTCAGTTGCTGGGTCAGCCGATTCTGCTCGGCTACGTCGCGACCGGCAGCATGGAGCCGACGATGGACGCCGGCGACGGGTTCGTCTCCGTTCCCAGCGCCGTCACCGGCGACGTCGAGGAGGGCGACGTCGTCGTCTTTCAGGCCAGAGAGCTCCACGGCGGCGGGCTGACGACCCATCGCGTGGTCGGCGAAACCGAGGAAGGATACGTCACGAAAGGCGACGCGAATCCGTTTACGGATCAGGACGGCGGCGAGCCTCACGTCACGGACGGCCAGATCGTCGCCAAAGCCTGGCAGGTAAACGGGGAGGTCGTAACGCTCCCCCACCTCGGGACTGCCGTTCTGGGGATTCAGGGGCTCGCAACCGGGACCTACGAAACCGTCGCGTCGATAATCGGCCTGACGACGACCGCGTCCGGCAACGGGCTCGGCGCGATGCTCGTCGCGATCGGCGTCGCCATGCTCGGCTTCGGGACGGTGTTCGAACGACTCGGCCCGACGCGGCGCGAGACGACCAGACGGCGCTCGCGCGAGAACGTGATCGCATTCTGGACGACGCTCGGCCTCATCCTGCTCCTGTTCGTCACCCTGGCAACTGCTGCGATGGTCGTCCCGTCCGGAACGTCCGAGTACGGGCTCGTGAGCACCGAATCACCGACCGACGACCCCCAGATCGTCGCGCCGGGCGCAACGACCGAACTCACCCGCTCGGTCGATAACGCCGGCTACCTGCCGGTAGTGGTCGTCCACGACGCCGAAAGCGGCGGGATCGCGGTCGATCCGGAGTGGCAGACGGTCGGAATCCGCGGGAGTGGAGAGACGACGGTGACGCTGTCCGCGCCGGAGGAAACTGGAGAATATACGCGCCATCTCGGCGAATACCGGTATCTCGCCGTTCTCCCGCCGTCGGTGCTGGTGTGGCTCCACGGGATTCACCCCTTCGCCGCGATCGCCGCGGTAAACGGGGTCATCGTCGGGATCACCGTCGCGATCGTCCTCGTGCTCTTCGGTAGCGGCGATCTCCGGGTCCGGTCAGCTGGAGGTCACGTCCCGCTCTCGACCCGTCTCGAGCGACGACTGCGGAAGTGGCTCCGCGATCGAGAGTAGTTAGCCGAGGCCACTACCCTTATAATGGTCGCTTTCTTTCACTTCCGTATGTATTGTTCCGGTGACCGACCAGTTCGGAAACGAACAGCTCGGCCAGCGGACGGGCGCGGTCGGCCAGCCGGCGGGCTCGAACGGCGAGGCCGAATCGAGAGGGACGGCAGATGATCGACAGCCCGCGGCTCGAACTGGTGCTCGCCAGACACGGACGTGCGATCGCGATCGCGCTCGTCATCGTCGGCGTCATCGCGATCGCCGCGACCGGCTGGGCGGTCGCGAATCCGGTGACGACGACCGCGGCCCAGTTCAACGAAGAACGCGTCACGACCGACGCGGGGACGAGCGCCGTCGTCACCGAGAACGGGACGCTCTGGACCGAGGGCGAGCGCCTCGAGGATAGCTCGGTCTACTTTTTGAATTCGACGCCGGAGTTGACGATCCGGCCCGAGACGAGGCTTCGGGACGAGACCGACGGAGCTGCCATCGAGGACGGAGCCGTGACCCACGAACTGCGGCTTCGGTACGAGGCGACCCGCGACGGTTCCACGTTCTGGAACGAAAGCCACGAGGTGATCGCCGAGTCGGCGTCGATCGAGGACGGCGTCGCGACATCGAACGCGACAATCGACGTGGAATCGCACCGGGAACGACAGCGGCGACTCGAGCGCGAGGTCGCCGGCGTCGGCTCGGTCGAGTTGTCGATGGTGCTTCGCGTCGAGTACGATACGGGCCGACAGCGAGGGACTGTGACCGCGTCGACGCCGGTAGAGATAACGGAGGACGCCTACTGGCTCGAGAATTCGCTGTCAGATTCGGCGACTCACAGCTATCGGAGCGGGACGGCGCGGACGACCGAGTCCCGCAGTGCGACGCTCGTCGGCGGTCTCTCGGTGCTCGGAACCCTGTCGCTGGCCGGTGCAGCGCTCGTCGCCCGCCGGTCTCCCACCGATCTCGAGGCGGCCCGGCGCGCGGTCCACGAACGGCGCTATGCCGAGTGGATCTCGCGGGGCTCGATCCCGATGTGGATCGGCGACTATCACGTCTCGCTCGACACGCTCGAGGACGTGGTCGACGTCGCGATCGATACGAACGAGCGCGTCGTCCACGACACGCAGCGGGGGCTGTTCGCGGTCGTCAACGATGGCGTGGTCTACTACTACAGCGACCGCGGTCTCTGGGAGGAGACCGCCTGGCCGGAGATGGACCTCGAGGAACAGCCGGCCGTCATCGACGGCGACGGCGAGCTATCGCCCGAGGAGCTCTCGGAACTCGACGGGAGCGACGAGTTCGCGGCGGCCGACGATCCGAACGGGTTCGAAGACGACCGGGACGTCTGGGAGCGACTCTGAACGGGACGGCGCTTCCCGGGGCGACGATCGGTCGGGCTGTCCTCTCTGGCGTTCTTCACGTTCGATAATAAACGAAATACGTATAGGATCGATCCGCGAAAATTCCGGCGCATGGAAACGCCACTCGTCGTCACTGATTTCCTCGAGCAGGCGCGGGAGCACTACGGAGACGAGGACGCGATCGTGGGGGTCGACGGTGACCGGTTCACCTACGCGGAGTTCGGCAAGCGCGCCGACCGGTTCTCGTCGGCGTTACAGGAGCGCGGGATCGAGAAGGGCGATCGCGTCGCCGTCCTCGATCCGAACACGCACTACCACCTCGAGGCGGCCTTCGGCGCGATGCAACTCGGTGCGGTTCACACGCCGCTCAACTACCGCCTCGAGCCGGCCGATTACGAGTACATTCTGTCGGACGCCGGCGTCGACGCGATCTACGCCGACTACGCGTTCGCGGAGAAGATCGAAGCGATCCGCGACGAGGTGCCGACGGAGACCTTCGTCACGAACGATGCGGACGCGGTGGAGGGGAACTGGGAGGAGTTCGACGGCGTGCTCGAGGACGCCGGGACCGAATTCGATCGGCCCGAAATGGCGGAAGACGAGATCATCACGATCAACTACACCTCGGGGACGACTGGCGATCCGAAGGGGGTCTGCCGCACGCATCGGACCGAGACGCTCCACGCGTATCTGATGTCGATCTACCACGAGATCACCGACGACGACACCTACCTGTGGACGTTGCCGATGTTCCACGTCAACGGCTGGGGTCATATCTACGCGGTGACCGGCATGGGCGCGACCCACGTCTGTACGCGCGGAGTCAATCCCGACGAGGTCGTCTCGTCGATTCGCGAGGAAGACGTGTCCTTCCTCTGTGCGGCGCCGGCGGTGCTCAACCAGCTGATCGACTACTACGAAGCCGAGGGGGAACCCGAGATGGTCGGCGAGAAGCGGGTTCGGGTAACGACCGCCGGGAGCGCGCCGCCGGAAGCCACCATTCGGGCCGTCGAGGACCGCTTCGGCTGGTACCTGAAACACCTCTACGGGGCGACCGAGACGGGGCCGCTGATCACCATCTCCGACGCCAAGCGCCTCATGAACGACGAGAACCGCTTCGAGATCAAGAAGCGCCAGGGGATGGGCGTTCTCGGCACCGACGTTCGGGTCGTCGACGAAGAGGGGAACGACGTCCCGCGCGACGACGCGACGCTCGGCGAGATCGTCGTCCGGGGCAACCAGATCATGGACCGCTACTGGAACAAGCCCGACGAGACCGACGAAGCGTTCAACGACCGCGTCGAAGGCTACTACCACACCGGCGACCTCGCGACGATCGACGAGAACGGCTTGATCGCGATCCGGGATCGCAAGAAGGACATCATCATTTCGGGCGGGGAGAACATCTCGAGCATCGAACTCGAGGACGCGCTGTTCGATCACGACGCGGTCGCGGACGCGGCCGTGATTCCGGCACCGAGCGACGAGTGGGGAGAGACGCCGAAAGCGTTCGTCGTGCCGTCGAACGGGGAGCCGACCGATCCCCCAGTGTCGGCCGACGAACTGACCGAGTTCACCCGCGACCGACTGGCGAGTTACAAGGTCGTCCGACGGATCGAATACGTGAAAGAGCTCCCGAAAACGGCGACCGGAAAGACCCAGAAGTACGAACTGCGCGAACAAGAGTGGGAGGACGAAGACCGGATGATCGGCGAGGGATGATCGGCGAACGCTGAGCGGCGAAAGCGAAGCGGCGAGGTGGGCTGCTCGAGGACGATCGCCGACGAATCGCTCGCTGACCGAATCGTCGTCTCGTTCCGCGATCAACGGGGCGAATATATCCGATCTGCTGACTCACGTCGCGGCTGACGGCTTCCGTCCGGTCAGGAACGACAGCCATATATCGCTGTTCGGCGACTCAGAATACATTTTACAAAAAGGAATATGTCGTAATCTATTTCAATATCCGTCGGGTAAGGCTCAACTTTTATACTGCTGGGGCCTTTCGATTCGTAATATGGCAGAGACCGACGGGGAGGAAATCGAAGACTTGCCACCGAGTGCGAAACTCGTCTTCAAGGTTCTCGAGTACGACGGGCCGCTGACGCAGAAACAGATCGTCGAGGAATCGATGCTTTCGGCCCGGACGGTGCGGTACGCGCTCGAGCGACTCGAAGAGATCGGGATCGTCGACGAGGACATCTACTTTGCGGACGCTCGGCAGAGTCTCTACCGGCTCGAGGAGCCGGTCGCGGCCGACGGAAACGGCGTCGAGGACTCCCCGAAGAAGGACGCTTGCTGCGCGGAATAACGGCCGGAGCGGTAGTATTATTTTCCAGTAGTGACCGTCCCCGGTATGGATAAAGAACGGCTCCCGCGATGGGGCTGGCTGCTGGTCGGTCTGTTTCTCGCTGCGATGGTCGCAAATCTGTTGAATCTATTCGTGCTGGGGCCGACCGTGCTTCCGGAGACGTACCGATCGATTACGGTCATCGCGATCATGTCGCCGGTGTTGATCTACGTCGGCGTCTGGTACGACGAAGAGCAGCAACCGTACTGGGAGTGTTCGCGGGCCAAGATCGCCGGCGACGTGCTGTTCGTCGTGACGGGAGCAGCGATGGGGTCGGCGATCGTGCTCGTGGCGATGAGCGATCTGAATCTCGCCGGCTTTCTATCGGACCTCCTCTCGATGGCCGTCGGCTTCCTTTTCGCGTGGGGACTGTTCTGGTGGCGCAATCCGGAGCTGTACGCCGCCAGGCCCGATCGGTGACGGCCGGTCATCGTCATCGGTCGTGGAACGACGCGACCGCGGCCGCCACAGTCACTCGAGCGCGTCCGAACCGTCGAGGCGTCCTCCCGTGCCGCGGCCGGCGATCCCCGGCGTCGGCGGCGTCGCGCGCTTGTGTTCGGTGTCGGCGTGCAGCGAGGCGATCTCCTCTGCCGTGTCACGATCGAGTTGCAGTTCGGCGACGGCCTCGTCGAACGAGCGGCCCTCCTCGACGAGTCGGTACAACAGCGGGTCGATGACGTCGTAGCGCGCGCCGAGTTCGTCGGCGTCCGTCTGAGTGGCCCAGAAGCCCGCCGTCGGTTCCTTGCTGACGATCCGGCGGGGGAGTCCGACGTGTTTCGCGAGCGCCCGAACCTCCGTCTTGTAGCAGTCGCCGATCGGGTAAGCGTCGGCCGCGCCGTCTCCGTACTTGGTGAAGTAGCCGAGCAACCACTCGGAGCGGTTCGCCGTGCCGAGGACGATCCGCGACTGGCGGTTGGCCGCGTAGTAGGCGGTGAGCATCCGCAGCCGCGCGGTCGCGTTTCCGATCTCGTGGTTTCGCTCGTTCGGCCGGTCGTCGGCTTCGGTCTCCGGCTCGAGTTCGCTCGCGACCGTCTCGTCGAAGACCTCGAGGAGCGGGCGCAACTGGATCTCCTCGAAGTCGATCCCCATCCCATCGGCGATCGTGTGCGCGTCGCTGACGTGGGCCTGCTCGGTCATGTGGCAGGGGAGTCCCAGCCCGAGGACCTTCTCGCTGCCGACGGCCTCGACCGCCAGCGCCGTCGTCAGCGTCGAGTCGATGCCGCCGCTCATCGCGACGACGACGCCGTCCGCACCGGCGTCGGCGACGGTCGCCCGGATATCGGCGACGATCCGCTCGCGAATCGCCTCGAGCGACCGGCGGTCCGTGAAAAATGGTCCGTTCGTGTGTCCGATGCTCCGATAGACGAGTGTCTTACTATCTGCTCCCATCTGTGTGAATCACCATATTGTTCTCTGATTACCACAACGATCGTCTCGTATATGAAGCTAATGCCTAGATTATAGTCGGTTATGGTGTGTTCCTCACTCGCACGGACCGGTTTCGTCGCCGATCGATGACCGTTTGTCCATTCCGGCTCGTCGAAGGCGAGGACTTCCGACCGTTTGGAGTCTCGCGATGCTGGTCGGATGATCGACATTCGTGCCAAATCGACTGAAAACGCTCGCGCGCGGTTTGATCCCGCCCACTCCATTTGCATACCGCTTCGCAAACTGCTGTGCCAAACTACCGAAACGCCCCGTCCATCCGAACCGTCGTTCACGAGGATGCTCGCTCACTTCGTTCAATCACGGGCTAGCGCCCGTTCGCGTTTTCGCGGTTCTCACTCGCTCTGTTTGCTCACGGCTCGTATCGCTCGCCGTCTGCTCACGGGCACTCCGTGCCCGTTCGCCCGGTTCGCGGGATCTTCGATCTCGCGCTATTCGCGTTTCCGCAGTTCTCGCTCACGCTGTTCGCTCCGAACCGCGCATCGCTCCGAACCGCGCACCGCACGCGGTTCGAGTTCCTTACGACGGAACGATCGTTACCGGGTCTTTCCGGTCGATCGCTCGCTCGAGTTCCTCCGCAATGGCGCTCCCGCGTGACACCTGAATCTCGCCGCCGCGGCTCACCGTCGCGGTAAACAGGTAGTCGCCGGCGGCCTGAACCTCGACCGTCTCGCCGTGGTTGCCGTCGACGGGGATGACGATGTGCCGCGAGGTGATTTCGGGCTGGACCATCTGACCGGCCTGGGAACCGCCGCTACTGCCGCCACCACTCCCGCCGCCGTTCGCGCTGGCGCCGCCGGCACCGCCGCCCGCACCGTAGTTGGGGTTCTCGTCGTGGGTTCGGACGTCGATGTCGATCCCCAGCCGATTTTCCACGTCGGTGATGCGGCCGCCGCCCTTGCCGATGACGCTCGAGATGTCGTCCTCTTCGACGTAGACGACGGCCTTGTCCTGGCCCTTGAGTTCGACGTCGACGTAGCCGTGGGCGATCGAGCGGATCTCCCGTTCGATCTCTTGCTTGGCGATGCGGTCGACGCCGGACTCGTTCGCCGGGCCGCCGTCCTCGTCTTTCAGCGGCACGGTGACGACCTGGCGGTTGAAGGTGTAGATCTCGTACTCGGGCTCGCCGGTCTGGAAGTTCGTGATCTGAATCACGGGGCGAGCGAGGTCCTCCTCGGTGAGTCCGGCGGGTACCTTGACCTCCGTTCTCACGTCGTAGACGGTGTGGACCTCGCCGGCTTCGATGTAGACGACGGTGTCGACGACCTGCGGAATCATTCCGAGTTCGACGCGGCCCACGAGTCGCTGGAGCGCGTCGATCGCTCGCGTCGCGTGGACGACGCCGATCATGCCGACGCCGGCCAGTCGCATGTCCGCGAAGACCTCGAAGTCGTTGGTCTTGCGAACCTCGTCGTAGATGGTGTAATCGGGCCGGACCATCAGCAGGGCGTCGGCGGTCTTGGCCATCTCGCCGCCCAGTTCCGTATACTGGGTGATGTCCGGGCCGACCTGCAGGTCCCGCGGTTTCTCCATCGTCTTGACCGAGTAGTCGTGATCGGAAATGTAGCGGGCGACCGCCTGCGCGAACGTCGACTTCCCGGCACCGGGTGCACCCGAAATGAGGACGCCGCGCTGGCGCTCGAGCAGCCGGTCTTTCAGTTCGTCGGCGTGCTCGTAGTCGTCGATGTCGGTCTGGGCGATCGGCCGGACGGCGGTGATCTCGATGCCGTCCGAGAAGGGGGGTCGGCCGATCGCGATCCGGTAGTCCCGGAACTGGACGATGTTCATCCCCGGCTCCGAGAGCTCGAGGAAGCCGTCGGAGGACTCCTTGGCGGCGTCGACGACCTCGCGGGCGTACTCGTCCATCGTCGCCTCGTCGAGGGGTTCGTCGGCGATCTCCTCGTAGGTCATCGCACCGAGTTCGCCGCGTTTGGCCTTCGGCACGGCGTCCGTCTTGAGGTGGACGCTCATCGTCCGGTCGTCGAAGAACTCCTCGACGGCCAGCGTCCCGACCTCGCGAACCTCGGGTGAGACGTGCTCGACGTCGAGGCCCTTCGCCTCGGCGACCTCGGCCTGGACGACGTCGCTCGTGACGAAGGTCGCGTCGAGTTCCTCCGCGAGATCGCGGATCAGGGCGTCGATCTCGCCCTCGGAGGCGTGGCCCCGCTCGATGGCGTTGGGCCGTTCGCCGACGTACTCGAGGTCGACGACGCCGTCGTCGGCCAGGTCGGCCAGCCGCTGGAGCTCCTCGAGGCCGTCCCAGCCGCTATCGATCCCGTCGTTCGCCTGCGCCTCGAGTTCCGCGACGACCGCTTCGGGGACGCAAATCGTCGCTCCCTCGAACTGCCCGTCTTCGATGGTCGCCGAGACGCGGCCGTCGATGACCACGCTCGTATCCGGCACGACGTTCATACGTAAACTGGTCGACGTACGCGTATAAGGGTGTCCACAGCGAATCCGCGTCCAACGGTTCCACGTCACACGCGAAATTCCGCGGCGCGCCCGTGCAGCAGGCCTGCTCGTTGAAACCCATCGCGACGATCCGACGCGCTTCCGGATGCGACTGGCGAAACCGTCCGGTCGCGGCTTCCGGTGCACTGAACACTGCAGCCACCGACGTGTGGATCATGACTCTCGTCGATCTGACCCGCGAGTTGGTGTCGATCCCGAGCCACGAGGACGAGACCGCCGCCGGCGATTTCCTCGAGGCGTGGCTGCGCCGGGAGACCGACGCCGACGTGCGGCGGGACGCCGCCGGTAACGTGATCGCTCGGAAGGGAACGAGCGAGGAGACGCTCGCGCTCGTGGGTCACCACGACGTCGTCGAACCGGCCGAGTCGCAGGTGCGTACCGCGGAATCAGGGAACGGTAACGGCGACGAGTACGTCGTCGAAGAACGGGACGGCCGCCTCTACGGCCGCGGCACGGCGGACATGAAGGGGGCGCTCGCGGCCGCCCTGTTCGCGTTTCGCGACGCCGATCCCGCCGGCGAGTTGGTCGTTGCGAGTTTCGTCGGCGAGGAGGTCGGCGGCGTCGGCGCACGGCACGCGATCGAGCGGGCCTTCTCACCCGACTACGCCGTCGTCGGCGAGGGATCGACGAACTACTCGGGGCCCGACGTCACTGACGTGGCCACCGCACACAAGGGACGGCGCGGCAGTACGATTACGGCTCGCGGAACGGCGGCGCACGCCAGCGAGGCCGACGCCGGCGAGAACGCCATCTACCGCGCCACCGCAGCCGTCGACCGCGTCCGCGATCTCGAACTCCCGTCGGTCGACGCGGCGGGCGACACGCTCGAGGGCCGCCTCACCGTCACGGAAATAGAGGGCGGCTCGGCGATGAACGTCGTGCCCGCCCGGTGTGCGTTCACAGTCGACGAGCGGACGGTCCCGGGCGAACGTGCGGCGCTCGAGCGAGTCGCAGATCTGGAGGGAATCGAATGGAGGGTCGAGCAGGACTTACCGCCGATGCGCTGCGAGGACGAGGCCTTCGCGGAGACCGTTCTCGCGGCTGCTGCCGCCGCTCAGGACGCCGACCCGGAACTCGTGACGAAACCCCACGCGACCGACGCGGGCTGGCTCTCGCAGGCCGGCACGGAGTGTGTCATCTACGGGCCGTCCGAGCCCGGCGAAGCCCACACCGACGACGAGAGCGTCTCGATCGCCGTTCTCGAGCGCTGTCTCGAGACCTATCGGCGAATCGCGGAGCGGTGGCCGCCATCGCAGTGATGTCTTCGACCGCCGTCGGGGGAAGCCGTTCGATCGATCAGATGCCGGGGACTCCGACCGCGCCGAAGCTCGTGATTCCGACCGCGGCGAGAACGAAGAGGGTGACCAGGACGGTGACCCACGCCACGAGGCCGATCATTGCGGCGGCGGTCCAGTCGCCGGGATACCGCCAGTTAATGACCGCGACGTACGCCAGCAGGGCCAGCAGCGGTCCGACGAGGGGGATCCAGCCGACGACGAAGCCGACGATCGCCCAGACGATCGCTCCGATCAACGCGGTGACGATGGCGTGATCGTAGCTCGTTCGGCCGACGATGATTCGCGCACCCGCGTAGATACCGAGCGCGCCGATCAGCAGGCTTACGATGAACACGACGAGTGACGCGATTGGTGACGCAACGACCATAGTGAGACGACTTACGTCAGCTCGGTGGAACAGTCCGCTGCTTGCAAGTTCCATCTGTTTCTCATGGGCTGGCGAGTGCGGCGGGACAGGAGCTTCCAACGCCTTTGCAACGGCGTACTGATCGTCTCGAGAGTCGACAGGTATCCGAGTGCCCCCGCTCGACCGCCGTTCGCGTTCGATCGCCCTCGAGATGACCGGAACCCGGACGTTGATACCGATTCCGAGCGAACGATACGGCTATGGCGACCGATCAGGCTCGGAGCGACGCGAGCGAGGCCGACACGTACGAACGGTTCGAAGATCGGGTGCGGCGCATCTCGAACGTGGGTAACGCCGCCGGCATCCTGCGGTGGGATCAGGAGGTCGTGATGCCCGACGAGGGGACGCCCGCCCGCGCACAGCAGCTCTCGACGCTGTCCTCGATCAGTCACGAACTCCTGACCGCCGACGAGACCGGTGAGTTGCTTTCGGAACTCGAAGGCGGCGACCTTGAGGACGAGCAATCCGCAGTCGTCCGCGAGGTTCGTCGCACGTACGACCGCGAGACCAGCGTCCCGGGGGAACTGGTCGAGGAGATCTCGGCGACGGCGTCGAACGCCCATCCCACGTGGAAGCAGGCCCGGGAGGAGGACGACTTCGAGCAGTTCGCGCCGACGCTCGAGAAACTGGTCGAACTCAAGCGAGAGTACGCCGAGCACATCGATCCGGACGCGGATCCCTACGCCGTGCTCTTCGCGGACTACGAGCCGTACATCGACCTCGAGACGGCCGAGCGAGTCCTCGAGCGCCTGCGCGAGAACCTCGTTCCGCTGATCGACGCGGTCCAGGAGAGCGAGACGCGACTCGCGACCGACGCTTTTTCCGGCCAGTTCGACGACGACGATCAGGAGGCGCTGGCCCGCGACGTGCTCGATTCGCTCGGCTACGACTGGGATCGCGGCCGGCTCGATACGGCACCGCATCCGTTCTCCTCGGGCACGCAGTTCGACGCCCGCGTCACGACCCGCTTCGAGGAGGACGATCTCTTGGGCTCGATCACGTCGACGATCCACGAGTTCGGCCACGCGAACTACACGCAGGGGCTCCCCGACGAGGGGTACGCCACGCCGCTGGGCGAGGCCCGAGATCTCTCGGTCCACGAGTCCCAGTCCCGACTCTGGGAGAACCACGTCGGCCGCTCGCGCCCCTTCTGGGAGCACTTCCTGCCGATCGCCCGCGATCGCTTCCCGGAACTCGAGGACGTTTCCCCCGAGGAGGCCTACGAGGCCGCGAATCAGGTCCACGACGACAATCTCATCCGGGTCGAGGCGGACGAACTCACCTACCACCTCCACATCGTCATCCGCTTCGAGATCGAACGCGACCTGATCCGGGGCGATCTCGAGGTCTCGGAGGTCCCCGACGTCTGGAACGACAAGTACGAGGAGTACCTCGGCGTCCGTCCCGAAACCGATGCGGAGGGCTGCCTGCAGGACATTCACTGGTCTCACGGCGACTTCGGCTACTTCTCGACGTACTCGCTGGGCTCGGTGCTCGCGGCGCAGTTGTACGCAGCGGCGGAAGACGATATCGCGGCGCGAGCCGACGGCGACCGCGAGGACGATCGCGGCACCTTCGACAACCAGATCCGCGAGGGCGAGTTCGACGAACTCAACGGCTGGCTCCGGGAGAACGTCCACCAGCACGGCAAGCGCTACGTCACGCCGGATCTGATCGAGCGGGCCACCGGCGAGGAGCTGACCGCGGACCCCTTCCTCGAGTACGTCGAGTCGAAGTACGGCGAGTTGTACGACCTCGAAGGGTACTGAGCGCGCCGTCGCGGACCGCCGTCGTCGATCGGTCCGGGCCCCGTTTGTCGGGTCGATACGCACCTGTCGTGGTCACTGCACGTACCACACCTGCTCACATGACAGCGATGTGGTCAGCATGTCGACCCTTTCAGTGACTACTCTCGTATCGGACGGCACCCGACACACTCGAGTGGGGCGGAGCGATCGTCACGAATGCGAGTCGCGGATCGGTCGGCGATCTCACAGGGAGTCTCGGAGACGTTCAGAGAATCGGAATGCGGGACCGAGAGATACGACCGAGTCGAGAATCACGAACCGCCCGATTGGCTAGGACGCTCCCTATCAGTCTCTCCGGCGTCGGCCTCGCTTTGCGTAAAACGTGGTTGGGTGTGCCGGGTGTGGACTCACCCGTCCTACCGCCCTGCCACGAGTATGCGAGTATCCATTCCGCGCGTTCCGGGCGTCTACTTCGACACCGACGGCGAATCGACGGCGAAGACCATCGCGCTGAGCGCAGCAGGCCGACGAGCGCCGAAACCGCAGGGCTACGCCCTGCAGGCCCTTCCCTACATCTGGTCGTTCGACGTCGACCTCCGCGAGGTGCCGACCGATCATCCGATCCAGTACCTTCACCCCGAGGGCGCACGGAGTCTGGGCGAACTCTCCCGTCAGAACGGCGTCCGCGAGATCGGGACCGAAATCGAGTCCGTCCTGCGCTTCGTCTGGTCGGTCAATCAGGAAGTGGAGTCGGCGACGGGGCAGTTACTGGGGATGTCCTCGGACGACGACGGCGTCACCATCGAGGTCCAGGACGGGGCCATCAGCGCCGACGGCTCGGCGCTCGAGACCGACGCCTTCGACCTCGACGACTCCGATATCGTCGAATCGGGAACCGACGAGTTCGACGTCCACGACCCCGATCACGACCGGTTCGATCCCGACGACGAACTGTAGGCCGCCCGCGGTGTCTCCGCGACTCGACCCGTCTGCGACGATGGACCCGTTCAGCAGGGGGAGCCGACGGATCGCGGCTGAGAGCGCAGACCGGCGAGCGCCGGACGCCGGCACCGCGCGTGGCCGGCAGTGAGTCGCTATCGCAGGGTACACCAGATCGAACAGTCATCGCCACCGTCAGTGGTATCGCAGTCGTAGCTCCCGCTGCCGGGCATCGGGCTCTGCGTACTCGGCGTTCCGTCGCACGCGACGACCGGCCAGTCGTTTTCCCACTGGATTCGATCGAGCATCATCGTGCGGTCTTCCCGGTTCGCCGTGGCCTCGACGTGGTAGAGCATCCACCAGTCGCCGTTCTCGTCCCGGATCGCGGTGTTGTGGCCGGGACCGATGAACTCGTCCGTCCCGGAGAGGACCGACACGCCGCTGTGGTGCTCGTTCAGGTCGCGCAGGTCGGTCCCGTTCTGATTGTGGTAGGGACCGAAGAACGACTCGGAGCGGCCGACCTCGACCTCGTAGGTGCTGTCGGCGCCCTCACAGCAGTGGCCGGTCGAGTAGAACAGGTAGTAGTAGCCGTTCTCGCGGACGATCATTCCGCCCTCGCGTTTGTCACCGGCGAGGTGGAACGTCGTTCCCGGAACGTAATCCGTGCCGTTGCCGGTGAGTTCGACGCCGTGGATCCCGTACCAGCTCCCCCACACGAGGTACGGGGTGCCGTCGACGACGCGGAACTCCGAATCGATGCAGTTGGTCATGCCGAGATCCTCGGCCCTGAACACCGGTCCCTGATCCTCGAACGGACCGGCCGGCGAGTCCGCGGTCGCGAGGCCGATTCCCGGATTGTTCTGACTCCCCCACGTCGAGTAGGAGTAGTAGAGGTAGTACTGGCCGTCGTAGTAGTTGATATCGGGCGCCCAGACGCCCGCGTCGGGATCGTCGCGCCAGTCGGGGTAGCTGTCGAGCGCCGAACCGACGTACGTCCAGTTCACCAGATCGTCCGAGGTCGCTATCGGGACGACGTCGTTCGGCGTCTCGGTCCCGTAGACGTAGTAGGTCCCGTCGTCGGCCTGAATCGCGGTCACGTCACCGAATCCGATCGGACCGACCGGGTTGTGATACTGGGTCGAACTGGCGTCGGCACCCGCGGATCCGCTCGTCGCAACTGTCCCCGTAGTCGCGAGCGCGCCGGCGCCGATCGCTTTCAGGACGCTTCGCCGCTCCGTCTCCGTCTGGTCGTGAGTATCGAGCACGCTGGCACGACACACGCAACCCGCGACCAAGAGTTTCGTTTCGTTCATCTGAGCCCAAATAAATGGCGTCGGGTTCGGGCGCTCGTCCGGATCACTCCGTCTCTCCCAGTCACCACGTTCCACACAACGGTCACCGACCGCCGCCTCGAGCGACGGGCCGTCGTCCCCACAGCGAACCCTATAACACGCTGGCCGCGCTGGATCGACTCGAGACCGAATGCCACTCCGCGCGTTCAGAATCGCTTACGACGGCACGGGCTATCACGGCTTTCAGCGCCAGCCCGACGTCCGAACCGTCGAGGACGCGATCTTCGACGCGCTCCGCGCGCTCGAGGTCCTCGCCCCCGACGCCGCCAAACCCGCGGGCTACGCCGCTGCCGGCCGAACCGACGCGGGCGTCTCCGCGCTCGCCCAGACGATCGCGCTCGAGGCCCCGGACTGGCTCGCGCCGCGGGCGCTGAACGCCGAACTTCCGGCGGACGTGCGAGCGTGGGCGGCAGCCGACGCGCCGGCGGGGTTCCACGCGACACACCACGCGAATCGCCGAGTGTACACCTATCACCTGTATGCACCGCGGACGCCGCCGTCGAACGCCGGTGCGCCCGATCGCTCACTCGACGACGAGCGGTTCCGAGCGGCGTGCGAAGCCCTCTCGGGTGCCCACGATTTCCACAACCTGACGCCGGACGACCACGACACCGAGCGCTCGCCGTCGCTCGAGGCGGCCCGAGACGGCGCGTACCTCGTCGTCACGGTCAGCGCGAGCGGCTTCGCGCGCGAACTCGTCCGTCGACTCGTGTCGCTGGCTCGCGACGTCGGTGCCGGCGACGCCCCGCTCGAGAAAATCGACCGCGTCCTCGAGCCCGACCCGTTGCCCGGCCACGAGGGAATCGCACCCGCGCCGCCGGAGCCGCTCGTGCTGACCGCAGTCGACTACCCCGACCTCGAGTTCGAGACCGACGACGCGGCGGCCGAGAGCGCTCGAGCGGTGTTCGAGCGTCGCCGAATCGACCGGCGGACCGGGGCTCGAGTGGCGGGGCAGGTCGCAGATGGGATGCAGTGACGGTGCGGTAGTCGAGCGGTGAGCGGCCGGATCACCGGCCGTCGCTCGACGGTGTACGAGCGTTTTTCACGGCCGCGGACACACGTCGGCGCATGGAACTCTCGCCCGAGGAGTACGGTGCCTACTGGCGCGCGTCGATTCGCGTCGCCGCCGGCGTCCTCGTCCTCTTCTTCGGCCTCCGTTTCACGTCACCGTTGCGGACCCATCCCGAAGCGGGGGCGTCCGTTCTGGGCGTCGTCTTGCTCGTCTTGCTCGCCCTCGTCGGAACGTACCTCGCGATGCTCGGCGTCGCTCGAGTCGTCCAGACCGCGGTCGACGCGGAAACGTAGGCGTCCGCGAGAGCGTCCGATACCCTTTACCTCCTCCGTTTCAAAATTCGGGGTATGAGTTCCGTCCCCGAGCGCTCCGAGGTCGACGAGGAATATACCTGGGACCTCGAGAGCATCTACGCGACCGACGACGACTGGGAGTCCGCCTACGAGGCGGTCGCCGAACGCGTCGACGACCTCGAGACCTACGAGGGGCGGGTCACCGACGACGCTGACACCCTCTTCGAGGTACTCGAGTTGCGCGACGAGATCATGCGCGAGGTATCGACGGTCGCGGCTTACGCCCGCATGCGCCGCGACGAGGACACGACGAATCAGGAGTACCAGGCGTTGACGGCCCGATCGCAGTCGCTGGCCGCCGACGCCCAGTCCGCGGCCTCCTTCATCGATCCCGAAATTCAGGAGCTGACCCGCGAGGAGTTCGAGTCGATGGTCGAGGCCGAGCGCGGCCTCGAGACCTACGACCACTACGTCGACGACGTCCTCCGGATGAAACCCCACACCCGCTCGGCCGAAGTCGAGGCGCTGTTGGCCGATCTCGGCGAAGTGATGGGCGCGACTGGCGAGGTGTACACCATGCTCTCGAACGCCGATATGGGGTTCCCGACAGTGGAGGATCCCGAGGGGGAAGCGATCGAGATCACCCAGAGCAACTTCACTAATCTGCTCAAGCGACCCGACCGCGACTTTCGCCGGCGGGTCTACGAGGGCTACTTCGACGAGTGGGCGTCGGTCCGGAACGCGGTCGCCGCGTCCTACAAGAACAGCGTCAAAGCCGACGTCAAGACCGCTCGAGCGCGCAACTACGACACGGCGCGCGAAGCCGCCCTCGACGGCCCGAACGTCCCCGTCGAGGTCTACGACACGCTCGTCGATACCGTCCACGACAACCTCGACAAGCTCCACCACCACGCCGAACTCAAACAGCGAGCGCTGGGCGTCGACGACCTGCAGATGTGGGACCTCTACATGCCCCTGACGGGCGACGAGGGCCCGGACCTCGAGTACGATCGGGCGACCGAGTACGTCGTCGACGCGCTCGCGCCGCTGGGCGAGGAGTACCAGACCCGCGTCGCCGAGGGGCTCGACTCCCAGTGGGTCGACGTCTACGAGAACGAAGGGAAGCAATCCGGTGCGTATTCGGGAGGTACCTACGACACGCAGCCCTTCATCCTCCTGAACTATCAGCGCGACATCTCCTCGATGTACACGCTGGCCCACGAACTCGGCCACTCGATGCACTCCGAACTCACGAAGGAGGAACAGCCCTTCATCTACTCGAACTACGAGATCTTCGTCGCCGAGGTCGCCAGCACGGTCAACGAGGCCCTGCTGACCAACCACCTCCTCGAGACCGTCGACGATCCCGAGTTCCGGAAACACGTCCTCAACGAGTTCCTCGAGCGGGTCCGATCGACGCTCTACCGCCAGACGCTGTTCGCGGAGTTCGAACACGAAACCCACCGCCTCGAGGAGGCGGGCGAGCCGTTGACCGCCGATCGACTGGACGAGGTCTATCGCGGACTGAAGGAGGACTACTACGAACCCGCCGTGGTCGACGACCGCATCGCCACCGAGTGGATGCGCATCCCGCACTTCTACCGGGCCTTCTACGTCTACCAGTACTCGACCGGCATCTCCGCCGCGCTCGCGATCGTCGACGACGTCCTCGAGAACGGCCAGTCCGCCGCCGAGGACTACCTCGAGTTCCTCCGCCGCGGTTCCCGGGAGTACCCGCTTGAACTCCTGCGGATCGCCGGCGTCGACATGAGTTCCTCGGACCCGATCGAGCGCGCGCTCGAGACCTACGGCCGGCGCCTCGAGGAGTTCGAGTCGCTGCTCGAGTGATCGGCGCTGCGCTTCCCCCGATAGCTTGCCATAGCCGGGCCAACTGTACTGCTATCCGACAGAAATTCCTCCGGGACCCAAAGGCACATTTACTGTCGCTATCTTAACGGCGTATATCAGGATGTCTCGAAGCCCGTCTATTCCCGACCGACCTCACCGCGATATCGACGCCGATCTCCCCGACGACGAGCGGCTCGAGGCGCTTCGCGGGCACTACGAAGAGCTCGTCGACGTCAACGACAAGCTGTCGGCCCAGCTCGACGACGCCGAGGACCGCCGCGAACGCCTCCGGGAGAAAGTCGACCGCGTCGAACGCGAGAACGAGACGCTGAAGAGCTCGTCGCTGTACATCGCCACCGTCGAGGACGTCCTCGACGACGAGCAGGTCATCGTCAAACAGCACGGCAACAACCAGGAGGTGCTCACGGACGTCTCCGCTCGGATCGTCGATAGCGTCGCGCCGGGCGACCGCGTCGCCGTCAACGACTCCTTCGCGATTCAGACGGTGTTGAACACCGAGACCGACGCGCGCGCCCAGTCGATGGAGATCACCGAGAAGCCCGAGGTCACCTACGCGGACATCGGCGGCATCGACGAGCAGGTCCGCGAAGTCCGCGAAGCCGTCGAACAGCCCCTCGCCGAACCCGAGCTGTTCGACGAGGTCGGGATCGATCCGCCCAGCGGCGTGCTCCTCTACGGGCCGCCGGGGACGGGCAAGACGATGCTCGCCAAGGCCGTCGCCAACGAGACCGACGCCACCTTCATCAAGATGGCCGGCTCGGAGCTCGTCCGCAAGTTCATCGGCGAGGGCTCCCGGCTCGTTCGCGACCTCTTCGAGATGGCCCGCGAGCGCGAACCCGCCATCATCTTCATCGACGAGATCGACGCCATCGCGACTCGCCGAACGGAGTCCAAGACCTCCGGCGACGCCGAGGTCCAACGGACGATGATGCAGCTCCTCTCGGAGATGGACGGCTTCGAGGCCCGCGGCGAGATCCGCATCATCGCGGCCACCAACCGCTTCGACATGCTCGACCGCGCCATTCTCCGCCCCGGCCGGTTCGACCGCCTCATCGAGGTCCCCGAACCAAGCGAGGAGGGCCGCGAGCAGATCCTCGCGATCCACACCCGCGGCATGAACGTCGCCGACGACATCGACTTCGCCGACCTGGCAGCCGACACCGACGGCTACTCCGGCGCGGATATCGAGAGCCTTGCCACCGAGGCCGGCATGTTCGCCATCCGCAACGACCGCGACGAGGTCAGCCATCAGGACTTCGCCGACGCCTTGGAGAAGATCGAGAAAGACGACTCGAGCGACGTGATTTCGTCGGCTGGTTACTTCTACCAGTAAGCACGAAGTTTTGCTCTGCGGGCGCGGCGAAGCCCCGCCCTCGGCAAAAATTCGATTAAAAGCACTCCTCCGTTCGTTCCTTTCAGTCACTCACATCGGTCGTCGTCCCGCTCGTTCGCTTCGCTCACTCGCGGTGCGTATTAGTAAACAGCCTGCCCTCCCCCGGTTCGCGGAACCCTCAGTTCTTCGGGCTCCGCTCGCGGCCACTGCACGATCGTGTCTCCGAGTTTAGATCGCAATGCCTTACGCCGCTCGTCCCCGAACGCGAGTATGAGCACGATTCGAGTCGTCTGGGGGGCCGCGTCGGCTCCCACGGCGATGGCGTCCTACGACGCGGCCCTCGCCGAGGCCGGCGTCGAGAACTACAATCTCGTCTCCGTCTCCTCCGTCATTCCCGCCGAGACGCACGTCGAGGCCGTCGGTACCGCCCCCGATCTCGGCCCCGCGGGGGACCGTTTGACCGTCGTCGAGGCTCGAGCCACCACCGCCGGCCCAGGGCGCGTGAGCGCCGCGCTCGCGTGGTCGCAATCGGTCGACGGCGGTCCGGGCTTGTTCTACGAAACCGCGGGCGAGACGGACCGGTCAGACGTCGAACGCCGGGTTCGCGAGGGACTGGCTGCGGGACAGGAGCTTCGCGACTGGCAGTTCGCGGACCCGCAGGTCGCCGTCGAGAGTCGGCAGGCCGATTCGGGTCGGCACACGACGGCGGTCGTCCTCGCAGTGTACGGCGACAGCGAGCCGATCCTCTCGGATTGACCCAAAGCGAACCCTTTTGGCCCGGCGGCGCATTGCTACGGGTACACACTTCTCATGAACGGAAATACGCCGTACGCAGGGCTACCGGGCGAGACTGGTGCTGGGCAGCGTGCAGCGGCGGACGTTCCTGATCTCTCGAGCGCACAGAAACGACTGCTCCACCGCGACGTCTCGCGGATCGCGGCCCGAACGCGCGAGTTCCTTCCGAACGAATACGTCGTCGACGCCGACGTCTCGACCGGGATGACCGGCCCGCAGGTCACCGTCGCCGTCCGACCGCCGGTCGGTCACGCGGTCAGCGCGGGCTTCACGCCCGACCTCGAGGAGGCGGCCCCCGAGGAGGTCATCACCGCGGACGAACGCGACGAAGTCGCCCGCGGACTGGCCGCGAGCGCGGCGCTACAGGTGAAACAGGCGATCAGCAACAACGTGCGGCCGACCGGCAAGTAGCCGGGCCCGCCGTCGCGTTTCCGCGCCCGATCGCCTCGATCGATCGGCGGCGACCACGACCCGCTTTTCGACGCGTCGATTCGAGCACTATAGTAGCCACTGAACGTCAATGCACACCTGATCGGACGATGGCGTTGCGATCAGTGTGTGATTCGTTTCAGTGGCTACTATAGCCCGGCTGCTCGAGCCGGCGTCGGCACTCGAGGTCGATCTCACGGGAACAACGCAGTTCGATCAGCGAAGCGAGATAGCGAGCGCGCCTGACTCCTTACTGCGTGCTCGTCGGGGACTGCGCGGCGGTGTCCGGCTGAATCTCCTCGAGTTCGTCCCGTTTCTCCTCGGCTTCTTCGGCCTCCGCCTCGGCCTCTCGCTCCGCTTTCTCTTCGGCTTCCTTCTTCTCCTTGATCTTCTTCAGGCGGAACGTCTCCTCGCGTTCTTGCTCCTCGAGTTTCTGCTCGATGTACTCCTGATTGTCGTATAGTTCCGGCAGGAGCTTGAACTCGAGGGCGTTGACGCGGCGCTTGGTGGTCTCGATCTCTCGGAGCATCTTCTTCATCGCCGTTTCGACCTCGGCGGCGAGGATGATGCTCTGCAGCAGGTCCTCGTAGGCTTCGGCGGCCTCGTCGATGCGGGCGGAGGTGCCCATGATCCCGTAGCCGCGCTGATCGAGGCTCTTGGTGACTTTGGAAGACTCGATCTGGGGCACGACGACGCCCATGATGTTTTTGGATTCGGTGGTGATCTCGGGGTGTTCCTGCAGCGCCGCGGCGGCACCGCGGACCGCGACGTCGCCTTCCATCGCCCGGGCCATGTTGATCTTCTTCTGAGCGGCCTGGTAGTCGTCGGCGAGGTCGCCGCGAACGTCCTGGGCCTTGTCCAGAATGTCCATGAACTCCATGATCAGCCCGTCGCGTTTCTTCTCGAGCGTGCCGTGGCCCCGCTCGGAGAGCTCGATGCGATCCTCGATCGCCATCAAGTTCTTGCGAGTGGGCTTGACGTCGTTGGCCATCTTGTGGGGGGCTAGCGCCCCCAGTCGGATAACTGTTTACAGTTTTCCGCGCACCGCTCGCCGCCGAACGGCGGGAACTCGACCGCGAGGGTCGGGCTACCCGAGAAACAGATCGACCATGTCGCCCGACGACTGGCCCTTGTAGAGTTCCGAATAGCCGCAACTCGTACAGCTCACGACGTGAAACCGACGGTTCTGGACGTCGAGGAGCTTCGAGAGGCCGCTCCCGGTCGTCGAAACCTTGTCGATCTCCGTCTCTGTGTGGCCACACTTCGGACAGCCGCGATCGTCGTCTCGCATACGTGCCCCATTCGTGTCATCTCACAAATCTTTTGTGCCCGGCCCCTCGAGTATCGACCGAGCCATGGCCGCCGTCGTCGTGATCTTGCTCCTCGTCTCCCTCGTAATCCCGCTCGTCCTGTGGCTGGCGATCAGTCGAGAAACGTCGGATCCGACCGTCGTGGACCGGCGGGAAGCGGAACGGATCGCGAAAGAACGCGGCGGTCGAGAGCCGTCGCGTTCGGCCCGCGACCGGAGTCGCTCGGTCGACGGCCGTCGCACGGTTGCAGACGGTCGTGTTCGGGACGACGAGCAGGATCGATCCGATCGATCCCCTGGATTCGATCGGAGCGAGCGCGACGGGTGACCGTTATTTCTTTTCGACGGGGTCTCGCGACACCGCCTACTCGAGGATGTGGACCCGCTGCTCGTCGATGGAGAGCGGGATCGATTCGCCGACCCGATAGCCGTCGATCCCGTCGGCGTGTAGCGTCACGGTCGTATCGTCGGGCAGCGTCGCCGTGAGCTGGGTTCGGTCCCCGAGATACGTCACGTCGGTCACGTCGGCCTCGATCGGTCCCTCGCCGAGTTCGAAGGCGGCGGGCCGGGCCGCGACCCGCACCGAGCCGTTCGTCTCGGCCGCCACGGGCAGTTCGGCAAAGCCCAGATCGACGTGGCCGTTCTCGGCAACGCCCTCGAGGAGGGTCGAACTCCCGACGAAGTTCGCGACGAAAGGGTTGGCGGGCCGGCGATAGATCTCCGCGGGCGGTCCCACCTGCTCGAGCGTGCCGTCCGCCAGCACCGCGATCCGATCGCACATCGCCATCGCCTCTTCCTGATCGTGGGTGACGTAGAGCGCGGTCACCTCGAGGTCGGCCAGCAGGTCGCCGATCTCGTCGCGCAGTCGGGTCTTGAGTTCGGCGTCTAACCCCGTCATCGGCTCGTCAAGCAGGAGGACGTGCGGTTCGATCGCGAGCGCCCGCGCGAGGCCGACCCGCTGTTGCTGGCCGCCCGACAGCGTCGTCGGCCGCCGGTCGGCCAACTCGGCGATGTCGAGCATGGCGAGCAGTTCGTCGGCGCGCTCACGGCGCTCGGCTTTCGGGACGCCCTGCATCTTCGGTCCGAACGCGACGTTCTCGCGGACGGTCATGGTGTCGAACAGAGCGTAAGACTGGAAGACCAGCCCGACGGTTCGCTCTTCGGGTGGGACGTGTGTCACGTCGACCCCGTCGAACAGTACTCTGCCCTGCGTCGGCGTCTCGAAGCCGGCGATGGTCCGCAGCGTCGTCGTCTTCCCGCAGCCCGAGGGGCCGACGATCCCGAGGATCTCGCCGTCCCGGATCGTCAGGTCGATCCCGTCGACGGCCACCTCGTCGCCGTAGGCCTTCGTGAGCGACTCGAGGGTAACGTCGCTCACGGCCGGCCACCTCCGGCTGCCGCCGCGAGCCGAGGTCGGTGAGCGATTCGATTCGGTTTTCGGTCGACAGTATATTTCGGTGTCATCGTTGTGCGGTCGAAAACCCTCTGTTGCCAAGCAGTTGGAGGACGAGTATCGCGGCGACGACGATCACGAAGTAGACCGAGACGGCCGCCGCAGACTGGAGGTGCGTGGCGTTCGAGATGTTTCGGTAGAGGAAGATCGCGAACGGATCCGGGCTTCCGCTCGCGACCATGTACGTGAAGTTAAACTCCGCGGCCGCGAGCGTCCAGGTGATAATACAGCCGGCGACGATCCCCCGTTTGGCGTGGGGGACGATGATCGTCAGAAACGCCCGCGGCCACGAGGCACCCAGCGATCGGGCGCTCTCCTCGAGGCGGACCAGATCCATCGATTGAAACGAGCTTTGGACCGTCAGGACCATGTACGGCGACTTGAGGAGACAGTAGCCGACGATCAGCCCCAGCGCCGAGCGGCCGTGTTCCGGATAGGTCTGCACGAACGCGATTCCGAGGATCAGCCCCGGCACGAGCGGCAGGATCGCGAACGTGTTGACCCAGTTCCGCGCGAAGAAGTCGTACCGCGCGAGCGCGTACGCGACCGGGACGCCGATGATCACGTTCAGGACCATGCCGCCGGTCGCGACCGCGAGGCTGAATGCGAGTCCGGGGATCGCGTTCGCTCGCACGCCGTGCTCGCCGAAGCCGAGTACCTGTCGCCAGTGCTCGAGCGTCACGAACCCCCGCGGGACGACGCCGGCCGCCGACTGTGCGAACGACGAACCGAACGTGACTAGGACCGGAACGGTCAGGAACGCGACGACGATAGTGACGACGCCCATTAGAACCGGACGGCCGACTGCCGTCGACAGCGCCGTTCTCGATCGCAACCACCCCTCGTTGCCGGCTGTCCCGGTTGTGCCTCCGTCCGGGCGCGGATCAGCGCGTGCCGCCCCGGACGTCGACGCCGGGCGATCGCCGTTCTCGTCCGATTCCGTGGGCCCGGTCATCTCAGATCTCCACCGCATCGTTTTCGACGAACCGCAGCCCAACGAACGTGAACGCGACGATAAAGACCACGTAGACGAGCCCGATCGCGGCCGCAACGTCCGGGTTGTACGAGCCGACGCTCATCTCGTTGTGTATCTGGAGGGTGATCACCCGGTGGCTCTGCAGAATCAACACGGTCCCGAAGATCGCGAGCCCGGAGCGGAACGTGAGAATCACGGCCGCGACGATCCCCGGGCGGATCTCGGGGAACGTGACGTGATAGAACGTCTGCCACCGGCTCGCGCCGAGCGCGCGTGCCGCCTCTTCGGCCTGCGTGTTGATCTCCGCGTAGGTCCCGCGCAACACCATGGTCGCCCGCGGGAGCAACGAGTAGACGAACCCGAGAAAGAGGCCGATGATCGCGGTCGCGCTCGCGAGCTCGAGCGGTGCCCCGCCCGTCGCGACGGCGACCGCGTTCGTTACCAGCCCCTGTCGGCCCAGCAGAACGATGACCAGGTACGCAACGATGATCCCTGGCAGTGCGATGGGAAACGACACCGCCGCGACGACGAGCCGCTCGGCGGGCAGGTCGTATTTCTCGAGGACGTGTGCGACCGCGACGCCGAGCGCGACGCTGACGGCCGTCGCCAGTCCGACGAACCACAGCGTGTTCCAGGCGACACGCCGGTACTCCGAGGTCGTCGCGAGCGTCTCCCAGGCCTCGAGCGACCACCCCTCCATCCAGATCGTGTCCTCCGCGAGGCTGATCCGGACGAGCATCGCCAGCGGGACGAAGCCTGCCACGACCGCGAGCGCGAAAAACGGGAGGCAGAGGACTGCGATCCGCCGGCGTTCGCGCTCGCGTTCGGTCGTCGGACGGGCGGTCGTCGACGCGAGCGTCGCGACTCGACGGACCGACGACGTCGCCGATTTCCGGACTGACATCCGCGATCACTGGGCTCCCTGCAGCGGGGTTCGATCGACGAGTTCCTCCTGAATATCGGTCTGGTTCTCGACGAGCGTCTCCTGATCGACGGTGAATCCGGCCGCCTCGTAGGACGACTGGTCCGGGAACTCGTCGGGCTGGTCGAGGTCGTTCGCTCGGATCGGGCGGACGTAGGCGTCGAAGAACAGCTTCTGACAGTCCTCGGTCAACACGTAGTCCATGAACAGCTTCGCCGCCTCGGGATTGGGCGCGTTCCGCAGGAGGGCGTAGCCGTAGGGGACGTTCATCGCGCCCGGCTCGCCGTCCGGACCGGGGAGGATCGCGACCTCGATCTGGTCCTCGTCGAACTCGTCGTTGTTGTACTTGAGGTTCAGTCCGGTGTAGTCGTACTCGACGACGGTCGAGATCTCGCCGGCGGTCATCGGCCCCTCGACGTTGCGCCGGAAGTCCGCGCCGTGGTCGGCGATCGCCTCGTGGTACTCGATGACCGGGTCGAGGTTACCCAGATCGCCGCCGTAGGCCCGGTTGACCGACAGCGCGGAGGCCTGCCCGTTGGCGGTGTGGGGCGGCGTGAAGGCAAGATCCTGCGCGATGTCGGGGTGTTTCAGGTCCTCCCACGTTTCGGGGGCGTCCAGTCCCCGCTCCTCGTAGATGTCGGCCCGGTAGGTCACCGCGGTCGTCATCTGTCGAGTCGCGGTCACGTGGCCGTCGTCGGTCTTCAGATCGCCGGGAACGACATCCCAGTTGGCCGGCTTGTAATCGGTCGTCAGGTCGTCGTTCATCGCCTCGAGGCCGAACGAATAGCCGCCGTTGTACGCCGAGTGGGTCGGGTTCCGGGCGTTGGCTCGCATGTCCTCGAGGGCCTCGCCGGAGGAGCCCTGCGCGTCGTACAGCGGGAGGTCGTACTCCTCTTCGAAGGCCTCCATGACGGCCCCCCAGTTCGACCAGCCGGTCTGGACGCAGTAGATTTGTAGTTCGTTGGGGAACGACGAGGAGTCGATCTCGGTCTCGTACTCGCCGTGGCCGACGGTGTAGGTCTCGCCGCTCCCCCCGCCGGTGAGATCGCTCAGGCAGCCCGCGACCGCGACGGTCCCGGCGGCAACCCCACTCGAAAGCACTTTTCGTCGCGTCGTCCCTGTCGGGTCGGACATACTCGAGAATCCGCCAAAACCTACTAATTCGTTGCTATGTTCGGGATACTGACCTATATAGGGCGCCGTAGCGACACGGAGTGGTCGGGTCCGATCCCTATCTGGTCGCCGGCCTCGCTCGTCACCCCTGTCCAACCATCCGCTCTTCGTCCTCCCACTCTTCCTGTCGAAGTTCGTACTTCTGGACCTTTCCCGTCGCCGTCGTCGGTAGTTCTTCGACGAACTCAATCCTGTGGACCACTTTGTAGCCCGCGAGATTCTCGCGAGTAAAGGCCTCGAGATCCCCCTCCGTTACGCCCGGATCGTCCGGGTCGCCGCTCGAGGGCACGACGAACGCCTTCGGCGTCTCGCCCCACTCGTCGCTCGGTGCCGGAATCACGGCCACGTCCGACACCTCGGGGTGGTCGAACAGCGCGTCCTCGAGTTCGATGCTCGAGATGTTCTCCCCGCCCGAAATGATGATGTCCTTCTTGCGGTCCTGAATCGCGATCAGCCCGTTCTCGTCGATCGTCGCGAGGTCGCCCGTGTGATAGTAGCCCTCGACGCGATCGGTAAAGGCCTCCTCGGTCGCTTCGGGCTTCTCCCAGTACTTCTCCATGATCTGGTTGCCCCGGACGACGACCTCGCCGAGCGTCTCGTCGTCGCGCGGGACGTCGGTTCCGTCCTCGTCGACCACCCGAATTTCGGTTCCCAGGTAGGCCAGCCCCTGCCGCTTCTTGATTCGGAACCGGTCGTCGCTGTCGTCGTCGAAGCGCCGGCGGGCGTCGGAGGTGGTGATCAGCGGCCCCGTCTCGGTCGCGCCGTAGACGTGTTTCAGGTACCAGCCGAACTCGTCCTCGACGGTTCGGATGGTCGCCTCCGGCGGCGCGCTGCCGGCGGTCGCCAGTCTGACTTCCCTCTCCCCCGTCGTTTCGGGTTCGTTCTCTCCGTAGTAGTCGACCAGCATGTTCAGCACCGTCGGCGCGCCGCACATGTAGGAGACGTCTTCCGATCGGACGGTCTCGAAGATCTCCCCGGCGTCGATCCCGCGCGTGCAGACGTGGGTCGCGCCGATCCCCGTCACCGCGAAGATGTGGCCCCAGCCGTTCGCGTGGAACATCGGCAGCGTCCACAGGTAGGTGTCGTCGTCGGTGATCTCCTGATGGGCCACCAGCAGGTAGGCGTGAATCGTCTCGCAGCGATGGGTCCGGCAGACCCCCTTCGGATCGCCCGTCGTCCCCGAGGTGTAGTTGATCGTGATGATCTCGTCTTCCGCCATCTCGGGCCGGTCGTACTCGGTGCCCGCGTCCTCGAGCACGCCGTCGAACCGTTCCCACTCTCCTTCCACTTCGGTCGGATCGTTCGTAATAAAGGTCTCCGTCGGCACCTCGTCGCGGATTTGCTCGACCCTGTCGGCGAAATCGTAGTCGGCGTAGATCGCGTCGACGCCCGCGTCCGACAGGATGTACTCGAAGTCGTCGGGCGTGAGCCGGTAGTTCAGCGGGGTATGGACTGCCCCGAGCTGCATGATTCCGTATGCCGCCTCGAGGTGGTAGTGCGTGTTCGGATCGAGCACGGCGACGCGGTCGCCCTTCTCGATCCCGCGCTCTTGGAGCGCCGCCGCAAATCGATCGGCGCGTTCGCCGAGTTCGTCGTACGTGAACCGTTCGCCCGTGGTGGCGACCACCGCCTCGTCGTCGCCGTAGTGCGTCCGCGCCCGGTCTAAGAACTCCGGGACGAGCAGTGGTTTGTGCATACATACCACGATTCACCGGCGGAGCATACGGTTGTTTCGGTTTGTCGCATACAGTGACATTTTATCACCTCTCGTTCCGTACTCTGGCTCGTGTTTCCGACGGTCGCCCGCGACGTCTCGCTCCCCGACGATTTCGACTCCCCCGACACCGGCTTCCGGATCGGGATCGGCGTCTACCTCGCCGCGGTCCTGACCGGCGCGGCCCTCGTCGCCGGCGTCGCCTTGAACGCCTCGAGCGGCGTCCTCGTCGCCACCGTCCCGACGACCCTCTCGATCGGACTCGTGGTCGGCAGTGCCCTCGGGGCGAGGGCCGACGGACTGCCCGAGCGAACGGGTCGCAGCCGCCGGCTGACGGCCGCGTGGTTCGTCCCCGCGGTCGCGTTCGCGGGGTCAGCGCTCGCGGCGGTCTTTCTGCCATCCATACCGATCGCGCTCGCACTCGCGAGCGGTCTGGCAACGGCCGCCGCGCTGTTCGGCGCGGCCGTCGTCGCCACGATGGCTCGGACGCGGTACGTGGCGGCGATCACCCCCGACGACCCGGTCGCGGCCTGGCGGTGGCACTCGCCCAACCGGGCGCTGTGTCTGTACGCGTTCGCTACCTGCTACTTCGCGCTCGGTTTCGTCACTCGGGAAATCAGCTTTTTCACCGTGCAGTGGTTCCTGCTCGGTCTCCTCTTTCTCGTTCAGGGACTCGAGGCGAGCGGACGGCTCGATCGGCTGGACGTGGATCTGGGCGGGGCGCGGACCGCCCGCGAACTCCGCATCCACGAGGCGGGGCTGGTCGCCGCGGGGCCGACCGGAACGCGGCTGGTTCCCTGGACCGACATCGGGAGCGTATCGCTGACCGACGAGAACCTCGTCCTCGAGCGACCGTGGATCGATCTCCGGTGTGATCGCTCGGCGATCGACGACCCCGAGGGAGTACGCGCGGCGATCGAACAGCGCCGAAACCGTGCCGGTCTCGACTGCGCGTGAACGACAGATAACTCTCGCAAAAGGGCGACCCACGGCCAAAAAACAGTGCGGTCTCGACTACTTCAGTCGGCGGTTACTTCGGCTGCCTCAGACTCGTCTTCGCGGTAGTGCTCCGCGATGAGGTCCTCGTCGATCCGGTTGAGCGCCTCTTTGGGCAGGTCCGACAGCAGGTCCCAGCCGACCTCGAGCGTCTCGTCGATCGAGCGGTTGGTGTCGTACCCCTGCTGGACGAACTCCGACTCGAAGCGGTCGGCGAAGTCGAGGAACTTGTTGTCCCGCTCGGACAGCGCCTCGCGACCGACGATGTTCACGAGGTCGCGCAGGTCCTCACCCTCCGCGTAGGCGGCGTACATCTGGTCGGAGACGTCGCCGTGGTCCTCTCGAGTGAGTCCCTCGCCGATCCCGTCGTCCATCAGCCGCGACAGGCTGGGCAGGACGTTGACCGGCGGCTCGATCCCCTGACTGTTGAGGTCCCGATCCATCATGATCTGGCCCTCGGTGATGTAGCCGGTCAGGTCCGGGATCGGGTGCGTGTCGTCGTCGCCGGGCATCGTCAGGATCGGAATCTGCGTGACCGACCCCTCCTTGCCTTCGATTCGACCCGCGCGCTCGTAGAGCTGCGCCAGGTCGGTGTACATGTATCCGGGGTAGCCACGCCGGCCCGGGACCTCCTCGCGTGCGGCACCGATCTCTCGCAGCGCCTCACAGTAGTTGGTCATGTCCGTCAGGATGACGAGCACGTGGTAATCCTTCTCGAAGGCCAGGTACTCGGCCGTGGTGAGCGCGAGTCGCGGCGTGACCTGCCGCTCGACTGCGGGATCGTCCGCGAGGTTCATGAAGACGACCGAGCGCTCGAGCGCGCCGGTGCGCTCGAAGTCGTCCATGAACTCGTTCGCCTCTTCGGCGGTGATCCCCATCGCACCGAAGACGACGGCGAACTCGGAGCCCTCGCCCTCTTCGTCTTCTTCCGGCACCGTCGCCTGACGGGCGATCTGCAGCGCCAGTTCGTTGTGGGGCAGTCCCGACGCCGAGAAGATCGGCAGCTTCTGGCCTCGGACCAGCGTGTTCATGCCGTCGATGGCGGAGACGCCGGTCTGGATGAACTCCTCGGGGTACTCCCGGGAGTAGGGGTTGATCGCTTCGCCGACGATGTCGTGCCGTTCCTCGGGGACGATCTCCGGACCGCCGTCGATCGGGTTGCCGGAGCCGTCGAGCACCCGCCCGAGCAGATCCTCGGTGACGGGCATCTTCATCGTCTCGCCCAGGAAGCGAACGGAGGCGTTGCGGTCGATACCGCCCGTTCCTTCGAACACCTGGATCGAGACGATTCCCTGACTCGATTCCAGCACCTGGCCGCGCAGCGTTCGCCCGTCCTCGGTCTCGATCTCGACGATCTCGTCGTAGCCGACCGGTTCGTCGACCTCGGCGAACACCAGCGGACCGCTGATTTCCGTGATAGTCTGGTACTCTTTCATTGTTTAATACAGTGCGCGCAGTTGGTCTGCGAGGTCGCTCTCGATGTCGTCGATGAACTCGTTCCACTCCTCGGCCGTGCCCATCCGGTTGAGCTGCGGCGCGGCGTCGACGTCCTGAATCTCCTCGACCGGGACGCCCGCTTCGAGCGCCTCGAAGGCCTCGTCGTTGAACGTCTTGATGGCCTCGAGCATCCGGTAGGTCTTCTCGGGTTCGCAGTAGGTGTCGACGTCGTGGAGCGCGTTCTGCTGAAGCCAGGCTTCACGAATGTAGCGTGCGACCTCCATCGTGAGCTGCTGGTCCTCCGGCAGCGCGTCCTTGCCGACGAGCTGGACGATCTCCTGGAGTTCGTCCTCCTCGTCTAACACGTCGACCGCCCACTGGCGGGTGTCCGACCAGTCGCCGGCGACGTTGCTCTCCCACCACGGGTCGAGCTGGTCCTTGTACAGCGAGTAGGACTCGTTCCAGTTGATCGAGGGGAAGTGCCGACGCTCCGCGAGGTCGGCGTCCAGCGCCCAGAACGTCTTGACGATACGCAGCGTGTTCTGGGTGACCGGCTCGGAGAAGTCGCCGCCCGGCGGCGACACTGCACCGACCACCGAAATCGACCCTTCGCCGCCGTTCATCAGCTGGAACTTGCCGGCGCGCTCGTAGAACTCCGAGAGCGCAGCCGCCAGGTATGCGGGATACCCCTCCTCGCCGGGCATCTCCTCGAGTCGGCTCGAGATCTCCCGCATGGCCTCGGCCCACCGCGAGGTGGAGTCGGCCATCAGCGCGACGTCGTAGCCCATGTCGCGGTAGTACTCCGCGATCGTGATTCCCGTGTAGATACAGGACTCGCGGGCTGCGACGGGCATATTCGACGTGTTGGCGATGAGACAGGTCCGGGCCATCAGCGGGTTCCCGGTCTGCGGGTCGGGCAGTTCCGGGAAGTCCTCGATGACCTCGGTCATCTCGTTGCCGCGCTCGCCACAGCCGATGTAGACGACGATGTCCGCGTCGGACCACTTGGCGAGTTGCTGCTGCGTGACGGTCTTCCCGGAACCGAACGGACCGGGAATCGCCGCCGTCCCGCCCTTCGCGAGCGGGAAGAGGCCGTCCTGGACGCGCTGGCCCGTCACCAGCGGCTCGGTCGGCGTCTCCTTGTCACCGGCCGGCCGAGCTTCGCGGACCGGCCACTCCTGGTGCATCTGGATCTCCTCGCCGCTCGAGAGCTCGACGACGGTCTCCTCGACGTTGAATTCGCCGTGCTCGATGCCGGTGACTTCGCCGCCCTCGTAGTCCGGCGGGACCATGACCTTGTGGTCGATGGTGACGGTCTCCTCGACGACCCCGACGATGTCGCCGGGCTCGACCGAGTCTCCTTCCTCGACCTCGGGGGTGAACTCCCACTGCTTCTCGAGGTCGATTCCGGGAGCGTCGACCCCGCGGTCGAGAAATGCCGTCCCCATCTTCTCCTCGAGGACGTCCAGCGGGCGCTGGACGCCGTCGTAGATGGAGTCCAGCATGCCGGGTCCGAGGTCGACGCTCAGCGGCTCGCCCGTGTTCTGGACGGGTTCGCCCGGGCCGACGCCGGAGGTTTCCTCGTACACCTGAATTGTGGTCAGGTTCCCTTCGATTTCGATGACCTCGCCCATCAGTCCTTCGTCGCCGACGTAGACGACGTCGTTCATCCGGGCGTCGAGGTCCGTGGCGGTCACGACGGGACCGCTCACGCTTTCGATTACACCGTCTTCGTCGACGGATTCGATGTCTTCTGCCTGGCTCATAGTTTAGCTGTCTTCGTCCTCGTCCATCAGGTCGATCCCGATCGCGCGTTTGATCTGGTCGCGCAGTCCGCCGCCACCCGTGCCACTGCCGATGGTGACGACGACCGGCTCGACGCTCGTTTCGACCTCCTGTCGAACGTTTCGAGACAGGTGGTCGAGATCCTCGTCGTGCATGACGACGATACCGACGCCCTCGTCCTCGAGGGCGGTCGTCGCCGCGTCGTCTAACCGTTCGTCCTTCTCGTCGTCCGGGACGTTCTCGAATCGGCGGACGCCTGCGAGGCGGAAGCCGGTCGTGAACTCCGGACTGCCGACGACTGCGATTTCCTGGCTCATAGGATCACCAGCTCTTCTTCGATTTCGTCCTCCGAAAGGCCGACCTCGCGACCCCGTGCGATCGCGCGAATGTTTTCGACCTCGCGCTCCTTCGCGAGGATGTACGACAGCACGGCCGACACGGAGGTCGGATAGATGCTCGAGAGCGTGTCCGCGTACTCGAGCAACGCAGCGTCTAGTGCGTGCTCGAACTGGATAAGGCTGTCAGCTTCTCGCAGCCGCGAGAGCGCGTCGGAGAGCCGGTCGCCGTAGCGGCCGTTTTCGGCGATGTGGTCGACGAGCGCGTCGTAGTCGCCGACGAGTCGGCTCAGTTCCGACTCGCTGAACAGGACGCCGCCTTCGATGTAGTAGCTCGCCGGATCGAGGTCGGCCCCGCTGCGCGCGAGGCGTAGCGCGTTCCGAGCGTTTCGGAAGTCGATTTCTGCCTCGAGAAACTCGACGTAGTTCGCTTCCGGCCCCTCGTAGGGCCGGCCGAGGTCCGCGAGAAGGTTCTCGTAGAACGCTCGGTCCAGCGCGTTTTCGAGCGGAATGAGCGCACCGGTCTCCTCGAACGCTTCGCTGGCGTCCGCCAGCGGCTCGCCGAATATCGATCCGTCGAGGAGCTCGATCGCGTCCTCGATGTCGTCGACCTCGAGCAGCCGTTCGATCGTCCGTTCGTCGAGCTCGCCGGCGCGGATGAGATCCGTCCGGATCTCCTCGGGATCGCTGTCGGTGTAGATCCCGCGAATAATCACCTTGATGTTCCAGACGTCGAACTTCCGGAGGTACCGGGCGATGAGGTCGTAGAGTCGTCCGTTCGACCACTCGAGGAGATCGTCGAAGTGCTTTGCGAGGTTGCGGTTCAGCGCGTACTCGATCAAGTCGACGCCCGAAAACCGCGTTCCGAGCTCGTTGATTTCGCGTTCGTACTCCGTCTCCTCCATGAACCGCGCGATCTCGCTCGGCCCCATCCGGATCAGCTTGCGGTAGTCTTCGTCCGCGAACAGCGTGGCTCGGCGCGACCGAACGCGAGCGTTCACGTATTCCGGATTCGAGGCGCCTGCGCTCATTGTTCGAAGAGTCGGTTGCTGATCTCCTGGAGGTTGTCTTCCCACACGTCCTCGAGTACCGAATCGAACGTGTTGTTGATTCGGACGCGGGACTGGTCGCTTTCGACGACGACGCCGCCGAGACACTCGTACTCGCCGGCGTACTCGTAGCCGTCGTAGTCGTCGATGATCGACTCGATCAGTTCGGCGTCCTCGCTGCGGCCGTAGACGTTGACGTCGTCGCCCTCGTCGAACTCGGCGCTCGCAGCCTCGAGCAGGTCGCGGGTGAGTTCCTCGCGGGTATCCCCCTCGAGTGCGGCGAGTTCCGATTCGACCGCGTCACGGACCTCGCCGAGGACGTCACGGCGTGCCTCCAGGCGCTTCTGTTTCGCCTCCAGCTTCGCGCTGGAGAGTCGCTGTTCGCGCAACTGCTCGATCTCGCGTTCGACGTCGGCTTCGGCGTCGGCGACGATTTCGTCCGCGTCCGCTTGGGCGGTCGTTTCGATCTCTTCGGCGCGCGTTTCGCCCTCTGACCGGATATCCTCCGCACGCGCGTGAGCCTCTTCTCGAATGTCCTCAACGACTGTATCCAGACTCATAGTAAGAAAGTTCGATAGACGCTTAGACGAAGAGCGCGACCAGCGCGAAGATCACGAGCGTCTCGGGCAGGACCGTCAGGAGAATCCCGATACCTGGCGAGATGGAGTCTTCGGCGAGCGCGCCGACGACTGCGGCGCCGATACCGCGCTCCGCATAGCCCGCGCCGATCGCTGCGAGACCGATACCGAGTGCAGCTGCGGCACCCTGCTCGATCGATGGGCCGCCGCTCGCGGCACCCTCTTGAAGGACGACGTTCTCTGCGAGACTGTTCATGGCGATCGCGATGTCAGGTAGAGGTTCGATCATGATTACGTGTTCTCTTGTGGTTGTGAAACCGGACAGGTTCTACTACTCCCCACCGTCTTCATAAAACTTCCCAAACCATATTGCCGAATCCCGTCGTGTAGCGGCTGAGCTCCCTTCACGGAGGATATTACATTTTCCGATTTCCGATCGACTATGTCGCTGGTTCACTCGTCTCTCGACCGAGTCCGATCGTGAGTCGCGTCCGTTGCCGAGCCGTCGACGGTCGATTTCGCCGCGTCGGCGTCCCCCAGCCACTCCCCGTCTCTCGATCCGGGGACGGTTTCGGATCCAATCGGGGCCGGAACTGCCGCGAGCTAGCACTCGAGCGGACTCGCTTCGTCGACCGATAACAGCAGAGAAAACGGAGAGGCGAGAGGTGAGCGGTCGTCTCAGTCGTCGTCGGACGTCCGTTCGTGGCCGAAGGGACTGAACTCTCGGCCGCCGCCCTCGTAGAACTTGTTGAAGAATTCGACGTACTCGAGACGGATCCCCTGCAGGCCGGCGCTCGTAACGCCGAGCAGGAGAACGACGATGTGGCCGAGGACGAGGATGAACACGCCGATGATGGCCGTGCCGATCCCGCCGTGGAGCAGCCCGCCGAACATGATCTCCGTCACTTCGTGGCCGTGTGACGTTGCGCCGACCTCCGGCATATGACCGGTGGCAAAGTGCCACTCAGCGTGGTCACCTTCGCCGGTGACGTAGACGCCGAAGAACAGCATGTTAACGACGAACGCCATGCCCGCCTTCGCGAGGATGACTGCCGCGATCCGCAGGTACGAGAGCACGTCACCGAGGACGCTGAAACTCTCGAGCCCGCCGATGATGATCCCCAGTGGGCCGTAGTGTCGGACCTCGCCGTAGATCATCGTCACCAACCCGATCACCGCGACCGGGACGCCGACGTAGAGACCGACCTCGGCTGGGAGGCCCGTGAAGCCGAGTTCGTACGCCGCCTCGGATCCGTTCCCGAGCGAGGTGTAGAGGAACGACGGCTTCGGGCCGTCGAACTCAGGCGCCGATCCGACGCCGTGACGGCTGAAGATCCAGGTCCAGAAGCCGAGCATGAGCAGCGCCCACGAACCGTGTTCGAAGTAGGATTCGGCGACACCGTGGCTCATGTCGTTGATGAAGCCGAGGATGTAGCCGACGGTGAGGTGGAGCAGGCCGAGCAGGACGCTCAGCATGAGCCACGTCTGGCTGTACTTCGAGAACACCGGCTGGAGTCCCTTGTGCATCGGCGGCTCGCCGCCGAAGAGGACGGCTCCCAGAACGTGCATACCGAAGATCTCGCCGTACAGGATACCGAACAGCATCGTGAAGCCGCCGGCCCACATCCCGATCGCGCCGAGGCTCCGAATCACGTCGCTGTCGAAGCGACTGTACAGCAAGAATCCGATCGTCGTGTACAGGATCCCGTAGCCGAGGTCGCCGATCATGAACCCGAAGAACGCCGGGAACGTCAACAGCAGGAATATCGTCGGATCGAGTTCGCTGTACTTCGGCCGATCGATCATCCTGAGCAGGAACTCGAACGGCTTCGCCGCACCGGTGTTGTCCTGCACGACGGGCGGTTCGTCCACCATCGTCACGACGCCGGCGCTACCGGTCGCCGTCGTGCCACCGTCGGCGGCCACCTCTCGGGTTGCGGTCTCTCGTTCCTCCTCTTCTGTCGTCTCGTCCGAGCCGCCGGGTCCGCCGTGGTCGACTTCTTCCGCGTGCGTCGGATACCCTTCGTCGTTGTAGTCGGCCCGCACGAGCTCTTCGATCTCGAGACTGTCGCCGACCGCGTCGTTCAGCGTGGCGACGAGTCGATCGTACTCGTCCGTCGGGATCCAGCCCTCCGCGACGAACGCGTGTTCGGTCGTCGCGAACTGCAGCGGCGCTTCCGATTGCTGGACCTCGACGGTCAGTTCCTCCTCGACGCGCAGGAGGAAGGCGGCTTCCTCGGCTTTGATCTCGTCGAACTCCGCGTCGATCTCGTCGACCTGTGACTCGAGTTCGCGCTTTCGCGTCTCGAGTTCGTCGACGTAGTCGTCCGGACTCCGCTCGGTGTCGGGCACCTCGTAGCGGGTGAAGTCGACGCCGACCAGCGCGTCGTCGATCGGGTCTTCGTCGGCGTCCTCGGTGGGTGCGGCCACGACGGCCACGATATCGCCACCGGTGAACGTCTCGAACGCCCGAATGTCCTCGGACGCGCCGAGGGCCGCCTCGACCTCGTCGAGAGGGCCCTCACCGACGAGGACGTCGACCGTCTCGTACCCCGACAGCAGGTCGAGATCGATACCGAGCTCCGCGAACGGAGCGACGCGGTCGATCTTCTCGTTGATCTGTCGGAGCTCTTCTGTGATCTCCCCGCGGCGATCGTCGAGTTCGTTGACTCGCGTCCGAACCTCCTCGAGTCGCTGTTCCCAGCCCGCCTCGAGCGTTCCCGGTTCGGCCTCGTCGGCCGACAGCTCCAGGGTGCTCTCGAGGGCGCGGACGGTCACCAGCTTCTCGGAGGACCCCTCGGCACCCGCCATGGGGTCGCCGTTGTCGAACCCCTCCCAGGAGCCGTCGTAGTCCGAGAGGTGGACGAGATTCAACTCGTGAATCGTCTCGATGACCGCGGGCATGACGCCCCTGGATCCGGTCACTGAGACCTTGCTCATCCGCTCAGGTCTGAGCATGGACGTCCTCCTGGAACAGTTCGACGACGTGGTCGGTCACTTCGTCGACCCGATCCCGGGCGCGCTCGGCCAGCGCCTCGCGCTCGCGTTCGCCTTCTTCGAGGACCCGCTCGCACTCCGCGTCGATCTCCTCGCGAGCGTCCTCCAGGCGGCGCTCCGTCAGCTCCTGGGCCTCCTGTTCCGCTTCCGTGCGAATCTCCTCGGCTCGTTCCCGGGCCTCGGCTATTCGCTCGTCGCGGTCGTTTTCTGCCTGTGCGACGATCTCGTCGGCCTCCGCTTCCGCCGACTTAATTCGTTCGAGAACCTGTGGCCTCGGCATACTCTAAGCAGTCGGTTGTTTGCCAGAGCGCGTATATGGTAGTTGCGAATCTGCCTCGGCGCGAACCGGTCCTGACGGGGGGTAATATCTGCTTACACCGCGTTCGGAGCGCCGGGAACAGCAGACATATGGCGATCGGACCGAAACTCGTCACAAATGGGACTTCTCGAGAACAAAGCCCGCGCCCGACTGTTCTACAAGTACCTCTCGCGGGTCTACGATCGGGTGAACCCCTTCATCTGGAACGCTGAGATGCGCAGCGAGGCCCTGTCGCTGCTCGATTTCGAGGACGACATGACCGTCCTCGACGTCGGCTGTGGCACCGGCTTCGCGACCGAGGGCCTGCTCGAGCACGTCGACGAGGTTTATGCGCTCGATCAGAGCGAACACCAGCTCGCCCAGGCGTACGAGAAGTTCGGCACCCGCGCGCCGCCCGTTCACTTCCACCGCGGCGACGCCGAGCGGCTGCCGTTCGGGACCGATACGTTCGACGTCGTCTGGTCCTCCGGCTCGATCGAGTACTGGCCGAATCCGATCCTCGCCCTGCGGGAGTTCCGTCGCGTCCTCAAACCCGGCGGACAGGTGCTCGTCGTCGGACCGAACTATCCCGACAACGTCGTCAGTCAGCTACTGGCCGACTCGATCATGCTATTCTACGACGAGTACGAGGCCGATCGCATGTTCAAAACCGCCGGCTTCGAGGACGTGAAACACGCGTTTATGGGGCCGTCGTACGATCCCGACGTCGCCATCACGACGATCGGCCGCGCTCCGGAGTGATCGAGGGTCGCTGCCGTTCCTCCTCGTCAGGCTGCCGTCGTCTCGAGGGTAGCCACCCGTCGGCCGTCGACGGTGAGCGTGACGGTGACCGAATCGCCGGTCGCGAGCGTCGGTCCGTTGTTGGCGATCGACACGCCGGCCCGCTCCCCCGCCGTCCACGTCGAATCGCTTTTCGCGTTGAACGGGCCGTCGGGCGCGCCGTCGAATCCCTTCGCGCCAACGAACGGAATCGGCGGTTGTGCGTCCAGTTCCGCGCCGTCGACTGCGATCGTCACCGATAGCGCCTCGACGTCGATCGCATCGCCGGCTACGTGCTCGATCGTGATCGACGAGTCGTTTCCGTCGGCCGCCAGTTCGAAGCTCGCGGTCGGCCCGGCCGACTCGAGCGACCACGCGCCGACGCCGGCCGCGACGACGGCCGCGAGACAGACGGTGAGGACGACTAACGCGAGGACGCCGACGACCGGACTGATACCCCGGTTCGATTCGGGGTCGCTCGCGGACGCGGATCCCGTGGTCGGCGGGCCAGTTATCACACGTCTCGTGGCCGCCCGATCCGATATAAAGAGTCGTTCGACCCCTCGAGGGGAGCCGCCGGCGACTGCTATCGATCTATCCGCTGATACTCGTGCTGATACGCTTCCCGGTCGTCGTCTCCACAGTCAACTCGTATCCGCCTCCGGGCGGTACGAACCACATCGTCCCGTCGGCGCCCGTTTCACCCACTTCTGCCCCATCGACACTGATCGTCGCCGATCGCAACTCACCGGTCTTCGAATCCGAGACGATGAGTTCGCTCGGCCCGTTACCCACCGTTTTGTTGACCGTCAGATCCAGTCCCTCCTTTGTTACGGGTTGTTGCGACGCTACCGGTAACGAATCCTGATCGAGGTGCTGAACCTCCCGGTGAATGTCACTGGTTCCGCCGTCGAGGTACGTCTGGAGGTGGCCGTGATCGTGGCTGATATCGAGCTTGTACAGCTGTACCGTCGTGTGCATGTTGAACGACGGTGACGACCTCGTCTCGTTCGCCCACGGATACATTTCGAGTGTATACTGGTACGCGTCGGTGAGACCGCTAAACTGGGACGGTTCTGAGACGTTTCGGTTGTCGAATCGGACGGCCTCGCGAACGTAGTTATCGTCGAGCATCGAGATAACGTAGCCGTTCTCGGAGGTTTCGACGGTGACGATGGTCTCGCTGTCGGTCAGTTCCTGTCCGCGCGTCGCCGCCATCAACCGCGACCGGGCCTCGGTCCGATGCATCTCGAGTCTCCCCTGTTCGTCCTCGATCGGCAGCGAACTGTTCGAGACTCTACTCGCCCGCTCATCGAGTTCGTCGAGTGACTCGGAGAGGACTGCCGCTTCCTCGTAGTTTCGAAGCAGCGTCTCCAGTAACAGCGAACTCGACAAGCTCCCGTTCGCGTGCGCTCTCACGGCTTGGCGTTCGCGTGATTCGAGCGCGTCGGATCGCTCTTTGATCCGGTCGAACGCGTTCCGGAGCATCACGCGTTTTTCCTCGGTAGTCGCATCGTCGAACCCTCGATCGACGCTGGCGTACTGCGCGTGATCGGCTCGGATCTCGTCGTCCATACTTGCGAGCATCGTCCCGACACCGTAGCTGGGTCTGGCGTGCTCGCTTCTGGCCGCGTTCTCGAGCGAGAGGCGGTTCGTCGTGTTCTCTAGCACCTGTAGATCGGAGTCGGATCCATCTGCGGTCGAAAGCTGCTGAAAGGAAGAATCGGCGGTCGCCGACGGGTCGTTTCCGGGGGCCGCGACGATGGGGGCGACGAGCAGCGAGAAACCGAGAAGTATTGCGAGGAGTGGCGGAATCGCGCGGTTCATCGGACGACTCTATGCTCTCCTGATATAAAAACCGGTCGCACTCCCAGTAACTGCGAGTGTCCCGATCGAACGACGGGTATATGGACTTCTTACCGCTCGCTGCAAACCCGCTCTCCGCTCCGGAAACCCTTCACGGCCGTTAGTAACGTTTTATTTTCCGATGGAAAGTGTTTTTTCCCCCGGGAAACCACCGTTGGTACGCATGCGGGTATCCACCGCCGTCACACTCGCCCTCACAGCCCTCCTCACGATGTCCCTTTTCGGGGCGGTGGCCGTCGCGCCGGCTGCAGCCGAGACGCCGTCCGAATACGATCGGGCGGCGACAGTCGACGATCGGTCTCACTCGCTGTCAGGTGTCGCACAGCCCTCCCAATTCGTCGCTCCCCCTCGATCCGCCGCGGCCGAGTCAGCGTCCCCGTCCGTGGCTACCGCGCAATCGAATCCGCCGCTTGAGCGGGCCGACCCGAGACAGATCATTCGGCTCTCCGTTCAGCACGATGGTGATGTCCGGTGGACGATCGAGAGTCGCTTTCGCATAACGAGCGCGGAAGAGGAAGCGTTATTCGACGACTATGCCGCGAATTTCGAATCAGGTCAGCAAGACGTCGCGTTCGACCACGACCGATTCGATGAGGCTCGACAGACCGCCGAGCGGACGACTGGCCGCGACATGTCGATCGAAGACGCCGGCTGGGACGAGCCGCGGATCGTCGATTCGCCGGGCGGAGCCGACGGCGAGGACGTCCGGATCGGCGTCATCTCGTACTCGGTTACGTGGACGAACTTCGCCACCGTCGAGGACGACCGGATCTATTTCGGTGACGCATTCCAGACCGGCAGCGGTACGTGGATGTCGTTAAACGGGGGCCAACGGCTCGTCATCGAGACGCAGTCGAATTACGCGCTCGAAACCCCGACGCAGCTCACGTGGGACGGTCCCTACGAGTTCACGAGCGACGAACTCGAGATCGTGTTCGTTCAGACGGGCGGAGGTGGGAACGCGAGTCCCCTGGATCTGTCGTGGTGGTGGCTTCTCGTTATCGGTGGAATCGTCGTCACCGCTGGGATCGGTGGGTATCTCCTGTTCCGGCGTGACGGGCTGAGCGACCTGCCGATTCCGACCGAGCGGTTCCCGGCACTCGAGTCGATCGGTATCGGTGACCGGAGCGCTAGCGAGCGGACCTCGTCGAGCGACGGGTCCGACGGTACCGGACCCGCGGTCGGTGCGGCCAGTTCCACGGCCGAAGCGCCCGACAGGGCCGGCATCGACGATGGGGGCGCGGGTGCTGGCACTCACCTCCAGTTCGAAGAGCCGGTCACCGAGGACATCGATCCGGAACTGTTGAGCGACGAGGAACGCGTTCTCCGCCTGCTCGAGCGAAACGGCGGCCGGATGAAGCAGGCAACCATCGTCTCGGAGACGGGCTGGTCGAACGCCAAGGTGTCGCAGTTGCTCTCGAAAATGGACGACGACGACGATATCGAGAAGCTCCGTATCGGCCGGGAGAACCTCATCACGCTGCCCGGTGTCGATCCGACCGAGACTAACTGAGCGTCTCGAAGCGCTGTGGTATCGGTTCAGCGGTTACGTTTCGCTGGTCTCGGAATCCGCGGACTCGTTGGACTCGTTGTCAGTAGTGGAATCATCGGACCCGTCGTCGGTAGCCGACTCATTGGTCTCGTCCTCGGTAGCTGAGTCGTCGGTCTCCGTCTCCGGATTGTACTCGATGTTCTTACCCACGGAAGCGTAGATGTCGTCCCAGTCCTTGTCCTCGTCCATCAAGTAGACCTCGACGGTCAGCGGGCCGGCCCCGAACTCTTCGATCCCAGCGGGGCGAACGTCGATGTGGAACGTGCCGTTTTCTTCCATGCGAACCTCCCCGGTGCGTTCGATGATCTTCTGTTCGTCTTCGTTGATCTTGACGAAGAAGTACGGCTCGCCCTCTACGTCACCGTGTTCCGGCGGATCGACGTTCTCCATGCTCGTGTTGGCGACGACCTCGAGGTTGAAGTTCGAGTAGCCGTCACCGCTCGCTGCGGGCTCTTTATCGACGAACGTCATCGATTCGATCCGATCCGCGCGTTTGTCTTCCAGCGGTCGGTTCGGTTCCTGCGGCGGGCTCCACTCCGCGTTCGCGGTGTCGTCGCCGTCGTTCGAGTCTCCCCCGGACTCGTCCGAATCGGCGGTGTCGTCGGAGCCGTTCGATCCCGTTTCGTTCTCGTTCAGCGAGTCTGTCTCATCGTCACTCGACGGCTCATCCGCTTGTGATCCCCCGAGGCCGCTACACCCGGAGAGCGCGACGAGCAGTGCGACCGCGATAACAGCGACGGTTCGGAATTGCATCGTACCCCGTCATAGCCGCACGGTTGCCATTATTACAACCCCGATAAGCGACAGCGACTAATTCGACGGTAGATGAGCCAGATCTGGTCTGAGACGGCCATTTTAGCGCATTGCATGCACCGGGACGATCCTTAAGCTGTGCACAAACGTCGGAAGCCCGTTCGCTCGTGACCGCTCTCGACGAAAATACGCGCCGAGTAGAATCCCGCTGCACCCCCGCTCACGAACGGCTCGGTTCGCGTGACGCATCGCTCCGTCGTCGACCGACCTGTCGCGCGATCGGTTCGCAAGAGGACCTCGGTCCCGCGGGACTCTCCCTCGCGCGAAAACTCGCCTCGATTGTGATACCTACGCGAGCGGCGTCCGCTCGACGACCTGCCACACGGACCTTTTTCTCGTCGGGTTCGCGTACTCACCCTCCTCGAAAACTCTCCACCAAAAAGCCGCTCACTCCCGCTGGTCGTTCACGGGTCACTTCGTTCCCCGTCTGCTCGCGGGCCGACGGCCCGCTCGCATGGTCCGAGGGACACAGAGCGTCCCTCGCTATTCACATTCGCGGTTCTCACTCGCTTCGGGCGTTCCGAACCGCGCACCGTTCGCGGTCCCTACGCGAGCGGCGTCCGCTCGACGACCTGCCCGTCGTACGTCGGATACTGCTCCACGATTTCGCCCTTCTCGAGGTCTCCCTCCTCGATCATCTCCTCTAAGAGCCACCAGGCGACCTCGACATGGTTCGTTTTAACGGTGTAGAACTCCTCGGGGACGCCGAGCGCATCGAGGCGCTCGGGGTCGGTGTAGGCCTTGCCGTAGACGAGCGTCCCGTCGTCGGTGACGTCGTCGAACTCGCGACGGACGTTACGGGCCATGCGTTTGAGGCGGCGGCGGTGCTGGGCCGCGTCCTTGAAGACGGAGGTACAGAAGTAGACCTTCTCGTGGTCGCCCATGGCCTCGAGGATCTCCTCGCGGGAGCCGTCGACGGCGCTCATGTGATCCTCTTTGAGTTCGAACCCTTGCTCTTGCATCCGTCGGTAGTTGCCGTCGCTCATCTCGAACTCGTTGATGTTGCAGAACTCGGCGGCTCCCTCGTCGATCAGCTCGAGGAACTCCTCCTCGGCGCGGATGCCGGGAATTTCGAAGGCGGGCGTCAGCCCCTCCTCGCGGGCGATATAGAGGATCTCCTCCCACTCGGTGCCGTGGAGGTCGCCCCACTGTTCGTAGGGCGGGTGGAAACGAATCTCGTCGAGACCGGCCTCCGAGAGGCGGCGCATGTTCTCGCGGCCGCCGGTGATGCCGGTGTAGAGGTGCGTGTGGTGGTCCTCGCCGAACTCGTCTTTGAGTAGCTCGAGGTAGTGACAGGTCCGGTCGAGGGCTTCCTGGGGCTCGCCGCCGGTGATCGACGTGCCCAGCGCGTCCATCCGGTTGGCTTCGGTGAGGACGTCCTCGTCGCTCTCGACGAGTCGCTCGTTGGCGTAGACGTCGGTGACGTTCTTCCGGTTCTCGCCGAGCGGGCAGTAAAAGCAGTCGCGCTGGTCGCAGTAACCGTAGACGAACAGCACCATCTTGCCACCTTTCGCGCACTGCTCACAGCCCTTCGAGATCATTCGAGGGTACGTACCCGCCCGAGCCTCAAAAGCAGTGCGAATCCCCAGCGTCGCTGTGCCCCGTTAGTTTATCTCGTGGGTGCGGTGGGTAGCGCGGATGTGATCGGCCATACACTATTATACGCATCGCCTCTAATGAAGGGTATCTGATGACTGGCGGAATCCACGTTCTCTGTGTCGACGACGACTCAGACAGCCGCGAGCTAACCGCCACCGTCCTCGAGCGTCGCACCGACGATATCCACGTGAGGGTCGCGCGAAGTGGTCGGGACGGGCTTGCCGTCTTCGACGACGGCAACGCTGAGTCCGGTCGCGATGTCGACTGCGTCGTTAGCGACTACGAGATGCCCGACATGGACGGTCTCGAGTTGCTCGCGGCGGTCCGAGAGCGCGATCCGACGATGCCGTTCATTCTGTTTACCGGAAAGGGATCCGAATCGATCGCGAGCGAAGCGATTTCGGCGGGCGTCACCGACTACCTCCAGAAGGGGACCAGCGATCAGTACACCGTGCTGGCGAACCGAATCGAAAACGCCGTCGAGAAACGCCGTGCCGACCGGGCGCGACGCGAGAGCGAACGCGAACTTGAGCAGTACCGCGTGCTCGTCGAGACGGCCTCCGATGCGATGTACGTCCTCGACGATGTGGGGCGCGTGACTATCGCAAACGACGCGTTTTGCGATCTCCTCGACGCCGACCGCGACGCGGTCGTGGGCGGCCACATTTCGACGTTCATCAGCAGAGCTTCGTTCGAGCGCGGTGTCAAGACCGTTCACCAACTGCGTTCCGAGGGCGGAGAGTCGGACTACTTCGAATGCGCCCTCGAGACCCCCACCGACGAGCGGCGCGTCTACGAGGCCAACGTGTCCGTCATCACCGAGGATACCGGCGAGTTTGCCGGCTCGACGGCGGTCATCCGCGACGTCACGTCGAGGAAGCGACGCGAACGCGAACTCGCGCAGTACGAACGAGTTATCGAACTCGCACCGACCGCCCTCTTCATCCTCGACGCGGACGGGTCGATCGGCTGGTGTAACGACGAGTTCGCCGACGCGTTCGCCGAGGACAAGGCGGCGCTACTCGGAATGCCGTTCCCCGAACTCGTCGACCGCGGCTACTACGACGAGCAGGTGATGACCGAGTACGCCGAGGAGGTACGGCAACTCCTCTCCTCGACGACCGATAGCGACCGAGCGAAGTATCAGGTCCGGTTTCACTCGGCCGACGGTGCGGAGCTCATCCACGATGTCCACACCACGCTCCTCCCGCTCGAGGACGGGGAGTTCACCGGAACGATCCACGCGATCCGCGACACCACCCGGCGGCGTCACTACCGGCGCGAACTCGAGCGCCAGAACGACCGACTGGAGGAGTTTACCAGCCTCGTGAGCCACGACCTGCGGAATCCGCTGAACGTCGCCCAGGGGCACCTCGAACTGATCGACGAGCGGACCGACAGCCAACACGTCGACAAAATCCAGTGGTCGCTGTCGCGGATGGAGGAACTCGTCGACGGACTGCTCGAACTGGCCCGCCAGGGGAAGATGATCGGCGAACAGGAGTGGTTCCCGCTCGCATCGGCGGCTCGGGAGGCGTGGTCGACCGTCGATACCGGCGACGCCCGCCTCGAGATCGACACGGATATCGAGATCTACGGTGACGAAGCGAGGATTCGAACGCTGCTCGAGAACCTGTTTCGAAATGCCGTCGAGCATAGCTCGACGAATCCTGCTTCGCACGCTCAGCAGGACGCCGTGGAACACAGTTCCACGAACCCTGACTCGCAAGCTCGTCGGGATGCCGTCGAGCATCGCTCGACAGACGACCAACGCGGCTCTCGCGCTAACGACACCGAGGAACACGAGACGGACGGCGACCACGACGAGGCCGAACCCGTCGTCACCGTCGGCTCGCTCGAGGCGGCCGATCACTCTACCGGCAACGAGACGCGTCCGAACGGATTTTACGTCGAGGATACGGGGCCGGGGCTGCCGGCCGATCGCGAGTCGCTGTTCGGGTTCGGGTATACGACCGAGGCGGACGGAACCGGACTCGGGCTGGCGATCGTCGACGGGATCGCGACGGCTCACGACTGGTCGATCACGGCTCGAGACGGGTCGTCCGGCGGCGCGCGGTTCGATATCGATGGCGTCAGAACCGCTACTGCCGACGCTGACGCCGGACCTGCGATCGATGCTGAAACCGAGACTGACGGCACTCCCTGAGTCGACCGGACACGGTTCGTCTCGGCCGTCGGTCGCCCCGATCGCCGTTCGCCCGACCGCTATTCACCAACCTGTTAGTCGGCTACGGTTCTCCCGTTGATTGATCGACGGACGGGTTCGCGTCGACCGACCGATCCGTTCTCCGTCCCAGAAGACGGAAATACCGCGGCGTGCAACCACAAGCCGATGCTGCTGGTCCTCTGTGTCGACCTCGACGACGACCTCGGCCGCAAGACCGGCTTCTCGACGCCGGTTATCGGTCGCGAGCCCGTCGAGGAAGCGGCTGTCGCCCTCGCGACCGCCGACCCGGAGGATTCGGACGTCAACGTCATTTTCCAGGGGTTGCACGTCTACGATGACCTCACCGAGCGCGACGAGAGCGTCGAGGTCGCCGTCGTCACCGGTAACGACCAGGGCGACGTCAGCGCCAACCGGGAGGTCGGCGACGAGGTCGATACCGTTCTCGCGAGCCTCTCGACCGGGGAGGACGTCACCGCGCTCGTCGTCACTGACGGCGCCCAAGACGAATCCGTCATTCCGATCATCCGCTCGCGGGTCCCCATCGACGGCGTCCGGCGGGTCGTCGTTCGACAGGCCCAGAACTTAGAGTCGATGTACTACACGATCAAGCAAGTGCTGAACGACCCCGAAACGCGCGGAACGGTGCTCATTCCGCTGGGAATCCTGCTGTTGATCTATCCGCTCGCGCTGATCGGGACGTTCCTGAACCTGCCGGGGTTCGTGCTGGGGTCGACCTCGGCGCTGCTCGGACTCTATCTCATCTCGCGCGGGCTCGGCCTCGGCGACCGGCTGGACGCGACCGTCGAACGCGCCCGACGCTCGCTGTACGCCGGACGAACGACCCTCCTCGCGTACGTCGTCGCCGCCGCGTTGTTCGTCCTCGGTGGCGTCAGCGGGATGGACTCGCTCGAGTCGGTCCGTCGATCGACGTCCGGTGACCTCGGAGTCCCCGTGATGCTCGCCGCGCTCGTCTACGGCTCGATCCACTGGTTCGCCGCCGCGGGGCTGACCACCAGTCTCGGCCAGATCACCGACGAGTACATCGCGGGTTCGCTCGAGTGGCGATACCTCAACGCGCCGTTTTACGTGCTCTCGATCGCGGTCGTTCTCCACGCGGTGAGCGCGTTCTTCCTCGACGACGTCGAAATCGCCTACCTCGCGGCGGCGCTGACGGCGGGAACGCTGCTGGGAATCGTGAGCACGCTCACGTTCGCCGTCGCGGAATCGCGGTTTTCCGACTCGGATCGAGAGGAGGGGACGCGAGGGGCCGAGCGAGTCTAACTGCGCGTCGACTCTCGTCGCGGGCCGTCTGTGACGATGCCGTCCTCAGCGTTCGCGATCGACGACGAACTCCGCCAGCTCGAACAGGTACTCCCGCGCGTCGGGATCGGCGACCTCGACCCGATCCAACGCGTCGATCGCCCGATCGGCTTCGCGACGCGCGCGATCGTTCGCTTCCTGGGGCGTGAGGTTGGTCACCTGGACGACCGACGGTCGCTCGAGGGCGGCGTCGTGGCCGGTCGGTTTGCCAAGCGCCTCCGGATCGGCGACGGCGTCTAACACGTCGTCCCTGATCTGGAAGGCGACGCCGACCCGTTCGGCGTACTCGCCGAGCGCGTCGACGGTAACGGGATCGGAGTCGGCGGCGATCGCGCCGAGTTCCGCCGCGGCTCGAAACAGCGCGCCGGTCTTGCGCCGAGCGAGGGTCATGTACTCGTCTTCGTTTGCGGGTTCGGCCGACAGTTCGGTCGCTTCGCCGACGCCGAGTTCGACCATGGCGTCGGCGACGACCCGAGTCGCGTCCGGATCGGCGGAAAAGAGCGCGAACGCCTCGCCCAGTAGCCCGTCGCTCGTGATGATCGCCGGGCCGTGGCCGAACTCGGCCCAGGCGCTGGTCGTTCCGCGTCGCAGTTCGGAGCGGTCGATGATGTCGTCGACGACCAGCGACGCCGTGTGCACGAGTTCGATCCCGACGCCGAACTCCACGGCGTCCTCGGCACGTCCGCCGACGGTTTCGCAGGCCAGCAGCGTCACCATCGGTCGGACGCGCTTTCCCCCGGAGAGCGCGACGTGGCGAACTTCCTCGGAGAGCGTCTCGGGCTCGACCCCCTCGACCACCTCGACGAGACGCGTCTCGATCAGCGCCCGTCGGCGCTCCAGCAGTTCCATCACCCGGGCTTAGGATGCGGTGGAAAAGTAGCTAACGGATCGCCCACGGATCACCTTTTTCCGCCCGGGTCGCTCACGCTGTTCGCGACCACTCACGCAAAAAACCTGGACCAAAAACACCGGAAGAACTCCGTTCTTCCGAGCCCTCGTTCACTCCGTTCACGAGGAAGATCGCTCGCTCACGTCGTTCGCTCGCGGTACAATCGCTTACCCTTCGAACTCCTCGATGAGTTCGGGGACGATGTCGAAGAGGTCGTCGACGATCGCGTAGTCGGCGATATCCATGATCGGCGCGTTGGGGTCGGTGTTGATCGCGACGATCGTATCGGAGCCCTTCATGCCGGCGACGTGCTGGACTGCACCGGAGATACCGATGGCGACGTAGACGTCGGGCGTGACGACCTTCCCCGACTGGCCGACCTGACGGTTCTTGGGCAGCCAGCCGTTGTCGACGATCGGACGCGAGGAAGAGAGCGTCGCGCCGAGTGCGTCCGCCAGATCGCGGATCAGGTCGAGGTTCTCCTCTTCTTCGATGCCGCGGCCGATCGAGACGAGGAGTTCGGCCTCACTGATGTCGACGTCGCCGCCGCCGACCTCTTCGAAGCCGCTGACCGTCGAACCGATGGCGTCCTCGTCGATGTCGGCGTCGAAAGCGTCGATCGCAGCGTCGCCGGTGCCTTCGGCCTGGGGCCACTCGGCGCTGCGGATCGTGACGACCGCGTCGCCCTCGAGTTCGTTGGTCGTCTCGACCTTGCCGCCGTACATCTCGCGGGTGGCGACGAGCGTCTCGCCGTTCGTCTCGAGGTCGATCGTGTCGGTGACGACGGGGAGATCGAGCTGGTTCGCGACGGCGGGCGCGTAGTCGAGCCCGTTGACGCTGTTGGGCGTCAGGACGTACTGCGGGGCGAGTTCGTCGTAGAGCTGCGTGATCGCCTGCGTGTAGACGTCGTGGTTGAACTCCTCGCCGTGGGAGACGGTGTGAATGGCGTCGACGCCGTCGCGATTGAGCTTGTCGGCGAAGTCGTCGACGGTGCCGCTGATGACCGCGAGGTGGAGGTCGCCGCCGGTTTCGTCGGCGAGTTGGCGACCGGCGGTGATGATCTCGTAGCTGACGTCGCGCAGTTCGCCGCGGCGGTGGTCGGTGACCGCGAGGACGTCCGTCATTGTGCCACCCCCTTGTCGCGGAGGAGTTCACCCAGCTCCGAGGCGGTCTCCTCGGCGCTGCCCTCCCAGAACGTCGCGTCGCTCTCGCTTTCGGGCTCGTACATGGCCGTCATGGTGAGTTCCGATTCGATGGTCGCCTCGTCGACGCCGATGTCGGCGAGGGCCTTGACGTCGAGCTCCTTTCGCTGTGCCTGCCGAATACCGCGGAGGCTGGCGTAGCGGGGCTCGTTGATCCCCGTCTGGATCGTCAACACGGCCGGCAGCTCGAGTTCGGTGAGCTCCTCGACACCGCCCTCGAGCTCGCGTCGGACCGAGGCGACCCCGTCGTCGAGGTCGTGCTCGAGGTGGTTGACGACGGCGCCCCACTGGAAGCCGATGTTCTCGGCGACGGAGACGCCGGTCGCGGCGAAGCTGTCGTCGCCGGCCTGAACGCCGGTGAGCACGAGGTCGGGATCTTCCTCCTCGATGACGGCGCTGAGGATCTCCGTTTTGGCGTTGACGTCGAGCAGGTCGACGCCCTCGAGCGAGTCGTCCCAGACGCGGACGGCGCGGTCGGCGCCCTTCGCGAGGGCCTGTCGGATGGTCTGTTCGCACTCTTCCGGGCCGATCGTGACCGTCACGACTTCGTCGGCGATACCGTCTTCCTGAAGCTGGACGGCCTCTTCGATCGCGTAGTCGTCCCACTCATTGAGATCGGCACCGAGGTACTGGTCAGCGATTTCGGTTCCCTCGATTTCGAACTCGTCTTCGACGGTCGCTACCTCTTTGACCGTAACGAGAATTTTCATCATCCATCACTGCTACGTCCATACCGTAAACCTTTTCGAAACCGCCCGTCACCCAAAATCCGTTCAGTTACCAAATTTCGAACTTCTTTCATAATCCGTTATCTCTGCAGTCAACTCTTGGACCGTCAGTTTCCACCGTTTCCCCCTCTCTCGTTCGCGGTCCGGAAGACGGAAACGGTTTAACGCCACCGCTGGTAGTGCCGTTCATGGCAGACTGTCCACTCGCCGATGACTGCCCGGAATTCTCCGAACGGATATCGGGAATGGGATGTCAACACTACGGTGACCGGGGTGGCAAGGAGTGGTGCAACCACTACAATCAGCCGATCGACGATCTCAAGACCCAGCCGGTCAAATCGGGCGAGGAAGTCGTCATCGACGTCGTCGACATGCACGAAAGCGGCGCCGGCGTCGGCCGAACCGAGGACGGGTTCATCGTCATGGTCGACGGCATCTTGCCGGAAGCCCGCGCTCGAGTCGAGATTACCCGCGTACACAGCAATCACGCACGAGCGGAGGAGCTGGAGATACTGCCGATGGATCCCGACGACGACGAGGCTGAAGCGGCGGGTGCGGACGCAGACGCAGAGGAGGACGCGGAGATGGAAGACGATGCTGCCACCGACGACGAAACCGGTGCGGCCGACGATGGTGGCGGCCCGCAGCGCGAGCGACTCGGCAGCCGCGATAACTTCTGGGGCTCGTAACTCACCGCCTCGAGTGGACAGTCGACGCGGTGGATTCTCACGGAGTCCGGACCCGTTCGGGCGATACTCGGTCGGATGGCAACAAGATGTAAGTATCGATTCTGTTTACTGTACGGTAATCGATGGGGAGTGGATCTCGCAGTGGCCGTCAGTTACTCTCGGTCATCGCGCTCGTCTGTGCGATCGGTGGACTGGTTCTCGCAGCGGGGGCGTTGCCCACCCTCGCGTCGGACTCGCCGGCGAGCGGGGTTTTCGAGGGTGCGACAGACGGACAGGTGTCCAGTGAAACGACCGCGTCATCGGCGCCCGCCACCGGCAGCGCCGCGTCCGGTTCGAGCGGCACGTCGGGACTGGATTCGGATCTCCTGGCCGGTCTCGCGGACAGTCCGTTTTTCGGCGGTCTACTCAGCAATCTGCTGGGCGGCTCCGCGGGGACTCAGCCTCGTCCCGACGTCGGCGACGCCTCGATGTCGGATCTCGAGGGGAGCGGTGACGGTGAAACGCAACCGGACGGAACGTCCGGCGAGACGGGTTCGACGGACGGATCGGGTGAGACCGGTTCAACCGATGGCTCTGGCGAGACGGGATCGACTGACGGTTCGGGTGAAACCGGTTCGGCTGACGGGTCCGATGGAGCGACTGATAGTTCGGGCGAGACAGGATCGACTGAGGGCTCTGATGGAACCGGCTCGACCGATGGCTCCGACGGGACCGATTCGGCTGAGGGGTCAGGCGAGACGGGATCGACGGACGGGACCGACGGAACAGGATCGACCGACGGCTCGGATGGAACCGATTCGACCGACGGCTCGAGCGGGGCGGATTCGACCGACGGAGGCGGTGAAACGGGCTCGGGTAGCGGGGGGACGGACGACGGTCAATCGACCAGCGAGGGAGAAGCCGGCGGGGCAGACGGACAGACGGCCGCCGCGCGAGGCGAGGACGGGTCCGACACTGGTGCCGAGGGGGGCGAAGCGGACGGCGGGAGCGGCTCGGACGACTCGGACGGCGACGAAGCCGGCGGCGACGACTCGTCGCTGACGGACTCCGTTCCCGGCGTCTCCGATCGCGCGGTGACGGCCGGCCTCGTGGCGATCGCCGCGCTGATCGTCGGCTACGTGTTCTACACGCGCGACGATCCGATCGGCACGCTGCTCTCGATCCCGGGGCGACTCGTTTCGCTCGCGCTGGCGGGAGTCGTCGCCTGTTCACAGGCCCTCGAGCGGGCGCTGGCCGCAGTGGCCGGTCTGCGCTCGATCGCGGACCTGCCGAGGCTCGTTCTCGCGGCGATTACGGACGCGATCCGCTCGGCGCGGACGCACGTCCGGGAGGTCGGCTCGTCGGTGTCGACGTCGCTGTTCGGCGGTGCTGAAGAGGCGACCGATACCGACGCGGCCGTCGACGCACAGACCGGCGCTCGCGAACGCATCCGGCGAGCGTTCGAGAGCGTGATCGACGCGTCGCCGATGTATCGAACTCGCGTCGCGACCGCGACCCCCGGAGACGTCGCCCGGAGCGCGACCGACGCCGGGGCGCCCGGTGAACCGGTCGAGACGATCACCGACTCGTTCCGCGACGTGGAGTACGGCGACCGCGATCCGAACGCCTACCTCGAGCGGACCGAGACCGCACACGATCGGCTCCGCGAGGCGATCGAACCGAGCGACGAAGCGGATGCCGACGGGACCGACTCGTCGGGAACGACGGGAACTGGAACGGAAACCGGGTCGGGAACTGGAACGAAAACGGGAAGAAAAAGAGCGGACGCGGGGGGTGACGCCGATGAGTAGATCGCCATCGACCACCGGGCTCGCGATCGTTACCGTCTTCGCGGCGGCGCTGCTCGCCATCGGCGCGGCGATGGCCGTCCGTCCGGCGCTGGTACTCGAGCGGGTGCCCGAACTCGAGGCCGTGCTCTCGGCGCTCGATCCCGCGCTCGTCGTGCTGGCGATGGCGCTCGTGCTCGTGGTGTTCGCACCGACGCTGGGGATCGCCGGCCGACTTCGGCCCTCGACGACGTCGCCGCTGGTCGAATCGACAGCCGGTTCGGGTCTCGATTCGTCTCGGTTCGACGATCGGGCCGCGCGCCAGCGGATCGTCGGCGAACCGTTCGATCGGTGGCTCGAACTGGCCACGGCGTACGACGACGAGTCGCGGTCGACGCGCGAGGACGCGCGCCAACGGCTCGTCGAGTCGCTTCGTCCCATCGCCGCGACCGCCTACGCGAATCGGGCGGGGCTGACCGAGGACGACGCGATGGCCGCGATCGAGGCCGGTTCGTGGACCGACGACCCCCGCGCGGCCGCCTTCCTCGGGGGCTCGAACGGTCCGTCGACGCCGCTGTGGCTCTGGCTGTTCGATCTCGTGAGCGCGGCCGATCCGGTCGTCCGGAGCCTCGAGCACGCGATCGACGAGATCGATCGGGTGCAGTCGACGCCGTCGGTCGCGCCACCGGCGGCGACGTCGGCGACCGAGCGGACGGAGACGGCCGACGCGGAGGGCACAGCGTGACGGACGCGATCCGCCAGGCTCGCTGGCACGGCGCGCTCGTCGTCACGCTGGTGACCGCGCTGCTCGCGGTCGTGCTCGGCCTCCCGTCTCTGCTCTTCCTCGGCGTCGTGTCGCTCGGGTTCGCCCTCGTCGGGGAGGTGAGTTCGGTCCCGTCACTCGGCGGTGGCGAGGACGAAGCGGATGCCGACGCCGACGCTCCCGATGAACCCGACGCTCCTGTTGACGCCGACGCGGAGGGCGGCGGCTCTGCTAGTTCTGGTACCGGCCTGCGCCTCGAGCGGGCGCTCGAGGACGCCCGCGTGCGGCCGGGCCGGTCGGTGACGGTGACGCTGTCGGTGACCAACGAGAGCGATCGGGTCGCGTCGGACGTTCGCGTCGTCGATCACCCGCCCGCGGACGTGCCGGTGACGAGCGGGTCGCCCGCGTTCGCGACGGCCGTTCGGCCCGGTGAGACCGTCACCCACGAGTACGAACTCACGCCGCCGCGCGGAGAGTACGAGTTCGGGACGGCGACGGTCCGCTGTCGGTCGCTGTCGGCGACGGCGGTGACGACCGACGAGTTCGAACCCGCCGGCGAGACCGGGTTCACCTGCGAGACGCTGCTCGACTCGTTCCCGTTCCAGGATCGGACGATCCAGTACGTCGGCCAGACGCCGACCGACGACGGCGGGAGCGGCGTCGAGTTCTTCTCGACCCGGGAGTACCGCCGCGGCGATCCGATGAACCGGATCGACTGGCACCGGTTCGCCCGGACGGGCGACCTCGCGACCGTCGAATACCGCGAGGAGCGGGCGGTGACGATCGTGTTCGTGATCGACGACCGCGCGTCGGTGCATCGCGACGCCCCCGGCGGCGGGCCGGATTCCTACGACTTGACGCTCTACGCCGCCTCCCGGGGCGTCGTCGCCTCGCTCGAGGACGGCAACCGAACCGGGCTGGTGACCCTCTCCGGCGACACTTGGATCGAGCCCGGCGGTGGCTCCGGCACCCGAAGCCGCGTCGAGGACGCGCTCGAGGACGCGGAGACCCGGTCGTCATCGGGCGCGGCCTCGCCCCCGGGATCGGCGACCGATCGGCCGATCGCGGACGGGGGTGGAACGGCGGATTCCCGATCCTCGTCGGATCCACAATCCGACGAGAGCTCGCTCGCGGTCGATCTCGAGCGGCGGCTTCCCCGGCGCGCGCAGGTCGTCTTCTGTACGCCGCTGTCGGAGGCGGGGGCGGTCGATCTCGTCGAGACGTTGCGAACTCGCGGGCGGGCGGTGACGGTCGTCTCGCCCGACGTGACGACCGGCGTCACGTCGACGGTCACGACCGGCATGCAGGTCGCCGGCCTGCAGCGGGCCAACCGGGTCGACGCGCTCCGCGGGCTCGGGGCGACCGTCGTCGACTGGCACCTCGAGGACCCGCTCTCGGTCGATCTGGCGCGGGCGTTTCGCGCCGGTGCCGGCCGAGCCGGAGGCGGATCGCCGTGACGGGCGACGCGATCACCGGCTCGGCCGGCCGGGACGGTCGGGGAGGTCCGAACGCGCGCGACTCGACCGCAGCGGGATCAGCGGGAGCGGCAACGGGATCGAACTCGAGGCGTGCGATTACGCTCGAGACCGGCAGGGAGACCCTCGAGTCGGGAATCCGCGGCCTTCGACGGGCGCTGCGCCGACCGACGGCGAGCGACGCGGCGATGCTCTGCTGTACGCTGACCGTCTGTCTCGCGGTCGGGGCGACGCTGGTCGGTCTCGAGTTGGCGGCGCTCGCGGTCGGTGCCGGACTGGCGGCGGCGGTGACGACCGCGTTGCTGGCGAGTCGGCGACCGCTCGTCCGCGGTCTGGGCGGGATCCTCGCGGTTCCGACCGCCGTTCTGGTCTCGTCGCCGGCCCTCCTCGCCGGCGCGCTCGCCCTGACCTCGTCCGGCGTCGGGCTGATCGCCGGCGCGGCGGTCTGGTCGCTCGTCGTGGCCGCGTTCGCCGCGGGCCTGGTCTCGTGGGAGCAATTCGGACGCGGCGGCGTTCGGCGCGGTTCGACGGGGACGACCCTCGCCGCGATCGGGGTCGCCGTCGTCGCCGCCGTGCCGATCGTTCCGCGGGCCGACCTCCGCGCTCGCGCCGCGGCGGCCGTGACGGATACGGTCGGGCAGTTCTGGGCCGCTCTCGTCACCTCGCCGGAGCCGTGGACGGTGGTGTCGTTCGCCGGCCTGGTGCTCGTCGCAGCCGTCCTCTCGAGTCGCGCGCTCGCTGCGGTGCCCCTCGAGCGGGTCGTCCCGCCGGATCGCCGCGACGCGCTCGCGACGGCCGTCGACGCCGTTCGCCGGGGGTGTTCGCTCTCGATCCGGGGGGCGCTCGCGCTGGTGATCGCGGCCGTCGGCGCGCCGCTCGCCGTCGATCGGCTCGGGGGACCGGCGGTGACGCCGGCCGACCTGCGGACGGAGCTGCCGGCACCGGTCGGCGACGCCGTCGCGACGCTCGTCACGACCGTCGACCTCCGCGTTGTGCTGCTCGCCCTCGCGGCGATCGCGGTCGCGCTCCTCGTCCTCGAGCGGGCCCGTCGCGCGGCCGGTCGCGGCCCCGCCGTCGTGATCGCCCGATTAGTCGCGCCGATCGTCGGCGGGGCGCTCGTCGCGCTCGTGCTCGCGCGGGCGCTCGCCGGCTCGGCGCTCGAAGCCGAGATTCAGCGGGTGCTGACGACGGGCCTCGGCGGGGTGGCACCGCCGTCGGTGCTCGAGTTCCTCACCTCGGTTCCCGCCTTCGTGCTGGTGGCGATCGTGTTGATCCTCGCGCTGGGCTCGCTCTCCTCGCTGCTGTGGACGGTGACGATGTTGCGAGTGGTCCGCCTGCTTCCCCGGCGGGGGATCGCCGCCGCGCTCGCCGCGGGTTCGGTGTTCGCGCTGGCGATCGGCCTCGCGATCGTCGGCCGGCTCGAGCCGGCGATCTGGACGGCGGCGGCGGCGTTCGTCCTCTGGGACGTCGGCGAGTACGCGGACGGAATCAGGACGGAACTCGGCCGCGACGCGGCGACGATGCGGGCGGAACTCGTCCACGTCGGCGGGACGGTGCTGTCGGGCGGCCTCGTCGCCGGCGGGACGGTCGCCCTCTCCCGGTGGGGCGTGACCGACGTGTCGATCACCGACCCGGCCCTCGCGGCCGTCGCCGTCGGGACGGGACTGTTCGCGGTCGTCCTCGTGACGTGGACGCTTCGGGGGTAGGGACTGGGACTCACCGGTGGCGTATCGATCATCGACCCGTACCTTCCGCTTCAGACAACGTTTTCTCGGTTCGCGTGAGATGTGGGTGCATGGAACGCATCTCGCTGTCGAACTCGGCGTTCGAGGGTGACAACAACGCCTATCTCTTCGCGGACGGAGCCGAAACGGTGCTGATCGATACCGGCGACTGGATGCCGGCGACCCGCGACCAGCTCGAGGCGGCGTTCGCCGATCGGGAACTCGAACTCGCCGACGTGGACCGGATCTTTCTCACGCACTGGCACCACGACCACTGCGGACTGGCCGGCGAGATTCAGGCCGAAAGCGGTGCCGAGGTGTACGCACACGCCGCCGACGCGGCGCTCATCGAGGGCGACGAGGAGGCCTGGGAGGCGATGTACGACCGCCAGAAGCGCTACTTCGAGGAGTGGGGGATGCCCGAGGCAAAGCAGGAGGTCCTCCTCGAGCGGACGGTTCACGACGAGGCGACCGTCGAGACGCCGACCGTCACCCCCTTCGAGGACGGCGAGACGTTTGCCGTCGACGGCACCGAACTCGAGGTCGTTCACACCCCCGGCCACGCGGCCGGCCTCAGCATGTTCGAGACGACGATCGACGGTGAGCGGGTGGTCTTCTCCGGCGATACGCTCCTGCCGGTGTACACGCCGAACGTCGGCGGCGCGGACGTCCGCGTCGACCGGCCGCTCGAGAAGTACCTCCGCGCGCTGCGGGGGATGGTCGACGCGGAGTACGACCGCGCGTGGCCGGGCCACCGCGATCCGATCGACGATCCCACCGGGCGGGCGCAGTACATCATCGACCACCACGAGGAGCGCTCCTGGCGGGTGCTCGACGCCCTCGATCGATTGGGCCCCTGTGATACGTGGACCGTCAGCGCTGAGCTGTTCGGCGAACTCGACAGCATCCACATCCTCCACGGTCCCGGCGAGTCCTACGCCCACCTCGAGCACTTGGAGCGCGAGGGGACCGTCGTCCGCGAGGGACGCAAGTACCGGCTCGCCGACGGCGTTTCCGACGAGCTCGCTGCGACCGAGGGTGAGCGGTGGGACCTCGAGTACTGAGCCGTCTCCATTCTCGGTCGATCCTCTTCGCGTACTAACGAACTCGATGTGTGAATGGGAGGCGCTAATGGGAGTTCGTGCGGCGAAGCGTCCTGCTATCGTGGCGACAGGGAATGGCCACGCCCTCCCCAGCCGATTCGCTCACTAGCGTTCGCTCATCCACTGGAAGACGCGAAGCGTCTTCCAAGCCATTCGCTCACAAAGTTCGCGAAGACCTCGCGCAGCGTCGGGCCGCGACTCACCTGTCGGTTCGCCGCGGCACAGCGCGCGCCACCGCAACGTTGGGTGCCGGTCCGGAGTGAAACGTGGTTTCCCCTTCTCGTCCTTCAGTCACCCATCGAGGGAACCGGCACGCTGTTCAGCGCGCCCTCGACGATCGAGCGGGGATCGACGTCGCGGACGTCCGCCTCCGTCGTCAGGACGATGCGGTGGTCCAGCACGGGGTGGACGACCGCGCGGACGTCCTCCGGAGCGACGTACTCGCGGCCCGCGATCGTCGCTTGAGCGCGACTCGCCTCGAACAGTCGCTGGAGGCCGCGCGGTGAGATTCCGACCTCGACGCGCTCGTCCTCGCGAGTCGCCCGACAGACGTCGACGAGGTACGCCCGAATCTCGGGGTCGACGTCGATCGATTCGGGAACGGTCTGGAGATCGAGGACCGCGTCGCGGTCGACGACGCTGCCGACGTCGGGCGTCCGTGTCTCTCGGTTCGCCCGTCGCTCGAGGAGTTCGAGCTCGCCGTCGCGGTCGGGGTACCCGATCGTCGTCTTGACCATGAAGCGGTCGACCTGCGCTTCCGGCAGCGGGAAGGTACCCTCCTGCTCGACGGGATTCTGCGTCGCGATGACGAAGAACGGGTCCGGGAGCTCGCGCGTCTCGCCGCCGATCGAGACCTGTTTCTCGCCCATCGCTTCCAGCAGGGCGGCCTGGGTCTTGGGCGGCGCGCGGTTGATCTCGTCGGCCAGCACCACGTTCGCGAAGATCGGTCCCTCCTCGAACTCGAACTCGCCGGCCCGCTCGTCGTAGACGTGGGTGCCGGTGATGTCGGCAGGCAGCAGATCGGGCGTGAACTGGATGCGCTTGAACTCGAGGTCGAGCGCCGTCGCTAGGGTCCGCGCCGTCAGGGTCTTCCCGGTCCCGGGCACGTCCTCGAGGAGGACGTGACCCCCTCCGACGATAGCCGTGAGAATCGTCTCGAAGCGCTGCTGGTCGCCGATGACTGCGGTCTGGATCTCCGAGAGGACGTCCTGACACGTCTCGGCGGCCGCGGAAACGTTCATGCTCGCGGTCTGTCTCCCGACCGTTATATACGGTTCGGCCGATACGACGAGTCCGAGCCGATACCGAGAAGTTTTTACTCATAACCGAGTTAGAAATGCGTATGATGTGGCAAGACTTGATCTTCCTGGCCGGTAGCGTCCTCTCGATCGTCTTCCTCGCACCGACGGTGCGCGACGTGACCGCGAACATCCCGCTCGCCTCGAGCGTGCCGTCGATGACGATCGGCGCGGTCTACGCCGTCACGTACGCGACGCTGGGAATGCGCTTCTCCGCGCTCGGCTCGTTCGGCGTCGCGGTCATGTGGTCGCTGATCGTTTCCTACCGCTCGCCGGGACCCCACGACGGCCTCGCGAACGCCGGTCGATTCGTCCGCTCGCTGCTCCGGCAGGCGCGTCGCTCCGGGACCGAGACGCCGACCGAAACCGAGTACACCGCACCCGGCCAATCGGCCGACTAACGACCGGCGTCGCGGTTCGCTTCGTTCCCAGCTGACAACTGATCGTCCCCGAGACGGAACGGGAGTGACGGACCGGTTCCGGGACCGCAGTCATTCGGTGCTGAGACCGGGGAAGCTTTGATCCCGCCGAATGCTAGAGTATAGTACTATGCACACGCGAGCCTGCAGATTCGAGGGAGGGCAGCCGCCGTGATCGACGACGTCGAGGAACTCCTCGAGGAGATCGGGTTCGATCCGGAGACCAGCGTTCTGACCTACCGGCAGGCACAGGTGCTCGCGTTGCGCGAACGCGGCGTCTCGCAGGCCGACATCGCCGAGGCGCTGGGGACCTCGCGAGCGAACGTCTCCTCGATCGAGTCCAGCGCCCGCGAGAACGTTTCGAAGGCCCGCGAGACCGTCGCCTTCGCGGAGGCGCTTCGCGCGCCGGTCCGGGTTCGCGTCCCCGCCGGGACCGACCTCTACGACGTGCCGCAGATGGTGTACGACGCCTGCGACGAGGCCGGCGTCAAGGTCGACCACACCGCGCCGGATCTGATGAAAGTCGTCGGCGACGCCGCGGGGTCGGCCGTCTCCGGCCGGCAGATATCGACGCCGCTGATCGTCGGGGTGACCTCGGAGGGAATGGTTCGCGTTCGACACCACGACTGAACCGCCTCTCGTCGCTGCAACCCGTGCGACTACTCGTACCGCTCGTCGAGAAACTGCCGGACTGACCGCCCGACCTCCGATCGAAACTGGTCTGTCTCGACGGTCCCGCTCCCGCGATAGAGCCGGTCGTGCGCTTCGCGAACGATGTCCTCGAGGACGCGCTCGTGGACCGCCTCGACGGTCACGGGCCGCTGGCTGTCCTCGAGTAGTCTCGCGATTTTCTCCATCCGTTGTCGCGTCGCGTACGTCGCTGCCAGCTCCGGAGCGGACGCGTCGACCGGAGTCGTTTCTTCGTCGTCTCGGTGCGCGGGGTGGAGTAGCTTCGCCCGCTGTCCCCGTTTGTTGCGGATGATGACGCCTTCGGCGGGTCCGTCGTACCACTTCGACTGCGGGACGGCGTACGACTCCGGATCGAAATCTCGCGTGTGCCGCTCACGTTCGACGGCGTTCACGGGCCGGAGCCCGACCCGTTCGAAGATCCGTTCGGTCGTATCGGGCGGATAAAACGCGCCGTTCTCGTCCGACCAGATATCGAACCCGAGAACCGACGGGGTTCGGTCCCACTCGTACTCGATCGCGTGCCGGTGCATCGCCTCGCCGACGAAGACGATCGACTCGACGTCGTCGACGGCGCGTCGAAGCGCGTCCCGATCGAGGCGCTCCCGAACGTGGCGGACGGCGTGGCGGTACGGGGCGGGAATCGCGTCCGGATCCGAAAACCACCGGTCTCGATCCCCGAAGCGGACGAGCCCCGACCGCTGCAACCGAAACCGAAAATTCGCCCCGTCGACTTTCTCGAGGAGCCAGAGATGCCCGTCATCGAAGAGCTCGCGGGGCGCGTTCTCGACGCGCGGGATGGATGGGTATCGCTTCAACTGTGTCGTCCTCGAGTGGCTCCACCGTCTTTTATCCCCCGTTGGCCCCTGGTCTCTCGGAACCGCTCACCGGGAGGATACCGCTCGTCGAGTCGCGATCGACGAGTCGACGGAAAACGTCATACCCTCCGTGTCCGTGTTTACGGGTATGAGTCCCGACGACAGAGTCACCGTCGAAGACGTGATGTCGACGCCGCTGGAGACGATTTCGAAGGACGAAACGGTAATGGAAGCGGCACAGCGGATGCGCGAGAAGGACATCAGCGCACTGGTCGTTCGGACCTCGCCGCGAGCGATTATCAGCAGTACGGATGTCCTCGACGCCGTCGCTGACGGCCGGGACATCTCGGAGTTGCGGGTCGCCGACGTGATGACGACCGACGTCGAGACCGCCGCGCCGGACCTCTACATGGAGGAGGTCGCCGCGATGATGACCACGTACGGTATCAAGCACCTCCCGGTCGTCGACGACGACTACGTCGGGATGGTCTCCTCGACCGACGTCACCGCCCACCTCTCGTAGGTACTGATCGGCTGACTATCGATACCGACGGCGGCGTCTCGGTCGCCTGCCGGCTCCCCGAGAGATTTGTACGCCCCGGCCGTCGGCAGGGGTATGGACTTCGAACTCGACGGCAATTCGGCGCTGGTGACCGCCGCCTCGAGCGGCCTCGGCTTCGCGAGCGCGCAGGCGCTCGCCGAGGAGGGCGCGAACGTCGCGATCTGTGGCCGGGACGCGGATCGGCTCGAGGACGCCCGCGACGAACTCGAAACGACGGCGGCGGGCGACGTGCTCGCTGTTCAGGCCGACCTCACGGACCCCGACGACGTCTCCCGGCTCGTCCGCGAGACGGTGGACGCGTTCGGGGGGATCGATCACCTCGTCACCTCCTCGGGCGGCCCGCCGAGTACGACCTTCCTCGAGACCGACGAACAGGACTGGTATCGGGCCTACGACCTGCTGGTGATGAGCGTCGTCTGGACGATCGAGGAGAGCCACGAGCACCTCCTCGAGTCCGAGTACGGGACGATCACGTGTATCACCTCGCGAACGGTCCGGGAGGTCGCGGACGGCCTCCTGCTCTCGAACTCGGTCCGACGGGGCGTGATCGGTCTCGTCAAGACGATCTCGCGGGAGTTCGCTCCCGACGTTCGAGCCAACGCGGTCCTGCCGGGGACGATCGAGACGGCCCGGATCGAAGAACTCGTCGAGGCCGGCATCGAACGGGGCACCTACGAGGACTACGAGGCGGGGCTGACTGAACTGGCGAGCGACATTCCGATGGACCGCCTCGGCGAGCCCCGCGAACTCGGCGACGTCGTCGCCTTCCTCTCGAGTCCGCACGCGAGCTTCGTCAACGGGGCCGAGATCCCGATCGACGGCGGCCTGTTGCGGAGCTGAGGCGGTCGCACCGCAGCCCGGCAACTCGTCCGATTTCGAATCGAAATACTCTCGGTTCCCCTCGGACGAGTCGGGGTGTGTACGGGCCGGCTCAGATCGCTGGATACCTCGCGCTGGTGGTGACGCCCGCCGCGTTGCTCTTCGGTGCCGTTCGTGCGCCGACCGACCCGCCGACCGGACTGGTGAGCGTCCAGTTCGGGGTCGTTCTCGCGGGAACCGTCGTCGCCGCGACGGAGCGCCACCGCCTCTGGACGTTCGATACGACCGGATTCGATCGTACGGACGCCGCCGACGCGCTCGCGGTCCCGGCCGCGGCGGTGCTCACCTACGTGCTGAGCGTCCACGCCGATCTCGGCCCGGTTCTCGCGTCCGCGCTCGTCGGGCTGGTCGTCGGCCTCGGACTCCCGCGGATCGACGGCGCGGCCTACTGCGGATCGTTCGTCGGGATGGCCTCGCCGGCGGTGTTCCCCTCGCTCGAGGGGGTCGCGCTGGCGGGACTCGTCGCCGGGCTCGCGTTCGTCGCGACGGCCGAATCGTTCGGCGGCTTCGGCGGCAAATACGGCACGCTCGCGCTCTTCGGCTGTCTCTCGGCGGTGTTCCTGACGGACGTCGACTACGCCGCCGGGCGCTCGCTCGAGTGGGGTCTCGCTCCCGCGATCGGCGCCGTCGCCGTCGTCGCTGCGGTCGCGACCGTCCTGCTCCGCACTCGCGGCGAGACGAGTTCGGTGGTCGCTTCCGCCGCGGTCGGGATCGTCGCCGGCGTCGGGTTCCCGCGGCTCCTTCCGGAACTGGGGCCGACGCTGGCCGCGGTCGCCTTCTGCGCCTCGTTCGTCGGAATGTCGAGCGCCGAACGGTTGGAAACCACGGGGCAGGTCGCGGGTGCCGGCCTCGTCTGTGGGCTCGTGTACCTCGCGGTCGCACCCGCCCTCGCCGGCGCGGGCGGCAAGTTGGGGACGACCGCGTTCGTCTCCTGTCTCGCGCTCGCCGGCGCGTTGGAGCTACCGGCCGTCGTCCGCTCGAGCGCCGATCGCTTCGTTGCGAGCCGTTGAACGTGGTCTCCGGTCACGCTCGAGTCCGGTGGCTGCTCGAGTCGGGGACCTCCGTCGGGCGCGCCCGGTCGGCCGACCGACGACGATTCGAATCGGGAACGCTTTCACTATCGATCTGATAGTGACAGTAAACAAACGACAATGCCCCCGATTCGCAACACCCTCGGGGATCTGACCGCCGAGCGGTTTCGAGCGGCGGTCCTCCTCGGACTCGCATCGATTCCGTTCACCGTGGCCCTCTCGTGGGAGTCCGCATCGACCTCGGTCTCGGGGACGGCCGTGCTCGCCGCCGGGCTGCTGGCCGGCCTCCACTACGGCGACCGATCGGCGGAGAACGGCGACGTCGGCCCGCTCGAGGGCTATCGCTACGGCAAGCGACCGGCCGCGAGCCACCGGGCCGGGATCGTCACCGGCGTCGTCGGCTCCGTCCCCGCGGTACTCCGGGCGATAGTCCACATGCTCGACCTCGCGTGGTCCCTGTCCGGATGGCGGGCCGCGATCGCCGTCAGCTTACTCCCGGTCGCGATTCCGATCGTCGTCGGCCTGTTCGCCTTGTCGGGGGCGATCGGTGCCTACGTCGGTGACTGGCTGACCACCCGGGTCGATCGCGCTCGAGACAGGGCCAGTTCGCGAGTGAACGCGAACTCGGACGGCGACGTCTCCGGCTGGTGGCGGTGGGTCGCCGCGTACAGCCTCTTCGCTCCGGCGGTACTGCTTTACGTGTTCGGCGTCCGCCCCGGGAGCGGTGCCGGTTTCGCCCTCTCGGTGCTGGCGCTGTTCGTGCTGGTCCCGTTCTCAGTCGTCGCCGCCGTCGCGCTCTTCGAGGACGCGCTCACCCTTCGGGAAGTGGGGCGGGACTGGATGCCCAACTATTGGGTCTACGTCGGCGCGCCGCTGGGCGTCTACGCGCTCGTCTATCTGATAGCGACGGTCCTGCAGTCGGCGAACCCGTCGGGGGACGCCGTCTACGGATTCATCGTCGCGCTCTGGCTCTCGGCGATCGTCTATTTGAACGGCAGACGCCGGCACGTCGGCACGCCGTAACTGTCGTCACCGCGGCGGCATTCGGGCGGATGAACCGCTCGTCGTCGCTCCGCTCACGGTTCCCTTCGGTCACCGTTCGCTTTCCGAAACCCCCTACTCCGATCCCGTCTCGCTCCGCTCATACGGGCTACTGTACCGATGTACCGGCGCGACCGCAGGTCGGATCGCGGGCGCGCCGGAACTGACTGACAGCAGTCCGTATCAGTCGGCCGAAATCTCGCAGGTGCCCTCGTAGGCCACGTCCGAGACCGATTCGATTTCGGGGTCGTCCCCGCAGACCGGACACGCCGGATTCGGCCGGACGGGGACCTCCTCGAAGCTCATGTCCATCGCGTCGTACAACAGGAGGCGACCCTCGAGCAGGTCGCCCGTCCCGAGCAGGTGTTTGACGACCTCGGTGGCCTGGATACAGCCGACGGTGCCGGGGAGGACGCCGAGGACGCCCGTGGTGGCACAGTCCGGGACGGTACCGGGTTCCGGCGCTTCGGGGAACACACAGCGGTAACACGGCGGCGACGTCCCGTCTCCGTCCGCGTCGTCGCGGTCGTCACCGCCGCGGTCGTTAGTGAAGGACGTGATCTGCCCTTCGAATCGGTAGATAGCGCCGTGAAACAGTGGCGTCTCGGTGAGGACGCAGTGGTCGTTGAGTAGGTAGCGGGTCGCGAAGTTGTCGCTGGCGTCGAGGACGACGTCGTACTCGGCGACCAGGGACCCGACGGTCTCCGCGGTAACGCGGGTTTCGTGGGTCTCGACGTCGATATCGGGGTTCAGTTGGTCGACGTAGTCGGCGGCGCTCTCGACCTTCGGCCGACCGACGTCGGCGTCGCCGTGGACGATCTGTCGCTGTAGGTTCGAGCGCTCGACGACGTCGTCGTCGACGATTCCCAGTCGACCGACGCCGGCCGCGGCGAGATACTGGATGGCCGGCGAACCGAGTCCGCCGGCGCCGACGATCAGGACGCTCCCCTCGAGCAGCCGCTGTTGGCCCTCGGGACCGATCTCGTCCATGATGACGTGTCTCGAGTAGCGATCGAGCTGGGTCGCGTCGAGGCGCAGGTCGCTCATACGGTACCGTTCGGCCGAGAGCGAGAAAAGGACGCGGGTCGAATTCTCTTCGACGGACCGTTGTCAGCACGTTCCGGAGCAATCGTGAACTGCCATGCGATTCCGCCGGGACGTCGGTACAGCGAATCGTCTCATCCGTCGGCGCTGGCAGGCGGTTGAGCCCGTCGTCTGGGGGCTGCTCCTTCCGTCGTCGCGGCGACGACGCGTGGTCTCGCGGAGGTGGCAGGATCTTCACCGACCCAACGATTTAATAGTGTGGTGTGCATTCACACACCTATGGCAACCTCACCCAGTGATGCCGGTGACGACGTCATCGATCAATTCCTGTCCGATCGCGGGCACTCGGTCGAACAAGTAGGGTGGGACCACGATTATAACAAGAAGCAGTGTCCGGAGTGTGGCGGTCTCCACGATACGTCCGCCAGTTCCTGTACCGTCTGCGGGTGGGAACCTGCGACGTAAGGGCCGTCGCTGTCGCGAATCCGCGCCGTCACAAACGGTCTTTGCCCCATCGCGCATCGACGGGGCCGAGTTACGGCATCGTCGCAACTCGTTCAGGTCGGTGACGATTTGAACCCCCTTCGATCTCCGTTCACGGCTCTCCGTTTTTATCACACCGCATTCGACACAATTATAACCATTTACCGGTCATCTCGTAGTGAGAAGCACTATGCCGGAATGCCAGAACTGCGGCGCGTTCGTCACCGAACGATACGCCCGGGTGTTCACCCCGCGAGGCGTCGACAATCCGCGCGTCTGTCCGGACTGTCAGGACAAGATCCGCGACGGTGCAGACGTCCGAGACGCCCGCTCGCCGCGCGATCCATAACCGCTCGTTTCTGTCGAAGAAAACCCACGTCACTTATAGGTGTCGCGCTCCTGTTTGGCTACAATGACTCCGACGGACACGACGGTTACCCGCCTGTTCGGTGGTCCGGGAAGCGGGAAGACGACCGCCCTTCTGGACCGCGTCGAAGATATTCTCGAGCAGGACGGCGTCACCTTCCGAGACATTCTCGTCGTCTCGTACACGCGAGCGGCGGCCCAAGAGATTCGAGAACGCCTGGCCGACCGCCTCGACGAGAGCCCGCGAGCCCTGCAGGGCAACGTCTGTACGATGCACGCGAAGGCCTACGAACTGCTCGATCTCTCCCGAGCCGACGTTATCGGTGAATCCGACAAGGAGGACTTCTGCGACCAGTACGGCATCGATTACGAGGACGAGTACTCGGGCGCCGGCCGTCGGACCGCCCGATCGACGACGATCGGGAACAAGATCATCGCGACGAGCCAGTGGCTCCAGCGGACCAGCCGCGACGTCTCGGACTGGTACGACGTCCCCTTCCAGTGGGACGACGAGGAGGTCCGACTCCCGCCCGAGATCGACGACAACGCCCAGGAGGGCAACAAGTACACCCCGACCTGGCCCAGCGACGACGACCGGATCGACATTCCAGAAGCCATTCGCGCCTGGCGCACCTACAAGGGCGACGAAGGGAAGATCGGCTTCGCGGACATGCTCGAGCGAGTCGAGCAACGCTCGCTGCTGCCCAGCGTCGACTACCTGGTGATCGACGAGTTTCAGGACATCACGACGCTGCAGTACGACGTCTATCAGGAGTGGAAACCCCACATGAAGCAGGTCCTGATCGCCGGCGACGACGACCAGGTCGTCTACTCCTGGCAGGGTGCCGATCCCGCCCTCCTGCTCGAGGAGGAGGTCGACGAGGACGTCATCTTGCCGAACTCCTACCGACTGCCCTCGAACGTCCTCAACGCGGTCAACAAGGAGATCCGCCACATCGATCAGCGGCAGGACAAGGATCTCAAGCCGCGGACGGAAGGAGGGGCCGTGGAGGCGAAAACGAACGCGTCGATGCTCGACGTGGTCCGGATGGTCCGCCGAGCGCTCGTCGAGGGCGACGGCACCATCATGGTGCTGTTCCGGGCGCGCTACCAGATGTTCCAGTTCATCGACGAGTTCATCACCGAGGGCGTCCCCTTCACGTCGCTGACCGACCAGCGGATGTGGACCGACCGACTCACGCAGTACGTCTACGCGGTCGAGGCGCTCGACGCCGGCGAGGACGTCACCGGCCTGCAGGCCCGCCGACTCGCGGACATGCTGCAGGACTCGGCATTCGGGACCAACGAACGCGACGCCCTCTTCGACGAGATCGACGAGCGCCAGGAGGAGGCCGGCATCGAGGACCTGGAGGAACTCATGATTCCCGCCGACGTCATCGAAGACCACGCGCCCTTCATGCCCGACCCGGCCTCCGCCTCGGACATGCTCCGGAAGGTCACTAACTTCCAGAAGAAGAGCGTCCGATCCTACTTCGCCATCGGCGAGTATCAGGGGATGGACACCGACCGCGTCCGCGTCGGCACGATCCACTCCGCGAAGGGTCGCGAGGCCGACCACGTCTTCGTCGGCACCGACCTCACCGAAAAAGTCGTCGAGCAGATGGTCGCCACCGTCGACGATCCCACCGACATCCCCGGCTGCGAGGAGTTCACGAAGACCTCTTCGCCCGTTCCCGTCCTGACCGACAACGAACGGCGCGTCTTCTACGTCGGCATGTCTCGAGCCCGCGAGCGACTCGTCCTCCTCGAGAACCTGGTCGACGGCGCGCCCACGCTGCCGATCGACGTCCTGCTGAAGAATCAGCTGACCGATTCGACCCTCGAGGAACTGATCGAACTGGCCCAGGAGCCGATGGACGAACCGAACGCCGACGAACTCGAGGCCGAAGCCGAAGCGCCGTGACCGGTGGGAACGAACGCAGCCTCGAGCGCGACCGTCCATCCGACCCCGCCGCCTCGAGCGCGACCGCCGACCTCGGTCGCGAGCGACGCGACCGCGCGGCAATCGTTCTCTCCGACGCGCTCGAGGAACGCGGCGCGACCGCGTTCGTTCACGTCGGGACCGACCGCGATCCGAGGATTCGATACACCTGTTCGACGCCGGCGGACGGCGTCACCGCAGTCGCGTACGACGGCGTCGAGCGCGAGTGGCTCGTCCGCTCGACGGCCGACGAGGCCGGCGGTCATCCCGCCGATCGCCTCGCCGCGACGCTGGCCGAGCGCGGCCTCGAAGGGACGGTTCTCGCGCCGCCGCGAGTGCCACACGACGCCGCGCTCTACCTCGAGGGAGGGGCGTTCGAACTGGCGTCGACCGACGCCCTCGAGCGGGCGCGAGCGACGAAGACGGTCGGCGAACGCGACCGGATCGCGACCGCGCAGCGGGCGGCGAGCGCCGGCATTCGGCGAGCGGCGTCGGTGCTGGCCGACGCGACCGTGATCGACGGACGACTCGCGACGGCCGGGAGCGCCGATACAGGGGGCGAGTCCGAGTTTTTGACGCCCGATCGACTGCGGATCGCCATCGACGAGGCCGTCGTCGGTGCGGGCGCGTTTCCGGTCGGTAACACGGCGGTCAATCCCAACTCAACCAGCTCGAGCGCTGGAACCGACGGGGAGCCGCTCCGGCCCGGCGAGCCGATCGTCCTCGAGACCGCACCGCGCGGGCCGGCCGGTTACTACGGCGGGCTGGTTCGAACGCTGGTCGTGGACAGCGACGGCGGCCGAGAGCGGCGGGTTCACGTCGCCGTCACCCAGTCGTTTCGCTCGGCGCGGTCGATGCTGACCGCCGGCCCGGAGTCGGTGACCGCCGTCGCGGCCGACCTCGAGGCGGAGGTGCGTTCGTTCGGGTCCGGCGACGGCGACGCGATCGAGACGCGGGTTTCGGGCGTCGGACTCGAGCCCCGCGAGCGGCCGATCGACGGGGGCGACTCGCTGGATGCCGGGACCGTCGCGCGGCTCGACGTAGCTGCACGCGTCGACGATGACAACTGGCTTCGGATCGCCGACGTGCTGGCCGTGAACGCCGAGGGCGAGCGACCCGACTGGCTCGCGGCCCCGTCGCAGTCGCTCGAGCCGACCGCGTTGCTCGAATAACCGTCGCGGACGTTTGCTACCCCGACTCGAGGCGACATGCGAGTTCGTGGGCGAATCACTTACTGACGACGAGCGCCCTGATTCACTGGCAGCAAGGAATAGCCACGCCCTCCCCAGCCGATTTCTGCTCACGGGCGCGCAGCGCCCGTCTGCTCACGGCGGCGGAGCCGCCGTTCGCATGGTATGCGAGACCGGAGGTCTCGCACTATTCGCATGGTTCGCGGGACCGGAGGTCCCGCGCTAACGCTCGCGCCTGCCGTCGCTCGCTCATCCCTCGCACGGCATCGACGACCGCCCTCACTATCGTTCGGCCGGTCGACAGCGCGCGCCACCGCACGTGGTCCATCGGTCCAAAGTTCTATCCTGGTACGATAGCCGTCACTCGCCTCTTTATCGTCCGCTGTCTCTTGATCCGCTCCCACACGAGCCGATCGTAGAGCTAGGTGATCGATTCCGTTACCGGTCGTCGTCCGGATCGGATTCGGGCTCTTTCGCGACCGTGTCGACGACCCGGCTGGCCACGAGTTCGGGAACGTCGGTCGGCATCGTCAGCCAGTGTTGGATGGCCACGAGCCCGATCGCGAGTCCGATGAGGGTCAGGCCGATGCCCGTCTGCCCCTGCAGGAACAGGAAGTCGAGTCCGGCGAGCGCCGCGGGGATGGCAAAAACGAGCGTGCCCGCGAGTTTGATCGTGTCGATGATACCGGCCATTACACCGAGGTAGCGCGGCGACCGCTAAAAGCGCGGCGACGAGTCGCGCCCGATCGTGGCAGACGTCGAGACGGCGGCCGGACCCGGAACGGCTTTCTCCCGTCGCCCGTCAGTTGCAAGTATGTTTACTGGGATCGTCGAGGAGACCGGCGAGATCGTCGCTCGAGAGCGAACGGACGACGGCCTCCGGCTCCGGATCGGGGCCGACGAGGTCGCGACGGGACTCGAGCACGGCCAGAGTATCAGCGTCAGCGGCGCGTGTCTCACGGTCGAACGCTTCGCGGCGGGCGAGTGGTTCGAGGTCTTTCTCGCGACCGAGACCGTCGAGCGGACCTACCTGGGCGATCTCGCCGAGGGAGCGACGGTCAACCTCGAGCGGGCGATGCCGGCCGACGGCCGGTTCGACGGTCACGTCGTTCAGGGTCACGTCGACGCGGTCGCGACGGTTTCAGCTATCGAGTCAGTCGAAGAGGACTGGTTCTTCGAGTTCGATCTCCCCGAGGGGTACGACCGCTACGTCGTCGAAAAGGGGTCGATCACGCTCGACGGGATCAGCCTGACCGTCGCCGACCTCGATACCGAGACCGGCCGGGTGACGGTCGCGATCATCCCGACGACCTACGAACTGACGACGCTCTCGGAGAAGGCACCCGGCGACTCGATCCACCTCGAGGTCGACGTGCTCTCGAAGTACGTCGAACGGCTGCTCGAGGCCCGCTTCGAGTGACTGGGCCGGCTATTCGTCCGCTACGTCCAGTCGTCGCTGGCACTCCTCGAGCAGTTCGACCTGTCGCTCGAGGAGGAGCGCGGCCCGCTCGCTTCCCGCTTCGACTCCATCGTCGAATCGGGACTGCAGCGCTCGGAGCTGCTCGAGGTGGGCCGCGAGCCCGTCGGCGAGTTCCTCGTCTTCCAGCCGGGTGTGCGTCTCCTCGAGTTCGGTAACCGCTTCGTCGAGCACCTGACGCCGCTCGCGGGACGCGCCGGTTCCCGCCGCCATCACTGCTGTAACAGCGTCGAGGTAGCGTCGGACGGCCGCTCGCATCGCCTCGAGCCCCTGTCGCTGGGCGAGTAACGGGAACGCGACGGCGACTCGAGCGGCGCGTTGCTGGGCGGCGAGGCTCCGCTTGAACAGTTCCTGTCCCTGCGCCATCGCCGTTCGCTGTGCGGCGAGCGTGGCGGTCAGTGGCGAACTCGAGCGCCCCCGCTCTCGTCCCCGGTCGGTACTGTCTGCAGCGGACCCGGCGGCCGGGCGTTCGTCCGCCGTTTCGGCAGTTCCCCGGCCGGTCACCGCAGTGCCTTCCGGAACGATTTCGCGGGCCGCCGCCTCTGCGCCAGACTCGGCGTCAGTTTCCGGGCCGGCGACCGTTTCGGGATCGATCTCGGGCTCCGAACGGCGATCCGGTTCCACCGCTGCCTCGAGATCGACCCCGGGATCGATCTCGGCAGCGGGATCGCGGCCTCCCGCAGACGCTTGTGTCCCGTCGGCATCGGGATCCGACTCGGTTTCCGGGCGCGGATCCGTCGGGGCGGACGAGTCGACGTCGACGCCGGGGTCGAGTGCCGTTTCCGGACGCGCGTCCGCCCTCGGTTCCGACCGGGAGTCGGTCTCCCCGGTCGACTCGAGATCGATACCGGTCTCCAGCTCGTCGGCCGGATCCGTCTCCGCTGCCTCGTCCCCGGCCGATCCGTCGGGTCGCTCGGCTGCGTTTTTCGTCGTCGGTTCCGCCGTCTCATCGGCGGTATCGCGTTTCGCTACCTCACCCATCTCCTCGGCGAGTTCGTCTCCGCGATCCCGCTTTGCGGGAGCGCCGGATTCGAGTTCCGTTTCGAGAGCGGTTTCGTCCGCTTCGTCGGTATTGGCGGGGTGATCCGGTTCGGCGGCGTGCGTGTCACGAGTCGTCTCTGCGGGCTCGGTTCCCGTCGATTCAGCGGTATCGGGCTCCGCCGACTCGACGCTATCGACATCCGTCGGCACAGTCGCGGCCTCCGTCTCCGCCTCGAGTCGGATCGTCCCGCTCGAAATTTCGTCGATCGTGGATTCGTGGATCACTACGGTCTCCCCGCCGCCCCGACGCCAGCCGAGCCTGGCTCTGATCGAGTCCACGATTCCGGCGCGGGGCTCGACGCGGGCGGTGTCCCCCTCGACGGCCGCGACGGTCCCGATCTCCTCGCCGGCGGCGTTCTCGACGGTTTTCTCGATATCGTCGTCCGTAAACGTCGCACTCATGAGTCAGGGCTGCGCCGCTCGAGAAAAGTCCCTGCTGCCTGCACCCGCCAGCGAGATCGGCGGTTCGTTTGCAGCCGTCTGCTGAGCCCAGAAACCGGCGCTTTCGGGAAGCTCTCCGTCGAGTCGCGGTCAGCGCTGGGGCGGCTCGAACTCGGTTAGTTCCGGCCGCGAGTCGCCATCTCGATCGCTCGTGACGGTCTGATAGGCACGCCGGTAGCGATCGATCTTTCGGTAGAGGTAGTAGCCGATCGCGAGGTCGTAACAGATGACGTAGCCGACGAACGCGATTCCGAAGCCGATGGGGAGGAAGTCGGTGAGGATTCCCGGAACGATCCCGACCGTGACGTTGTAGGTTCCGTGGACGAACGCGGCGATGAGCAGTCCCTTGAGGACGATCGGACCGGCGTAGTCGCGGTTGAACTTCGCCAGGCCGAGGTAGTAGCCCGCGATCGCCGAATAAATGACGTGGCCCGGCCCGGCGAGCGCGCGGACCGTCGCGATCCCGCTCGCGGTGACGAAGATGTTGGTCTCCGGGTTCGCCTCGCCGATGACGCGGCTGATGTAGAGCGCGTTTTCGATGGCGGCGAACCCCAGTCCGGCGACGGCGCCGTAGACCGCGCCGTCGATGACGGCGTTGAAACTGTCGTTCCGGTAGGCGAACACCTGGACGGCGAGCAACTTCACCGTCTCCTCGACGGGGCCGACGATCAGGTAGAAAAAGAGAACCCCGCTGATCCCGAGCAGCGCCTGGCTGTACGAGTTGACGAGCGCCGCGAACGTCGCGAACAGGACCGCGAGCAGGAAGGTCACGACGAGCAGCCAGAGCGGTTCGCTCGTCGTGATGTCCGCGTACCAGATGTACGCCGCGAGCAACCCCGCGGGGACGATCGAGAGCCCGAAGAAGAGGGCGACGAACGGATCCTCGAGGACGACCGCTGCCGGCGAGACGAGCAAGACGAGGGTGATCGCGATCGCGATCAGCAAGACGAGCGCGCGAAATCCGTAGCTCACGCCGTTGTAGAGCGTGTACGCTAGCAGGTCGACGATCGATCGCGGCTCCCACGTCGAGACGTCGTAGAGGTCGACCGACCCGTCGCCGGTCCGCTCCTCGGCCCGTTCGACCGGGTCGCGCCTACGTTCCATGGATGGCCGTATGATCGCCTGCCCGGTATAGGTTCGGCAACCGGCGACGTCCTGTCGTAGCCACTGAAACGATTCACACACCGGTCGGGGGTGGTTGTCCGTCCGGAAAAGCAGTTGTGCGATCGGACGGGCGGTGTCAGCCAGTGACAATCGACCAGAGCGGTGTCGGCCAGTGGCAATCGATCAATGGTCCTTATTCGACCGGATCGGCTGCGGAAAACTCTCCCGGCGGGGCCTGACCGGTGTCGGACACCGATTCCGCGATCGTTCGAACGAGCGAGATGTATTCGTTCGGATCGACCGGCTTGATGTGATAGCCGTCAGCTCCTAACTCGGCCGTTTCGCGGATATCATCCGGGGAATTCGAACTCGAGCAAACGATCACCGGGGCGGATCGCAGCTGCGGCTCGCGGTCGATCGCTTCGAGGACCGCTCTCCCGTTCGCCTTCGGGAGGTTCAGATCGAGAAATACGAGGTCCGGAACAGCCGCCGAGTCGGACGACTCACACAGGCTCAGGTGCTCGAGCGCTGCCTCTCCGTCGGTAACGACGGTGACCGTGCCGTCGACGCCGCTTTTCTCGAGTCCCTCACGCATCAAATGAACGTCACCGGGATTGTCCTCGATCACCAGGACCGACGGCGGATCGACGGGGTGATCGGGGCTCACTGCCCGCGCTCCGTCGTCTGTGTCACCGTGGGCCCTCCGCTGTACGTGTCACCGTCGGTCCTCCGGCGGCTGTCTCCGTTTGGCCCTGGGAAGAGTGAAGTAAAACGTCGTTCCGTCACCCGGTTCGGAGTCGACCCAGATATCGCCACCGTGATGGTCGACGATCTTTCGGCACAGTGCGAGCCCGATTCCCGTCCCCTGGTACTCCTCGTTCGAGTGGAGTCGGTTGAAGACCTCGAAGATCTGATCCGTGTGCGCCGGCTCGATTCCGATCCCGTCGTCCGCGACCGAGAACACACACCGGTCGCCCTGCCGTTGTGCCTCGATCTCGATGCGCGGCGGCGCGTCGTCGGTGTACTTGATCGCGTTCGCGACCAGGTTGTGAAACACCTGTTCGAGCTGGGTGTCGTCGCCGACGACCGTCGGGAGTTCGTCCGCGACGACCGTCGCGTCGCTCTCCTCGATCTGTAGCCGGAGGTCGGAGAGGACGGCCTCGAGGACGGCGGTACAGTCGACCGGTCGCAACTCGGCGTCGTTCGTATCGATCCGCGAGTAGGTGAGCAGCCCGTCGACCATCTCGCGCATGCGATCGGAGCCGTCGACGGCGAAGTCGATGTACTCGCGGGCCTCCTCGTCGAGCTCGTCTCCGTATCGCTCCTCGAGCAACTGCAGGAAACTCGAGACCATCCGCAGGGGCTCTTGGAGATCGTGCGATGCGATGTACGCGAACCGCTTGAGCCGATCGTTCGACTCCTCGAGTTCGTCGATAGTGTCGCTGAGTTCCGTCTTCGCTTCGGTTCTATCGACGAGGGTCTGCAGCATGCGATCGATGTCGCGGGCCGGCTCGTCGGGTCCGAAGTACTCCCGGGGTGGCGTGTAGTAGAAGTTGTGGCAGAGCGTTCCGTCGTAGATGAGGTGCGGGTGGGTCCGGACGACGTCCGTGAGAATCCCGGGCGGGATCGCCTCGCGATCGTACTGACAGAGCGCGATGCAGTCCTCGCCCCGAAAGAGGTCGTTGACCCGGCTCTCGTACGCCATGAAGTCCTCGATCGTCGTCTCCTCGTCGAGGATCCAGTGCGTGTCTGCCGTGATCCGAAGCGCCGGATACTCCGCCGTCGCCTCCTCGATCGTCCGCCGGTAGAAGTCGATCATCTCGTCGGGATCGAACGCGCCGTTCCGGCGGTAGGTCTCGTCGATCGAATGGAACGTGAGCGCTCCGGAGTCGGTTGCGGCGTCGACGTCGACGCCGCCGTCGTGCAACGCATCGAGTACGTCGTCCTCGGTCTGCTCCTCGATGACGTACATGACTCGCTCACCCCGCTCTACTCCCTGCCGGACGAACGGGACCATCGCTTCGACCTGCTCGTCACGGGACTCGTAGAACAGCGCGATGTGTTCGTTCGCTTCCACGCCGTCGAGCGGTTCGACCGGGCCGCGAAACTCCGGACTCGAGCGGAGGGCGTCCAGGCCGTGTTCGACGTTCAGGGGTTCGGAGCGGGCAGCACTTCCCGTCAGTGATTCGTCCTGTGGGTCGTACTCGGCCTCCTGGCTCATTGTCCACAACTCAACGGCCGTCGCTAAGTATGCTTTGCCCACTTGGGTCTCGTCGATCGAAACTCCGCTCCGGCGTCCGGGGCAGCGGTGCCTTTTGTTCGACCCTCGCTACGGGCTCGAGACCGCCAGCGCGGACTCGGAATTATCAAAGGCTTCCCGGCCCAACCGGCGCGTATGCACTTCGACCAGCGAACTCAGCGAGCGCTTCGCGACGTCGGCCTCGAGACCGACGAGCTCCGGGCGGCCTCGCAGGCGGTCGTCGACGCCGTCGCAGAAGACGCGGCGGCGCTCGAGGCGTTCTTCGACGAGCACGACACCGTTTACTCCGATATGGACATGGCGCACTCGAGTTCGGACTACCCCGAACACGACGTCGACTACGCCGACATCCCGACCCACGCCGACGAGATGCGCGGCTGGCTCCGGTTCGAGACGTGGGGCGTCTCCGTCGAGGACGGCCGCATTCTGGGAGACGGACACGTCGAACTCTCGCTCGGGCCGACGATCGACGATCGGGTTCGGTTCGCAGCCGACCGCGACACGCTCCGATGACGTCCGTCTGCGAGGCTTGGGCCGGATCGCTCGAGCGAGGGGTGCGACGAGAGCCGCGACGAGGGATCGACGAGCGAGAGTCGCGACCACGGTCGGACGAGCGACAGCGGCCGTCGACGGCGGCGGGGCGAGCGCTCGCGGAGGGAGCGCGATGACGACGGCTCGAGTCCGCGGCATCTACACGACGGCGATCACCCGGTTGTTGAGCGAGACCGGCCGCGAGGTCGTGCAGGCTTCCGAGCCGATTCGGGAGCGATTCGAGCGATCGTTCGACGCCGCGCCGGCCGACGTCTCGATCGAGACGACCCGGGACCGACAGGGCGTCGAGATCTCGGGCGCGCCGGACGCGGTCGAGACGGTCGCGGGCGAACTCGAGGAACTCGCGATCGATGCCTTCCGCTGGGCGGACGACGCGTCCCGCGGTGCGGTCTTCGACGCGGAGGTGCTCGAGGCGGGCGGCGGCAGCGGTGCGGTCGTCGACCTCGGCGACGGACGGCGCGGCTTTCTGAAGTACGACGACGCCGACGGCTACGTCGACGCCGGAAACCGCTACCGGGTGCAGGTCCACGAGCCCGCGCCGCCGTGGGACGACGACCGACCCCTCGTCCGCCCGACGCTCGAAGTCGAGGGCGGGCTCTGTACCCTCTCGCGGGCTCGGACCGGCGTCTCGGCGGCGCTTCGCGGCGAGCGGGCGGAGGAACTGGTCGGTATGACCGATCTGCTTTCTGTCGATGTGCCGGAGGGATGGGGTGTCCGCTGGCAACACGCGGCCGCCGACGCCGACCTCGAGGCGATGGGCACCGCGCTCGAGGACGCCGCGGATTGGGCCCGAGCGCTCGAGGCCGCGCTGGCTAACGCACCGGACGAACCCGGCGAGCCGGGACTGCTCGCTGCGCCCCGCCGGACCGAGTGGTGCTGGTTCGGTCGGGAATCACGATTCGCGCTGGACGGCGTGCGGCGTCGGGTGGAGACCACGATGCCGGGCCACCACCGGACGAAGGCGGCCGATCGGGCCGCGAGCGCGGCGGTCGACTTCGCGGAGGCCGTCTGCGGGTCCGCCGGAGCCGAGAGCGATGGCGCTGCGGGCGGCGAGTTTCCCTTCGCGGCGGTCGCTCGGCAGTTCGGCCCGACGACGGGCGACCGCCTCGAGATCGGTCACGGCAAACCCGACGGCCGACTCGTCTCGCTCGGTCGCGGCGAGGTGACCGAGTGGGACCCGGAGGGGAAGGTGACTCTCGAGCGCGCCATGAGCGGCGGCGGGAGCTACGACGCGCTCGGCGTCGCGAAGGAGTCGGGCGACGTTGCCGTGACGAAGTTCCGCGAGGGCCGCTGGTGGTATCCGACGACGTACACGGCCGCCGACGGGTCGTCGAAGGGGACTTACGTCAACGTCTGCACCCCCGTCGAGCTCTTTCCGGAGACGGTTCGGTACGTCGACCTCTACGTCGACGTCATCCGGCGGGGCGACGGAACGGTCGAGATCGTGGACGCCGACGAACTCGAGGACGCCGTTTCCGACGGATTCGTCTCCGACGAACTGGCCGAGAAGGCGATGAACGTGGCGGAAGCCGTCGAGCGCGCGCTCTCGAAATAGGCCGTTTCGCCCCGGCTCTCCCGTTCTCGTGCTTCAGTCGGATCAGGACCGATGGAGACATTTACTGAGCAGGGTGCTCGGTAGTGAATTCGATGAAAGAAGTGTCCTGCTCTCGTGGCAACAGGGAATCGCCACGCCCTCCCCAGCCGATTCGCTCGCGCCTCGCGGCGCTCACTCATCCCTCGCGCAATGTCATCGACCGGCCTCACTCTCGTTCGGCCGGTCGACAGCGCGCGCCACCGCATACCGGTTGGCTGGTGTGGTGTGTGATAGGAGCTGTCCGACGACGGCGACTTATTCGGCCTGGTCGTCCGGCGTGTGGATCTCGTCGTCGAGGACGACCTCGAGACGGCCGTCCGCGAACAGCCGATCGATCTGGCCGTGCGTGAATTTCCCGTCGCAGTTCTCGCCGACGAAGGTGACGAGGCTCTCGGTTCGCTCGACGACGGTGGCCAGCGAGCTCCCGGTTCCGTAGGAGTAGCGAACGGTCGTTCCGGGGTGGAGCGCCTCAGCGGTGACGCTGAGATATTCCCGACGGTGGAGGGCCATACCCGGGGACGCGCCGATCCGAGCATAGCTCTTCTGGCCGTCGCGGGCCCGCAGCGCGCCCGATCGGCGCTCGCCGGAACCCGTCTCCTCTTCTCTCTCGAGGCCGTGGTCGACGTATATCGATGATATCTCTCCACGACGCCGCGGACGTGACCCACGCCGGCGGGATGCGAGCGACTCGTGCGTTTCCCACGCGAACGCACTCGCATCTGGATCCGTTCGTGCTCTTCGAGCGGTTCCACATCGGGGCCGACCAGGGGTTCCCCAGCCACCGCCACGCCGGGTTCGAGATCTGCACCTACATGCTCGAGGGCGGGATGGCTCACGACGACTCGCTCGATAACGCGGGGACGGCTCGAGCGGGCGAAGCCATGCGGATCTCCGCGGGACGGGGGATCGAGCACTCGGAGTTCCCGGCGGACGGCCCCTGTACCGGCCTCCAGCTGTGGCTCAACCTTCCCCGAGAGCGCAAGGAGATCGACCCGTCGTACGCGGACGCGACGGCCGAGCGGCTGCCGACCGCGGAGTCGGACGGTGCGACCGTCACGACCGTCGTCAGCGAGGGCTCGCCGCTCGCGTTCGAGACGCCGATGACGTATCGGGACGTGGCGCTCGCCGAGAACGCGTCGTGGTCGTGGGACCGCCCCAGCGACTGGGTAGGCTTCTGTTTCGTCCTCTCCGGGTCGGGTGCGGTCGACGACGCGTCACTCGAGCCCGGCCACTTCTGCACCGTCCCGTCGGGCGACGGTCCCGTGACGGTGTCGTCTGACGACGGCTGTCGCGTCGTCGCCGTCGCCGGCCGACCGCACGACGAGCCGATCCACCAGCGCGGGCCGATCGTGGCCTGAGACGGGTTGCTGTACCGATCTACCGGCGCGACCGCAGGCCGGTTGCGGTCGCACCGGCACTGGCTGACAGCAGCCCGTCCGACTCGAGTCGGGTATCGACATCGGTCGGGGCCGCGCACTCGGGCAACGGAAGCGGTCACTCGTTCAATCCGAGGCGCTCACGACCGGGTCCGGATCGGCGGTGATGGGGAGCAGGCCGACGTACTCGTCGAGATCGAGCGCGAACTCCCGCCCGGTCGGCGGCCGGACCCAGCGGAACTCGAACTCCGCACCGTGTTCCCCCCCGCCGTCGGTGACGGTGTGCGTCCACCGATCGCGGGGTTCGTGCACCGTCGCGTGGAAGAAGTGTCGCACGTACCGCTTCGGCGGCTCCTCGCGGCGCGTCCAGACGTCGGTCGTCAGGTGTCGGGTCCCGCTCAGCGTTCCGAGGCCGCTCTCCTCGAGGACCTCCCTGAACAGCGCCTCTCGCGGTGATTCGCCCGACTCGAGCGTCCCCTTCGGAATCTGCAGGCCGTCGTGTCCCGGTCCCTCGAATACCAGTAACTCGCCCGTTGCGCGAGTGATGTACGCGCACGCTTTCTGGACGTACGTGACGTCGGTCATGATACAGTGTGTCACATCGTTCCGACGTAAAAACCTAGCATAGGAGGTGTTAAAGGACAGTAAGGGGATTGTGCGCTCGGCTCGGGCGCGCGCTCGGTCCGTATTCCGCAGACGGGGACGCCACGACAGCGACGGCCGGGAAAACTGCACGCCGCTCCGCTCGAGCCGCAGTCGTGATTCGCGCGTACCGCTGCTGATCCGGGCGCGATCAGTTCGCGAAGTTTCGTTCGGCCACTGACCGTCCACAGATGGGACAGCCGTTCGCCAGCGTCGCCTCGCGCATCGAGTCCGTGAACGGAATCTCTCGATGACAGTCCGGACAGGTGAATTCGTGCGGTTTCATGTGTATAGTCGGTGTTCTCCGTGTATACTGTCGCTCCCGTTCGAGTTATGGAATTTACCCAGATATAGAGGGGGATATATAAGCGAGACGCCGATGGTTGCTATCGGCGTTGATCGCTTACGCTGGCGGTAAGCGGGGAGGATGCGAGAACGCCGTCTATCCGGTATCTTTCGGCTTCGAGGATACCCGTTCGATGCGCCCGAACGTGTTTACCGACTTCTGGTCGGCTTCGTCGTCGCGATCTTGCAGACGGACCCGGCACCATACCTTTAGTTTTGTTGACTGAATACACGGCAGCATGACCTGTCGGACGCTCCTCACCGGGGCCACCGGGACGCTGGGGACGGCGCTGTCCACTCGACTGATCGACGCGGGACACGAGGTCCGAGCGGCGAGTCGATCGCCGCCGATCCACGACGATGATGACGGGGCGGAATGGATAGCGATGGATCTGGCTGACGGAACGGGGATCCGCGAGGCCGTCGCGGACATCGACGTGATCGTCCACGCGGCCAGCGCGCCCCGCGGCGACAGCGAGGCCGTCGACGTCCGCGGCACCGAGCGGCTGCTCGAGGCGGCCGCCGACGCCGGCGTGTCGAACGTCGTGTACGTCTCGATCGTCGGCATCGACGAAATCCCGTACTCCTACTACGAGCACAAACTGGCGGCCGAGCGGGCCGTCGACGCGAGCGAGGTTTCGTCGACGATCTGCCGCATCACGATGTTCCACGAGTTCGTCGGCGACTTATTCGAGGCCGCATCGTGGCTCCCGGTCTGGCCGCTCCCCACCGAGATTCCACTCCAGCCGATCGCCGTCGGGGAGGCCGCGGACGCGATTGTCGAGCGCGCGACGACTGAACCGGCCGGTCGCGTCCCCGATATCGGCGGTCCCGAGGTGCGAACCGTCGGCGACCTCGCGCGGGCCTACCGCGACGCGAGGGGGCTCCGCCGGCCGATCGTTCGCCTTCCGATTCCCGGAAAGACGGCCGCCGCGTTTCGAGCCGGCGGGGCGATCCGTCCGGACCGGACCGTCGGAACGGTGACGTGGGACGAGTGGGTCGCGGCCCGGTACGACTGATCGTTGCGCTCGTCCGCCGCAATTACCATAGATTCGCCGCGACGAACGCGATCTGGACGAGTACGAGCGACGCCAGGGCCGCCAGAACACACAGTTCGTAGTAGCCTCGGCGGTGGTCGAACTCCGACGTGCCCTCGAGGACGGTTCCGAGAGCTCGCAGGCCTATGTAGGTCACTGTCACGATAGCCGGAAAGACAGCCAGCGCGATGACCGTCGGTGCATACTCCGGACCGTAGTACGTCCCGATACTCCAGCGAATGCGAACGCTATCCTCCAGCACCCGGGCGGACGCGACACTCACTGCGGCGCTCGCGAGTACGACCAGCAATCCGCCGACCGCCGTCGGTCGAAGCCGGCCGCCAGCGCGACTCGAGCACAGTGTTGCTAGCCGCGTCGCGACGCGGCGGAGTCGTTCGACCGTACCTGAGCGATGAGGCGATGTCATCGTCCGTTCACCAACGGAGTGGGGAAAGAAAACGGCCGGCACGACTGCAGCCGCTGCAGCGGCGAAAACCCCTTTATGTCCGTTCTCTGTACACTCCCTAACCGTGAGTGAGGAGCCGGACGTCGAAACGATCGGGGCCCTGCTCGAGGACCCGACGGTGCGAACGATCCTCACCCAGACGAGTCAGGAACCCATGACAGCGAACACGTTGAGCGATCACTGCGACGCGTCCAAACCCACGGTGTATCGGCGGCTGGAAGACCTCCGCGACTGTGGCCTCCTCGTCGAGCGGACGAAACCCGATCCGGTGGGCGGACACCACCGGACCGTCTACGCGACGAATTTAGAGCGAATCACGGTCGATCTCGAGGACGACGGGCTGACGGTCCGGATCGACCGCCGCGAGGACATCGCGGATCGGTTCACGGCGCTAATCGAGGGGATCTGACGTGCGACCGCTGCCGCTACAGCTCTGGGACGTTTCGCCATCACAGTGGCTCGTCACGTTCGTGCAGGCGACCGATATCCTGAGCGCCCTTATCGGCCTGTTTATCGCCTATCAGGCGTATCGAGGATACCGCCGAAACGACAGCCGGCCGATGCTGGTGATCGCCGTCGGCTTCCTCCTCGCTCTCGCAGTCCCCTTCCTGCTGGTCGTGCTCTACGTGTCGCTTCCCTTCCTCTCGGAGACGCTCGCCGCCGTTCTCAGCCAGCTCAGCCAAGTGTCGGGACTGCTGGCGATCCTCTACGCCCTCCGAATGCCGGCGTGAGCTGGTGATTTTGCCTTCGCTGCGGCGCGACGGACTACGAGTCGCCGTCTCGAGACCACCCGACGCGGACAGTTCAGGCTGAACGATTAAGCTGTGCCGGGATCTACCTCTGAAAATGGGCACGTTAAACGAAGAGATGGCCGACGTTCAGTCGGACGTCGACGACGTGCAAACCCAGCTCAGGGAGGACGTTCCGGAGTTCTTCGAGTTCGACGTCACTGTCGGAAACATCACGTACAACGCGAACACCAACAGCGTCTCCGTCACCGTCGAACCGAGCTCTCGAGCGCGAGAGCAGCTGTCGGACGAGCTCGGCGGCGTGACCGTCAAGACCGACGGGAAACTGGAGTTCGAATTCAGACTGACGGATTCCCCGTCCGAATCGGGATAAGCGAATTAGTCGGCCGTCGATGCTGCTCGAGCCGGCGGTCGGCCCGATCAGTCGGCCGCGAGCTTGTCAAGGCCGGCCGATTCGATGTCTTCGCCGTCGACCGACGAGCGCAGCGAGTCCATCCCGTCGTCGCGATCGATCTCGAAGTCGTTCTCGTAGAGTTCCGCGACACGAGCCAGCTCCTCGTCGGAGAGTTTCGGCACGTCGCTGGCGGCCGCCCACTCGTCGATGTCCGCCGTCGTCCGGAACGTCGGCGTGACGGTCGCGACGGAATCGTGGCTGAGGAGCCACGCGATCGACGCCTGCCCCATCGTTCGCTCGCCACCGCGATCCGCGCGCTCGAGGAATCGAAGCGCCTCGAGTTTCTCCCAGCCGGTCTCGTACCACTCCTCGGGTCGGAACCCGCGGTGGTCGCCCTCGCCGAGTTCGGTGTCGGGGGTGACCTGCTCGTTGAGGATCCCCGATGAGTGGGGGACGCGGGGGATGAGGCTGGTCGACGAGCCCGTGCGTTCGATCGTCTCGAGGAAGTGGTTGCCGACCTCCTGTTCGAGTACGTTCCAGACGAGCTGGACGGAGTCGAACTCCTCCTCGATCGCGAGGTCGCCTTCCGCGAGCCAGCCGATCGAGGGGCCGAGCGCGAGGCCGGTGGCGTCGATCAGCCCGTCCTCCTCGAGTTCGTCCAGCAACTCGAGGACGTCCGGCGTGATCTCGTCGACGTCGGCGTTGTGGAGCTGGAGCACGTCGATCGAGTCGATCCCGAGGCGCTCGAGGCTCTCGTGGACCGCGTCTCGCAGGTACTCCGGATCCATCTCTTTGGGGAGTTCGCCGTGGCCGGCCTGCGGGTTGTCGTAGAAGTCGTAGCCGACTTTGGTGGCGATCGTGACCTCGTCGCGAACGTTCGAGAGGGCCTCGCCGAGTAACTCCTCGCTCCGGCCGTGGCCGTAGACGTCGCCCGTGTCGAAGTACGTGATTCCCTGCTCGACGGCGTACCGGACCATCTCGATGGCGTCGTCCTCCGAGCGGTCGCCCCACCAGTCGGTCCCGACGACCCACGCGCCGAAGCCGACCTCGCTGACCTCGACGCCCGAGTCGCCCAGTTCGCTGTGTTGCATACTCCTCCTTCGAAGCGGGGGAACTTATATTGACCGCGAGGCGAATACCTCCGCCTTTACGTGATGAAGCCGGCACAGTGGGCGACCATCCACCGTTCGTCGTCCCGGCAAGATCTTCTACGCCAATCACTAAATTTAATACAGGTGTAAGGATACCTATCCTAAACACGGTCCAATGCTGGAGACGACCCGCACCTACGTCGCCAAAATCACGAACCACAGTCAGGTTCGTGATTATCTCGACCAGTGCGGGTTCTCCGCATCCAAACTGTGGAACGTTGGACGCTACTACATCCAAGAGCGGTGGGATGATGACGGCAAAATCCCTGATGAAGCCGAATTGAAATCAGAGTTGAAAGACCACGAACGCTATAGTGACTTACATTCTCAGTCAAGTCAGCGAGTTCTCGAAGAACTTGCTGAGGCGTTCAACGGGTGGTACAACTCCGACGACAGCAACAACCCACCGGGCTATCGGAAACGTAACAAACATCATCCGCGCTCCACTGTGACGTGGAGGCAGAACGGCATCAAGCACGATGAGAAACACAATCGCGTTCGACTCTCGAAGGGTTTCAACCTGAAAAAGAGTCGGTCGGACTTCATCCTCGCGGAGTACAAGACCCGTCCTGACGTACAGTTGGAGAACATCCAGCAAGTGCGGGCCGTCTGGAACGATGACGAGTGGGAACTTCACCTCGTCTGCAAGAAGGAAATCCCTGTCGAGGACGCGCCCGGTGACAAGACGGCGGGCATCGACCTCGGGATCAGTAACTATCTCGCTATCGACTACGAGGACGGCCCCTCGGAGTTATATCCGGGGAATACGCTAAAAGAGGACAAGCACTACTTCACCTGCGAGGAGTACCAGACCGAAGGCGAGAACGGCCCGTCAAAGTGGGCGTTGAAGACTCGTCGGAAACTCTCCCGGCGAAAAGACCACTTTCTCCATACTCTCTCGAAACACATCGTCCAACGGTGTGTCGAAGAAGGCGTGGAGAAAATCGCCGTGGGAGACCTCAGTGACATCCGAGAGAGCGACAATGGCGACTCACGGAACTGGGGTCGGTCGGGAAACAAGAAGTTGCACGGCTGGGAGTTCGACCGGTTCACGAACCTACTCGAATACAAGGCCGAGGAACACGTCATCCTCGTTGACCGCGTGGACGAGGAGAACACCTCGAAGACGTGTTCGTGTTGCGGGCAGATTCGAGACAGCAACCGCGTGGAACGTGGTTTGTACATCTGTGCATCGTGTGAGACACCGATGAATGCAGACGTGAACGGCGCAGTGAATATTCGGAGAAGGATAACTCAGAATCCTCCGACTGAGGATATGAGTAACGGCTGGTTGGCACAGCCCGGAGTCTTTCTGTTCGACCGCGAGAGCGGACGGTTCACACCGAGAGAACAGGGAGGCTGCAAACTCTAATATCCCAACGCTCGGGATTCCCCCGGCTTTAGCCGGGCGAGGATGTCAAGGTGAACGGAACGCTCGAGACGCCGCCCGAATCAGTTCGGCCGTGACCCCTCCGCAGGTCGAACTGGGAACTGTGGGTCCGCGTGTCGACCGCCGCGTCCGAGGCGACCCCGTCCCTTCGAGTCGAATCGCTCTTGGGTACTCGGCTGACACGTATGCGTATGGACGACCGCCGTTCCCGCACTTCCCGACGGAGTCTCCTCCTGCTGGCGGTTCTCGTCGGTATCGTTCCGCTGGGGCTCCTCGCTGCGAGAACGTTCGAGTTTCCGGGCGACCGAGTCACGGTCGGAGCGGTCGTGGTCGGCGTTCTCCTGTTCGTCGGCGCGCTCGCGCTCCCCGCGTTTCTCCTGGCCCGCTGGCAATCCGATAGAGAGTCCAGGTAACCCGCGTGCCAGTGGGTCCGGCAACCGCCGTCGGACAACCGAACCACTATCAACTCTGCGGGCAATAGCTCGGAGTATGACAAAGCGGTACGTGTCGCTCCCCGATGAGGCCGAAGCGGGGATGCGCGAGTTCATCGACGAGGTCGACCGACGGCTTGCGAGCGACGAAGACACCTGTTCCGTCGTCGAAGACGTCCTGATCGACCTCTCGGGCGACCGTGAAGCATACGACCGCTGGCAGGCCGGCGAGTCGGTCTCCACGGCCGAGCGCGTCCGCCTCCAGAGCTACGATCCCTGTAACACGACCCTCGAGAGCGAGTACTACGCCGAGAAGGACGAAGAGAGGTTCCGCCGCTCCAAGCACCTCCAGTGGCTCTGGCGGCAGTTCGACAGCCTTCCCATCGCGGATAACGTCGAGTTCGCGCTGCGGTTCCGGCGGATGCTCGCCGATCACCTCTTCGAGGACTGCGGGGACGACTGTCGCTTCTTCAAGGGAATCTCGTTCACCTACGGTCACAACATCACGATCGGCGACAACACCGTCGTCCACGACGACGTTCACCTCGACGATCGGGGAAAACTCACGATCGGCGACCGCGTGTCGATCTCCGACGGCGCCCACATCTACAGCCACGACCACGACGTCGTCGATCAGACCGAGGTCCGCAACTACCATACGATCATCGAGGACGACGTCCGACTCACCTACGATTCGATGGTTCAGGCGGGCAACAAGGTCGGTGAGAACGCGATCGTCGGCGCGCGCGGTGTCGTCCAGTACGACATCCCCGCCCACCACATCGCCGTCGGAATGCCCGCCCAGAGCGTCAAGATCAAACCCGGCTGGGAAGACGTCGCAACGCCCGTCGACGACGCCGGCACCAATCGGCAGGAACAGCGCCACCTCGAGTACGACCTCCCCGACGATTTCGCGGTCTTCGACGAGTTCGGTCGAAACCTGTAGCCCTCCTTTCAATTCCCCGTTCCGTGACTCTCTTCGCGTCGGAAATCGGGGAATATCCAAGTGCCTCGAGAACGTATCACATACCAATGGCGCTCTGGGGTTGGCTCATCGGCTACGTCGTGCTGTTCGCCCTGCTCCACTTGCTACTGTACTACATCTACGCCCGAAGTGACGAGGACGACGGCGAGCGAACGCCCTCGTTCGCCGGTCCGAACCGCCCGAGCGTTCGCTCCTCGCCGGGATCCGATCGGTACCCGAGGGCGACCGACGATATTGGAGACGCCGATCCGGAGTACGCCGACCCTGACCACGAAATCGAGGGGGAGACGATTCGTTGTCCCCACTGTGGTGCACCCAACGAGGCCGATCAGACGTTCACGTACTGTTGGAACTGTATCTCGGGGCTTCGGCAGTGACCGTCGCCGACAGGCGTTCACTGATCGAATCGGCCGTCCGACCGACGGCCGGATTCGTCCGGTGGTCCGACTGAGACGGTCTGCTGTCAGTCAGTTTTGCCGCGACTGCAACCGGCCTGCGGTCGCGCCGGTAGATCGGTACAGCGAACCGTATGACGCACTGCGACTGTCAACTCACGGTTCGTTCAGACCGTTGTGAGAGTATCCGCTACTAGCTACTACTGGCCGGTATCAAGCGGTTCGTGGGGCAATAAACGATTACGCTTTTGGTCTTCAGACCGAGACGAGAAGGGGACGACAGTAATGACAGGATACGCTCCCCGCGCCGCGCAGTCTCGCTCTCCCGCCCTGTATCGCGCCGCTCACGACCCCGACGGCCCGGCGACCCTGAGCACGACCGTAATCCACGCACTGGCCGACTGTCTGGGCGTCGACGTGACCGACAGCCGCGTCTCGCTGTCCGATACCGTCGACCCCGACGCACTGGACGCGCTCTTCCGACCGCGCTACGACGGCACCCCCCGCGCCGGCGGCACGCTCTCGTTCGTCGTCAACGGTCATCACGTTCGGGTCCGCAGCGACGGCGAGATTCTCATCGAACCGCCCGCCCGTCGCTGAGACGACCGTCGAAACCCGCCACTCTCAGGCGACCCGTACCACGAAACCCGACCGCTCTTACGCCGACAGCTCCGCCGCGAGGCGCTCGAGGTGATCGACGCCGACGACGGCGACGGCGTCGCCCGGCTCCGATCGAATCGTCTCGAGGCGATCGACCATACACCCTTCGCGCGTGTCATCGCGGTACGACAACGCGCTGCCCTCCGTCTCGACGCTGCCCAACAGCGCCTGAACGCCGGCGACGTGCGAGCGCTCGTGCGCAGCCTGTCGGTCCGGCGGTTCCTCGGGGTCGATGTCGTACTCGACCCGTTCGCCGGGGACGACCGTCATCGACGTGGCGTGGGTCAGCGTCGCGGCCACCCGACAGGCGAGCGCCTCGCGGGTCGCGCCGCCGACGCTCGAGATGACGCGCCGGGCCGTCCCGGGCGAGACGCGATCGGCGACCAGCCGCGCGACCAGTCGGCGGCAGAACGACCAGTTGGGGGCGTCGATGCCGACGGGGGTCGCGTCGGGTGCGGCGCGGATCGCCGCGCTCATCTCGCCGCCAAAGCGTGGCGGCGTCGGGTCGTCGGCGTCGCCGTCGCGGGCATAAATGCGATACAGGGGCATCGCGACGGGCGGTAACTCGAGTGCGAGCGTTGCCGGTTCGACGCGCTCGAGAACGCGTTCGACGCGCGCGATACTCGCGGGATGGTCGTGGACGACGCCCAGCAACACCAGATCGCCGGTCGAGTCGACGAGCCGGCGGCAGAACTGGGGGGTAACTCGGGGGTCATCGAACGATTCGGAAAAGGACGGGGACTCGTCCATTGCTCGAGTGGTAATACGTGACTACCGGCATAACCCTTCTGTTGTCTTGACTCGAAACCGAGTCATGATTGTAGGGGCGGGCGATACCGTTCCGAGAACCGTTTCAGGCGTTCAAAACGGAATTACTAGAGACGGTCTCGAAACCGATTTCGCTCGCCGATCCGTCCGCCGAGGCCGGAGAGAACCTCGCGAGCGTGCAGATCGATGCAGTCGACCCAGCCCGCTACTAATATAAAACACCGCATCGGCCATCGAATGGGAACGATTGACGATCGTATTCCGTCGAAGTAAACCGTGGCCATCGTCCCCCACTGCTGCGTTTTTTCTCGTCTGGTGACCGTCTCGGCCGTCGTCGTCGCTCGCGGCCATTGGAAAAGGCTTATATAGAATCACAAACAATCATCCGCTCGACTATGAGTCAGCGAATGCAGCAGGGTCAGCCGATGATCGTAATGAGCGAGGACTCCCAGCGCGTCAAGGACAAGGACGCGCAGGATTACAACATCAGCGCCGCCCGCGCGGTCGCTGAAGCCGTCCAGTCCACGCTCGGTCCGAAGGGAATGGACAAGATGCTCGTCGACTCCATGGGATCGGTGACGATCACCAACGACGGCGTCACCATCCTCAAGGAGATGGACATCGACAACCCGACGGCCGAAATGATCATCGAGGTCGCCGAGACCCAGGAAGACGAGGCCGGCGACGGTACCACGACGGCCGTCGCGATCGCCGGCGAACTCCTCAAGAACGCCGAGGACCTCCTCGAGCAGGACATTCACCCGACGGCGATCATCAAGGGCTTCCACCTCGCCAGCGAGCAGGCTCGCGAGGAGATCGACGACATCGCGACCGACATCGACACCAGCGACGAGGACCTCCTCCGGAAGACAGCCGAAACATCGATGACCGGCAAGGGTACCGAGGTCAACAAGGAGCACCTCGCCCAGCTGATCGTCGAGGCCATCCGACAGGTCACCGTCGAGGACAACGAGGGCAACAACGTCGTCGACCTCGAGTTCCTCAACATCGAAACCCAGACCGGCCGCAGCGCCGGCGAGTCCGACCTCCTCGAGGGCGGCATCATCGACAAGGACCCCGTCCACGACAACATGCCCACCGAGGCGACGGACGCGGACATCCTGCTGCTGAACGAGGCCATCGAGGTCGAAGAGGCCGACGTCGACACCGAGGTCTCCGTCACCGACCCAGACCAGCTCCAGAAGTTCCTCGACCGCGAGGAGAAACAGCTGAAAGACAAGGTCCAGCGCATCGTCGACCTCGGCGCGGACGTCGTCTTCTGCCAGAAGGGCATCGACGACCTCGCCCAGCACTACCTCGCCAAGGAGGGCATCCTCGCAGTGCGCCGCGCCAAGAAGAGCGACCTGGAATTCCTGCAGGAGGTCGTCGGCGCGTCGATCGTCTCCGACCTCGAGAGCGCGACCGCCGAGGACCTCGGCTTCGGTGACGTCACGCGCGACGACGAGGACGAACTGTTCTACGTCGAGGGCGAGGACGCCCACGGCGTCACCCTCCTCCTTCGCGGCTCGACCGACCACGTCGTCGACGAACTCGAGCGCGGCGTCAACGACGCGCTCGACGTCGTCGCACAGACCGTCTCCGACGGCCGCGTCCTCGCGGGCGGCGGTGCGATCGAGGTCGAACTCGCCTCGCGTCTGCGCGACTTCGCCGACTCCGTCTCCGGCCGCGAGCAGCTGGCCGTCGAGGCGTTCGCCGACTCGCTCGAGCTCGTCCCGCGCGTCCTCGCCGGGAACGCGGGTCTCGACTCGATCGACACGCTGGTCGACCTGCGCGCGGCCCACGACGACGGCCAGATCACGGCCGGTCTGAACGTCTTCTCGGGCGACGTCGAGGACACGTTCGAAGCCGGCGTCGTCGAACCGGCCCACGCCAAGGAACAGGCCGTCACCTCCGCCGCCGAAGCGGCCAACCTCGTGCTCAAAATCGACGACATCATCTCCGCCGGCGATCTGTCGACCGACAAGGGCGACGACGAAGGCGGCCCCGGCGGTGCGCCCGGCGGCATGGGCGGCATGGGCGGCGGCATGGGCGGCATGATGTGAGGGAGGTTCGGAGGCCGTAGGCCGAGAACCTCCGAATACGAGCGGGGAACGAAGTGACCCGCGATGTAGAACTAAATTTTGCTCTGCGGGCCAGCGAAGCTGGCCCTCGGCAAAATTTAGTATAAAAGCACTCCTCTTTCCTCTCCGCTCGTTTCACTCGCTCCGAGTCAGTCGTCGGCCCGCTCGCTCACTCCGTTCGCTCGCGGTGAGTAAGCTGATGGCACCGCGACTCCAGAAGATGCACTGTCAGAAAGCGACCGTCCGATTACTCGTCCTCGTCGACCTCGAGATCGAACTGTTCGTTCTCGCTCACGGCGTTGAGGACGACGCTGGTGTTCGAGGCCTTGATATCGGGGTCGGTCAGCAGCTGTTTGATCTGGTCGTTCATGCCGTCGGTGTCTTCGAACTTGCCGATGGCGATCACGTCGTAGTCGCCGGTGACTTCGTAGACGCTGGTCATCTGGCGGTGGTCGCGCAGCGTTTCCGTCACGTCGGGCAGCGCGTTCCCCTCGACTTGCAACTGGATGACGGCGGTCACGTCGAACCCGGCCGCGCCGTAATCGACGCGGGGGGTGTAGCCCTGGATGACGCCCTCGTCCTCCAGCGTGGAGAGGTGATTCGAGACGGTCGTCACCGAGACGTCGAGTTCTTCGGCGAGGCTTCGCAGACTCGCTCGGCCGTCGCCGAGGAGTGAATTCACTAGTTTTGCGTCGAGATTTTCGTACGTCATCACATCTACCCACTCAGTGAGGCCTTTAGAACTTTACGAATATACAGTTTGGGCGGAGAGAGCGAAGATTTGCTTAGAACAGCAGTGTTTTAATAGGCGGGTTCCGAGGATACGACCACGAGAACAATGACAAGCGGCAACCTCACTGACACCGAACAGGCGGTACTCGACGAGATCGAGGAACAAGACGTCGATTTCCTCCGACTGCAGTTTACCGACATTCTGGGAACGGTCAAGAACGTCTCCGTGCCGGCTCGACAGGCCGAGAAGGCGTTCGCCGAAGGAATCTATTTCGACGGATCGTCCATCGAAGGCTTCGTTCGCATTCAGGAGTCGGACATGCGGCTCAAGCCCGATCCGGACACGTTCGCGGTTCTCCCGTGGCGCCAGAAAGAGGAGAGCGCGGCCGCCCGAATGATCTGTGACGTCTACGACACCTACACGGGCGAGCCCTTCGAGGGCGACCCGCGCCGCGTCCTTAAAAACGCGCTCGACCGCGCCAACGAGATGGGCTATACGGTCAACGCCGCGCCCGAACCGGAGTTCTTCCTCTTCGAAGAAGACGAAGCGGGTCGCGCGACGACGAAGACGAACGACGCCGGCGGCTACTTCGACCTCGCGCCGAAAGACCTCGCGAGCGACGTTCGCCGCGACATCATCTACGGCCTCGAGAGCATGGGCTTCGAGGTCGAGGCGAGCCACCACGAGGTCGCCGAGGGCCAACACGAGATCAACTTCACCTACGACGACGCCCTGACGACGGCCGACAACGTCGGTACCTTCCGCACCGTCGTCCGCGCGATCGCCGCCCAGCACGACCTCCACGCGACGTTCATGCCCAAGCCGATTCCGCGAATCAACGGCTCGGGCATGCACACGCACCTCTCCCTGTTCACCGAGGACGGCGAGAACGCGTTCCACGACGACGACGACGAGTTCAACCTGAGCGACGAAGCCCACGCGTTCACCGCCGGCATCCTCGAGCACGCGCCGGCGATCACGGCGATCGCGAACCCGACGGTTAACAGCTACAAGCGCCTGGTGCCGGGCTACGAGGCGCCGGTTTACGTCGCCTGGTCCGACCGCAACCGCTCGGCGCTGATCCGCAAGCCGGCCGCGCGAACGCCCGCGGCTTCGCGCGTCGAACTGCGCTCGCCCGACCCCTCTTGTAACGCCTACCTCGCGCTCGCCGTCATGATCCACGCCGGTCTCGACGGGATCGAGAAGGATCTCGACTGTCCCGACCCGGTTCGCGAGAACATCTACGACTTCGACGAGGAGAAACGCGAGGAGTACGGCATCGACACGCTGCCGGCGAACCTCGGCGAGGCCGTCGACGCCCTCGAGGAGGACGACGCGATCTACAACGCGCTCGGCGACCACGTCAGTTCCAAGTTCGTCGAGGCCAAGCGCCAGGAGTTCGAGGACTACCTCGTCGACGTCTCCGAGTGGGAACTCGACCGCTATCTCGAGACGTTCTGAGGCGCCTCTCCGCTCTCGTCGGTTCGGTTGTCGCTTTGCGTCGCGTTTTCAGTAGCAATGAGAGTCGTCGGGTGGCCGCTCAGGCGAGGGCGACGAGGTTGCCGAACTCGTCACCGTAAACGAGTCGATCGTCGGCGATGGCGACCGACGTTTGCACCGAGTAGTCGCCCTGAAAACGCCACTGTTCTACGCCTGTCTCGCGGCCGTACGCGAACACGTTCGCCTCACGAGTCCCCAGGTAGACTCGCTCGGCGCCCACAGTGAAGTTGTCCGGGCTTCCCTGCGGTTCTTCGGCGGTCCAGCGGTACTCCTGGGTCTCGGTATCGATCGCTTTGAGCGGGTAGCTCGCAGTGTACGCAACGCCATCGCTGACGGCGACCGTCTCCCCCCCGCCGGTTCTGTCCGTCCACTTCGTGGTACCGTCGACGGCGTCCAGGGCGTAGAGTTTGCCATCGCCCCACCCGAGATACACCACTCCGTCGACGACGGTCGGACTGGGGATGCCGCCCTGGGTCGAGAGAAACTCCTGCCAGCGCGGTTCCCCGTCGGTCCCGACGGCGTAGATATTGCCGTCGGAACTCGTGAAGTAGACGGTATCGTCGGTAACCCGGGGTGTCGACGCGACCGGTCCGGCGGTCCGGACCTGCCACTGTTGCGTTCCGTCCGCCGCCGAGAGTGCGAGCAGGCGGTCCGACGTCGGGACGTAGAGGGTACCGTCGGCGACGGTGAGTCCGCCGCGGATCTCGTTTTCGAGCGTCGTCGTCCAATAGGAGTCACCGGACGTCCTGTCGAGTGCTGCGACGGTGCGTGCGCTACCGACGAAAGCTGTTTCCGAGACGACGGCGACCGGAAAACTGTACGCGCCGCCAGTTTCGAAGGTCCACAGTTTCTCACCCGACGACAGGGAAGCGGCGTAGAGTCGGCCGTCCCAACTGCCCGCCAGAACGGTGTCGCCGGCGATCACTGGGTCGCCCCACAGCTCGTCCGCTGCAGTCACGGTCCACGCGACCGTCGGCTCCGCAGTGGGCCCCGCGGCCGTCCCGTGACCTGTCCCGGTGTTTGCCGAATCCCCCTGAAACGAGCGCCATGCACCGTCGATGGCAGGTATCTCGTCGGACGCGTTCGAATCGTCCGACGATGTGGGCTCGTCGCTGTCGGATCCGAGACAACCCGAAAGTGCGATAGACGCGCCGACCGCCTGCAGTAGTTGTCGTCGTTTCATACCGGTTGTTTCGTATACTTGTCACGATAACGTCCCTTAAACTTTCCCAATCGAGCGACAAAGTCGCGGTATCGGGCGCCGAATACCGCTGTCCAACCGGACCGGACTCTTCGCCATACACGGCGGGAAGACGAATTCGTAACTTCTTAATTCACACCCGCATCGGAACGGAAGTGCCCGCCGTCAACATCGACACCGTCGCTGACGGGTTCAGTGCGACACGAACGACGGACGAGCTGTCCGGTTCCTTATTCGCCCCGGGAGCGATCGTCCGTCGATAGGTCGTGTTCGTGGCTCTCGAGTGCCAGCGTCTCGGGCTCGAGCGTGTAGTATCGCTCCCAGGCGGGCGCGAGACTCACGACCCTGGTCCCCGCGATCTCGGCGTCGCGATGCCGGTGGTGGTGGCCGACCAGACAGAGGTCCGGCGAGAGCGTTTCGAGCAGGTCGTCGACGTACTCGCAGCCGGGATCGTAGCCGTAGGACAGCAGGCCGTTCGGGGCCTCGTGGGTGAGGAGGACGTCGACGTCCTCGAGGTCGGCGGCTCGGTCGATATCCTCGTGGGTGAAGTGGCGGCGGCGCTCGTCGACGAGTTCGTCTCGCGGCAGGTCGTACCTCGTGGGGGCGAAGTTGCCCGAGAGGCCGGCCACGCGGAGGCCGTCGACCGTCGCCGCCGTGCTCGCGAGGAGGTGCACGTTGTTCGCTTCCGCGGGGTGCGCGCCGGCCCGAAGCGCGTCGATCACGTCGAAATCCTCGTTGTTCCCCGCGATGAACCACGTCGGAGCCGGCAGGTCGTACCGCTCGAGGTCGCCGAGCTGGAGCACCCGGTCGGGCTCGAGGGTTCGATAGAGTTCGAGCAGGATCTCACACCGATCGGGGTCGGACGCGTGGGCGTCGCCGAGGACGAGCATACACCGACGTAGGAGGGTGCCCCGGATAGTATCCACGCCGAGCGCTACCGATTCGCCGCGGTTCGGATCGCGAAACTGGGTGTCGAGTGACTGATTGGGTGCCCGGGACATTCAGGGACGTGATTTAGCCGTACGGCTGTCGGAGAACCGAGTATGACCGACACGCCAGACATCAATACGGTAGGAACGGAAGACGACTATATCCACGTCCGGTTTCGCGATCCGGATCGGTACGACGAGATACGGACGCCCGACTGGGCGGAGCAGCCGGCGGAGTCGGTTTCCGAGGGCAGCGAGGTCCGGACCGGGAAGATCGAAGGGGAAGACGACTGGGAGGCCACCAGCGTCCTGATCGAGAAACACGTCGGCGAGGAGAAAGCGAAAGAACAGGCCCGCGAGATCGTCGACAAGATTCAGTCCTGAACCGCGCCCGCGTTCCCTTCGGTCGCACCGCCAACGACCGTCGCCACTGCTCGTCACGGGGAGTGGCGTCGCCATCAGTTCAGGAGGACTGCAGAGAATCCGTATGTCCGCTCGAGTACCGGTGTGTGCCAGTCGGCGGCTGCGCCCCTTCTCAGGCCTCGGCCTGCTCGATCCACTCCTCGGCTTGACTCTCCGAGATATCGGCGGCCTCGGCGACGGCCTCGGCACCGGCGCGCGTGAGGTCGTCGACCGTCGCGATGCCGGCCTCCGAGAGCTGCTCGCGGACGTTCGCATCGATCCCCTCGACGTCCTCGAGGGTGTGCTCCGGATCGGTTTCGATCTTCGTGTGGGGCTCGTCGACCCCCTGAACCGGGATCTGCTGGGTGACCGCCTCGGTCTGTGCCTCGAGTTGCTGCTGGAACCGCTCGATCTGGTCGGCCTGCTGCTCGAGGAGTTCCTCGACGCCGCCGGTCTGTTCCTCGAGCTGGTCCTCGAGTCGGTCTTGTAGCTCTTGGGTCCGCTCGAGTTGCTCGCGGAGCTGTCCCGAAAGGTCGTCGACGTTCTGGACCGTTTGGTCCTCGACGGAGCGCGTGATCTCGAGGAACTGGTCGGTCTGCTCGTCGAGCGCGTCGGCGAACTCTTCGGAGAGCTCGGTGGCGGAGTCGACGTCTCGCTCGAGTTCGCGCTCGAGCGCGTCGTAGAACTCCGCGTGAGTCGATTTCAGCTGGTCGAAGGTCTCGTCGACGGTCCGGTGAGCCTCGGGAGCGTCCTCGTTGGGCAGCATCGCCGCCGTCGCGCTGAGGTAGCCGTGGGTCGCCGCCTGCGCGAGCTCGAGTTGCTGGCGCTGGAGCGATTTCTGTCCTTTGAGCCCGGTGAGGGCCATCGTGTCGACGTTTCGCTGGGTAGCCAGTCCCTGCTTGAACAGCTGCTGGCTCTGTTTGACCGCGGTTCGCTGCGCGTCGAACATCGCTCGGATGGGGGATTCTGAGTGACTCATCGTCGTCGACTAGCCGTCCGGTTCGATGCGGTATAAGCGATGGCCTTGCAAACCATTGAATGGTTCTGAACGGTATCAGTCGGGCTCACGAGCTGTGCGACCGCCTCCCTTCGATTTCGTTCGAGAGCGAGTCGACTCGGGCGTGACTGTCAGGAGTCTCGTACTGCGGTATTATCCGTCCGATCGTGGTCGTTCCACGCATGGTCGACAGCAGACGCTACGAATTCGAGGGGGAGCGACCGACGATCGACGACGGGGCACGGGTGAGCGGCGAGGCGACCCTCGTCGGCGACGTCCGAGTCGAAGCGGACGCGAGCGTCTGGCCCGGCGTCGTCTGTCGAGGAGATATCGGTCCCGTCCACATCGGTCGGGCAACGCACGTCGGCGACAACGCCACGATTCACGCGTCGCGACTCGAGGACGAGGTCATGGTCGGACACGGCGCCGTGCTCAACGAGACGACCGTCGAGGAGCGAGCGCTGGTCGGATTCAACGCGACGATCAATTCCGACGTCGCGATCGGCAACGGGAGCATCGTCGCCGCGGGCACGGTCGTCCCCGACGGCTACTCGATCCCGCCCGAGTCGTTCGTCCGCGGCGTTCCGGCGGAGATCACGCCGCTCGCGGAGACGGGGATCGACGCGGCGGAGATCCTCGAGGAGTTTGCCTCGGGAGACTACACGAACCTGGCCCAGCGCCACGAGGAACTGTTCGAGTGATACGGTCTGCTGTACCGATGTACCGGTTCGACCGCAGGCCGTCTCGCGGTCGCACCGGAACTGATTGACAGCAGTCCGTATGACGGCCCCGGTACCGTTCGGGGTGGAACCGTCGAGATCGCGGCGTTAGGCCTGCTGGGTCGCGTCCCCGATCTCGAAGATTTCGCGGTAGAGACTCTCGGCGAGGTGATCGATGTCCGCTTCGGCCTCGCTGGCGGCCATCGTGTCGCCGATCCCCTGCCACTCGACGGCCAACCGGGCGATCGGGACGAGCGCGATGCCGCCGATGACGATTTCGCCGTCGGGGGTGTGGACCCGCCACTCCGTCCGCATCCCGTTCGACGACCGGCTGACGTCGTCGACCTGTCCGCCGGCCGCGACCCACTTCCCGACGAGTTCGTCGGTGATCCGGCGGAGTTTCCGTTCGCCGAGCAGGTGAAGCGCGCCACCGCCGATCGCCAGCAGCGCGAACGCGGCGGCTGCCATCGGGAGACCGCCGTAGGGCATGTTTATCGACGCTGCGAGCGTGGCCGTCACGACGATCAGTCCGAGCACGCGCGCGTCGACCGCGCTCGGCACCGTGCCGCTCCAGGTCGACGTCGCATCCTGGGCCGGCTGCTCGAGTTGCATATCGACTGCACATCGACACGAAACCCGGATAGTCGTTCCCCTGTACCACTCCCGGCTTTATACGTCTCTCATGGGACTTACTCGTCCTCGAGTAACGCCTCGTCGCCGTGGCGCTCCCGCAGGGCTGCCAGATAGTCGCGCTGTTCCTCGAGTCGCGGGGTCGGGTCGGCGTACGTGTACTCGAACAGTTCGCTGGGGTCCCCGTCGACGCCTTCGGCGCGCTCGACCAGCGTCGCGAGCGTCTCTTCGATCTCGGTCTCGATCGCGTCGATCCGATCGTCGTCGAGGACGCCCTCGTTTCGCAGGTACGCCTCGAACCGGTCGATCGGATCGCGCTCGCGCCAGCGCTCGACCTCCTCATCGTCCCGGTAGACGCCGGGATCGTCCGCCGTCGTGTGCGCGCCGTAGCGGTACTGCACGGCCTCGATCAGCGTCGGCCGCGAGCAGTCGCCGCCGGCCTCAAGAGCCTTTTCCCGCGCGGCTTTCGTGACGACGTAGGTCGCGAGCGGGTCCATCCCGTCGACCTGGACGCCCGCGAGGCCGTAGGCGCGGGCCTTCTGGGCGATCGTCGCGCTCGCGGTCTGGCGTTCGCGCGGGACCGAAATGGCCCACTGGTTGTTGTTACAGAAAAAGACCGTCGGCGTGTCGAACACGCCCGCGAAGTTCATCGCCTCGTGGAAGTCCCCCTCGGAGGTCGACCCGTCGCCGAAGTGGACGACGCCCACGCGCTCGTCGCCGCTCAGTTTCGCCGCCCACGACCACCCCACCGCGTGGGGGAGGTGGCTGGCGATCGAGATGTTCAGCGGAAAGACCTCGATCTCCGCGAGCGCTTCGTTCCCGGCCTCGTGGCCCATCCAGTACAGCAGGTACTCCCAGGGGAGCCCTCGCGCGGCCAGCGCGCCGTGTTCCCGGTATTGAAAGGAGAGCATGTCGTCGTCGGCCAGCGCGTACGTCGAACCGATCTGGGACCCCTCCTGGCCGGCCAGCGAGGAGTACGTCCCCAGCCGACCCTGCCGCTGCAGACTGATCATCCGCTCGTCGAAGCGCCGAGCGAACCGCATATCCCGGTACATCGAGCGGAGGGTCTCCGCCTCGAGGTCGGGTTCCAGTTCGGGGGCGACGACGGTCCCGCCGGCGTCGAGCACTCGGACCCGATCGTCCGGCTCCCGCTCGAGGAGGGCGGGCTCGAGGACGTCGTGGGACATACCTGCATCGACGCGCGCCCGATACATAAACAGTCGCTCTCAGCGCGTTCCTGACGAACGCGCCGTGTTCGCTGTGCGAGCATGCCTCCGTCATTCGACCCCGAAATCGGCTGTCACTCTGTTAATCAAAACCCACTTTATCGTGAAAACGGCCGGGGTTCATAGCGATAGGTATACAATTACCGTGTATTGATGCAACAAACCATTGATAACTTATTCGACGCGTTAGCGAACGAGCAACGACGACGAATACTGTTCGACCTCGCGGAGCGAAACCGACGAGACGACTCGCCGATCTCTATCGACGCACCACCCGATGCGACTGATGACGGTGAAACGGTCAGTACCGAGCAGTATCACGTTCATCTGCCGAAGTTAGACGATCGCGGCTTCATCGACTGGGAACCGGGTTCGAACACCGTCGAAGCGGGGAATCGGTTCGAGGAAATCGCGCCGACACTGGAACTGCTCCGCGATAACCGGGCGGAATTGTCCGCCGATAGCGTGTGAGTTCTACGGACCTCAGTTCTTCCACTTCCCACTGATCTCTCGTGACGAATTTCACCCAGCAGCGGTACCCGGACGAGCCGATCGACATCCTCCACGTCGAAGACAACGAGGCGGATGTCCGTCTCACGCGAGAAGCGTTTACGGCGATCGATCGCGAGACGACGCTGCACGTCGTCGACGACGGAGACGATACCGTGGACTTCTTGCGGCGGCAGGGCCAGTACGACGCAGCACCCCAGCCGGATCTCGTCCTTCTCGATTTGAACCTCCCCGGGAGGGACGGACACACCGTACTGAAAGCGATCGACGACGCGCCACAACTCAGGCGGCTTCCGGTGATCGTTCTGACGAGTTCGAACAGGAGCGAGGATATCGCGACCTGTTATCGCACCCACGTCAACGCCTACGTATCGAAGCCGTCGACGCTCGAGGAGTTCGTTTCGCTCGCCACGGCGGTCGAAGCGTTCTGGCTCGAGCACGCACAGCTTCCACCGAGTTCGGCGTAGCCTCTTGCTCCTTGAGACTCGAGTCGGTTCTTTCCACCACGCTCCCCGAGCGGAACCGACTCGCCGCGATTAGCACGAGTGAATAGTTACTTCTCTACTGACAGTAAGTCCGCATCCGACCGTACGCTTTGGCGGAACCAGTGAGGACTCTGCTGTCCCGTTTCACAGTAAATGGCGAGCCCTGTCGTGGTTGGGCCGTAACAGGACTCGCCACTCTCTCATTTCGGTCGTGCCCTCAAGTAGCTTGTGTGATAATCTGAGTGAAATCTGCAATTTCCGAGACAGAGAGAGAGTGGGCCGAACGCGGCGCCAGTGGCTGCAGTGGCAGACACGAATCCTTTTCCATCCTCGCCCGTTATCCTACGTGTTCGGCTATCCGGACTCGTGGTTGGGCCATGACAGAGAACGAAACTACAAGAGAGGCGATTAGCCTGTTGCAGGACCTCGGGCTACAGGAGTACGAAGCGCGCTGCTTTATGGCGTTGAATCGACTCCCCAGTGGAACGGCGAAGGAAATACACGAAATCTCCGAGGTGCCCCGAACGAGGGTGTACGACGCCATCCGGGTGCTGGAATCGCAGGGCCTCGTCGAAGTACAGCACACCAGTCCGCAGGTGTACCGCGCCGTCAGCGTCACCGAGGCGACGCAGACCCTGCGACAGAAGTACGACAATCGGATCGAAACGCTCGAGAGCTATCTCGAGAGCACGGAGATTCAGGACGTCACGGAGAACGAACACGTCCAGGAGGTGTGGTCGCTCGCCGGGCACGAAGCGATCGAGTCGCGAACGATCGATCTCATCGACGAGGCGGAGTCCGAAATCGCGCTGCTCGTCGTCGACGAGGACATTCTCTCCGCGACGATGTTCGATAGCTTACAGCGGGCAGTCGAGAAGGATCTCTCGATGATTCTGGGCGGGCAGACGGACGCGATTACGGACGCGCTCGGGACGGAACTCCCCAACACCCGCGTGTTCGAAACCGGGCTCGACTGGCTCACCGGGTTCGAGAGCGACGACGAGGTCGCGATCAGTCGAATCCTCCTCGTCGATCGCGAAACGCTCCTGATCGGGTCGTACTATCCCAACGCCGCCGATAGCGCGAAAGAACAGGCGATCTTCGCCCGCGGTCTCGAGAACGGGATCGTCGTGCTGCTCCGTCGACTGGTGACCGCCGGATTGCCCCAGATCAGAGATCCGGGGGCCTGACTCGGTTTTCTCCGTCGTTACGGGAACCGAGCGACCGCTGCGCGAACCGCTGTTACCGGACTACTGATACTCGGGGAGTCGATCGGATCGATCCGACCCCTCGACGAACGGCAGTTCGGTGCGAGTCGCGGCCACCTCCTGGCCGCCGACCCGGACCGTCAGGTCGTCGCTCTCGAGGTCGTAGTCGACGATCGCGAGCGCGATGACGTCCCCGAGCATCGGGCTCTCGCCCGCGCGGGTCACCTCGCCGACCGACGCGTCGCCGTCGAAGACCGCCGCGCCCGACTCGGGAACCGGTCGCTCCCCGCTCTCGTCGCCTCCCGCGAGCGTCAGCCCGACGAGTCGCCGGCTGGGCTGGCCGCGATTCTCGACGCGGGAGACCACCTCCTGACCGACGTAACAGCCCTTCTCGAAGTCCAGCGCGTTTCGGAGGCCGAGCACGTTCGGGAGCGTCCCCTCGAGCTCGGTGTGGAACAGTGGCGAGCCGGCCTCGAGCGCGAGGCTCTCGAAGGTCCGATAGCCGAAGGGGGCGGCGTTGAGCCCCTGGTTGAGCAGCGTGTCGTGGACGGCTGCGGCGTCGTCTGCGGAACAGATCACCTCGTAGCTCTCCTCGCCGGTGAGCGCGTCGGTGCGGATGACGGAGACGCCCTCGTCGCCCATCGTTCCGCGGACGAACGAGTAGCGCTCGTCGGGCGAACCGGCCCCGTTGAGGACGCTCGCGATCTTTTCGGTGGCGTGGGGCCCGTGGATCCCGAAGACCGCGTAGTCGTCCGTCGCGACCGTGATATCGACGTCCTGAATGAACACCTTCTCCGACCACTCCTCGGCGAGCGGCTCGGCGGCCTCGGGCTGGGTGAAGAGCAGCAGTCGCTCGCCAGCGTTGTAGACGTACAGTTCCACGTCGATCCCGCCCTGGGGATCGAGCACGAGCGCGTAACAGCCCTGCCCGTCTTCCGCGGGGACGCGATTCGACACGACGTTGTCGACGTACTCGACGCGGTCGTCGCCCGTCACGACGATCACGCCGTAGGCGAACTCGAGCAGGCCGACGCCGTTGCGGACCGCGCGATGGGTCCGCTCGGGTCGCCCGTAGTGTTCGACGATCCGTCGGTCGGCGCGCTCGCCGAACGTCGCCCCGTGATCCTCGTGGATCGACTCGATGACACTCATGCGTACTCACTGGGGCCTGCCCCTCTCAGGCGTTTCGATTCAAAAAGGGAGCCGCTCGCGAAGCCACTCCCCGATCGACTGGTCGTCGTCCTCGTCGGCGCTCCGGTCGGGGACTACCCGCTCGGCGGGCTTGATAACCGTTTCCGACCCCGATTCGACGACGATCAGGTCGTCCGCCTTGAGCGTCGACAGGGCGTCCTCGAGTTCGTCGATATCGACCTCGACGGCCGCTCGGAGTTCGAAGACGGTCATCCCGTCCTCGGTGCGATCGACCAGCGCGTCGAGTACCGCCACCTCCGTTCCTTCTCGGTTCCGGTACTCCCGCTTTGCTCTCATCCGTCTACCCATTCGATGACCCGGGATTTGACGTTTGCCGTTCCGACGACGACGGCTGCCGGAGTCGGTCCGCGACGGTCGGTCAGCGACAGGTCGTTTCCGGGCGGCGTCCGTTCAACGTAGACTGACTGTCATAACTCGATGACTGACAGGCAGTACGTTTTTTATGGACCGGGTCGGTACGGTGGGACAATGGTCCTGCGATGCTCGCTGCTCGGGCACGACTTCGGCGAGACCGATGTCGAACGCGAGCGCGAAGAACGGGGCAGTGAGGTCGTCGTTACCGTCCAGGAGTACGAGGAGTGTTCCCGATGCGGCCAGCGCAACGTCATCAGCGAGAACACCGAAGTAACCAGCCTCTCCGCCGGGACGGGAGCAGACTCGCTTTCCGACGATCACGACCCCCAACCGACTGAACCGCCCACCGAACGAGACGCCGCGGCCGACAGCGCCGCCGACGTGGACTCGGACGCCGCGTTCATCGACGCCGATGACGCCGATCCCGCGTCCGACGACGCCGAACTCGTCGACTCCGAGCCCGATGCGTCCGCCGCTCCGAACCCGACCGCCGGAAGCGAGGCCGGCCCGGCGGACGATGTGGTCGCCGCAGCCGACGCAACCGACGACAGCTCCGACGAGGCAACTGGCGAGATCGAACTGCCGACCGACGAGAACGGCGATCCCGTCACCGACGACGGCGAGATCCTCGAGGACGACGATGATGACCCGGCCACCGACCGGGACCGCGAACACGGCGAGTGGCCCGACTCGAGCGACGTCGGCCCGCCGGTCGACGCGGACGCCGACCCGACCGAGTGGCCCGACGACGGCGACGACGGCGGCGAGACCGTCACCGAGACCGACGACGGCGGCGAGATCCTCACCGGGACCGACGACGCCGAGTCCGTCTCCGACGCTGCAGACGCCGAGGCCGATCCGACCCTACCCGACGACGACGCCGTCGTCCTCGAGAACGACGCGCCGGCGAGCGAAACGGGCGACGCACGATCGGTGACCGCGGAGGCCCCGGCCGCGGAGCACGGTGAGGCCGACGCCGCGTCGGCGTCGGACACCGGTATCGAGCGGGCCGACTCGGTCGCGACGCCCGTCGAAAGTGACGGCGCTCCCGGGACCGATGTGCCGACCGAATTCTACTGCCCGCGGTGTGACTACGTGGCCGCAGGCGACCGCGGGTCGCTGCGCGCCGGCGACATCTGCCCCGACTGCCGAAAGGGGTATATCAGCGAGCGCGAACGCCAGTAGTCGCTCTCACGACCCCGATACCGTTCGAGCGGTTGCGTGAGCGCTCACTCGCGCCTCGGTCCGACGGTCGCTCGGTCAGCGTCTTGGCCGGAGCGGTTCGAATGCTACTGCAGCCGTCTCAGTGGCCCGTTCTCGCACCGAAACCGGTCAGCGGGCCGAAACGTTTCCTATGAAAAGAGGTAAACGGTCCGCCGTGTTTCTCCCAACCCATGAAGGAGTACAAGATGCGCCGCGGCGAATATCTCGAGGAGCGAATTCCGGACATGGAGTCGACCGTCGAGGACTACTTCGGGTCCATCACCGACACCCGGGAGTACAAGGGAAGCGACCTCTTCGTCATCGGCGAACCCGACAACCCCGTCTTCGAGAAAGTCGTCGTCGGCACCATCGAGTACTCCGGCAAGAAGGACAAACTCGGCGTCGAGTTCTACGAGCGCGACCCCACCGAACTCGGTCCCGACGAACTCGAGGCCGCGGGCGACGCCGTCGACGCGAAAAACGACTTCCTGCTCGAGGCGACCGGTCGCGACGCCAAGTCCCGTCGCGAATCCATGAAGCGGACGGTCGAAGACGACCCGGATCACGATTTCGACTAACGAAATTTTACCCTGTCGTTCGAGAGAGCGGAGCTCTCTCGTGACTGAGCGAATCGGAGATTCGCGAGGTCCGCGAGACCTTTGGTCTCGCTTGATGACGAAACGCCGGAGGCGTTTCGAACCACGGTCTATCGCGAGCGAGGCGCATAGCACCCCGTTCGCGATGTCCCTCGGTGAAATTTCGATCAAAAGCAACGGAAGACGTTCCTGCTCACTTCGTTCGCAGGCTGCGACTTCCGAGCCTTCGTTCGCTCCGCTCACGAAGACACTCCTCCTTCCGTTCGCTCGCTGACTCGCGGTTTCACCGCTCGTCCGTTCGCGGCGCTACGCGCCGCGCAACCGCTCGCTCACATCAGTCGTCGGCCCGCTCGTTCGTGCCGTCGGCACTCACTCGCGGTCATCGACTGGGTAACGGCCTGCCCTCCCCCGAGTCGGGCGACTCACCGCGAGTGCGGTGAGCCGCCCTCCCGGCCACGGCACCGCGCTCGCCGTTGGTCGATTGTTCGTAACGGCTTTGACCGCCGCGTCGAACCACTCGGTAATGGAAGCGCAAGCGTTTCTCGGGGCGACGCTGGTCGCTCACGTCGGCTTCGCGATCTTCGTGGCCGCTCACGGCTACCTGACCGGCCGCGACCCCGGAAAGTGGCCGTTCGTGACGCTGGCGTTCGGCCTGGCCGGCATCGCCGCCTACTTCTTCTACGACGAGACGGGCGGCTCCGAGGGGTTCTGAGCGGATCGAAAAAGCGCGTTTTCACCGCCTCGAGCGGGTACTCATACGGTTTGCTGTCCCGATGTCCCGGCGCGACCGCGGGCCGGTTGCGGTCGCGGCAAAACTGACTGACAGCAGACCGTCTCAGGCCAGGAAGACGTGTCGCGGTCGGTCCGCGAGGATGTCCCGCCCGAACTCGACGGTCTCCGAGAAGGCGTCGCTCCGGAAGAACGCCATGGCGTCCTCCCGGGAGTCCCAGCGACTGGCGATGAACATGTCGTTCTCGTCCTCGCGGTTGACCAGCAGGTCGGTCTTGCGGTGGCCGTCCATGTCGGCGAGGACCTCGCCAACGTCGTCGAACGTTCCGACGAAGTCCCCGCGGTGGTCCGGCTTGACGGTGTAGAACATCCCCATCGTCCCCCACGAGTCGCCCTCGTCGTCGCCGGCCTGTCGGACGACGTCGGGTAACTCGGCGAGGAATCCGGCCGCCGTGTCCGCGGCGCGTGCGGTGTCCCAGAGGCTGACGACTGCGGTTTCGCTGTCCGCGTCTTGGGCCTCGTAGACCGCCGTCTTCACGTGGGTATCGTAGTGGTCGAAGTTCTCTCGGTAGCCGTCCACTTCCGCGAACAGTTCGTCGGCGTCGGCGTCCGAGTAGAGGACGACCGCGTGGACGTCCTCGCCGTGGGGCTGGCCCGCGTAGATGCCTTCGTCCTCGAGTTCGTCGCGGACCTCACCGCTCTCGTCGCCGTGGTTCGACCCCGAATCGTCGCCGTGGTGGTGTCCGCCGTCGTCGCCGTGGTGGTGGCCCTCGGCGTCACCGCCGGCGTGGGGATGGCCCCCGTCGTCCTCGGCCGGCACGCGATCGCCGGCGAGGAAGGCCCCGAGATCCGCCGGCGGGAACCGCCGGGCCGAGAGGAACCGGCCGAACTCGGCGAAGCGGGAGCTCGAGGGATCGAAGCGCATCTCGGAGAGGAGTTCCTTCACGTCGGTCGGATCGTCGGCGAACAGCGTCACGCCCCACTCGAAGTCGTCGAGGCCGACGCTGCCGGAGATGATCTGGGTGACGCGGCCGGCGTACTCTCGACCGATGTCGCCGTGGGAAGACAGGTGTTCCGCGCGCTCGTCGAAGGACAGGTCGTACCAGTTGTCTTCCGGGCCGCGACGCTTGTCCATCGGATAGAAGCTCAGGAACTCGCTGTCCGGGATCTCCGGCGTGAGTCGGGACTCGATGTAGCGCGCTAGGCCGGTGTCTTCGACCTCGGCATCCTCGTCGAAGTAGTCCTCGGACATGTAGCCCGAGACCTCCGTCACCGAGAGGTAGGAGTCGGCCCGCTCGGTGAACTCGGCGAGCGCGGTGTGTTCGAACCGCCGCTCGAGCGCGTCGATGTCGGCGAGCGTCGGTCGCAGGTGGAGCACGAGCAGGTCGGCCTTGTGGCCGAGCACCGCGAACGTCGCCGACTCGCCTTCGTCGGCGTCGTCGACGGCCTCGCTGGACGCGAGGTAGTCGATGCCCTCCTCGATCGCCTGCGAGCGTCGGCGCTCGGGCGCGTCTCGCCAGGCGTCCCAGTCGATCGACCGGAAGTCGTGGAGGACGTACCAGCCCTCTTCGGTCTGTGGCGGTCGTCGTCGTTCCATGCTCGTCGGTTGGGACGGGATCGCTAAGAAGGACCGGGTTTCGGTCGACTCGCCCCCGGCGTCCACCCGTTGGTCGGAAACCGCCGCGATGAGGGTTTCCGAATCCCCAGCCGCCGATATCGAGCGCGACCGAAACCCTTTACGTGCGTCCGTTTTATCCACGACGTACATGCGGAAAAGTGGGCCGCCGAAGGGACTCATCGCCTATCTCGTGCTCGAACTCCTCGAGGAGAAGCCCCGGTACGGCTACGAGATCCTCAAGGAGATTCGCGAGATCAGCGGCGGTCACTGGGAGCCGTCGTACGGCTCGGTGTATCCGATCCTCTACAAGTTCGAGGAGAAGGGCTGGGCCGAGCGCATCGAGCGCGAGGACGAACCCGATCGGAAGTACTTCGAACTCACCGACGACGGCCTCGCCGAACTCGAGGACCGCCGCGAGAGCGGCTCGGAGAAGGCCCGTGACTTCGCGGACGTCATCCTCGGCTTCTTCCACGTCTACGCGACCTTTTCGACCGACGACCGGTTCGAGATCCCCGAGATGGACGGCGAGTGGCGCTTCGACGAGGCGTTCAGCCACTGGGTCGTCGAACAGGTCGTCCGTCACCACGAACACTACTTCGATACCGAGTTCGAACGCCTCGAGGAGACGCCCGAGGAGTTCTTCGAGCGCCACGGCGTCGATATGGAGGACTGAGACGGACGCCCCTCCAGCAGCTCTGGCGCACCCGTGACTCCCCCTCCGGATACGCCGATACCGAGGTACAGCAAGGCTGTCTGCGGAGACGACGGTTCGCGCTCGTTCCACGCGGTACTCGATTGATCCGGTCATTCCTCGAGGAATGTGGTCGATTCGGTGCGCAGCTGTGAGACCCCTCGATCAGCCCGAGAACAGTTGCGGGCCGAACAGCATCACGAGGAAGCTGACGAGCATCGTCACGCCGACCGTCGTCGTTACCAGACGGACCATCCCCCGGGTCGGGTCGACGACGGGCAGCCGTGAGACGATCGCCTCGGTACTCGTCCGAAGGATGTGCCCGCCGTCGAGCGGGAACGCCGGGACGCAGTTGAAGAAGCCGAGCTGGACGTTGATCCAGCCGGTCCAGAACAGCAGGTTCGCAACCAGGAAGACGGTCCCGTCGCCGAACGCGCCGAGTGCACCCTGCACCTCGTAGAAGTTCTGGATCCCGCCGGTGAACCCGGCGAAGTTAAACGGCAAGGCGCCGCTGACGCCGATGACCGGCAGCATGATGGCGAGCCCCATCTTCCCGAGGAAGGTGTCGGCGACGCCGCCGAAGCGCGTCTCGCCGTCCCCGCCGAGCAGGCCCAGATACTCGCCGGCGGGATAGAGTTGGACGCCGATGTCGCTGACGTCGACGCCGGACGTTCCCGGATACGGTTGAATCCCGAGGAACCCGCTCTCGGATCGCGGATTCTCGTCGAGCGTGACGGTGTGCGTCTGTCGTTCGTCACCGAAGTAGCCCGTCACCTCGACCTGCTGGCCGGGCTCGGTGTCCGCCAGCAGGGGAGCGAGGTCCTCGTAGCTGTGCACCCGCTCGCCGTCGAAGCGGGTGATGACGAACGTCTCCTCGGTCGGGCCGGTTTCGGCCTCGAGCGGCTCGTCCTCGGCGATCGAGACCGCGGCGCCGATCGTCACCGTTCGTTCGACGCCCTCCTCGCTGTCCGCGGGTTCGATCGTGAGAGTGACTCGCTCGTCGTCGCCGACCGCGTCGAAGAAGCCGCGTTCGGTCGCGACTGTCTGCCCGTCGACCGCGCGAATCTCGTCACCGGTAGAGAGCCCCGTCGGACCGTCGTCCATCGCCGCGGTCACGATCAGCGATCTATCGACCGTTACGGTCTCCTCGCCGTTGAGTTCGACGGCAACCTGCTCGCCCTCGACGGTCTCGAGCCGGTCCGCGAGATCGTCGTTGCCTTCGACCGCGGTGCCGTTGATCGCCGTGATGCGGTCGTTGGGTTCGATGCCGGCGTCGGCCGCGGGGGAGTCCTGAGCGACACCGCCGACGGCGGCTCCGGGTGCGACGCCGATCGCGCCGACGACCGGGCCGAAGAGGAGCGCGAAGGCGAGGATCGTAATCGCGAAATTGTTCGTCACGCCGGCGGCGAACATCCGCGTCTGCCCGCCGCGGGACGCGGATTTGCTGCTCTCCTGGTCGGGTTCGACGAACGCGCCGACGGGAAGGACGGCGAGCATCGCGACTCCCATCGAGTCGATGTCGATGTCCTCGACGCGACAGAGCAGGCCGTGGCCGCCCTCGTGAACGACGAGTCCGACGAGCAGTCCGAAGACGATTCCGGGGGTCGCCGACAGCGGCAGGAAGTCGTTGACGCCGGGGATGACGAGGACGTTTCGCGGCTGCCGAACCGCGGAGGTCGCCATCTGTGGCGTCGAGAGCGCGGTTATCGCCGCTTGAATGAGGAACGCGAACATGGCGACCATCACGACCAGTGCGATGCCGACGCCGATATTCGACCACGCGCGCCAGAACCGTTTCGGACGGGCGAGCCGGTCGAGGAGCACCCGGCCGCGTTTGGTGTGGAAGGTGAGAATCGGTCCTTGCGTGCCGATATAACCGGGCAGATAGCCGCCGTTTCGGAGTCCGACGACCGCGAGCCAGTAGAGCAGGAGGCCGAGCAGAACCCACGTCAGGAGTTCCGATCCGTAGATTGCGGGGGGCGAAACGAAAGCGAAGAGACCGTGATCCATCGATAGTATCTCCGGGCGGCGTTCTCAAATGGCTTTTGTCATCAGCCCGACGATCCGGGTCGATTCATACGGTCTGTTGTACCGATGTACCGGTACAATCGCAGGGCGGTTCGCGGTTGTACCGGAACTGACTGACAGCAGTCCGTATCACCGCTCCCGGCGGAGCCGGCCGACGACGAACTCCCGGTCGACCTTCGCGAGGAAGGAACCGAGCTTCGGCCCCTGCTCTTCGTCGAAGAACAGCCGGTAGCCCGCCGCGAAGAAGTCGCCGACGTCGACGTCGTGGCGTCTCGCGGTCTCGTAGATCTCGCCCTGAATTTCGTCGGGGTCGTGGCCCGCCTCGATGAAGTCGGCCAGTTCCGCGAGCGCGGCCTCGGTGGCCGCGTCGAACTCGTGGTCCGGGATCTCGCTCCGCTTGAGCTCGTAATCGAACTCGTTGCCCGTCCGGCGCGCCCAGTTGCGGGCCTGCTCGACGCGCTCGAGCGCCCCGTCGACGGCCCACTCGGGCGCGTCGTCGGGAATATGGCCTTCGCGCCGGGCGATCTCCTCGCGCAGGTCGGGATCGTCGGTCATCCCGAGCACCGCGGCGAAGGTGTAGGGGAGCCGAATGCGCTCTTCGCGCGGCTCCTCGACGACGAACGGATAGACCCGCTCGGCGAACGCCCGCTCGTCCTCGCTACCCTCGATCTCGCCGAAGTAGATCGCCTCGAGCCGGTCGAACTCGTCGACCAGCTGGTCCAGCCGTTCGATGCTGAAGTCTCGGGCCTTCGCTGGGTCCTTCGCGAAGAAGTAGCGCAGGACCTCGGGCTCGAGCAACTCGAGCACGTCCGAGACCAGAATCACGTTTCCTTCCGACGAGGAGAACGGTTCTCCCTCGAGGGTGAACCACTCGTAGACCATCGGGACCGGCGGCTCGATCTCGAGGACGTTCCGGGCGACGTCCTGGCCGCTGGGCCAGGAGCCCTCGGCGTGGTCCTTGCCGAAGGGCTCGAAATCGACGCCGAGGAGCTGCCACTGAGCGGGCCACTCGAAGCGCCAGGGGAGTTTGCCCTCGCGCAGCGTCGCGGTGCCCTCGTGGCCGCAGCCGTCGACCGTCTGGTTGCCCGCGTCCATGTCGGTACAGCGGTAATCGACGGTCCCGGCCTCCCCCGCGTCTAGATCGACGCTCGTCACCGTTTCAGTGATCTTGCCACATTCCTCGCAGATCGGGTTGAACGGCACGTAGTCGCCGTTCGTGTCGACTTTGTCCTGATACTTCGAGAGGACCTCGCGTGCGCGCTCTCGGTGCTCCAGGACGAATCGCGTCACCGCCTCGAACTCGCCGGATTCGTAGAGTTCGGTGTTCGAAACGAGCTCGATCGGCACGTCGACGGCGTCGGCGCTGTTCTGGATGATCGTCGCGAAGTGGTCGCCGTAGGAGTCACAGCAGCCGAAGGGATCCGGGATATCGGTGTAGGGCGCGCCGAGGTTGCGGCCGAGCGCGCCGGCGTCGACCTCGCCGAGATCGACGAGGTTCCCCTCGAGGTCACAGAGGGTCCGCGGGAGCTTTCGAAGGGGGTCGCGGTCGTCGGCGGTGAAGACCTGCCGGACCTCGTGGCCCCGGTCGCGAAGCACTTCGGCGACGAAGTAGCCGCGCATGATCTCGTTGACGTTGCCGAGGTGGGGGACGCCGGAGGGAGAGATGCCGCCTTTGACGACGATCGGCTCGTCCGGGTTCCGGCTCGCGGGTCGTTCCTCCCCGCTCGCTTTGTCCGTGGCCTCCCGCTGGTCGGCCACGCGCTCTTCGACTCGATCCGCGACCGTATCCGCCCAGAACGCGTGTCGCGTTTCGCTCGCTTCCTCGCGCTGGAGCGTGTAGGGGCTGATCGCGTCGGATTCCGGCGCGTCGATCGCGTCTCCGTCAGGGTCGCCGTCGGTACTCATTGCTCGTCGTTCGCCCAGTAGGTCGGTTCTTCGCCGGCACCGTCGGGGATGACGTCCGTCCCCTCGTGATCGCCGTGGCGAACCGCGCGGGCGATCCGGTCGGGATCGGTGCCGTCGAGGACGATGGTGCGCATTCCGGAGCGCTCGATTATCTTCGCCGCCAGCAGGTCGACGGGGGCGGACGCGCCGGCGTTCATCTCGAGGCCGGCGATGACGTCGACAAGCTCCGTGGCGGAGAGCCGGTCGTACTTTGTCGCGTCGGCGTCCTCGTTCGGATCGTCGCTGTAGACGCCGGGGACGCTCGTCGCGTAGACGAGGAGGTCGGCGTCGATGTACTCCGCGAGGGCGGCGCCGACGGCGTCGGTGGTCTGGGCCGGCGCGACGCCGCCCATGATACAGATGTCGTCTCGACGGAGCGCCTCGCTGGCCTCCTCGTAATCGAGAGCCGGCGCAGTTACGGACTCCTCGCTCAGCGCCGCGATGAGCAGCCGAGCGTTGAGTCGCGTGACGTCGATCCCCAGCTGATCGAGTTCGATCTCGTTCGCCCCGAGCTCTCGAGCGGCCGAGATGTACTCGCGGGCGACGCCGCCGCCCCCGACGACGGCACCGATCCGACAGCCCTCCGAAATGAGTTGCTCGATGACGGCAGCGTGTTCGGCGACCCGATCCCCGCCGGGTTCGGGAACGAGGACGCTCCCGCCGATAGAGACGACCACTTTCATACTACACCGGTGTAACGGAGTTGCTATCTTAAGGGTTGCCAACTGCCCGGACGACGTGGTGACACACCCCTCGAGTCGGCGCTCGGCGGACCTTCGTGTCGGTGTTTAGGCACCTCTCGATCGGAGCGAATCGACCGACGCCTCGAGCGACAGGACGAGCCCGTCGCCGTCCCGATCGAACTCGGTGCCAAAGGGCTCCGAGAGTTCGCGCATACGCTCGCGGGACCACGCGGCGGCCGCCGGGTTCGCCTCGCGGACCGCACAGTCGTCGATCTCGGTCGGCTGCAATCGGAGTTCGGTCGGCCGCCCGTCGGGCGTCACCGAAAGGACGAACAGAAAGCTCCGGTCGTTCCGTAACTCGTCGTCGACCCGGTAGTCGTCGACGAAATCCCCCGCGTCGTAGACGATCGGCCGGCCCTCGTGGACCTCGATCCCCTGGAAGACGTGCGCGCTGTGGCCATGAACGATATCGACGCCCGTTTCGATCAGCCGGCGGCCGAACTCCCGGAACGACTCGGGCGGCTCCGCGACCATGTTCGGCCCCCAGTGCAGCGAGGCGACCAGCAGGTCCGGCTTCGTCTCGCGTGCGCGCTCGAGCGCATCTGAGACCAGCCGCCGCGTGTCCGAATCGTCGACATTTATCTCGATTCGGGCCGTCCCCGGCGAGTCCCCGTCGGCCGCGTACTCCGGCGTGTTGTCGGTGAACGAGACGACCGTAACGTCGAGTCCGCCGTCGGTGTCCGCGTTCGACTCATCGTCGCCGGTGCTCGAACCGTCGATCGTCCGAACCGCGGGCTCGAGCGCCTCGTCGATCGTCTCGCCGGCACCCGCGTGAGCGATGCCGGCCCCGTCGAGGGCCGCGAGGGTGTCCCGCAGCGCGACCGCCTCGTAGTCGAGGACGTGATTGTTCGCCAGCGCACAGATATCGACGCCCGCGCGCTCGAGGGCCGGAATCGCCCACTCGGGATCGGCTCGGAAGTGAAACGGACGGTGAGTGCGTTGCCACTCCCGGCCGCGCGTCGAGAGCACGCACTCGAGGTTGATCACGAGTCCGTCCAGTTCGCGAAGGCGCTCGCGGACGGTTCCCCAGACCGCACCGACGGAGCGGCTGCGTTGACGGCCGTCGACGAGCCGCCCGAGCATCACGTCGCCCGTGAAGCCGATTCGGAAGGGCATATCGAACGTTCGGGGTGCACGCCCAAAGTCCCAGGACCCCGGTTCTCGACGCGCTTTCCGTCGCAGGACACCCTCCCGAGCCCGACTCTGCCGGGTGGGACTGAAGGGGGCGCAGTGGGCGGGCGTGTGGCGATCGCCCAGCGCGGTGCTTTCTGGCGACAGCTACAAAGCCCGACCGCCCCATCGTTCGAACATGCACGTACTGGGTGTTCGCGACGGGGGAGCGGACGGCGACGCGCTCGAGGCGGTCGTCGATCGGACCGTCGATCGGCTCTCCGAGCGAGGCCGCGTCGGCGTCGTCAGGTACGACGCGACGATCGCTGACGGCGCACGGGCGCGCGAATCGATCACGCTCGGCGGGGACGTCACCTACGACCTCGGGGTCGACGGCGACTGGCTCGCCTCGGGGACGGGGATGTCCGTCGGCGACGCGCTCGACAGTCTGGCGACCGACTGCGAGTACGCGGTCGTCGCCGGCACGCCGACGCTTCGCTATCCCTCGATCGTCGTGGGATCAGCCGACGTCGAGCGCGAGCCGACCGGTGACATTATCGCGAGCGTCAACGACCCCGGTGACCTCGAACTCGATGCCGTGGTGGGGGCCGTCGAGTCGGCAGAGCCCCACGAGACGCTCGAGTCGCTGGTGGCCCGCATCAAACGATCGCCGCGGGCCGACCGAGCGGGTGCGATCGCGACCTTCACCGGCCGGGTCCGCGCGAAAGACAGCGCGGACGACGCGCGCACCCAGCACCTCGAGTTCGAGAAGTACGAGGGCGTCGCCGACGAACGGATGGCGGCCCTCGAAGCGGATCTCGAGGCTCGAGACGGCGTCTTCGACGTCGAACTCTATCACCGGACGGGTATCGTCGAGGACGGCGAGGACATCGTCTTCGTCGTCGTCCTCGCCGGCCACCGCGAGGAGGCGTTTCGGACCGTCGAAGACGGGATCAACCGCCTGAAAGACGAGGTGCCGCTGTTCAAAAAGGAGGTCACGGTCGAGGACGAGTTCTGGGTCCACGATCGACCGTGACCGTTATTTTCGTTCGCCGTTCGGGATGCAACTGTGAAACGGTCGGGAAAGACGATATTGCATCGATCGGAACGGTCTAATCTGAAATAATGCGTTAGGCACGGTTTTAAAACATCTCGTGGCTTCTCTTCGTCTTATTAACAGTCTGGTAATCGAGCATAAAACGTCGTTTACCCCCCAGATCGCTGAACACAATCGAAACGCCGCTAACCATCTGCTATTTATAACAGATATCCCCCACAAGGAGAATCCGTCGATGAGCACGACAGCCCAACCCTCCACGGAAAGCAAGGAACACCGCCTCAAGTCCTACCTTCGCGATCGCGCCGAAGACGGTGAACTATACTTCAAAGGCAAGTTCATCGCGGACGATGTCGGGATGTCTCCCAAGGAAATCGGCGCGTTGATGGTCAAACTCTCCGACTCCGTCACCGACCTCGAGATCGAGAAGTGGTCGTACACGAGTGCGACGACGTGGCGCGTCGCCCCTGCGTAACTCCGATCACCCAGACCGATTCGCACGAACGACAGTCCCCGCGTTCTCCACTCCGCGCTGTGTCACCGACGCGATCCAGCGCGGTTCCCTACGTTCCCGGCGACTCCGCTGACGCTTCGGTTCCCTTCCCGTTTTCCCGACCGTCGTCTCAGGTCGCGACGAGCTGTTCCGACGTCGTTCCCGCGCGGCTCGAGCGACGCGTACGCGCCCCCCTCTTTTCGCCTGCTCTGTCGACGATTCGCAGACTGGCGAGGGCGACGTGGCCGAGGCGGGTAGGCTCTGTAACCGGGAGAAACGGACGGCCCTGCCGACGGCAGTCGATTTATACCCGGCCGCGGTAAATCACGCGTGATGGACGACGTCGACCGGTCCGAATTCGGGACGGCGAGACGGGGCGGCCGCTCGCTCGAGGACGGGCCGCCGATCGACCGGATCGAGTCGGTGTTTGCGGTCTACGAGGTGAGCCGCGAAGACGGGCAGTTAGTGTACTACGGCGATCCGTCGACCCACCCGGAGCAGGTGCTTCGAGAACTCTGGCCCGTCTTTCACGAACGCGGGTACGACGTCGACCTCGAGCGTCGTCACGGCGAGTACGCGATCGTCGCCGAGCCGACCAGCGTCGGGATCGACGGGATTCCGTGGACGAACATCGTGCTGTTCCTGTTGACGATCGGCTCGACGCTGTTCGCGGGTTCGTTCTGGTACCAGCTCGATCCGATCTCCGATCCGACCGTGATCTGGCAGGCCTGGCCGTTCACGGCGGCTATTCTGGGGGTGCTCGGCGTCCACGAGATGGGTCATTACGTCGTGAGCCGGTACCATCAGGTCGACGCCTCGTTACCCTACTTCATCCCCGTCCCGACGCTTATCGGGACGATGGGGGCGGTCATCACCCTGAAAGGCCGGATGCCGGACAGAAAGGCGCTGTTCGATATCGGCGCTGCCGGACCGCTGGCCGGGCTGATCGCGACGGTCGTCGTAACCGTGATCGGACTTCACCTGCCGCCGGTTTCGGTCGATCCAGCGTTACTCCAAAACCCCGACGCGGTTCGGATCGAACTGGGCTATCCGCCGCTACTCGAGTTGCTCGCGGCCGGGTTCGACCAGCCGCTGTACCGCAACGATCCGACGACCGGGGTGAACCCGGTCGTCATCGGCGCGTGGGTCGGGATGCTCGTCACCTTCCTCAACCTGATCCCGGTCGGTCAGCTCGACGGGGGCCACATCCTCCGGGCGATGGCCGGCGAGTTGCAGGAGACGATCGCCGCGCTGGTTCCGGGCGCGCTGTTCGCGCTCGCCGCCTACCTCTACTACGTCGACGGCTACGGCGTGAACACGGTCCTGATCTGGATCATCTGGGGATTCTTGACCGCGCTGCTCGCCTCGAAGGGGCCCGCCGCGCCGGTACGGGACGAGCCGCTCGGCCGCGGTCGGTTCCTGCTCGGGACCGCGACGTTCGGCCTCGGGGTGCTCTGTTTCATGCCGATCCCGGTCGTGATCGTGGGGTAATTCGGCCCGCGTCCGTCCCTCTACTCGCACATCTCTGCCCCTCTTCTCGCCGTTACACTCCCTCAGCCGTGGGTATAGCCGCGATCCGCGAGCGGTTCGCCGTCCATCGCGAGTCCGTCCTCGGCTTCGGACGCGACACCGATCACCGACAGCGATACGTCGGCCGTCTCTCGGACAGCCGCCAGCGCGTCCTCGGGGAGCGTCGCGACGAGTTCGAAGTCCTCGCCGAAGGTGGTCGCGAGCTCGAGCGCCTCGTCGTCACCGTCTGCCACGTCGCGGACGCTGTCGTCGATCGGAATCGAGTCGGACTCGATCGCAAATCCGCAGTCGCTGGCCTCGGCGAGCTGATGGAGCGACCGGGCGAGCCCGTCGCTCGAGTCCATCATCGCGCTCGCGTGGGGAGCCAGCGCACGGCCGGTCGCGATCCGCGGCTCGAAGCGAAAGAGGTCGTTCGCGCGTTCGAACAGCCGCTCGTCGCCACCGGCACTCGCGGCCGCCCGTTCGAAGTACTCGAGCGCGGCCGCGCTGCGACCGAGCGTGCCGGTCACGCAGACGGCGTCGCCGGGCCGAGCGCCGCTCCGGGGGACGGGCTCGTCGGTGCGTCCGATCGCGGTCGTCGCGACGGTGAACTCGTCGTGGCCGTCTAGATCGCCCCCGACGTACTCCGTGTCGACGCGCTCGCAGACATCGCTCGCGCCGCGAACGAAGTCGAGCAGCTCGTCGCGGTCGAATTCGGGGGCCGCGTAGGCGGCGACGGCGGCCGTGGCCTCGGCTCCCATCGCCGCCACGTCCGAGAGGGACGCGCCGACGGCGCGCCAGCCGGCCGTGTAGCGGGTCGTTCCGTCCGGAAAGTCCGTCCGCTCGTGAAGCATGTCCGTCGTGACGACCAGCCCGTCGACGACGGCCGCGTCGTCGCCGGCCGTCGCGAGTTCGTCCGACAGGAGTCCCAGAGCGGCGCGTTCGTCCATACCCCCCGTTTCGACTCGAGGGCGAAAAACGGTCCGGGCCGACGCCGGGCTGTGCGGATACGATGGCCTTAAATGCCGCCGACGGGAATCACACGCCAATGGCTACGATGTACGACGTTCCGGCGGACGACCTCATCGAGGCGCTCGCCGACGATCTCGCGGATCGACTCGAGGAACCGGACTGGGGCGCGTTCGCCAAGAGCGGCGTCGACCGAGAACTGCCACCCGAACAGGACGATTTCTGGGCGACCCGCGCCGCGAGTCTCCTGCGCAAGGTCGCCGACCGCGGCCCCGTCGGCGTCGAGCGGCTCTCGACGCAGTACGGCGGTGCGAAGGGCGGTTCGAACCGCTATCAGGTCGCGCCCGACAAGCGCACCGACGGCTCGAAGAACCTCATTCGGACGATCCTCCAGCAACTCGAGGAGGAGGACCTCGTCGAGACCGCCGAGGGCGAGGGTCGCCGAATCACCGCCGAGGGACGGAGCCTGCTCGACGACACCGCCGGTCAGGTTCTCGAGGAGCTCGACCGTCCGGAACTCGAGCGCTACGCCTAATTCACGAGTTCGTTTTCGTGTCGGTTTTCCCGCCCAGAGCCATCGCTACCGTCGTCCGTAATCATTTTCCGGCGTGCCGGCCAAGTACGAGACAACGATGAGTGGCTCACCGGACGAGGAAAAACTCGAGGAGCTTCGACAGAAGAAAATGGAGCAGCTGCAGGACCGCGCCGACGGGCAAGGCGAGGGCAATCAGGAGGCGGCCCAGCAACAAGCCGACGCCCAGAAGAAGGCCGTGTTGCGCCAGCACCTGACCGACGAAGCCCGCAAGCGGCTCAACACGGTCAAGATGAGCAAGCCCCAGTTCGGCGAGCAGGTCGAGCGCCAGGTCGTCAGTCTCGCCCGAAGCGGCCGCATTCAGGGCAAGATCGACGACGACAAGATGAAACAGCTCCTCAAGGAGCTGAAGCCGGACTCCCAGAGCTTCGACATCCAGCGCCGGTAATGGAACTCGGACTGCTCTACAGCGGCGGGAAGGACTCGACGCTCGCCGCGCTCTTGCTCGAGGAGTTCTACGACGTAACGTTGCTGACGGCTCACTTCGGGATCAGTGACGACTGGAAGCACGCCCGCGAAACGGCCGATACGGCCGGGTTCGAGTTCGAACGCCTCGAGTGCGATCCGGACGTCGCCCGCGAGGCCGCCGATCGGATCCGCGAGGACGGTTTCCCGCGAAACGGGATCCAGCTGGTCCACACGCACGCCCTGGAGCAGTTGGCGACTCGAGAGTTCGACGCGATCGCGGACGGCACTCGCCGCGACGATCGCGTTCCCACGGTGTCGCGGGCGCAAGCCCAGAGCCTCGAGGACCGACACGACGTCGATTACATCGCGCCGCTGTCGGGCTTTGGCCGGTCGGCCGTCGACCGGCTCGTCGAGGCGCGCCTGGACGTGACCGTCGGGCCGAGCGAGGAGATCGACAGGGCCGATTACGAGGCGGAACTCCGGGCGCTCATCGCGGAAGAAGGCGGCCCGGCGGCGATCGCGGAGTGTTTCCCCGATCACGATCAGACGTACGTGACGAAGATTCGGTGACCGTCGGCCCGATGTGAGGCGTTTCGTACGGACTGACGGACGTCATCTCCGGAGCAGCCGCGAACCGTCCCGCGGGTGCTCCGGGACGCCGTTCCACCGGACCGTCTCAGCCGCCGCGAGTAAACTCGAACCGGGCCCCGCCGCCCTCGCTTTCGGCGATCGAGACCCGCCAGCCGTGGGCGTCGGCGATAGCGCGGACGATCGCGAGGCCGAGCCCCGACCCCTCCGCGGACGTCGAGTACCCCTGCTCGAGCACCGACGCTCGCTCGTCTTCGGGGATACCGGGGCCGTCGTCGGCGACGAAGAAGCCGCCGTCGCAGGGGCCGACGCGGATGTGGACGTCCTCGCGGCCGTGTTCGATCGCGTTACGATAGAGGTTTTCGAAGAGTTGTTTCGACCGAAGGGGGTCGACTTCCAGCGTTCGGTCGCCGACGATCTCGTAGGTGGCCTCGTCCGTCTCGACGACCGTCCACGCGTCGCTCGCGAGTTCGACCAGCGGGACGTCGTACGTATCTTCGACCTGCGTCCCGCTGCGAGCCACCGACAGCGTCTCCTCGATCAGTTCGTCCATCCGATCCAGCGCGGCGTCGACCTCCCGCAAGTGCTCCGGATCGCCGTCGGTGAACGCCGCTCGGAGCCGACCCTGAGCGACGCTGAGCGGGTTTCGGAGATCGTGACTGACGACGCTCGCGAACTCTTCTAAGCGCGCGCTCTGTCGTTCGGCCTCGCGGACGGCGGCCCGCTGTTGGATCTCGTAGACGCCGGCGACGGTACCCGCGCCGACGCCGACCGTTCCGCCCATCAAGAGCAGGTACAGGGGCGCTTGCGCGCCGGTCTCCTCGAGATACAGCACGTAGAGATGCATCGCCGTCACGAGGACGGCGGCGAGGAAGCCGCCGAGTCCGTAGCCGAAGACGGTGAGTCGGTCTCGAATCGAGATGTCGCGGGAAACCAGCCAGCGGTCGGCGAAGACGACGGCGGTCGCCGCCAGCAGCGGAAAGACGCTCTCGAGGAGCGCTCTGGTCGTCACGTGTTCGAGAGCGATGCGGATCCCGATGATCGCGGCCAGAAAGAGACCGAGCGCCGAGAGCGGCGAAACCGGCAGTCGCTCGCCGATCTCCGCGACCCAATCGTCGTCGGCCACGCGTTGCACAGTTGCCACTTGACGCAGGTCAGTATCAATGTACGGGACGGTCTCAGGGCGGGGACGGTCGAACTAACGGGAATTAGCATTGAACCAAAACGCCCACCGACCGCTCGTCGAGACCGCCGACGGTCGCGACGGACACGCCGGAACGAAAGGATAGAAGTTCGCCGTCCCCGAACGAATTCGCATGTACGACCGGATCAAGGGCTTTCGTGACTTCTATCCCGGCGAAATGTCCGCCAGGCGGGCGACTATCGACGTGTTGGAGGAGACCGCCCGAGAGTACGGCTTCCGCGAGATCGGAACGCCGGCGCTCGAGCGCGCCGAACTCTGGACCGACAAGAGCGGCGACGAGATCGTCGACGAACTCTACTCTTTCGAGGATCAGGGCGGCCGCCACGTCGCGATGACGCCCGAACTGACGCCGACCGTCGCCCGGATGGTCGTCGCCAAGCAACAGGAGCTGTCGAAGCCGATCAAGTGGGTCTCGACGCGGCCGTTCTGGCGCTACGAGCAGGTCCAGCAGGGCCGCCAGCGCGAGTTCTATCAGACCAACGTCGACATCTTCGGCTCGTCCGCGCCCGAGGCCGACGCCGAGATTCTCGCGTGGGCCGCCGACGCCCTCACCGGCCTCGGACTCACCGGCGACCACTTCGAGTTTCGGATCTCCCACCGGGACATCCTCGGCGGCGTCCTCGAGAGCTACGACGCCGACGTCGACACCGAGGCGGCGATCCGCGCGGTCGACAAGTCCGGCAAGATTTCGGCCGTCGAGTACCACGACCTCCTGATCGACGCCGGTCTCTCGGCCGATCAGGCGGCCGAGTTCGACGATCTCATCGCTGACGGCGACCTCGAGGCGGTCGACGCGTTCGCCGACACCGAGCGCGTGACCGCGGCCGTCGAGAACCTGCAAAACGTGCTCGCGGCCGCCGAGGACTTCGGCGCGCGCGAGTACTGCACCGTCTCCCTCGAGACGGCCCGCGGACTGGACTACTACACCGGCGTCGTCTTCGAGTGTTTCGACTCCGCCGGCGAGGTCTCCCGGTCGATCTTCGGCGGCGGCCGCTACGACGATCTCATCGAGGGTTTCGGCGGCCAGCCGACGCCCGCGGTCGGCGTCGCGCCGGGCCACGCGACGCTGCCGCTCCTGTTACAGCGCGCGGGCGTCTGGCCCGAGGAGGAGGTCACGACGGACTACTACGTCCTGCAGGTCGGCGACACCCGAAGCGAAGCGGCGCGAATCTCCCGCGAACTGCGCGATCGCGGTCACGTCGTCGAGACCGACGTCGCCGGTCGTTCGTTCGGGGCGCAGCTCGATTACGCCGACTCGATCAACGCCGAAACCGTCGTCATCGTCGGCGAACAGGACCTCGCGAACGACGAGGTGACGATCAAGGACATGTCGTCGGGCGATCAGACGCAGGTTCCGGTCGACGAGTTCCCGGGCGACGCAGAGCGGCCGACGTTCGAGGACCTCGACTGAGTCACTCGAGGCGCGTGTTCGAATCCCGTTCCGACACCGACGCTGGCGGCTGTTCCGACCGGTTCTCTGCCGGTTGCTCGTCGGCATCGGCGCGGTTCTCGAGGCGCTCCTCGGCGTCGCGTCGCTCGACCGGCGAGTGCCCCGTCTCGACGAAATGATCGATCATCGCGCGGCTGAGCTCGCCCGGGTCGTCCCCGTCGACTCGGTGCTGCCACTCACACTCACCACAGTACGCACTAGGCACGCGTGCACCGTCGAACGGGGGGCTATTGAACGGTCGGGTTCACACCGAGGATATCGCATCCGTCCCCCCGCTCGAGCGAGATCACGACTGCAGGTCCCATCGTTAACTGCTGCGGCGACGTACCTCGCCCGATGGCTGACGCTGACGCCGATACCCGTCCGAACGTTCTGCTCGTTCTCACCGACCAGGAGCGATACGACGCCAGCACACCCGAGGGACCGCCGATCGAAACGCCGGCGATCGATCGGCTCTCGAGCGAGGGGGTCCGCTTCGAGCGGGCGTTCACGCCGATCAGCATCTGCTCGAGCGCTCGCGCGTCGCTCCTGACCGGGCAGTTCCCCCACGGTCACGGAATGCTGAACAACTGCCACGAGCCGGACGCGATTCGGGCGAACCTGCCCGCGGAGCTGCCGACGTTTTCCGAGGCGCTCGTGGCGGCCGGCTACGACCTCACCTACACGGGGAAGTGGCACGCCGGTCGCGATCAGACGCCCGCCGATTTCGGCTTCTCGTATCTCGGGGGCAGCGACAAACACCACGACGACATCGACGAGGCGTTCCGCGAGTACCGCGAGGAGCGAGGCGTCCCGGTCGGCGAGGCCGACCTCGAGGAGGAGATCTACACCGGTGACGATCTGCGAGACGCCGAGGAGGGGACGTTCGTCGCCGCGAAAACGTCCGTCGACGTCGAGGACACCCGAGCCTATTTCCTCGCCGAGCGGACGATCGACGCGATCGAATCGCACGCGGACGGCGATCGGAATGGTCCCTTCTTCCACCGGGCGGACTTCTACGGGCCCCACCACCCCTACGTCGTCCCGGAGCCGTACGCCTCGCTGTACGATCCCGACGAGATCGAGCCCCCCGAGAGCTACGCCGAAACCTACGACGGGAAGCCCCAGGTCCACGAGAACTACCTCGCCTACCGCGGCGTCGACGGCTTCGACTGGGACATCTGGGCCGAAGCCATCGCGAAGTACTGGGGCTTCATCACGCTGATCGACCACCAGCTCGAGCGGATCCTCGAGACCCTCGAGAATCGGGGGCTGGCCGACGACACGGTCGTGGTCCACGCCTCGGATCACGGCGATTTCGCCGGGAGCCACCGCCAGTTCAACAAGGGGCCGTTGATGTACGACGACACCTACCGCATCCCGCTGCAGGTGCGCTGGCCGGGCGTGGTAGACGGCGAGTCGAGTTGCGACGTTCCGGTTCACCTGCACGACCTCGCGGCCACCTTCCTCGAGATCGCCGGCGTCCCGGCTCCCGACGGCTTCGACTCGCGGAGTCTGGTTCCGCTCCTCGAGAACGGCGGCGAGTTGCCCGAGGGCCACGACTGGCGCGACTCCACGTTCGCGCAGTACCACGGCGACGAGTTCGGCCTTTACAGCCAGCGGATGGTCCGCACGGATCGGTACAAGTACGTCTACAACGGCCCCGACATCGACGAACTGTACGATCTCGAGGCGGATCCGGCGGAGCTCCGAAATCTGATCGATCACCCCGAATACGAGGACGCGCGACGCGAGATGCGGGATCGACTAGTCGACTGGATGGAGGTGACGGCGGACCCGAACCGCGTCTGGGTGACGGACGTCCTCACGAACGCGTCGTAATCGCATGCGTCGTAATCGCGACTCTCGTAACGGGGTTGGATTGCGACCGCTACACTTTGTCGAGTCCGATCATCCGTACCATCGAGATCGTCCCGAGGACGACTAGCGGGAGGACGACCCCCAGACCGACGACGTTCGCAACGATGCCGACGTAAGGAAACTGTGGTATCAATTCTGAAACATCTACAAAGTGGCGGACCATCTCGCGGAGAGCGACGTAGAGAAGAGCGCCGATTCCGACACCTTCTACCGCAAAGATGACGATATAGCGATTTTTCACAACCCCACTTTCACGAGGGGGGTTCGTAATGATCTCGGCCACATGTCAGAAAATCTTTAGCCAGTTCGTCGTCGACCCCTCGCGAGATGACGGAGCGAGGAACAAGCGTACGTTTACGGTGCCAAAGCGGGTACCGTCCAGTATATGATCGCGGACACCGACGTGCCGGGGGAGAGCCGATGACGGGATCCGATTCGAGTGAGTCACCGGCAGACCTTCGCGAGGAAGCCGCCGAGTGCGAGGAGATCGCCGACGCCCTCGAGGACCTGCTCGCGGAACTGCGCGACGAGGAGATCAAGGACTCGCGACTCGAGGGGCTGTTCGACGAGGTGAGCTCGAGCGATCCGAACATCTGGAACATCGTGAGCGCGTTCATCGACGTCGAGGACGGCGAGGCGGTGATCGCGGACGAATCGAAGCTGGCACAGGGAAGCTGGGCCCCTGAGATCATCGAGGGCTGTGACACGATGATCACCCTCGATATCGAGTACGGCATGATGCCCGACGAGTTCAAATACACCGCGGGGAAGAAGCTGAGCCAGCGGATCGAGGAGTTTCGGGCGCAGGCGGCCGAGGCGCGAGCGCACGCGGACGAACTCGAGGACGACGCGGACGACTGATACGGTCTGCTGTCCCTGTGTACCGGTGCACCCGCATGGCGGGTCGCGGGTGCGCCGGAACGACGGACAGTAGTCCGTATGAGAACCGCTCGACGATCAGCCGACGACGATCCGTTCTCGCTCGAAGTTATCCGCGCCGGTATTCGTCCGCCAGCGCCACGACCCCACCTCGAACGGCTCGAGCGAGACGATCACGTACGACCGATCGGGCCACGTCGCTCGCGCGGCGTCGGTCGCGCTCGGCCGCGGCGGGCCGCGGGGATGGGAGTGGTAGAAGCCGACGATCTCCTCGCCGCGGTCCTCGAGGCGCTCGAAGATCAGGAGCTGCTGCTCGGGATCGATCTCGTAGCGCGTGCGCGGCGTTTCCGCGACGTTTTCGGCCGGGTACTGCGACCGCGCGCGGCTCCGCCCGTCGGGCTCGTACTCGCCGCCGAGGACGCCGCAAACCTCCTCGGGATCCCCCTTCCGAGCGCGCTCGAGGATCGCCTCGCGGACGGCGGTCGGGAGGACGATCACGGGCTCGAGTCGATTTCGGCTCGCGACTCGGGATCGGCGGGGTCGCGCTCCGACTCGAGCCCCTCGAGTTCCGCGAACGGAACCGCGATATCCGCAGCCGGTTCCTCGAACGGTTCCGGTTGAACGATCGGTGCCAGCGCCTCGAGCGTGTTCACCAGCTGCGGTCCGGGTCGATTGAGGTAGTGATCGCCGTCCATCGCCCAGACGCGTCCCTCGCGAACCGCCGTCAGCGCCTCCCATCCCTCGCGCTCGGTGAGGTCTGCCGTGTTCTCGGCGATCTGCTCGAGGTCGAAGCCACAGGGCGCGACGATCACGACGTCGGGATCGTACGCGCGGATGTCGTCCCACTCCCGCGGCCGCGAGCGCTCGCCGACGGCGGCCAGCCCGTACTCGCCGCCGGCCCAGCCGACGAGTTCGCCGGTCCAGTGGCCCGCGATCATCGCGGGATCCGTCCAGTCGAAGATCGCGACGCGCGGACGGTCCTCGGCCGGGATGTCGGCGGTTCGACTCCGGACCGCCTCTATCCGCGACTCGAGCTCCCGCCGAACCTGCCCAGCGCGCTCTTCCCGACCGACCGCACGGCCGATTCGCTCGAGGTCGCCGAGCACGTCGTCGACGCTATGGGGATCGGTCGGAACGATTTCGGGGTCGGCCGAACTCCGGTCGACGGCGTCCTCGATGACCGCCACGTCGACCGCGCAGACGTCGCACATCCCCTGCGTGACGATCACGTCCGGCTCGAGGTCGTCGAGCGTTTCGACGTCGACGTCGTAGACGCCGCCCTCGGCGTCGGCGGTCTCGAGGACCTGCTGATCGATCTCGCCGCTCGAGCCCGACGCGTCGATCCGCGATCGGGTGACGGCTGGCGCGTCGGCGGCGTTCGGTGGATAGTCGCACTCGTGGGAGACGCCGACCGGCTCGCAGCCGAGCGCGGCCACCATTTCGGTCGCCGAGGGGAGCGTCGTGACGATTCGCATGGCTGCTCGTACGGCGCGGGCGACCAAAAACGGCGGCCTCGGTTCGCGGGGGTGGCCCGTGATCGTGGGGGAGCCGATGTCGCAATTCAGCAACTGGTATGCCGTGCACTCATCTATCGATACGAGAATGACCGTTGGATTAGGGGCCCACAGAGATTCGATCAGGTGGGTCTTTCTGCTGTTGTGTCTCCTGCTGGCCGGTATCCACCTGTATCTGGGGGGATTCGCGTCGTCGGTTCCGACCGACTCCGCCCGCCAATTCGTCCTCATCGGAGCGGCGCTCCTCGTTGGCCCCGTCGTTTATCTCACGCGATACTGGCGTCCGGTCCTCTATCTGATCGGTGCAGGCTTCGCCGTCTACCTCGGTATTCTGTGGCTGTTAGGCGGGATGGAGTATCCGCTCATCGGCATCATTACCGGGATCGCGGCGACGAGTTTCATCGTCCTCGCGCTGGTGCTGTTCGTTCGCGAGGAGTCGTCCCACAGTGAGTCGTAGTGGTCCGGTGGGAATCGTTTCGACGCGCGTTCACGACGAGACGTCCGAAAGCGCCGCCTCGAGTTCTCGCACTCCGTCCTTCTCCGTCCGGTCGGGGTTCGCGAGGACGCGAACCGGCTGCTCGCCGAGGGAGACGAAGCCGAGATCCAGCCGGTCGGCGGTCTCGCGCAGACCGAGCCCGGCGTCGGCGTCGCCCGCGATGACTTTGCGGGCGGGGCTCTCGTGGGCGCGCAACCCGAGGTCGTAGCCGCTGATCGCGTCAGTCAGGTCGCGGCGGGTCGTCCCTCGGTCGGTCGAGATCTCGTCTACGGCAGCGTCGAGACTCGAGCGCAGTCCGGAGTCAGTCGTCCGATTGACGAAGCGCAGGTCGCGATCGACCAGGTCTTCGAGCCCCTCTATCTCGTCGGGGTTGCCGGCGCGGACGATCAGCCCCCACTCGCGATCCCAGTGGCCGAGTTCGCTCGTTTCCGTCTCTCGCTCGAGGGGCCCCGCAACTACGGCCACGTCGGGGCCCCCCTCGCGAAGCTGCCGCAGGCCGGGCCGAGTGCCGACCGAGAGGTAGCGCGGGTTCTCGAGGCCGTCGAGCACTCGATTCAGCGTCGGATCGCCCTCGCCGACGCCGAACAGCGTCGGCGGCCGGACGTCTGGCGAGAACAGCGTGACCGTGACGGGTTCGCCCTTCTCGAGGTAATCGGTCTCGGGACCGACCTCCACGACGCCGTCGGCGTCGGCGAGACTGGTCGTCGCGCCGCTGCCCTTGTCGACCGGGTAGACGAGCGTCTCGCCTGCGCCGTCCGTAACCAACCCGACGGGCATGAGCCGATGGCGTCCCTCCTCGTAGCGTTCCTGTCGTGCGAGGCGGCCGGAAACCGTCGCGGACGCGGGTTCCGGGATGCCGGCCGCCTCGCGGATCGCCGACGCGACGAACGCTCCGAAGACCATCATCGCGGAGACGGGATACCCCGGCAGCCCGACGTATGCAGAGTTATCGAGCCGTCCGATCAACATCGGCTTCCCCGGCTTGACGCTCACGCCGTGGAGCAGCAACTCGCCCTGTTCCTCGATGACGCGGTAGATGACGTCGACCGCGCTCGCGCTGGTCGATCCCGACGAGAGCACGAGGTCGCACTCCTCGGCGGCCTCGCGAAGGATCCGCTCCATCTCGTCTTGCTCGTCTCCGGCGTGGGGGTAGAGGACCGCCTCTCCGCCCGCGTCTTCGACCCCCGCGGCGATCGTGTAGCTGTTGACGTCGTAGATCTGCCCGCGCTCGCTGTGCAGTTCCTCGCCCGGCCGGACGAGTTCGTCGCCCGTCGAAACGATGCCGACGCGCGGCTTCGCCCGGACCGGCACCTCGTCGATTCCCAGCGCGGATAGGAGGCCGATATCGCGCGGCGTGATCGTCGTTCCGGGACCGAGCGCGCGCTCGCCGGCGGCGACATCCGCCCCCGCGAACATGACGTTGTCGCCGGGTGCGACCGACGTGCGGACCAGCACCTCGTTGCCGTCTGCGTCTGTATCAGTTCGCTCCACCGGGACCATCGCGTCGGCCCCGTCGGGCATCACCGCGCCGGTCGAAATCTCCGCCGCCTGTCCCGACTCGAGTACCACGTCGGGTTCCGCGCCGGCGTGGACCTCGCCGACCACCTCGAGCCGAGCGGGATCGGCCTCGTCCGCGCCGAACGTGTCCCGCGCCCGCAGCGCGTAGCCGTCGAGGCTCGCCCGGTCGAACCCCGGCACGTCGAGTTCGGCGTCGAGTCGCGCGACGAGCACCCGACCGCGCGCGTCCTCGAGCGGGACGCGCTCGATGCCGCCCTCGAGCGAGAGCGAGTCGATCGCCTCGCGGGCCTCGTCGGGGGAGGCGAGATCGCGAAACTCCTTGCGGTTCATAGCGGCTCTTCGCGCGCCGAGGGTAAAAACGTCGGTCGAACGAGCCTGCGGTCCCAGCGACTGGATCGCTCCCCGATCCGATGGTCCCGCAGCCCGGACACGTCCGACGGGAGCCGTTCCGATCGCGTCGATCGTCACCCGTTATCCATCACCGAACGAGCGTGACGAAATGACCGGTCTGGAGCGATTGACACCGCTAACTAGGCCGATTGTTAATTATAAATGTCGGAATGTGAAGGGTTTTACCGCCGGATCACTGACCGTCGTCCGTGTCCCTCCGATGGAGCGCCGTCCCGAACCCCTTCCGGTGGTTCCTGCTGGCGGTCGGCTACCTGCTCGCACGGCTCGGTGTCGTCGATGCCCGGCGCGTCGAGCGGACGACCGACCTCGCCTGGCCGCGGATCGTCACGGGGATCGCCCGGATGTCGAAGTCCGCGGCGGACATCGCGATGGTCGGGATCGCCCTCGGCCCGGCGGCGATCGCCGGCGTCGGGCTCGCGACCCCGTACTGGGCGGTCGCCTTTGCGATCGGTGGCGGGATCGCCGGCGCGACGATCGGTCTGGTTTCCCAGCGCTACAGCGGCGGGACCGCGGAGGGCGTCACGCTGGCGGTCACGGCGAGCGGCGTCATCGTCGTCGCACTGTTGCTTCCCCTCGCCGCGCTGTACGGAACGGTTCCCGAACGACTGATCGCGCTCGTCGGTAACGACCCCGCGTCGATCGCCTACGGTTCGGACTACCTCCGGGTCGTCGCGATCGGGGTCCCGTTCGCGGGGCTGAATCTCATCGGCAGCCGGGCGCTCGTCGGTGCCGACGACGCGTGGACGCCGATGGTGCTCCGAGCGGGCGGTGCGGTGGTCAACGTGACCATCAACGCGGTGTTGATATTCGGCCTCGAGCTGGGCGTCGTCGGCGCGGCCATCGGGACCGTCGTCGCGAACGTGCTCGTGCTGACCGCGTTCGTCACCGGATTCACCGTCGGCCGGCTCCCGCTGATCGGCGAGTTCCCCGTCACCATCGACGTGGCGTGGCCGCGTCCGACGATCGGCGAACTCCGAACCGTCCTCGACATCGGGACGCCGCTCGTCTTCACGAACATCGCCCGGCGAGCGGCGCAGTTTCCGATGCTCGCGATCGTCGCCCTCTTCGGGCCGAACGTCCTCGCCGCCTACGTCGTCGCCCGCCGCGTCCGGGATCTGCTGGACACGCCCGGCTGGGGCTTCTCGCTCGCCTCGAGCAGTCTCGTCGGGCAGGAGCTGGGCACGGGCGACGAACGGGACGCCGACACGTACGGCCGCGAGGTCCTCTGGTTCGGGACCGGCGTCTACCTCGTCAGCGGGGCGATCGTTCTCCTCTTCGCCGAACGGGTCGGTCGCATCTTCGTCGCCGACCCGTCGATCCTGCCGCTCGTGACCGCGTTTATCGCGGTCGCCTGCGTCAGCGTCGTCTTCCGCGGCGTGAGCAGCGGTGCGACCGGGCCGCTTCGCGCCAGCGGCGACACCCGCTGGCCGTTCTACGGGCAGGTGCTCGGTCTCTACGGCGCCGCACTCCCCGTCGCCTTCCTCGGTGCGGTCCCGGTTCCGCTCCCGTTCCTCGAGGCCGTCACGCCGCTGGGGATCGGCGCGCTCTACGCGGCGTTGATCCTCGAGACGCTCGTTCCCGCCGTCGTCACCTACTATCGGTTTTCGACCGGCCACTGGAAGGCCATCAGCCGATCGTACCGTCCCGGGTCGTCGCCCGGTGACTAACCCCTCGAACCGAAGACGGTCAGTTCGATCTCCCCTCGTTTCTCCCGTCGATCCCGAACGAATCCGCCGTCACGCTCGGGCCGCCGAGGGGAACGGTTACAACCCCGCCGCTGGATGATTGTGGTATGTCACGACTTGGCCAATCGGACCGCGAGCGCATCGCAGCCCTCTTCGAACGCCACCTCGAGGTCGGGCTCCACCACGGGGCGCAGCTAGCGGTCTACGTCGACGGCGAGCCGGTGATCGATCTCGCGGGCGGCGTCGAAGCGCCGGACGGCGAGGAAGAGACCCGCGAGACGCGCCACGTCCTCTTCTCGAGTACGAAGCCCTACGCGGCCGTCACGTTGCACTCTCTCGTCGAGGAAGGGGCGCTCGACTACGACGACCGGGTGGTCGACCACTGGCCCGAGTTCGCCGACGAGGGGACCGAAAAGGTCGAAATCACCGTCCGGCAGGTACTCAGTCACACCGCGGGGCTCAACCGCAGCGAGATCGACGACCGGCCCGATCTGTGGGGCGACTGGGACGCCGTCGTCGAGAAACTCGAGGCGATGGAGCCGAACTTCTCGCCGGGGGAGACGCCGGCCTATCACGCGCTGACCTTCGGCTGGCTCGTCGGGGAACTCGTCCGGCGCGTCACGGGGACGCCGATCGAGGCGGCCGCCCGGGAGCGCGTCTTCGGTCCGCTCGGACTGGACGACACCGGGATCGGCTTGCGGGACGACGAGGACGACGACGTGGCGACGTTGGTCGGATTCGAAGAGTTCGACCGCTGTCGCGACCCCGGCGAGGGCCTTGGCGATCACACCGACGTCGCGGCTCCCTTCAATTCGGAGGAGATCCACCGCGCCGTGATCCCCGCTGCCAACGGCATCGGGACCGCCGGGGACATGGCCAGATTCTACGCCTGTCTCGCCAACGGCGGCGAACTCGAGGGAACGCAACTCCTCGAGCCCGAGACCGTCGAGCGGATGACGCGCCTCGAGGCCGAGACGGACGCCGACGGCACGATCGGCCGGGAAGCCCGGTTCGCGCTCGGCTTCTGGAAGGGCGGGACCACGGTCGCGCCGTACGGCTCGCTCTCGCCCGAGCGCGTGTTCGGCCACGCCGGCCTCGGGAGTAGCGTGGGCTGGGCGGATCCCGAGGAAAACATCGGCTTCTCGTACGTGACGAACGGCGTTCGCGACGGCTCCTACGAACACGTCGCCCGCGTGAACGCGCTCGCGGACGCGGTTCGGCAGGCGCTCCGGTGAGGGAGTCGAGCGAACACTACGGCCGTTCCGGCGGTCGATCGCTGACTGCAGACCGCCGTCAGGAGGCGTCGACCGTCCGCTCGAACTCCCGAATCGTCTCGTCGCTGCCGGCGACGATCACCTCCTCGCCCGATTCGATCGCCGTCCGCTCGTCGGTGACGATCGCTCCCTCTCGGACGACCCCGACCACCGTCCAGCCGCGCTCGGTGTGTCGGCGGACCGCTCTGAGCGAGTCGCCGGCGAACGGTTCCGAACCGGTCCGAACGAGGCGGATCTGGCTCGTCGGATCGATGACTCGCTCGCCGTGGACCTCGGCCGCGACCAGCCGCGCGGTCGTCCGCTGAATGGAGAGGACGTAGTCGGCACCGGCCTTGAACGCCGGCGTCGCCTTCTCGGTGTCGGTCACGCGGGCGAGTATCTCCACGTCGTCCGAGAGCGATCGGGCCGTCGCCACGGTCAACAGCGCGGTCGCGTCGTCGTCGACGGTGACGATCAGCGCGTCGGCGTCGTCGACCCCCGCTTCCCGGAGCGTCTCCGGTTCGCTGACGTCGCCGACGACGTCGGGATCCGTCGGCGCGGACCGGTCGACTGTCGTGACCGAGGCCTCGTCGGGGAGCGCGTCGGTAGCGGCCGTCCCGCCTTCGCCGACGCCGGCGACGACGATATCGGCGTCCGCCGACGTTCGCGGCGCTCGGACGCCGGACACCTCGCTCGAGACCTCGTCGATCGCCCGTTCCGGCCCGGCGACGACCAGTACGGTGTTCGGCGTGAGCCGAACGTCGCCCGGCGGCGACAGGCGGAGGGTCCCGTCGAACCAGCCGCCGACCAGCGTCAGGTCCGGACTGGTCGCGATCGGCGACTCTCCCACGCGAACGCCGTGGAGCGGACTCTCCCGTCGGACGAGAACCTCTCGGACGGCGATCGACTCCTCGTCCTCCGTTGCGGGGTCGTCGACCGCGACCGGCGTCGTCGCCTTCTCGGCGAGCCGACGACCGATGAGCGCGTGGGGCGCGACGCTCCGGTCGACGCCGATCTCGTCGAACGCCTCGTCGTGGCGCGTCGATTCGGTGAAACTGATCGTCCGCAGCTCCTCGTTGGCCTCCAGCGCCGTCAGGACGATGCTCGCGGTGCGATCGCCGGCGTCGGTGATCAGCAGCGAGGCGCGATCGATCATCGCTCGCTCGAGGTCCGCCCCGTCCTCTGGATCGCCGTGGATGGCCTGATAGCCGTCGTCCGAGAGCCGTTTGGCCTCGTCCTCGTCGGACTCGAGGAGGACGTACTCCGCGTCGAGTTCCTCGAGTTCGTCGAGCAGGACCTCGGTGTCGCGCCGGTACTCCGCGACGACGACGTGATCGTCCTTCGCGGTGAGCCGATCGTCGAGGTTGAGCGGCGTCCGCTCGAACAGCGGGATGACGAGGATTCGCAGGGTGAAGAAGCCGATCCCGACGCCGGTCACCTGCATCGACATCATCAGCAGGTTCATCGCCGGGGTCGACCACGGCGCGCCCGCGCCGTACCCCGTCGTCGTCATCGTCTCGGTGACCGTCTGCAGCGAGCGGAAGATCGATTGGGGCCGGTCCTCGAGCGCTCGCATCCCGACGTTGTAGAGCGTCGCGTAGAGGAGGACGATCGAAACGAGACTGACGACGTAGACGACCAACAGCCGCTGGCGTCGCGTCAGATCCGCCGGGTGCAGCCCCTCGAGCTGTAATTCGCGCATACGCCGTTTTCCGTGGTACCGGCTCCGGGCCACTAAGGGCTCGGTCGGAATAACCAACCGGCCCGCACGCGACCCGTCAGTCGGCCGTGCGCGGATGTCGTCGCTTCCGCACTCCTCGAGGGCTCCGGCCGAACAGTGAAACGTCGTCCACGCCCTAGCCCACCCATGGTGGATTTCGGGACGGCGGCCTTCGGGATTGACTTCGGGTCGACCGCGTTGCGATTCATCCGGCTGTACGGTCCGATCGCGCTCTTGCTCTTCGTCTTCCTCGAGACCTCCATGCTCTTTCCGTTCTTCCCGAGCGAGGTCGTCGTTCCGGCGGCGGCCGCGCTCCTGATCACCGATCCGTTCTCGTTCCTCGTCTTCGTCGCGGCGGCGACCGTGGGCGGGACCGTCGGGGCGTTCGTCCCCTATTACGCGTTCCGCGGCCCCGGCTCGAGCGGGCTCGGCCGCCTCAGAGAGCGGATCAACGTCTCCGACGGGACGGTCGAGCGCGGCCGGCGATGGTTCCGTCGCTGGGGCGCGTCCTCGGTCTTCTGGGGTCGGTTCCTCCCGGCGCTGCGCTCCGTCGTCACCATTCCGGCGGCGCTCGCCGGGATGTCGCGCCTTCGGTTCGGCGTCTACACCGCGATCGGAACCCTCCTGTTCTACGCGGCCGTCGGCGCGCTCGTCTACTACGGCCGACGGGAGTCCCTCTTCGCGGCCAGCCGGGCCGCCGCCGTCGACCGACCGCTCCTCGCCGCCGCGATCGCGCTCGCCGCGCTCGCGGTCGGCCTGTGGGCCGTCCTGCGCTCTCGGCGGAGCGAACGGTACTGAGCGCCGGCCCTGGCACCGCGCCTCGAGACGCCGCCGTCAGGCGGTCGGTTCCCAGTCCTCGACGGCGACCGTCTCGCCCGCCGGAACCCCCTCGCGGTCGTCGTCGACGACCACCCAGCCGTCCGCCAGCGCGACGCTCGAGAGCACGCCCGAGCCGCTCGCCCGCGTCGGAATCGCCGCGTACTCGGGCTCCTCCCCCTCCCTCTCACCCTCATCCTCGTCGCGTACCTCGAGTTGCACCCGCGCGAACGTCCGCGTCCCGGGTTCGCTCGGGATCTTACGCTCGAGAGTCGCCCGCGTCGTCGGGTGGGGATCGGGCGTCGTCCCCTCGAGCCAGCGCAGTGTCGGCCGGAGGAACTGGACGGCGTTGACGATGCAGGCGACGGGGTAGCCCGGCAGCGCGAGCACGGGGGTGTCCTCGACGATTCCGAGACAGACGGGGTGGCCGGGTTTGAGCCCGACGCCGTGGACGAGCACTTCCCCCAGATCGTCGATCACCTCGGGTAAGAGGTCGCGCTCGCCGACCGAGGAGCCGCCGGTCGTGACGATCACGTCCTTCGTCAGATCCCGCTGGATCGCCACCCGTAGCGACTCGGGATCATCGGTGACCACGTCGCGGTAGGTGGCTCGAGCGCCCCAGCGCTGGGCCAGCCGCGAGACGGTGAGCCCGTTGGTCTCGACGACTTCGCCGGGGTCCGGGTCGCCCGCGACCAGTTCCTCGCCCGTCGGCACGACGCCGACCGCGGGTTGCTGGGCCACCGCGACGCGACCGTAGCCCGCCGATCGGAGAAGCCCCAGATCCGACGGTCGGAGCCGGTGGCCGGCGTCGTACAGGTGCTGGTCCGCCTCGATATCCTCGCCGATCGGGGCGACGTTTTCCCCCTCCGCAACTGCATTCCCGACCTCGAGTTCGCCGGCCGACTCGAATTCGGTCACCCGCTCGATCATAACGACGGCGTCGGCTCCCTCGGGGAGCGCGCTGCCGGTGTGAACCCGGGCAGCCGTTCCCGGTTCGATTCGGTCGGCGGTAGCGTGCTCGCCGCCGTCGGACCCCGAAGCGGGTTCGGCGATCCGCAGCACTTCGGGCGACCGATCGCTGGCCCCGAACGTGTCCGCGGCCCGGACGGCGTAGCCGTCCATCGCCGCCCGCCGGTAGTGTGGCACGTCTCGAGCCGAGGTGACGGGCGCGGCGAGGACGCGGCCGTCCGCGCGGTCGACGTCGACGGTCTCGGTCCCGCAAGGGACGTCCAAATCGGCGTCCCCACTCCCCTCGAGCGCCTCCTGTAGAATCCGACGCGCCTCGTCGACCGGCGTCCGCACCTTGAACCCGGCCTCCGTGCGCTCGCGGTCGGCACCTTCCATACGGTGACTCGAGTCGCCGGAGGCCAAAAGCGTGGGGGAACCCGTTGTCTGACCATTCGATCCGTAGGTGGGCCAGGGCGTCACAAACCGGGGGCTCTCGTCCCGATTGAAAGCACACTAGAGGAGAGGGAGGTGTCATTCCGATCTCACCAACCGGTGTGCAGTGGCGCGCGCTGTCAGCTGGTCGAACGGGAGTGAGGCCAGCTGACGACATTGTGCGAGGGATGAGTGAACGCCGCAGGCGTGAGCGAATCGGCTGGGGAGGGCGTGGCGATTCCATGTTGCCACGGTCGCCGGACAGATTATTTTCCGTTCTCCTCGTCAGAATCCATCATTCCATACATACACGAATGGACAGTGTACTCGAGAGTGATCGAACCGAAACAGAAGCGTCCTGCTATCATGGCAACACGGAATGACCACATCCTCCCCAGCCGATTCGCTCACTCCGTTCGCTCATCCCTCGCACGAGTTCGAACCGCGGTTCGCTATCCGCTCACCGCGATACAGCGCGCGCCACCGCACGTCGGTTGGCGAGGTCGGAGTGACACGGAATGTTTCCGCTCCGTACACAACTCGTCAGTGAAACCGTCATAGATCGTTCACAGGGTGTCAACGCCTCGCCGCGACCGCGGGGTTTTTCGTATCGGCGTTCGAACCTGTATCCATGTCTGCGCTCCGCGACGCGTTGCGGGATCTCTCCGAGGACGTCTTCTTCGATCTGCTCGAGAGCGAGGACGCCTACCTGCTCGTGCTCGACGTGCCCGGAGTGTCCGCCGAGTCGCTCGACCTCGCGATCGAGGACGGTCGGATCACCATCGACGCCCACCGCGAAAAGGAGCCGATCGACGACTACCAGTACGTCGCGGAGAACCGCTCGCTCTTCCTCGACGTCGACCTGCCCCTGCCCGACGACGCCTCCGACGCTAACGCGACGGCGACGGTCGATCGGGGCGTCCTCGAGTTGACCCTCCCGAAACGCGGGACGAGCGGCGAGACGACGATCGACATCGTCGACGAGGACGCCTAACCCGGGGTGACCGAGGCTGGCCTCCCTCCGCGCGTACAAGCGATTCGTCATCGTCGCCCGGCAGTTCCTCCCGCTGTTGCTCGCCTACGCCCGCGACCGACGGCGCTTCCTCCTGTTCGGTCGCCCCCGGCGGGTCGACACCGAGACGCACCGCCGTCGGGCCGAGCGGTTGCTCGAGTCGTTATTGACTCTCGGGCCGACCTTCATCAAACTCGGCCAGTTGCTGTCGACGCGTCCCGACGTGCTCCCGCCGGCGTACATCGACACCCTCGCGTCGCTTCAGGACGACGTGCCACCGGCTCCCTGGCCGGACGCGAAACGGGTGCTCGAGGACGAACTCGGGCCCGTCGACGAGCGCTTCGCGGAATTCGACACCGAGCCGATCAGCGGCGCGAGCCTGGGGCAGGTCTACCGAGCGCGTCTCGACCCCGAGACCGAGCGGAGACGGGCCGAGAGCGAACGGGCCGACGGAAGACCGTCCGAGACGAACCCCGACGTCGGCCGTGACGTCGCCGTGAAGGTCCGCCGCCCGGAGATCGAGGCCCTCGTCCGGGCCGATTTGCGGGTCATCAAGTGGTCGCTGCCGCTCCTGCTGTACTTCGTCGACGACGCCCGGTCGTTCTCGCTCGAGAATCTCGCCGAGGAGTTCTCGAAGACGATCCGCGAGGAGATGGACTACGAGCGCGAGGCGGAGATGCTCGCCGAAATTCGGTCGAATTTCGCGGACGACGACCGGTTTCTCATCCCCGACGTGCTCGAGAGCCACTCCGGCCCGCGCGTGCTCACGATGGAGTACGTCGAGGGGACGAAGATCAACGACCTCGCGGCACTCGAGCGCGAGGGAATCGACCGAACCGAGGTCGCGGAGAACCTCGAGCGAGCGTACCTGCAGATGATCATGGACGACGGGGTCTTCCACGCCGATCCGCATCCGGGAAACCTCGCGGTGACCGACGACGGCCGGATCGTCTTCTACGACTTCGGAATGTCGGGACGGGTGGAGCCGTTCGTCCAGGAGAAGATCATCGAGTTCTACGTCGCCGTCGCCAACCAGGACATCGACGCGATCCTCGACGCGCTGATCGAGATCGGGACGCTCAGCCCGGACGCCGATCGGGGCGTGATGGCCGAGGTGATGGAGATCGCGATCCAGGACGCCCGCGGGGAGGACGTCGAGCAGTATCGCGTCAATCAGATCGTCGGCCAGATCGAGGACTCGATCTACGTGTTCCCCTTCCGGCTGCCGAAGAACCTCGCGCTCGTCCTCCGGGTCGCGACCGTCGTCGAGGGCGTCTGCGTCACCCTCGACGAGGACTTCGACTTCATTTCGACAGCGACCGACTACCTGACCGAGCAGGGGTATCGCGAGGAGTCCATCCGACAGTATCTCGACGAAACGGGCCGACAACTCCGCCGGTCCGGCGAGTCGTTAACGCGGCTCGCGCCCAAGGCCGAGCGGGCGCTCGACCGCCTCGACCGCGACGACCTCCACGTCCGCATCGGCGTCGAGGACAAAGAGAACGTCTTCGACAAACTCGCCAAGCGGCTGGTCTACGGCATGTTGCTCACCATGTCGCTGTTCTCGATGGGCGTCCTCTACGCCCTCGAGGCACCCCGCGGATCGATCGTCGCCGCGGGCTTCGCGGTGCTCGTGACGGTCCAGCTCTACCGGTCGTTTCGCTCGCCGAAATCGATCGGTACCCGGCCGCAGTTCACGCGACAGAACCTGCGCCAGCGTCGCGGCGAGGAGTAGTCACGGCGTTCATCGCCGGACGCAACCGCGGCGTTCATCTCCGAACGTAACCGCAGCGTTCATCGCCGATTGATTGTCCGCTCGAGCGGAGTATTCCTTTCATAACAATAGCTGTGTATCCGATTCGGGTCGATAATGACGACAGTACTGCTCGCGAATCCGAACGCCGAGGTCGTTAGCTCCGGCGAGCGACGGTGGATACTCTGTGGAACGCATCGGCGTGAGCTTCGGTCGGAGATCGAAGACGGTGGCGACTTTCGGGACGTCAAAGCGTGTCACGACTCGCTCCCCGGCGAAGGGACCGTCATCGTCCTCTCGACGCGGGCGGGCGAGCCGACGATCCGGGCCCACCGCGGAATTACGTCCGCCTACGAAGTGTTCTACTGTCTCGATTCGGGCGGCGAGCCCGTCCTGACCGACCTGTTCCGGAACGCGCTCGCCCGCCTCGAGCCCGGCGATCGGACGGTTCCGGACCGGGCGAAGGCCGATCACCTGCTCTATCGGACGACGCCGATCGACTCCTACGTCGAGCGCGTTCACCGGCTCGGCCACGGCGAGACGCTCACCTGGTCTCCGGGAGAGACGACGCCGCGAACGGAACTGACGGAGACGCTCGAGCCCGAGGTCGGGCTCACGCCCGAGAGCGCACACGAGCGACTGGACGAGGTGCTGTCGGCCGTCTGTGCTCCCGTCGCCGACGAAGCGTCGCTCATGCTCTCCGGCGGCGTCGACTCCACCGTCCTCGAGCCCTACCTGACGGGCCCGACCGAGAGCGTCACCGGCTCGTTCGACACGCCCGAACTGGAGTTCGAACGGGAGTACGCCGACCGCGCCGACGCCCTCGTCGAGACCGACCGCGAAATCGTCGAGATGTCCGAATCGTCCTACCTCGAGCGCCTCGAGGCGGCCGTCGACGCGCTGGGATTGCCGCCCCACCAGCTCCAGACGCCGACGTTCGACGGCATCTATCGCGAATACGACGGAAGCGACACGCTCGTCAGCGGACAGGTCGCGGACGCCGTCTTTGGTTTAAGCGGCCAGCTCGACGTCGCCCGCACGGTGTGGCGGACCCGCCACCTCCGGTACGCGCCCCCGGTCCTGGAGAAACTCCGGCGGCACCGAGCCGAACTCGAGAAGCTCACCCGGCATCCGTCGGATCCCGAGGGACAGGCGCTGCGCTTCGCGCTGTACACGGACCGTCAGTCGGCCGTCGACGCGATCGGTCGCCGTGAGTTCGACCGCCGGCAGCGGGAGCGTTACGAGTACGCGATGGATCGCGTTCCCGACGCGACCGGCGACGACTACGCCCGTCACGTCCACGTCGGCCAGTGGGTCGACTTCTTCTGCGAGGACGCCGTCACCGTCTGGCGACAGGCGGGTATCGCGCGGGGCCGCGAGATGTACACGCCGTTTGCCGGGAAGGCGGTCGCCGAACTCGCCCTCGGCCTCGACTCGCCGGAGCGATACGTCCACGACGGCGAGCCCAAACACGTCCCGAAGAACCTGCTCGGCGAGTGGTATCCCGACTACGATCGGAGCAAGCCGAAGGGCAACGGGAACTTCCCGGCCGACCGATTCCTTTCGTCCGGCCCGCTCGAGTCGGTCTTCGACCGCTACGACGTGCCCGAGTTCGCGCCGGATATTCGGGGCGAGATCGTCGACCACTCCCCCGGTCTCGCGTGGAACCTGGCCGGCTACGCCGTCTGGCGCGACCGCGTCCTCCGATCGGACGGCCTCGAGCCCGCGCCCCACAGCCGGATCGTGTCGGTTTCCGATCGCGCGACAGCGCCGCGGTCCGATATCGAGTTGGTGTGAGCGATCGACCGGCGTGCCGGTGCACGCCGTCACACGACGTCTCTCCCTCGAGCCGCCACAACCGCCGCAGTCGCCGGACCACCGAAGCCGCGGGACCACCGCAGCCACCGGAATACCGCAGCCGCCGGATTACCACAGCCACCGAGTCGCCGAGCCACCGCAGTCACTACCCCGCCGAGCCACCCCGCTCACCGAAGCTGCGACAGCGGCCAACCTTCTTTCCACGGCGGGCCGAACGCCCCGTATGGACTACGATCAGATCGCCGACCTGCCGCTGACGATCGAGTCGGTCGCGAGCGAGCGCCTCGAGCGCGAGACCTCGAGCGAGTTCACTCGCGTGACCACCGTCTTCTCGCTCTCGGGGCCGGCACCGGGCGACGGTGACACGACCACGGGTCGGGGCGAGGACGTCACCTACGAAACCGACGACCACGACCGGCTGGCGGAGACGGGCCTCCCGGATCTCACCGGCGACTACACCGTCGGGTCGTTCTCCGAGCGACTCGCGGACCTCGATCTCTTCCCTGGCGGCGCACCCGACCGCGAGGTGTTTCGGAACTACCGGCGGTGGGGTCTCGAGAGCGCCGCCCTGGACCTCGCGCTCCGGCGCGCGGAGACGGATCTCGGGAGCGTGGTCGGTCGCAGCGCCGATCCCGTCCGGTTCGTCGCCAGCACTCGCCTCGGCGAGCCGCCGACCACCGACCGGCTCGAGGCGCTGCGCGAGCGGGTCCCCGACCTCGAGTTCAAACTCGACCCGACCCCGGCATGGGACGCCGATCTCGTCGCGGCCATCGACGAAACGGTCGGCACCGATTCGATTCGCATCCTCGACCTGAAGGGCCAATACGAGGGGACCGACGTCGACGTGCCGGCGGATCCCGCGCTGTACGAGCGCGTCCTTGAGGCGTTCCCGGAGGCCGTCATCGAGGACCCCAACCTGACCGACGAGACGCGGTCGCTCTTTGCGGATCCCGACGTTCGATCCCGCGTCTCCTGGGACGCGCCGATTCACGGCCTCGCGGATATCGAGGCGCTCCCGTGGGAGCCCAGCTGGCTGAATATCAAACCCTCCCGCTTCGGTTCGCTCGAGTCGCTACTCGAGACGATTTCCTACTGTGAGCAACAGGACGTTCGGCTCTACGGCGGCGGGCAGTTCGAACTCGGCGTCGGCCGCGACCAGATCCAGACGGTGGCGTCGCTTTGCTATCCCGACGGGCCGAACGACGTCGCACCGGGGGCGTACAACGACCCCGAAGTCGGGGCCGAGTTGCCCCGGAGCCCGCTCGAGCCGCCGGCCGATCCCCTCGGATTCGAGTAAGAATCGATCTGTGTTGGTGAAGTACGGCGACTGAGATGAGCCCGTCGACCACGCGGCGGGTTCGGTGAGGTTGACGCCGATATCGTGACAACCGCTGTCGTAATCGGGCAGTAGAACTTTCCTCGTCCGTGTCGATCGAAGAAGTCCGGGTTGGACTGGATGGATGTGAGCTCCGCGGTCCAGCCTGGATGTGAGTTTTTTACCCGGACATCCTTCCGGTTTGGATCACTCCTATGAAAATATACGGATTTTCGCCCGCCTGTGGCTAGTTCACGCGACCGTCGCTCGACCGTGTCTCGAGCACGACGATCGCCTGGCGCTGCCGACCGAGCGGGACGGAGCGATCGATTCGGTGAGCCGACGCGGCCGGTTCGACCGAACCGGCTCCGTCCTCCCGTCTAGCGTCTCGCCTCGTGCGATTTCCCGAACGGGTCGCGGCGAATTGTGACACCGACTGACATTCGGCAGTACACCACACCGAACGCGCCCCAGCGGGCATTCCAAACGGTTTATGGCCGTCGGTTGATTACGCCGGGACATGGCGAAACAGCAGACCGAAGTTCGCGAACTCCAGGAAGGGAGCTACGTCATGATCGACGACGCGCCGTGTAAGATCAACGCCTACTCGACGGCGAAGCCGGGCAAACACGGCAGCGCCAAGGCCCGCGTCGAGGCCGAGGGCGTCTTCGACGGGAAGAAACGGTCGCTCTCTCAGCCGGTCGACGCGAAGATCTGGGTTCCGATCATCGAGCGCAAACAGGGCCAGGTCGTCTCCGTCGACGGCAACGACATGCAGGTCATGGACCTCGAGACCTACGAGACCATCACGATGCGCATCCCCGAGGACAAAGACGTCTCCCCCGACGAGGACATCGAGTACCTCGAGATGGAAGACAACCGAAAGATCGTCTGATGTTTCCCGGGGCGACCGACGAACGCGAGGCGACCGACACGGCGGATCGATCCGATCGTGACGGTGAGACCGACGCGCGAGGCCGAACGGCCGACCGTGGCGGCGCGAACTTCGCGGTCGTCGGTGCGCCCCTGGACGCAACGACGACCTTTCAGCCGGGGACCCGATTCGGGCCCCAGCGGATCCGATCTTTTGCGGAACCGTTCGACGATTACGACCACCGGACGGACCGTCGCTTTTCGGAGCTCGGCGTCGTCGACCGGGGGAACGTCCGCGCGTGGAACGACGTCGAAGCCTACCTCGAGTATCTCACGAGCAGCCTGCGGGAGGCCGTCTGGAACGACGCGGTTCCCCTGCTGTTAGGGGGCGAACACACCGTCTCGCTCGCCGGTGCCCGCGCGGTAGAACCCGAGGTGTTCGTCTGTCTCGACGCGCATCTCGATCTGTACGACGCCTACGACGGTAATCCGCTCTCGCACGCCGCCGTGACGCGGCGGATCCTCGAGGACGTCGACTCCGTCGAGGAAGTCATTCTACTGGGCGTCCGCACCGGCAGCGAATCCGAGTGGGACCGGGCGGCCGCGGACGACGTGACCGTCGTTCCGCCCGCGGACGTCAGTGACTGGTCGCCCGGCGACCGACTCGCGGACCGCACGGTCTACCTGAGCGTCGACATCGACGCCGCGGACCCCGGCTACGCGCCGGGAACCGGGACGATGGAGCCGTTCGGACTCGAGCCCCGCGAACTCCGCGAGGTCGTCCGAACCGTCGCCCCCCACGCCGGCGGCTTCGACGTGGTCGAGGTCAACGACCGCGATGACGGCCAGGCGGCCGCACTGGCCGCGAAACTGGTGCGGGAGTTCGTCTTCTCGTACGCCGACGGGTGAACCGGACTTCTCGTTCCTTCTCAACGGAGTGCGGTGGCGCGTGCTGAGCCGCAGTGAGCGGTGAGCGAACTGCGGTTCGAACGCACGCGAGGTCTTCGCGAACGTAGGGAGCGAGGGCTTGGAAGACGCAATGCGTCTTCCAGTGGATGAGTGAGTGACCGAAGGGAACGAGCGTTAGCGCGGGACCAACGGTCCCGCGAACCATACGAACGGGCCTTCGGCCCGTGAGTAGAAATCGGTTGGGGAGGGTGTGGTCCCCTAGTTGTCGCGATAGCAAAACGCCATTCTCAGAACCGCCCCTCTCTACGAGATGGATTCTAAGTCACCTCGAGCGAGAGCGCATGCTTTTCCTCTTCCAAACGAATCGCTCGGATATGATCGAGGCGACGCTGTGTTTCCCGCTCCGAAACGGCGGTGCCGAAACCGGTCCCGAGGTCTTGTTGATCGAGAAACGCCGCGGGTTGGGCGAGGGCTGGTACAACGGCCCCGGCGGGAAGTGCGAACCCGGCGAAGCCCCCCGCGAGTGTGCTATCCGCGAAACCCGCGAAGAAGTCGGCCTCGAGGTCACGGCCCTCGAGAAGGCGGGCGAACTCATCTTTCTCCTCGACGGCGAGGGCCACACCCGCTGCCACGTCTACCGCACGCGCTCGTTCGACGGCGAGCCGACCTCGTCCGAAGAAGCCTACCCGGAGTGGGTCTCCGTCGAAGATGTCCCCTACGATCAGATGTGGGACGACGACCACCTGTGGCTTCCCGGCGTGCTCGAGGGAAAAACGGTGATCGGCGAGTTCAGGTTCGAGGGCGGCGAACCGCTGGACGAGGCCGAATTCGTCGACCACGACCTCGAGTGGGACGTTTCGTTGTAATCGATAGTCGAGACGAGGACTCGATTGTTGAATTACGGCTTCAGCACGACCTTCCCCGAACTCTTCCGGTCCTCGATGTACTGATGCGCTTCCGCCGCGTCCTCGAGCGCGAACGATTCGCCGAGGATGATCTCGAGATCGCCGCTCGCGAGGCCCTCCGTCAGTTCGGGAACGGCCTTCATGACTCTCCCCGGATCGTGCACGGAGGCCTGCCCGAGGTGGAACCCCTTGACGGTCTTGTTCTCGAAGAGCAGCCGCTGATTGCTCACTTCGGCGGGGACGCCGCTGGCGACGCCGTAGGTGACCATCCGCCCGAAGTGGCTCATCGCGTCGAGGCTGCGCTCGAAGACGTCGTCGCCGACGCTCTCGAGGACGAGATCGACTCCCTCGCCGTCGGTTTCCGCCTCGACGACCTCTCGGAAGTCCGTCTCGGTGTAGTTGATCGGGTGGTCGCAGCCGAGGTCCGCGGCGAGCTCGAGCTTTTTGGCGGTGCTCGCGGTGCCGAAGACCTCCGCGCCGGCGTTCGACGCCAGCTGGACGGCCGCCGTTCCGACCCCGCCCGCGGCGGCCTGGATCAGCACTGACTCGCCTTCCTCGAGGCCGCCCCACTCGAAGAGACAGGCGTGGGCGGTGAGGAACTGAACGGGGAAGCCGGCGGCCTCCTCGAAGCTCATCGCCTCGGGGACCGGGAAGAGCGACTGGGCAGGGGCGGTGACGTACTCCGCGTAGCCGCCAGTGTCGACCATGCCGACGACGCGGTCGCCCTCGCTCAGTTCGTTGACGCCCTCGCCGACCGCGTCGACCGTCCCCGCTGCTTCCATACCTGGGACGTACGGCGGCTCGGGACCGCCCGGGTAGTGACCGCGGCGCTGCATGATGTCCGCGAAGTTGATTCCGGCCGCTTCGATCTCGATCCGAACCTCGCCGGCGTCCGGTTCGGGCGTCTCCGCATCGATGACCGATAGCTCGCTGCTGTCGCCGTACTCGGATACCTCGATGGCTTTCATGTCTCCCCCTCCGTGCGACAGCCGCATAAAGCTCCGAGAACCGGATAGAACTAATTCGAAGTTGTAAATTCACCCGTTTCACATCGGGTGACTCGAGGCCGTCTCATCGCAGCGTCGCGCTCGTATCGACGGACATTCTGACTCACAGAACCCGAATCGCTACAGCTGATCGATAATCTCGTCGGCGAACGTCGACAGCGCCGCCTCGCGGTCGTCGTTTCGGAGGCCGACGATCGCGTGATCGAGTCCCATCGCCTCGAGCCGGCCGAAATAGTCCCGAAACCACTCGATTCCGGCCCGGAATCCGAGGTGCAGGTGCTCCGGGTCGGCCGTCGGATCGTCGGTCAACTCGACCTGGACGGCGATGGCGAACGGCTTTGCCCCCGCGGCCTCGCGCCAGTCCGCGAGATAGTCCTCCAGCGTGCGCTCCGGGAGGTGGTAGAACAGCCAGCCGTCGCCGTGCTCGGCGATCCACTCCCGAGACTGACGCGAGTTTCCCGTCGGAAGCAGCGGAATCGTCTCCGCCGTCGGCTTCGGAACCACGTCGAGGTCCCCCTCGAGCGACCCCCACCGTCCCTCGAGTTCGGGGAACTCCTCGCGCCAGACCGCTCGGAGGGCCTCGACGGACTCGCGGAACAGTTCGCCGCGCTCCTCGCGGTCGACGCCGAAGGCGGGGTACTCGGGGTCGCGGTCGCCGGAGGCGACGCCCATCACGAGCCGCCCGTCCGAGAGTCGGTCGACGGTCGCCGCGGACTTCGCGACGTGGATCGGGTGGCGGAGCGTGAGGACGACGCTCGAGGTCCCGAGCGCGATATCGTCGGTGTGAGCCGCGACGTGCGAGAGCCACGGCCAGGTGTCGAACGTTTGGCCCGCGTCGCCGAACTTCGGCCAGTCGGTCGGTACGTCCCGAGCCCAAAGTCCGTCGAAGCCGACCGACTCGGCGTGTTTGGCGAGTTCGATTTCGGCCGCGATATCGGGTGTCGAGCGGTTCGCACCCGTCAGCGGAAAGCCGGCCCCGAAGCTCAGGCCGTCGTCGTCGAACAGTCGTCGGTAGCCAGCGTTTTCGTGTCCACGGGTCGGCATTCGGTCGAGCTATCGGCTCCGGTCGGATGTCGATACCGGTTCGCGAGCTCGGACGGAGCGCGTCTCGTCGCAGTCCTCACCGATCGACCCGATCGGGAATCAGATATCGACGGCGAACGGGGCGAACTCGTGTGCGGTACTCGCGAACGCGCCGAGCAGCGCCGCCACGGACTCGAGGTCGTCCGTCTCGATCACTTCGACGGGCGTGTGCATGTACCGGTTGGGGACGCTGACGACCTGCGACGGGATCCCGCCGGCCGCGGTGAAGAAGCCGTCGGCGTCCGTCCCAGTCCCGAGTCCCAGCGCCTCGAGTTGCACGTCGAGTTCCCGATCGTCGGCGACCGACCGCAGCGCCTCGAACAGCACCGGGTGGTTCGTGCTCCCGCGTCCGAGGGCCGGCCCGCCGCCGAGTTCCATCCCGCTCGTCTTGTCGCTCGGCGCCGAGGGGTAGTCGACCGCGTGACCGACGTCGACCACGACGACCGCGTCGGGCTCTAAGTCGAAGCCGACCATCTGCGCCCCCTTGACGCCGACCTCCTCCTGGACGGTCGAGACGGCGTAGACGGTCGCCTCGGTGCCGGCCTCGACCGCTTCGCGGAATCCCTCGGCGGCGGCCCACGTCCCGACGCGGTTGTCGATCCCGCGAGCCGCGAGACGGGTCTCCGAGAGCCAGGAGACCGTCGACGAGAACGTGATTGGATCGCCGATCTCGAGGCGTTCGCTCGCCTCCTCCTCGCTCTCGGCCCCGACGTCGATCCAGAGGTCCGAGACGTCGGGGCCGTCGTCGTCCTCCTCGCGGAGGTGGATCGCCGTCCGTCCGACGACGCCCTCGACGGGACCGTCCGCGGCGTGGACCGTCACGTGTTGACCCCGCGAGACCGACGGATCGCTGCCGCCGATGCGCCCCGGTCTGACGAATCCGTTCTCGTCGATCGATCTGACGATGAACCCGATCTCGTCGGCGTGACCGGTGAGAACCACCTCGGGCGCGTCGGGGTCACCCTCGTGGACGGCGATAGCGTTCCCGTAGGCGTCCGTCCGAACGTCGTCCGCAAACCGTTCGACGTAGTCGAGCCAGACGCGCTGTCCCCGCGTTTCGTAGCCCGACGGAGAGGGCGTCTCGAGCAGTTCGACGAGGAAATCGCGCGGCGAATCGTCCATATCCGAACTGGCGGAGCGACGAATAAATACTATCGGCTAGGGGCGAGCCGAGCGACGGCGAAAAAATCGCGACGCGAGTTCGGTCGCTAAGCGAGCCGATCAGTCGTCGGCGGGTGCGGCGCCGCTGCCGCCTTCGGCCTGGTCTTTCGTCCAGGCGAGCTTGCCACCGGCGGCGAGGATTGCGCGCTCGCGTTCGGAGGCGTCGAGCGTTGCGGTGTACTCCTCGTCGCCGACGCGGACCGTGAACTCTTCTTGTCCGCTGGTGACGGCCTCGTAGACGTCGTCGACGATCTCGATCTGGTCGCCCTGATCGATGTTCTCGTAGGTGTCCTCGTCGATCGTCAGCGGGATGATCCCGAAGTTGAAGAGGTTCGCGCGGTGGATGCGTGCGAAGCTCTGTGCGAGGACGCCCTCGATGCCGAGGTACATCGGACAGAGGGCGGCGTGCTCTCGAGAGGAGCCCTGCCCGTAGTTCTCGCCGGCGACGAGGAAGCCGCCGTCGGCGTCCAGTGCGCGCTGTGCGAAGGTGTCGTCGACGCGGCTCAGGGTAAACTCGCTCAGTTTGGGGACGTTCGACCGGTACATCAGGATATCCTGCGTCGCGGGAATGATGTGGTCGGTCGTGATGTTGTCCTCCATCTTCAGGAGCGCCTCGCCCTGAATGTCGGTGCCGAGCTGGTCCTTCAGCGGGACGTCGCCGATGTTGGGGCCCTTGATGAGCTCGTCGTCGACGGCCTCGTCGGGACTGATGAGGTCCGTTTTGGAGCCGTCGTACTCGTCGGGGAGCTCGACGCCGGGTGCCTCGAGGTCGCCGACTTCGTCCGCCAGGTTACGCGGATCGACGATTTCGCCCTTGAGGGAGGCCGCGGCGGCGACCTCCGGCGAACAGAGGTAGACGTTGTCGTCTTCGATCCCGGAGCGCCCCTCGAAGTTGCGGTTGAAGGTTCGCAGGGAGACGGAGTCCGAGGAGGGGACGTGACCGATGCCGATACAGGCACCGCACGTCGCCTCGGAGAAGTTGACGCCGGCGGCCATCATCTCCGCGACCCAGCCCTCGCGGGCGAGCATCTCGGAGGCCTGCTTGGAGCCGGGCGCGACGATCGTCTCGGTCTCCATCGAGGTTTCACGGCCCTCGAGCATCTTGGCGACGGGGAGGATGTCCTCGTAGCCACCGTTCGTACAGGAGCCGACGATGACCTGCTCGACGGACTCGCCTTCGACTTCGCTGACGGGAACGACCTTGTCCGGCATCGAGGGCTGAGCGATCAGCGGCTCGAGGTCGGAGAGGTCGACGACGATCTCGTCGTCGTAGTCGGCGTCGTCGTCGGGCTGGAGCTCGACGTACTCGTCGCCGCGGCCGACGCGCTCGAGGTAGTCCTCGGTCTGGTGGTCGGTCGGGAAGATCGACGTCGTCGCGCCGAGTTCCGTTCCCATGTTGGTGATGGTCATCCGCTCGGGTGCGGTCAGGGTCTCGACGCCCGGACCGGTGTACTCGAGGATCTTGCCGACGCCGCCCTTGACGGAGAGGCGGCGGAGCAGTTCCAAGATGACGTCCTTCGCGGTGGCCCACTCGGGAAGCTCGCCCTCGAGGCGAACGCTGACGATCTCGGGCATCTCGATGTAGTACGGTGCGCCGCCCATGGCGACGGTGACGTCGATCCCGCCGGAGCCGATGGCGAGTTCGCCGATTCCGCCGGGCGTCGGGGTGTGGCTGTCGGAACCGAGCAGCGTCTTGCCGGGCGCTGCGAAGTTCTCGCGGTGGACGTTGTGGCAGATACCGTTACCGGGTCGGGAGAAGTGAGCGCCGTATTTACCGGCCGCAGAACGCAGGAAACGGTGGTCGTCGGTGTTCTTAAAGTCGAACTGATATGTCTGGTGGTCGCAGTACTGCGCTGCGATCTCGGTCTGGACCTCGTCCAGCCCCATGGCTTCGAACTGGAGCCAGACCATGGTCCCGGTCGTGTCCTGGGTAAGTACCTGGTCGATCTCGATCCCGATCTCCTCGCCGGTCTCGAGTTCGCCCTCGACGAGGTGGTCGTCGAGAATCTTTTCGGTGAGAGTCTGTCCCATAGCACCCAGAACTCGGCTTTCCGTCCTGATAAATCCAGCGTGTTTCTGTGAGCGTCGACCGCCGTATGGGGGTCCGAAACGGAGGGTTTCGAGTAAGTATTGCCGATTGAGCCCTCGGCTCATCGGTCGAGACGCAGCCCCTCGTCGGCCACTCGCTACCGGGGCGTCAGCACCGTTTCGTCCCAAGAGCTTTCGTGTCGATTGGTACCGCCCCATCGAGCCGTCGCGAACGGATACGCTTTTGCCGTCGCCGCAGCGTTGAGCCAACAGACATGTTCCGTTCCGGTGCCTTCGTCGCCGACCACGTCTCGCCGACGACCGACGCGCAGATCCAGCCCAACGGCGTCGATCTCACCGCCGACGTCGTCTTCGAGCAGCTGGAACCGGGCCGCATCGGCCGGGACGGCAAACAGATCGGCGACCGCGTCGCCCGTCCGCTCGAGGAGATCGAGCAGAAGGATCCCGACACCTACTACCTGCCGGAGGGTTCCTACGTCGTCCGATACGGCGAGCGGATCGCGATTCCGGAGGGACACGTCGGCTTCGTCTATCCCCGCTCCTCGCTCATGCGCAACTCGTGTATGCTCAATACGGCGGTGTGGGACGCCGGCTACGAGGGACGGGGCGAGGGACTGTTGCAGGTCCACCACGACATCGAACTCGAGCGCGGCGCTCGAATCGCCCAGCTCGTCTTCGCCGAAGCCGATCACGAGGACGTCTACGACGGGAGTTATCAGGGCGAGAACCTCGAGTAGCCGGTCGCCGAAGCGGCCCCAACACGCGCCGGGTGCCGGTTCGCGTACCGTTTTGCCCCTCCTCTCCGTACGCCCCAGTGGTACCCCATGATGGCGACCACGCACGTGTTTGCCGGACTCGCGGTCGTCGCGCCGGTCGCGTACGTGGCCCCCGATTTCGCGGTCGCGCTGGCGGTCGGTGCGATCCTCGGCGGGCTCGCTCCCGATTTCGACCTCCTTCGTACGCATCGGCGGACGCTACACTTTCCCGTCGCCGGGCTCGCCGTCGCCGTCCCCGCGGTCGTCCTCGCCGCCGTCGCCCCCTCGACTCTCACGCTCGCGCTCGCCGCGTTCGTCGTCACGGCCTGGCTGCACGCCGCGAGCGATTCGATCGGCGGCGGTCCCGAGATGGACCCGTGGAACGATCGCATGGAGCGTGCGGTCTACGATCACGTTCGCGGGCGATGGATACGGCCGCGACGGTGGGTCCGCTACGACGGTGCCCCCGAAGACGCCGTTCTCGGCGTCGCGCTCGCGATCCCGGGGCTCGTCGCCTTCGACGGCTGGCTCACGGCCGTGATCGCCGGCGGCGTCGCCGTCTCGCTGATCTACGCGCTCCTTCGGCGACGACTGGTCGCGTGGACGCCCGACTGGCTCGAGTAGCGGGACGTAACGGCGAGGCGGACTGTCTCCCGGTCCGAAGTCGGAACCCTGATACGCCCGGTCCTCGAGCGGCCCCGTATGGTCGACGCGCTCGTCGCCAGAACGACTCACCTGGTCTTTGCTGCTCTCTGGGCCGGCAGCGTCTGCTTCGTCGCCGCCGTCGTCCTGCCGCTGGCACGCGACGGGGCGTTCAATACGACCCGTCCGCTCGAGGTCATTTCGGGAAAGCTCACGACCGTCTCGCGGGTGAGTTCGCTCGTCTTGTTCCTCTCGGGGAGTCACCTCGCGGGCACCGTCTATACGGCCGACACCCTCTTCGGGTCGACCAACGGGCGGCTGGTGCTCGCGATGGTCGCGCTCTGGCTACTCCTGACCGCCCTCGTCGAAATCGCGGCGAAGCGCTTCGAGGCCGGGCTCACCGGGAAGAAGATCCGCGAGCCGGCCCGCGAGGCGCTACCGGTGTTCCGGGCGGCCGCCGTCGTCGCCGTCGGACTCCTGGTCGTTGCCGGCCTGCTTTCGGCGAACGTCGGGCGGCTTTTGTGACTTGCGGCCCTGACGGGCGTTTTTCGACGTCGAACCTCTCGGAAACGAACATTCTTGCGAAAGATACTTAGTCAGTTACTGTAAGGTACTCGCTAATGATCAGGGGTAAAGACATGGCCATCTCGCTCCTCGCGGTGGGATCGGCTGCGGTGGCCGGCTACGTCCTCCGTTCCGAGCGAACAGGAACCTGCACGTCGCGATCGAAAGCGGATCTCGGTGCCCGTCTCGTCGGCCCGGCCGACGTTCCGGACGACGCGACGGTCGTCGACGCGTCCGCACGACGTCTCGGCGAGATTCCCGGCGCTCGGCGAGCGCTGGACCGCGCCGTCCGTAACGGCGCGCGCGACGAGTGGGAACACATCACGCTCGAGAGCGACGGCGCGTGGTCGGTCGTCGACCGCGTCCGCCAGTCGTTGCCCTACTACGATGCCGATACCGGCTCGTACAACGGCGTCTACGTGCGATACAACGATCGCATCGTCGTTTTGGATGCGATCGGCTGGGCCCGTCTCGAGGAACCGATTTAGTAACCGCAGTCGGCAGCCCCAGCTATTCCGGTCTCACCTGCCATAACATTAATCCCGGACGGGTCCCTCCATTGGTCCGACAGTGACTGGAACCGGTCAGCCCGTCGTCTACGTCGGCGACGAGCCACCGCTGCGGGAACTCGCGATCGAATTCGAGATCGTGACGGTGCGAGAACGGATCCGGGCGGTCGAGCGCGTCGAAACGGCCGCCGTTAGTTGCGTCGTCGTCGACGGGCGCGAGGGCGACCGCCTCGAGGCCGTCGCTGCGGTGCGCGAGGCAGCGCCGTCGGTCCCGATTCTCTACGTGACGGCAAGGCCCGACGGCACCGTCGCGGCCGCAGCGACGCGCGCGGGAGCGACGGAGTACTTCGCCGGCGCGACCGACGAGACGCTCGCCGACCGCGTCGCTGCCCTCTCGGTCGACGGCACCGACGCGCACCGAGCGGCGACCGGTTCGATCCGAGCTAGTCCCGGCGCTCGAGCCCCCCTCGCAGAGCGAGACGGTAGTGGAGAGACGGTCACCGAGGGAAACTACCGCGCGGACGTCGTGACCCAGTTGCTCGAGACGACGCGAGCCCTGTTCTCCTGTGAGTTGCGCGAGGACGTCGCGGACGTCGTCGTCGACGCCGGCGAACGGGTGCTCGGGTTCGACGTCGTCTCCGTTCGACTCCACGAGTGTGACGACGATGATCTGGTCCTCACCGCGGCCTCCGATGCGGTCGGTGACCTCTTCAGCGAGCGAAAACGCGTCGGCGTGTCCGAGAGCAAGATGGGTGACTCGTTCCATCGATCCGAACCGGTCATCTTCGAGGACCTGCAGCACAGTTCGCAGTACGATTACGGCCCGCTTCGGGGCGCGATGATCATTCCGATCGCCGACCACGGCCTCCTCAACGTCGGTTCGCCGGTCAGCGGCGCGTTCGACGACCACCACGTCCAACTCGCACAGCTACTGACGGCCAGCGCGGCGGCCGCGCTCGAACGAGCCGACCGCCGCGAGGATCTCCTCCGTCACGAACGGGTCCTCGAAACCGTCGAGGGGATGGTGTACGCGACCGACGGCGACGGCCGGCTGACGCTCGTGACCGATCCGCTGGCCGAGCGGCTGGGGTACGATCGCGACGACCTCCTCGGCGAACACGTCTCGCTCATCTTCGACGAGCGGGCCTACGACCGTGCGGTCGGACACGTCGAGGAGTTACTCGCGGACCCCCAGCGAGACAGCGGTCCCCTTGAGGCGACCTACGCGACCGCGGACGGCGACCAGTTCCCGGTCGAGATCGAGTGTTCGCTGTTGCCCGGTGCCGACGGGAGCTTCCGCGGTACCGTCAGCGTCGTCAGAGACATCACCCACCGAAAGGAGCGCGAACAGTATCTGCAGGTGCTCAACCGCGTCCTCCGCCACAACCTGCGCAACGATCTCACCGTCGTCATCGGCTACGCCGAACTGCTCTCCGAGCGGCTCGACGACGATGACCTCGTGGCCGCCGCCGACAGGCTCCGCGAGACCGCGACCGGCCTCGCCCGGACCAGCGAGAAGACGCGGACCATCCAGCACGCACTCGATCGGGACGACGATCTCGAGGCGATCGATGTCGCCGAAATCGTCGACGGTGCCGTCGACGCGTTCGACACCGCTGACGTCACGCTCTCCGTCTCGACGGTTGGCTCCTGCCGTGCGTGGGCCGATCCCGGGCTACGAGCCGTCGTCGACAACCTCCTCGAGAACGCTGCCCACCACACGGGATCGGAGCCGACCGTCGAGGTGTCGGTCACGCGCGACGGCGAGACGGTCCGCCTCTCGGTCGCCGACGACGGCCCCGGCATCCCGCCGGCGGAGATCGACGTCGTCACCGGCGAGACCGACATCACGCAGCTGACCCACAGCAGCGGCCTCGGCCTCTGGTTGGTCCGCTGGATGATCGACAGCTACGGCGGCAGCGTCTCGTTCGCACGGTCGGCCATCGGCGGCAGCCGCGTCGAAATCACGCTCGAGGCCGCGCCGGTCGAGTCGTCGGACGCGATGCGATCCGGCGGGCAGTCGAGTTCCTGACGCGAATTCGCGGCGGGGCGGGTCCACCCGACCGCACCGAACCGCAGTCACTCCCCCAGCGGCCGCCACCGAATCGCAACCGCAATCACTCCCCCAGCGGCCACCACCGAATCGCAACCACTACCACACCGGCCGGCCGACCCATATCCATGCAACTGGGCCTGATCGGACTCGGACGGATGGGACAGATCGTCGTCGAGCGCACTACCGCGGCGGACCACGAGGTCGTCGCCTTCGACCTCGACGAGGACGCAGTCGCGACGGCGGCCGACGCCGGTGCCGACCCCGCCGACTCGATCGCGGACTTCGTCGACCGGCTCGACGACGAGAAACGCATCTGGCTGATGGTCCCAGCCGGCGACGCGGTCGACGTCACCCTCGAGGAACTCGAGCCCCACCTGGACGGCGACGATATCGTCGTCGACGGCGGCAACTCAAACTTCGAGGACTCCGTCCGCCGCGCCGAGGCTTGCCCCGCGGCGTATCTCGACTGCGGCACGTCCGGCGGCCCCGCCGGTGCCGAACTCGGCTTCTCGCTGATGGTCGGCGGTCCCCGGTGGGCCTACGACGAACTCGAGTCCGTCTTCGACGCCGTCGCGACCGGCCCCGACGGCCACGAACGGATGGGCCCCGCCGGCTCGGGCCACTACGTCAAGATGGTCCACAACGGCGTCGAGTACGCCCTGATGCAGACCTACGGCGAGGGGTTCGAACTGCTCCACGAGGGGCGGTACGATCTGGACCTCGAGAACGTCGCGTCGGTCTGGAACAACGGCGCGGTCATCCGCTCGTGGCTGCTCGAACTCTGCGAGGAGGCCTTCCGCGAGGAGGGAAGCGATCTGGGTACCGTCGCCGATCGCGTCGAAGGCGGGTCGACCGGCACCTGGACCGTCCAGGAGGCCCTCGAACAGGAGGTTCCCCTGCCGCTGATCTACACCGCGCTGGCCGAACGGTTCGGTTCGCGGGCCGACGACGGCCGGTTCTCGCGGCGACTGGCGAATCGACTCCGGTACGGCTTCGGCCGGCACGAGGTCCCGAGACGAAACTAACCGTGCGTTGACACCGAATCCCGGAGATGCGAACACTCGATTCCGGACCGTTCGTGACAGCTATTCGACCGACTGCGTCGAACCGTTCTTTTATCCGGAACTGGCGTGCGGAAATATTGGGGCATCTTCTTTACTCCGCGACCCGGATGGCGGTTATGAACACGACTCAGTCGCAATCCGCATCAGCGGAGACGTCCGTCAGCATGACCGTCATCGACCTCGTCGCCCGGGCGGACGGCGCCGATCCGCTCGAAACCGAGCCGCTGTACCACGCGATCGATCCGGACCTCCTCGACTCGCTTCCCGACGCTGACGGCTTTTCACGCCTCGAGTTCTCCTATCAGGGGTATACCGTCTCCGTCACGGACGGCGACGACGGCGTCGAGGTTTCGCTCGCCGAAACGGGCGTTTCGGCAGACGGGTCGGGCGAGGACCTCGTCGACACCGAATTTTCGACGTAGTCTCGACGCTGACGGGGCGACCGTGTCGGAACGGGGGATCGTCGTATTTTCGCTGCGGCTCCGTTCTCTCGAGGGCGCATCGCTCGGCGGCTGCGCTTTTCGTCTCGAGCCAGGGTAGCGAGTCCGAACGCAACCCAATGGCCGCTCGCTCGAGCGTTCACGAGCGGTGCCGTTACTCCGAGCAGTGATGTCTGTCTCGACGGGCGCTTCGAACGCCGCTCGAGTCCCTCGTTCGGTCGGACCCAACGTGATTTGGGGATAGACGTATCATCTGTACCACGGTATACAGAAGTACGGCAGGGCGACGCGCGACATTGAAAGTCACTTAATTTCGCGTGCTGTGTCCCCTGCCAGCATACCACTTCTCACGCAGCGCCGATCCGTCCCCGAGGCATCCCGAAAGACGTCCGACGGTCGATAGCGCCGCTCGACGACCAGCATAGTCCGGCCTTCAATACACGCTGATCGAGCGACAGCGATGCGATCAGCGCGATAATCGCCCGATCACTGGGTTACCGATCGGATCGTGAGCCGGGCTCGGGTGCCGTCGAACTCGAGCCCGGCGGCTCGCAGTAGTCACTCTTATCAACGCCTTGTCCGATTGAACTTACATGGAGAGGCGGGCGGTACTCTACGGGAGCGGTGCGATATTCATACCGGCACTCGCCGGCTGCTCGAGCGACGAGACCGACGCCGATTCCGACGGTAACGGCGACGGTGACGAACCGGAAACGGTCGTCGACGAAACGATCGTCACCGCGTCGAACTACAGCGTCGACGCCGACGCGGGAGACGTGATCACCGTCGACGTCACCGGGTACGAAGAGGGAGCCAGTATCCGCGTGGTCAACGTGGACGGGGCCGTCGAATCGATCTATCGCGAAACCGTCGAGGCCGACGCGTCGTTCGACGTCGCGATCGAGGACGCCGGAACGTACGAAATTCGAGCGGATCCACGGGGAGAGGCGAAGATCCGGGCCCGAATCATTCGCTCATAGGCAGCTACCGATACCGCCGGCCGCCGACTGTGTCGACCCCGATCGCCGAGCGAGTACGGCGATGGGATTCCGTACCCGGCCTCGAGAACCCCGGATCTCAGTCGTCTTCGGTCTCGCGCTGGCGCTCACGCTCGCGCTCGAGCGCCTCCGGCTCCGGGCCGCGATAGGCAGTCGTCAGCGAGCCGCCGGGAGCGGCGATCGAGAGGCCGCTGGAATCGCCGTCGGGTCGATACGGAATCGCCATCTCCGGACCGAACAACAGGAGGCCGACGCGGCTCGCTTCCGCTCTGATTTCTCGGATGTGTCGTGTCGCTTCGAGACGTGCGTCTCGATCCGCGGTCTCGAGGTCGGCGTGAAACTCGCCCGTCTGGATATCCGCGAGCAACGAGCGCGTGAGTCGATCGAGCGACTCGAGTCGCTCGCGAACGGTGTCGTCGGCCGCCTCGCCGTCGGAACGGAGTTCCGGAGCGGGGCGCTTCGTTTCACTCGGCTTACCGCCATTGTGACGGCCTCGAGCATTCGGTGTCGATACGTCTAATCGGTCGGGGCTTTCAAGGCCCCGTGAATTGTCGTCGGACATGGCTTCCGTAGCACTGATACGGGAGCTACTGCGGCTCGGTGTCTGCGCACCGGACCGCTTTTCGAAGTACCCGGACCGACAGGGCCTCCGTCGCTTCCGTCCGAGTGCCATTTCGTGATCGATCCACTTAGGATCTTTGCATATGCGAATTTTAAAAAATCCATATGCGTATACGAGAGTGCATAAAAACCTATATGCGAGTATTTTCGCTTGCATGAGCGGGTTCTATTGCCGTGTAGAACACGGGCCTCGGTATGCGGGAACGCGCTGACTGGATGGTTCCGACTGACGACGCTGTTCTGGAGTATACCCGAGATGCAGGCGAAGTTCCGCCAGCGGTTATCGGTCGGAATATCGATTCCCATCCGAACTACACCGGACAGCGCTGTCGCATCCTCGCCGACCACGGACTACTCGATCGCGAAAGCGATGGGTATTATTCGCTTACCAAACTGGGTGCTCGGTATCTCGACGAAGATCTCGAGCCGGGCGAATTGGATGACGATTCGGGGTAGGAGAGGACATGCGTCCGAGGTTAGCCGACTGGATGACGCCGGTCGATCGAGACATCCTCGAGGTACTCCACAACGCTGGCGGTCCTCACGAACTCGTTCTGTCACCGCGATTATCGCGGAAAACATCGACTGGAGTCGGCAAACCGTTCGAGACCACGTAATGACGTTCCGTGACCGGGGTCTCGTCGAGTACTACGACGAAACCGGCGGCATCTACCAACTCTCCGATCGCGGCCGTTCGCATCTCGAGGGGGATCTCGATGCCGCCGATCTCGAATCCGAGAGTGACTAACAGTAAGTAGTAATATAATTCCTTTATTCAGCTCGCAGCATGAAACTGAAACATTCGATTTGGTAAGTACGCATGCGTACTAGCCGGCAGAGGTTTTGCTCGGTAACGGACAATCGTGCTAAGTCGGCTGCCCGTGTGGATATTCAAGAATCGTAACACGGTTCAATAGTGATGGACTGTTGACCGGTATGGATCGAACGGAACTGTTCCTCGCTTTGCTTGTGTTCCTTTTAGCGGCGCTTGTATACGAGACAGGAGATGGATATACACCAGATTTTATCGCGATTCCAGTCCTAGTGATAGTATTCATATTCCCACTTTATGTGGTTGGTGCCATCATCAGTGAGAATATCATCGATAAGTGAAAAATACCCATTTTTACTGGCAACTACACGTGCTTATTCAGCGGTGGACGGTACGAGCATCCGCGAGCGAAGCGAGCGGTTCACCGCCGGAGCGGGGTGAAACCCCGCGACGGCGGCTTTTTGGCATCAACGGATTTTGCCGGGGTTCGACCAAGTGAACAAAGCGAACGAGGGAGGACCCCGGTAAAAGAGGTTGCTCTACTTGCCGCGAATTGCACGGGTATTGCTACATGAAACCGCGGAGAGTCCTGCCCCGCTGAAGCGAGCCGCTTCACATCCAACAGTGGTGTGTCTGCGGTCGGATCGCCAGCGCTACGCGTCCTCGTCGGGTTCGTACTCCGCGTAGATGCGGTCCATCCGAGCGGCCATCACGAAATCGGTCTTGTGGAGCCCGTCGATCTTGTGGGTCCACATCTCGATCGTTACCTCGCCCCACTCGAGTTGGATATCCGGATGATGCCACTCCTCCTCTGCCAACTCGCCCACCTCGTACGTGAACTCGAGGGCGTCCCGGAAGTCCGCGAACGCGTACGTTCCCTCGAGATGGTGGTCGTCGACGACACCCCACACGTCGTCGCGAATCTCCGCTACGTAGTCGGCGTACTCGTCGGATTCGAGGGGTTCGTCGTCGCTCGTACAAGCTTCGCACGCCTGGTCGGCCAGTGCTGGTTCGGACATGGACGATACTACGACCGCGAACGACGTGAAGATTCGGACGAGAAGCCGCGTCGTCTCGAGGAGCCGAAGGCGAACCGAATCAGACGGGTTCGCGAAGCGCCCAGACGTCCTCAAGCGGCTCGAGCCGGTGGGGTTCCGCTCCTCGCTCGGAGAGGATCCCGGTGTGGTACAGCATCGCCTTCAGCTGGAACACGGTCGGGGAGTGATAGACGGAGCCCTCCTCGAGCGCGGAGCGCCGGAGCTCGCCGTCCTCGGTCAGCACCCGGCTTCGAACGCCGTCGTCGCTCCGAATGAACAGTTCGACGGTGAACGACGGGTGGAGCTCGTGCAGATAGGTGACCGCGTCCACCAGCGACGGCGCCGCGATCCCGTCCTCGTGCATGGTCTGTAACTCCGCGACCAGCAGTTCGGTCGCGGGATAGGCGAAGAGCACCCGCCGGGCCAGCCGGCCCCACGCGGGCGCGAGATCGACGAACCGCTTCCGGGATCGGTACCAGTCCTCGAACTCCGCGAGCGCCGCCTCCGCGGAGCCACAGCGGGCCGTGGCGAATCGGACGACTTCCTCGCCGAGCGACGTCAGTTCGACGCCCTCGACCCCGACGCCGTCCTCGATCAGCCCCAGAAACGCGGCTCCCTGTCTGGCGCTTTTCACGGCGCTGACGACCTCGTACTCCGACAACAGCGCCGCGGTGTCTCCCGCCGCGTAGTGGGCCAGCGGATAGCTGAGATAGTTCTTCGGGTGGTTCAGCCCGAACGAGGCGTCCGCGACCCCCTGCGCGCTCGCCTGGAATCGCAGCGCCGTCGCCTCGGTCGTCGTCCGATTGCCGACGACGCGGGGCACCTCGAGCGCGTCGACCGTCCCCGCGGAATCGACGCCGAGAACGCCGACGTTCAGCTCCCGCGCGAGCGTTCGATCGGTCTCGGAGATCGCGCCCGCCGGCGCGGCGAGGTAGGCCGCGTTCGCCTCGTGGAGCCGATCGTACGCCTGGACGATCCCGCGTTGCGTGTCGACGCCGCCGCTCGTCTCCCCCTTCGCTTCGACGACGATCAGCGGCGGCTCGTCGCCGAGGCGCTCGACGGCCAGCAGGTCGGACTCGAGGGTTCGAACCCCGACGAGATCGGGGTAGCCGCCGCCGATCCGGACGTGGTTGAACGGTGCCAGAGCGTCGCGAATTGCCGGCTCAACGGGCCGGCCGGGCAGCCACTCTTCCCGCGAGAACTGGGTGTCGGCCACCGCGTAGGCGGTCGACTCCGCCTCGGCCGGAAAGAGCCGCCGCTTCGCGTGGGCCAGCACCTGCGGTTCCGAGAGCGACCGGGCCGCGCTACTCATGGCTCCCCATTGGCCAGCGCTCCCAATACTGTTCTGGTAACGGGTCGACCGAACGGGGTCACTCCTCCTCGACGGCGAACGCGCCCGGCTCGAGTTCACCCGTAATTCCGGCGACGACGGCTCCCGTTCCGAGCAGGGCGAGGACGACCCCTCCTACCCACGGGCCGGACCCGTAGTCGGCGAGCGCGACGAGCCAGCACGCGCCGACGAGGACGAGGCCGCCGGCGACGATCAGCCGAACGAACCGCTCCATGGGTGTCGCTTCGCCGTCCCGGTCCAAGTATCCCGCTGCTCGAGGGTTCCCACCGCCGGCCGCCGCTCGCACTCGAGCCAAGCGTTTGTACCTCGAGCCCGTTCGTCCGGATATGACCGAGGCGACGTTAGTCTACGACGACGACTGCGGCTTCTGTACGTGGTGGGCCGACTACTTCGACGAGCGAACGGACCTCCAAATCGTCGGCTTCAGCGACCTCACCGACGAGTTACGTGCGAGACTCCCCGACGAGTACGAGGACTGCTCGCATCTGGTGACCGACGACGCGGTGTACTCCTGTGGCGCGTCACTCGAGGAGGCGCTCACCCGAACCGACGTCGGCGGCCCCGTCGACGACGTCGTCGCGTTCCTCCGGCAGTTCGAGGACTACGAGCGCTTGCGCGAGCGCGGCTACCGCTGGGTCGCGGACAACCGCGACCGCTGGGGGCGATACCTCTCGAAGACGCCGCCGGCGCGTCGGGGATCCGACGACGGCTGAACTGCGGCGCCAATACGGGCCGCCGAATCACCCCGATCGCCGCCGGCGTCCCCGCAACTCCTCGAGCGAGACCGGCCGGACGTACGTCCCGACGCGCTCGCGGTCCCACCACCGGCCGCTCTCGGCGCGCTCCTCGGGCGTGGTGTACCGGTAGCGGTATCGGACCGCGCGGACGTGAGCCGGTGGCTCCCCCTCGAACGGGTCCTCGGCGAGCAGCGCGAGCGTCTCCGCGTCGGCCTCGAGGAGCTTCGCGAGGAATCGCGGGAACCACGGACTCCGGCGCGGGGTCGGCGACATGGCGGCGAACCATAGCTGCCAGTCGAGCCGGAGGTGGTAGGGCGCGATCTGTGGCGGCCACCGCTCGGGATCCGTCGGCTTCCCTTTGAACCGATAGGACCGCCACTCCGTCTCCGGCGTGAGTTCCTCGTCGGTGGTCCCCTCGACGACGACCTCGTAGCGCTCTCGTGTTATCGAGCCGAACGCGCCGTAGGTGTTGACGAGATTCAGCGGATCGAACGACGTGTTCATGAGCTGGCTCTCCGAGAGCATGTTTCGCACCGGCTGGACGCTCAGGACGATCACGACCACGGCCAGGATGACCGCGAGGACCTCGAGGTAGAGCGGCGTCGGCGCGGTCGCGGGCGCGGAGAGCGGGAGCGCGGCCGCGAGCACGCCGTCGCTGAACGTCGGAATCGCCAGCACGATCGTGAGCGCGTTCAGCCAAGCGAAGTTGCCGGTGACCAGCAGCCACCCCTGAAAGCCGATCGTCGCCAGCCCGGCCAGCGCTGACAGGGGTTGGGGCGCGAAGTAGCAGAACGGCACCAGCAACTCGAGGACGTGGTTTCCGAACGTCTCCGCGCGGTGAAATCGACCCGGGAGGTGGTGGGCGAACCAGCTCACGGGGTTCGGGATCGGCTGCGTTTCGTAGTGGTAGTCCATCGCGGTCAGATCCCGCCAGCAGTCGTCGCCGCGGAGCTTGATCAGCCCGGCACCGAACATGTTTCGAAACAGCACCCACTGCAGGAGCACGAGTACGACGAACGGCGGTGCGACCGATCCCGCCCCCAGAAAGATCGCGAGAAAACCGGTCTCGCAGAGCATCGACTCCCAGCCGTAGCCGTAGAAGGTCTGGCCCGCGTTCACGAAGGAGAGATAGAGCGCCCACAGCGCGGCCCACAGGATCATCGAGACCGGCGTCGCGAATCCCGCGGGGAGCCAGTACGGCACTCCCACGAGCGTGAGCGCCGAGAGCACCACGCCGGTCCATGCCGCAATACCGATCGCGCGGTCGCTCGGCACGACGTAGAAGAGGCTCGGCCGGTCCCAGAACGAGACGCCGTCGACGTACCGCTCGAGGGGCAACAGCCCGTCCTCGCCCGCTAGCGGTCGAAACTGGGAGGCCGCCACGAAGAAGGCGAGCAGGTACAGCAGGGCGAGGCCCCGCTGGAAGAGGAACCGGACGAGCCAGTAGCCGTCGCCCTGCCACATAGTCGGCCGTCACTCCGCGGACGGCCAAAGGAGTGACGCGTCTGAGCGCGCGGTCTGCTCCCGGGATTCGATTTTGCTGGGATTCACCGATCGATCGCGTCGCCGGACTGCTTTTGCATACGAGGAAAAGGGTTGCATATCATGCAAAGCCGAGTCCGAGCGCAATTTCGATCCGAGAGATAGCCCGATCGGAGACGTGAGCGACTACTCGTACCGATACCGCAACACGCCGCCGGCGACCGCCGCGACGAGCCCGCCGGTCGCGAGGATTCCCAGCCCCGGCGCGTACGAGCCGGTGAGGTCGTACAGCGTCCCGATCAGTACCGGGCCGAGGAAGCCGCCGATCTCGCCGACGGCGAAGATGAAGCCCACGGCCGTCCCGGTCAGCCGCGCGCCGATCCCCTCGAGTTCCGGCGGAATGGCCCTGATGAGCGGCGAGAGACCGCCGAAGCCGAAGCCGGTGACGAGGACGCTTCCGAGGAGCACGAGTCCGAGATCGCTCGAGAGCACGCCAGAAATCCCGAGGCTGGCGACGAGTCCACAGGCCATCAGGGCGGTGCGGCGAGCGCCCAGTCGGTCGGCCGCCGCGGGGACGGTCAGCACGCCGACGACGTTGGCGGCGACGAGCAGACTCGTCGTCCGTCCCGCTCGATCCGGCGAGTAGCCCCGCGCCTCGAGTAGCGTCGGGAGCCACCCCTGCATCCCGTGGGCGATCAGCAGGTACATCGTCCCGATGACGACCACGAGCTGTAGTTCGCGGTGGGTGAGCACGAGCGCGAGATCCCGTCGAACGGCGGCGAGCGAGAGCGACGAGTCCGCCGCGTCGGCGTCGTTGGCCGCGCGGTTTCGGGCGTCGATCCCCCATCGGCGAGCGACGACGAACCACAGGAGGCCGTATCCGATCGCGACGACCCCGCTCCAGAAGAACAGCTCGCGCCAGCCGCCCAGCAGCGGGCTCAGGATCGGCCGCCCGACGGCGAACGCGCCGGCCGTTCCCGCCGACGCGCCGACGAGGTAGATCGAGGACGGGACGCCGGTCTCGTCGGGCGGAAACAGCACGGAGACGAGTTTCGGCATCCCGAACGTGATGGCCGTCGCGCCGACGCCGATCAGCAGCGTCGCCGCGAGCAGCGACGGAAACCCGGCCGCGAAACTGCGACCGACCTGGGCGACGCCGTAGATCAGGACGCCCGCCGCGAGGCTCCGACCCGGCCCGACGCGGTCGACGAGTATCCCCATGAACAGCGCGATCGGGATGTAGGTCAACGGAACCGCACCCGCGACGACGCCGGCCTGCGTCCCCGAGAGCCCGAGGTCGTCGATGATCGTCGTGAGGGACGCCGGCAGCGAGAACCAGATAAACATCAGGCAGGTGTAGCCGAGCGTCCCGACGACGACGGCACCGTACGCGCGACGCCGACTCATCCGATCGTCCATCTGGACGTGGATGGGACGCGACGGCCCGAGTAAGTTGGCCTCGCGGAACGACTCCCCGCGGTCCGCGGCCGCAGTTCTTTCCGCCCGCCTCTCGTCCGTCGCGCTATGACGCCCGACGAACGGCGCTTCCTCGAGCGAGCGCGCGTCGGCTCGCTAGCGACGGTCGACGAGGAGAATCGCCCGCACGCGGTGCCGATCTGTTTCGCGCTCCTCGAGCGCGGGGACGCGACGCACGCCGATTTCGAGGACGCGTTGCGGATCGTCTCGGCGATCGACGAGAAGCCGAAGGCGACCCGCGATCTCCGGCGCGTTCGGAACGTCCGGACGAATCCGCGGGTGACGGTGCTCGTCGACCGCTATCGCGAGGACTGATCGCGCCTCGCGTGGGTTCAGGTCCGCGGTCGTGCACGGGTTCTCGAGCCCGACGCGTCGAGACACGAGTCGGCCGTGAACGCACTCGAGTCCAAATACGATCAGTACGCGGACCACGCCCTCGACGAGCGCCCGATCGTTTCGATCCGCGTCGCTCGAGTCGTGTCGTGGGGCGCGCTCGAGGACGCCGAGGAGAGCGTCGAGGAGGACTGAGACGGTCTGCTGTCAGTCAGTCCCGGCGCGACTGCGATCCGGCCTGCGGTCGCGCCGGGACATCGGTACAGCAAATCGTACGACGGCCGTGACGGTCAGTCGTCGACGAGCGATCGCTCCGCGTTCCCGACGATGAGGAGGGTGCCGACCACCACGGCGACGGTCGTCACCAGCGGGTTCACGATGCCGAGCAGGGCCGGCGGGATGGCGATCGCGTTGTAGACGAACGCGAGCCCGAGGTTCTGCCTGATTCGGTCGCGTGCGGCCCGCGCCAGCGCGAACGCTCGCTCGACCGCGGCGAGGTCGTCGTCGACGATCGCGACGTCGGCCGCGTCGGCGGCGAGCGCGGTACCGCTCCCAAGCGAGATACCCAGATCGGCCGCGGCGAGTGCGGGCGCGTCGTTCGTCCCGTCGCCGACCATCGCGACTCGGCCCTCTCCTTTCATCCGCCTGACGGCCGCCGTCTTCCCGTCGGGCGAGACGCCGGCGAAGACGTGATCGACGCCGGGATGCCGGTCGAAGACGTCGGCCGACGTTCCGTCGTCACCGGTTAGGACCACGATATCGACTCCGTCCGCGTCCAGGGCCGCGATCGTCTCCTCCCACGCCTCGCGGGGTTCGTCGCCGACGATTACGACCCCCTCAGCCGTCCCGTCTCGGCCGACGACGACCGGGAGCTGCCCCCCTTTTCGAGCGCGTTCGACCCTCGCCTCGAGCGCGTCACCGAGCGTCCAGCCCCGATCTCGGAAGAGGTCGGGATGGCCGACCAGCACGGTTCGGTCGTCGACGGTGCCTTCGACGCCGGTCGCGTGGGTGTGGAAGTCGCGGACCGATCGGTCATCCGCCGCAGCCGCGCCGCCGTCCGCGCGAGCCGGCCCGCTCGCGTCGTCCCCCTCGTCGCGCTCGCCGCTCCCGTCGAACGCGTCCGCGATCGCCGCCGCCGCCGGGTGGGCTGCGCGCCGCTCGAGGGCCGCGGCGGCCGCCAGCAGGTCGTCGGGCGCGTCGGCCTCGAGGACGGACATCTCGCCGGTCGTCAACGTCCCGGTCTTGTCGAAGACGACGACGTCGATCGCGCGCAGGCGCTCGAAGATCGTCTCGTCGAAGACGACGATGCCGCGCTCGAGCGCCGCCTCGAGGCTCGTCGCGACGGAGTACGACGTCGCGAAGCCGAGCGCCCACGGGCTCGCGACCATGAGGGTCATGCAGACGGCCAGCGCGGTCACCGTCCCGCTCGCACCGAAGAGGAGGGAGCCCGCCCCGACGACGACGGCGGCCGCGAGGACGATCGGCACGAGGGTCGCGGCGAGTTCGTCGCCCCGGCGCGTCACGCCGTGGTCCGCGCTCTGGACGTTCCAGACGATCCGCGTGAGCCGGTCGATGCTGCTGGTCGTTCGCTCGCCGACGTCGACGACCGCCGCGTCGGTCGTGACCACCGAGCCGCCGACCACTTCGTCACCGTCGCGTTTCGTCACCGGGAGCGACTCTCCGGTGACGACGGCCTCGTCGACCGCGCACTCGCCCTCGGCCAGCCGTCCGTCGACGGGAACCCGCTCCCCCTCGCGGACGAGCACCCGATCGCCGGACTCGAGGTCACCGACGGGAAGTTCGGTCGTGGAGCCGTCCGACGCGTACAGCCGGGCCGTCTCGACCTGCGAAACGGTGAGGTCGGTCAGTCGGTCCGTTGCGCGCCGCTTGACCGTCGCCTCGTAGTAGGTCGCGCCCATCACGATCGAGGCGACGACGATCGTCAGATCGAAGTAGAGGTCGTTGCGTCCGAGTCCGGAGACGACGACGCTGTAGACGTACGCGCTGCAGATCGTCAGCGCCGCGAGCAGGTCCGTCGTCGGCCGCCGGAGTTTCAGGCTGACGTACGCGCCCCGCAGGAGCGGGCCGCCGGTCAGGGAGAGGATCGCGGCCGTCATCACCAGAAACAGGGGCATGTACATCGGGCCGCTGAAGCCGGTAAAGGCGTCGTCGAACTGCGAGAGCGCACCCCAGTCGGTAAAGTCGGTCAGAAACATCGGATAGAGGACGGCCAGAAACGGCAACAGGAGGAAGGAGCCGAAGACGACGCCGACCACGTACCGCATCTCGAGCATGTCGTCCGCGCGGCGCTTCCGGAGGCCGGACATCTCCCGCGAGCGCCGGGTCCCGCCGGTCTCGTCGTCCGCGGTCGCGTCCTCCCGAAGGTACGCCGTGTAGCCGAGCGTGCTCAGCGCGTCCTCGAGCGCGTCCGCCGAAATCCGATCCGGCTCGTGGTCGATCCGGATCGTCTCCGTGACGTAACTCGCTTCGGCGTCGCTCACGCCGTCTCGGCCCTCGGCGACGGCCTCGAGGAACGCCTCGCAGGTCGCGGAGTGCATCCCGTCGACTCGGAAGAAGGTGCGGACGGTCCCGTCTCGATCGGTATCCTCCGTCCCGCCGTCGGTCATGTCTCCGCTGTCGGTCCCGCTCTCGCCGTCGTCCGCGCCGAACTCGGCGGCGACGTCGCGACAGCCGGTCGAACAGAAATCGCTCACCGCAGCCTCGCCGGCCGTCTCCGAGAGCGGCGACTCGCACAGTCGACAGCGGTCGCGTCGGTCGTCGCCCGCGCGTCGATCGCTCACGCTAGTGGCTGCGGGTTCGACGGCAATAACGGTGGCCGATTCCGGCGGCCTCGCCGTCGACCGGTGACCCGCCTCGCTCTCTCAGGTCGTGTCCAGATCGAGCCGGGAGAACGTCCACGACGCGATCGAACTCGACTCGAGGTCGATCTCCGCTCCGAGATTGCGCGCGAGGAGCGTTCGAGAGGTCGGCTGGATCAGCGCGGACAGCGGGAATCGGGTATCGGGATAGAACCGGAACCGGAGCGGCGCGGGCAGTGTTTCCCCGAACGCCTCGACGTAGCTCCGGTCCGCGCAGTCGTCGAGCGCCGAGACGAGCAGGCGGTTGAGCGTCTCCGATTCCGATTCGACCGTTCGAGGGAGCGTGTCGACGATCCGAGCGTACTGGTCCGCGCTCGAGACGACGACCGCGGCGATCGGTTCGCCGTCCCGTCGGGCGACGTAGGCCCCGTACGAGTGCACGGGGTTGTCGAACCGCCAGCGATAGAACGTCGCAGTCCGGTTCGTGTGGATCGCCTCGGGAATCGACCGTCGATAGATCGCCGCGAGCGTGTCTGCCGGCGGCGGCTCGTAGTACTCGAGTTCGAGTTCGGAATCGGATTCGACGAGCAACCGATCGCTGGCCCGCTGGGAGGTCGCGATGGCGTCCTCGAGCGTATCCGTGACGGCGGTGGCCGGACCGTCGTCGGTCGACCGGGCGTCGGTGACGTCTCTCCTCGGCCCGGCGTTGATCCGGTCTCCGAGAACGCTAATCGGGTTTTGCGGCCGATAGTAGGCCGGGACCGTGCCGATCTCGCGCCAGCCGTGTGCCAGATTGCCGGGCTTCGAGTTCTCGTTCGGGAAGTTGAAGAAAAACGACGGCTCTCCGTCGGTGTAGCGCTCGATGGCCCGCTCGTTCAGACGACCGAACAGGCCGCGTCCGCGATGATCCGGGTGAACCATCGTATCGCAGGGCTGGAACGCGGTTCGAGCGACCCCGCCGATGCGCATCTCCTGGGCGAAAAACGATCGGAACCCGACGGGATCGCCGTCCTCGCTCGCCACGAGGATCGGGACGTGATCGACGTACGGGTTCTCGTTGAACTTCCAGCGAAACCAGTCCGCGTTCCGCTGGTGGCCGAACACCGATTCGTACAGCGACAGAAACGCCGATCGGTCATCGGATTCGAACGCGCGGACGGTGTATCGCGTCGCCGTTCGTTTGCGTGTACTCATGGTGGTGGCCGTTTCACGGCTGTCTGCAGGTCAACCGAGAGATGTCCCGCAATGCGGTCGTGATAGTCCGTTATTCCCTCCGGAGTGGAATGGTGGTTTGCCTTGAATACGCCGATCCGACAGGTCGTGAATTACTCGATCGATGTGACTAGTAATCGGTCCGCTCGAGCCCACGAACGGGGAATCCCGAGAAGCTAAGAACTCGACACTATCGTCGTTCCGTCTGTTTCGAGACCCGGCGTTCCGTCGATCGTACTCCGATCAATCGTATTTCGGTCGATCGTGCGCTACTCGATCGGTGTCACCGACGTTCGACGGCGGTCCCGTCCTCTCCGACCGCGACCGCCCGCTCGCCGTCTGCACCGACCGAGACGGCCAGCAGCGACTCGGGTGCACGCGCGTCGGCCTGTCCCCACTCGGCCTCGGTCCGCTCGTGGATCACCCCGTCCGCGTCGCAGGCGATCGTCTCTCCCGTCCGGCGAGCGATGCCGCAGATGGCTTCCTCGCCGACCCGCTCGGGCGTCCACGTCGACCCGCCGTAGCGGTGGACGACGCCGTCGTCGGCGCTCACCAGGCAGTCGCCCCGCCCCAGCGTCGCGAGGTTCTCGAGCGTTCCGCCGGCCCCGACTGGCCCGATGCGATCGAAGGAATCGCCGCCGTCGGTCGTCTCGAAGACGCCGTCGTTCGTATCGCAGCAGTAGCCGACCGACGCGTCGGCGAGCGCGATTCCGCTCAGACTCGAGCCGCCGCCGGGTGTGACGGGCTCGTCCCACGAACACTCGCCGTCGCGATAGCGTCCGCGGAGGACTTCGCCGGAGCCGTTGATCAGCAGTACCGTCTCGTCGCCGCTCGGGCCGGCGACGGCGACTCCCGGCCAGTTGTCCGTGATTCCCGCCGGAGCCGAGTAGTCGGTGTGACGGCCGGTATCGGCCTCGAGCCGGCCGACCGAACCGCTGTCGCCGGCGATCCAGACGGCCTCGCCGTCGGCGGTCGCGTCGACCCCGCTGAGGTTCTCGCCCGCGGCGGCCGGGCCGTCCTCGAGGACGACCGTCCACTCGCGCTCGGCGGAGTCACCGTCGCCGGGGCCCGCAGTGAGGACCTGCCCGTCGTCGCCCACCGCGTAGACCGCCCCCGTCTCGGTGACGCAGACGCCCCGGAGCGTCGTCTCGGTTGGGACGTCGACGAATTCCCAACTGGGGGAGCGCTCGTCGTCGGTCGCTCGGTCCGCTTCGGTTTCGTCGTCACCGTTCGGTTCGGCGCCGCGACGCCGCCCCTTCGAAACGGTCGGAGCGCCGCCGGGTGTGCGGCCGGGTTCGGTTCCCTCCTCGCTCTCGGGCTCAGCAACGGTCGCTGGCTCGGTGTCGCCGTCGGTTTCGGGACGCTCGAGCGACGCGGTCCCCGAACCCGTCGCGCGATCCGCGGCTACCGCGTCACGCTGGCGATCGGTCGCGGCGTCCTCGTCGGATCCCTCGATCGGCGTCCGCAGCACGTAGAGCAGGATCGGCGGCACGACGTAGGAGGCGAGCGCGAGCACGGCGAATCCGCGGTGGACGATCGTCAGCGTCCCGAAGGCGGTCATGCCGGCCGCCGCGACCGCGTGAACCCACGACTTCGCGTAGCGCCGAAAGAAGGGGACGAAGCCGTCGCCGGTGCTCGAATTGCGGGTGGCCATTGGTGGAATCCGAGGGCTCGCATCCACCTATCCGACTGGCGATGAAAAGCGTGCTGCAGGCACGCCGCGGCGGCGGCCGGGAGCCGGATTGCCCGTTCGGAACCCGTGGGATTCGTCGACCTCGAGTTCGTCCGCGAAATCGTCTTTCGTGTGGTAGTCGTCGCTCATCGGGGTCCCGGTGATTCGACGCCACGCGGGATCGACGCGGGGCGAGCAAATACCGGCGACGAGCGCTGAGCGGGCGCTGACTACCGTCAGCGTTCGACGGGCTCGAGGGTCACGCTGAGGACGCCGTTGTTGTAGACGGCCTCGCGGTCGTCGCCGAAGACGAGCTCGCGCGGGAGCGGCGTGACGATTCGTTCAGCGGCGTCGTGAGCGTCGTTAGAGGCGACCCCGATCCGGAGGCGACGCGCGCCGACCGCGACCGTCACGTCCTCGGGGGCGACGGGGGCGACGTCGACGGCGGCGCGTACCTCGTCGGCCCGACCGTCGTAGAGGACCTGCGTCGGATACGGGAACGACGTCGTTTCGGGAGGCGAAGCGGAGGACACGGACCCATGTTCCGACGACGGTCGGAAACGGGTCCGGGTGTACAGTTGTGCGTTTGATAGTCACGGTCCCGTCGTTGAACCCTCTTTTTCGCCGTCAGCACGCTTCGATGAGCGTCTCGCCTCCGTGACTGTCAGGGTACGAGACACCCTGCCAGGTACACCTCAGAGATAGCCGAGATCCGCGAGTCGTTCTTTCGTCCCCGCTCGCATCTCGACCTCCTCCGACGCGCCGTCCTCCGACGAGTCATCCGCCGACCCGTCGACCTTCTCGAACGGCTCGAACCGCTCCTCGAGCCGCCTGCGAAGCGCTCGGACGCGCCGGGGCTCGTCGTCGCTGATATCGGTCCGCTCGAGCGGGTCGGTCCGGACGCGGTGGCAGCGCTCGAAGCCGTCGTCGCCGCGGACGTACTTGTACTCGGCCGTGCGGACCGCCCGCAGCCGTCGGTCGAACGCCCGGACGCGGTCCGGAATCTCGCCGAAGCGGGCCTCGAGGCGCCCGATAGACGGTTGGGGAGCGACGTACTCGGCGAAGACGGCGTCGCGGGGCTCGGCGGCCGATTCGGGGTGGAGCGATCGACTCGACCACTGCTCGCGGAGCTCGGGGTCGTCGATACCGGCCGTCTCGAGCAGCGTGGCCGGGAGGTCGAGCAGTTGAACGAGATCTTGCCGTCGGCCGCCGCCGGGGCGGTGGCCGTCGGTGAAGGGGCCGCCGTGGAACACGAGCGGGACGTTGAGCAGGGTGTCGTAGAGGTTGTACTGGTGGCCGAAGAAGCCGTGTTCGCCGATGTGCTCGCCGTGGTCGCCACAGACGACGAAGAGGGTGTCCTCCCACTCGCCGCTCTCCTCGAGCGCGGTTCGAAGCTGCCCGACCTGCTGGTCGACGTAGGCGAGTTCCGCCCGATACAGGCCGCGGAGGAGGGCGAATTCGTGGTCGGAGATGTCGTAGTCCCCGCAGTCGTAGGCGCGGGGATCCTGCCTGATCGCGGTCGCTTCCTCGTAGCTGGCACCGCGGGGGAGGAACCGTTCGGCGTACTCCCTGGGGGGATCGTACTGGACGTGGGGCTCGATGAAGTTACAGAACAGGAAGAACGGCCGCTCGTCGTCGCGACTCTCGAGCCAGTCGGCGATCCAGTCGGTCGCTCGGTCGGAGCCGTCGTCGCCGGCGGGTTGCAGGAGTTCGCTGTAGAGGATGTTGGCGGCGTTGACGACCGGGTTGCCGTCGAAGAGCCGGTTTCGAGTCGCGGTCAGCTTCTCCCGGAGGTCCTCGCCGCGGACGACCGCGCCCATGTCGGCGTCGGACTGGATGTACTGCCAGCCCTTGCGAAGGTCGTCGAATCCGCGGTCGAAGCCGAACTCCTCGGTGATCCAGGTGTTGTTCGAGACGCCGATCGTCTGAAACCCCGCGTCGGCGAAGGCCTCGGGGAGGGTTCGCAGCTCGTCGTCCAGATACGTGTTGCCGCCGTGCGTGCCGTGTTCGGAGGGGTACGTTCCGGTGAAAAACGACGCGTGAGAGGGGAGCGTCCAGGGCGCGGTCGCGAACGCGTTCTCGAACGCGGATCCGTCCTCGGCCAGCCGCGTGAGCGTCGGCGTCGGTTGTGCGCCGGTGGAATCGTCGCTCGAGACAGCGACGCGCCGCTGGCCCGGAGCGGCGCGTACGCCGGCGGGATCGGCTCCGGTCGTGACCGCCTCGTTGCCGGCCGCGTCGTCCTCGGTATCGGCCTCGGTGCGATTCGTCGGAAGCGGCTGCATTCCGACGCTTTTCGCCCGTGCCGTATCGAGAACGACGAGGACGACGTTCCGCACAGTGCTATGTGACTCGGCATCACGTCCGTTAGAGTCCGACATGGGTAACTAGGTCCACGGCAAGCAGGGAAGGTCACCGGGCCGGAGTATGCAGGGCTCTATTCGCAAATATCGTCCGCTTTTCGGGTAAAAACGGTCGGTTTCGGCCGCGCTCGATATCGCCGCTGCCCGCTACGTAGACTATCGCTCCCGGCGCGGGTATTCATCTGCCGGTCGAATATTCATCCGATCGGACATCGTAGGGAGCGTGAGCGGATCACTGGTGACCCGGCGGCTCGCCAGCCGGCAGGGCGGCGGCCTGTCAGCGATCCGATGCGACGATCGAGGCTCACCAGCACTGTCGCTCGGAGGCTTTCCGATGACCACGAACCACGAAAACGACGCGGCGACGGACGATTTGATGGACGCGCTCGAAAAGATCGACGACATCGACGGCGTCGAGGATCTCGAGGAACTGGATTCCCCGGCCGGCGATGTAGCCTCGGCGGCGGCCAGCGCGCTCGAGAGCGGGACGCTCCCGCTGATCGGCGGCGGACTCGCGCTGGCGGCCGCGATCCGATCGATGGCCGCGAAGCGACGGCGGGCGATTCCGCTCGCCATCGTCGGTACCGGTCTCGTCGGCTTCGGGCTCAGCAACCGCCGCTCGAGCGGCGAGTCCGCGACCGAGACCGGCGTCCCGGACGTCGAAGCGGGGACCGACGGCAAGGAGACCTCGGACGAAGCCAGCGCCGCCGCCGAACGCGTCGATTCTGGACGGGAGTCCGAGATCCAATCCGACGGCGAGATTTCGCCGGAACCGGGGATCGACGACGCGGAAGCGTCGAGTTCCGAGATCGATTTCACCGAAGAGCCCGACGAGGACGAGTCCCGGTCTCGACCCGACCTCGGGACGGACGAGGAGGACCCTCGGCGCGAGACCGATACCGACGGGGTCGAGGTCGACGTTTCCGACTCGGCGATGGCAGACGAGACGAGCGAGGCGACGGGGCCGGATCCCACGCAGGCCCAGCCGACCCAGACCGCGGACACCGAACCGGAGGAGAGCCCCGCGGACGACGCCTCCGACATGAAGGTCGATCCACCGGACGCCGACGAGTCCGACTCGGAGACGGACGAGACTGACGCGGCGGAGCCGGACGAGAGCAACGAGTAATTCACCCGATCGGGGTTGCGACTGGAGCCAGCACTGCTGACTGCCGCGTTGCTGGCTGACCGCTGTTTTCGAGAATTCGTCCCTCGAAGTAGGCCAGCAACCTCGAAGAGCGGGCCAACAACAGCGGGGACGAACTACCGCGAACGCGAGGGCGACCGTCGTCGGAGATTACCGACGCGGTCGAGCCGATACAGCACGGGTGCGGTGATGAACGCGGCGACGATCACTCCCAGAACGCCGCTGCCGGCGAGCACCAGTGCGGGCCAGTAGTAGCCCGAAAGGGCGACGAGCGACGCGATGACGGCGGCGACGACGGCGACTCTCGCGGTGAGGACGCGGCTGCGTCGGATCGGGCCGCGTCCGGCGTCCAGCGCTCGAGCGAGGAGGGCGAGTTGCCAGCCGGCGAAGGCGCCGAGCGATGCGCCGACGAGGAGCACGGCGTCGCGCTCCCCGCTACTGACGACGAGCGCGACGGCGGCGATGCCGACCGCGAGCCCGAAGGCGAGCGTCCCTCGGCGGGTCGAATACCGGTTCAGGAGTCCCCGCGCGAGGGCGAGAAAGGCGAGTCCGACGACGACGCCGGCGACGACATCCACGAGGTAGTGGACGCCGAGGCCGACGCGGGAGAGACAGACCGCCGTCACGATTCCGGTGGCACCGAGGTATCGCTGGCGGCGCGTCCCGAGAGAGCTGTATTCGGCCAGACTGACGTACACGATGGTCGTCATCAACGCGTGGCCGCTCGGAAAGCCGTAGCCGGTCGCCGTCGCCGTGGCCTGATAGAGCGGGTGTACCGTTTCCGGGAGCGCCCCGATATCGACGAGTACGCGCTCCGGGCGCGGAAGCGCGAACACGTGTTTCAGTGCCGTAATGAGGGAGAGGCCGGCCAGTAACAGCCCGAAGACGGCGGCGATCTGCGCCCGATCGTCGGTCGCGAGCCAGTAGAGCGTCCCCACGATCAATCCGAGAAACCAGACGTCGCCGAGCTGGGTTACCACTCCGAGCAGAACGACGGCCCACTCGGGAGCGACTTCGCGGAACCCGTCGAACCAGCCGATCCCTCGAGACATGTCCCATGCTACGGACGACGAGATACATAAACGATTTCGATGAGCGAGACGGCGCCCCCGCCACCGATCGCGGACGTCCGTCACTACTGATCGGGACCTCTCGTCGCTTGTGGCCGTCTCCCGCCTCCGTGTACGATCGTCACGACGCTGCCGTCTGAACCGGAACCGTCCGCCCGGATCACCGACCGATCGGCAACTGTTAACTGTGGCGGCGTCCGGAGACCGGACACATGGCGATCGATGGATGGCGGTCGAACGTCGACACCGGGGCGGCCCGCCGGTCGGCGCTGGAACGTGACTGGAAGGGCGTCGTCGGCGCGGCGATCGTCGCACCGGTCGCCGCACTCGAACCGCGGGCTCCCCGGTGACGAGATGGCCGTTCGTCGGCTCCTTCCGGGGTTCGTCGCCCTCTGTCTCGGCGCGTTGCTGGCGCGAGCGCTCGCGCAGTCGCTCGGATTCAATCGGCTGCTCCTCGCTATCGCGCTCGGATTCGTCGCGACGAACGCCGTCGGCGTTCCGGAACGCCTCGAGCCCGGTCTCGCGACGCACAACCTGTGGCTGGGGGCCGGCATCGTCCTCATGGGCGCGTCGATCTCGCTCGACACCGTCCTCGCGGTCGGCGGGTCGATCTTCCTCCTGGTGGTCGTCGCGGCCGCGCTCTCGCTCCTCTTCGTCGAACTGCTCGCGCGAACCGTCTTCGGACTGACCGAGCGACTCGGCTCGCTGCTCGCGGCCGGTGCCAGCATCTGCGGCGTCTCCGCGGTCGTCGCGGTCGCCGGTGCCATCAGCGCGCGCGAGGAGCAGATCGCCTACGCGGCGGCGACGGTCCTGCTGTTCGACGCGATCACGATCGTCGTCTACCCGATCGTCGGCGATCTGCTGAACCTGTCCGGGACGGTCTTCGGGATCTGGGCCGGCGTCAGCATGTTCTCGACGGGGCCCGTCGTCGCGGTCGGCTTCGCACACTCCGAGGCGGCCGGGGAGTGGGCGACGATGACGAAGCTCTCGAGAAACGCGCTGATCGGCGTCGTCGTGCTCGCGTACGCGGGGTACTACAGCCGGTCCGGGGGCGGTAGTCGCCCGTCGCTCCGAACGCTCTGGGACGAGTTTCCGACGTTCGTTCTCGGCTTCTTCGCGGTCGCCCTCATCGCGAGCGCCGGCCTGTTCTCCGCGGCACAGCAGGCGTCGATCGAGCACGCCTACGACTGGCTGTTCGCGCTCGCGTTCGTCGGCCTCGGGACCGAAATCCGACTCGGAAACCTCAGGGCGACCGGGCTGGTGCCCGCGCTCGTCGTTCTGTTGGCGCTGCTCGCCAGTAGCGCGCTCTCGCTGACGGCGCTGTTGGTGTTGTTCTGACGGCCGGCGCCGAATCCGACTGCGTCCCATCGAATCGTGCGGGATCGGCCGGCAGAAGCGAGGAATCGTCGGCGGTCGCGGTGCTATTTTCACGACCGGCGCGGACGCCGGGCGTCACCGCGGAACATACTTGGTGATGAGCGCGAAATCGACCAGCATGGAGAACGGAGAATTCGAGGGATACGGCGGTCGGCACGTTCCGGAACCGCTTCGAGAGCCGCTCGAGCAACTCGCGTCGGCCTACGACGACGTCGCGAACACCGACGAGTTCCAGTCCGAGTTGCGCGGCCTGCTCGAGGAGTTCGCCGGCCGACCGACGCCGCTGTACTACGCGCGAAACCTGAGCGAGCGCTACGACGCCGAGATCTACCTCAAGCGCGAGGACCTGCTCCACGGCGGTGCGCACAAGATCAACAACTGTCTCGGGCAGGCCCTGCTCGCCAAGCGGGCCGGCCGGGAGCGGCTGATCGCCGAGACCGGTGCCGGCCAACACGGCACCGCGACCGCGATGGTCGGCGCATTGCTGGGCCTCGAGACGGAGATCTATATGGGCAAAAAGGACGTCGAGCGCCAGGAGATGAACGTCTTCCGGATGCGCCTGATGGGGGCGGAAGTCAACGAGGTCACACGGGGCGACGAAGGCCTCGCAGATGCAGTGGACGCCGCGCTCGAGGACTTCGCCGAAAACGTCGACGACACGCACTACCTGGTGGGCAGCGTCGTCGGCCCCGACCCGTTCCCGCGGATGGTCCGGGACTTCCAGAGCGTCATCGGTCGCGAGGCTCGCGAACAGATTCGGGAACGCACCGGTGACCTCCCCGATGCCGCGGTCGCTTGCGTCGGCGGCGGCTCGAACGCGATCGGGCTCTTCCACGCCTTCCGAGAGGATCCGGTCGATTTCTACGGTGCCGAAGGCGGCGGGAAGGGTTCGAACTCGAGTCGACACGCGGCCCCGCTCGCGAAGGGAACGGACGACGTTCTGCACGGCATGAAGACGCGCGTCATCGACGACGACGTCGACGTCCACTCCGTCTCCGCGGGACTGGACTACCCCGGCGTCGGCCCCGAACACGCCATGTTCCGGGCCGTCGGTCGCTGTGAATACACGGGGATCACCGACGACGAAGCGCTCGCGGCCTTCCGCGAGCTGAGCGAAACCGAGGGGATCATCCCCGCGCTCGAGTCCAGCCACGCGATCGCTCGCGCGATCGAGCTCGCGGAGGCCGGCGAGCACGACACGATCCTCGTCAACCTCTCGGGTCGAGGCGACAAGGACATGGAGACGGCGGCGGCGCAGTTCGATCTCTGAGCGTCGACTCCGAGCGCGGCGAGCGTCCGTTCGGCGCTCGCGGGACCGACTCCGTCACAGGTGCGCCCGAACGCGATCCCGCAGGTGCGCCGCTTCGTCGGAATCGAGTCGATCCCGCGACAGCGACAGCCGTACGTCGTCGTCCGCGAAGCGAGGCACGAGGTGGACGTGGGCGTGGTCGACGGTTCCGACCAGCGGTCCGCTGGTGTGAAAGACGCTGAACCCCTCCGGCTCGAGTGCCGCCTCCAGCGCGGTCGAAACGGTCCGGACCGTTTCGAAGACGGCCGTCGAGATCGATTCGTCGATCGTCAGTACGTCTTCCTCGTGGACGCGCGGAACGACGAGACTGTGTCCGGGGGCGGCCGGATTCCGGTCGAGAAACGCGATCGTTCGTTCGTCTTCGTGGAGCACGTGGGCCGATCGATCACCGCTGTGAATCTGACAGAACTCGCAGTCGTCGTGCATGGCCGAACTTTCTTCGCTACCGACATATAAGCGTCCCCGCTCGACGGTCGCCCGTCGGCGTTCGACGCGAACGGACTCCTACAGGAGACCGTGTTCGTCCTGTAGCGTGCGATACAACTCGAGATACCGGTCGGTTACCGCCGCTCGGTCGTACTCCGCGAACGCCTCGTCGTACGCGCGGTGCTCGAGGTCGCCCGCCGCGAGGATCGCTTCGGCCAGCTCGTCCTCGCTGGTGGTCCGGAACCCCCGATCCCAGCCTTCGACGAGTTCGTGGGCGCTCGAGTTCGCGTGGTACTCGACGATGCCGACGCAGCCCGCGGCGAGCGCCCACAGCATCTCCGTCGGGAAGACGCAGTGGTCGGCCGTCTGGGCGAAGACGTGCGCCCCGCGGTAGGCCGCGATCCGCTCCTCGAGATCGAGATCGCCGACGAACGTCACGCGGTCCTCGATCCGGAGGTCCCGCGCGAGGCGTTCGTAGGTCTCCCGTTCGGGGCCGTCGCCGATGACGTTAGCCCGCCAGTCGCGGCCGCGGAGTTCGGCCAGTCCCAGTAACAGGCTCTCGAGGTTGGCCCCCTCGTCGAGTCGTCTGGCGTAGATCACGTCGACGTCCTCGCCCGGCTCCACGCTCCGAATTCGGTCGCAATCGATCGGGTTCGGGACGGTTTCGACGATATCGCCGTCGGCTCCGATCTCCCGAACCCACGTCCCGACGAGTTCGGAGGGCGTGACGATCCGGCCCGGTCGGCCCGTCGCGAGACGGGTCCACCGCGTGTCATCCACGCCGTCGTCGCCGTACCACTCGAGGACCAGCGGCGCGCGAGCGAGGGTCGATCCCCAGCCGGCCGCGAGCACCTGACTCGACGGCTGCGCGCCGGCGTGGATCACGTCCGGACTCGCGGCCGCGAGGACGAACGGCAGCCGCAGGAGGAACGAGCTCCGTGCCTCGGTTCCGCTCGAGACCGCGTGATAGGTGACGCCGTTGCGATCGAACGTGGACTCCTCGCCGGCCCAGAACCCGGCGCAGTAACAGTGGACGTCGTGGCCGCGCTCCGCGAACAACTCGCAGACGGTTCGAAAGCGCTGGTTCGTCTCGGTATCGCGGTGAAAAACCGTTTCGAACGAGACGAACGCGATTCGCATATTCGGCCGCCACGTAGCCCCGGGCTATAAAGTCACTTTTTTCGTCCGATTCGTCGGCTCGAGGGTCGCGATTTCGCCCGCAATCGTCGATCGAAACCGACGGACGGGCCACGATCCGTGACCGGTTTCGGCCGCGCTTCGACGGATTCGGGACCGGCTCGATCACTCGTCGCTCTCGTCGCCGGGAAGAAGGTCCTCGAAGAACGATCCGACTCCCCCGAAGAAGCCGCCGTCGGTGTCGTCCGAATCGTCGTCGTCCGTGCTGTCATCGTCACTCGTGCCGTCGTCGGTTTCGTCAGCATCGTCGTCAGATTCGCCGTCACTGCCGCCGTCGTCGCCGTCTTCGGTCGCCGTCTCGTCGTCGCTCTCGTCCTCACTCGTTTCAGATTCCGGATCGTCGACGGCCCCCTCGTCCGTGTCGTCACCGTCCTCGGCCTCCCGCGCTTCGTCTTCGGTTTCGTCGCCCTCGGACTCGTCGTCCTCGGTCCCGTCCCCGTCTTCTGCAGTCTCGTCAGTATCGGTCTCGTCGCCTTCATCAGTTTCGTCATCGCCAGTTTCGTTCCCCTCGTCAGACTCGGTCTCGTCTCCACCAGTCTCGTCGCCGCTGTCCTCGGTTCCGCCTTCCTCCGTCGAATCGTCCGCCGATCCGCCGTCCTCGAGGTCGCCACTCCCGTCCTCGGAGTCGTCAGCCTCCCTCTCGTCGCTCTCGGCGTCCTGTCCCCCCAGCGGTTCCGTTTCGCCGTCGGCTTCGGGCGTTTCGTCTACCTCGCCCGCGAACAGCTCCGGGCCGACGGCCGCGACGGTCAGCCCGAACGCCGCGAGGATGATCACGGTCGTCACGAGGACGGTCCCGATCGACGACGAGTCGGTCTCACCTGCCATCGACTGTGTTCGGCACGGGAAACGGTATTGTTAAGCGCAGCCATCGGCGGAGCGAGCCGCCGTCACGGCAGCCGACCGACCGCTCGTCGCTCGAGTGCTCGACTCGTCGCGGTCGGTGACGAACGAGGATAACCGACCCGTACCGAGGCGTTGGCCTCGAGTCCGTCCCGACCGGATCGACTTCGCCCTGACCGAAACGACTACCCGCTCGAGTCCGTACGGCCCTGCAATGGGAAGCTACGCTATCGAGCGCTATCTCAACGTCCGCAGCGCCTACGGCGCGTCGTTCGGTCCCGACGGTGACCGCCTCTCTTTCCTGATGAACACGACCGGCACGCCACAGATCTGGACGCTCGAGAACGCCCGATCCTGGCCCGAGCAGCGAACGTTTTACGACGAGCGGGTGACCTTCGCCTCGTGGTCGCCCGAGCGACCGGAGCTGATCTTCGGGATGGACGAGGGCGGCAACGAGCGCGCCCAACTGTTCCGGCTCGACGCCGAGACGGGCGAGATCGAGAATCTGACTGCGATGTCCGACGCGAAACACAGATGGGGCGGCTGGAGCCACGACGGCGAGCGGTTCGCGTTCACCTCGAACCGACGCGACGAGTCCGTCTTCGACGTCTACGTCCAAGCGCGCGACGAGCGGGGAGACGATGCGATCCTCGTCTACGAGGGCGACGGTTGGCTCTCGCTGGCCGGCTGGAGCCCCGACGACTCCCGACTGCTCGTCTCGCAGGCCTACTCCAACTTCGATCAGGACCTCTTCGTCCTCGACCTCGCGGCCGACGAGCGCGACCTCGAGCACCTCACGCCCCATCAGGGGGACGTCCGCTATCAGAGCGCGAGCTGGGCACCCGACGGTGAGGGAATCTATCTGGTCACCGACGAGGGCGACACCGACACCCTGTATCTGGCCTATCTCGATCTCGAGACGAAGGATCTCGAGACCGTTATCGACGGGGACGGATGGAACGTCGACGGCATCGCTCTCGACGACGAAACCGGCCGATTCGTCTGCTCGCGAAACGTCGAGGGCTACACCGAACTGACGGTCGGGGAGTTCGACGCCGACGAGCCGACGGCGTTCGAGACCTTCCCCGAGCCCGACCTGCCGGGGGGCATCTCCGGCGGCGTGAGTTTCGACCCCGACGCGGACCGGTTCGCGCTGTCGACGACCGGCGACGCGGTCAACACGAACGTCTTCGTGGTCGACCTCGAATCCGGCGAGACCGAACAGTGGACCAGCGCGCCGACTGCAGGTATCCCACCGGAATCGTTTCGCGACTCCGATTTAGTTAGCGTGGAGAGCTTCGACGGACTGGACGTGCCCGGCTTTCTGACGCTTCCGGACGATAGCGAGGACGGGGAGACGCCCGTCATCGTCGACATCCACGGCGGCCCGGAGAGCCAGCGTCGTCCCTCCTTCTCGAGCGTCAAACAGTACTTCCTCGATCGGGGCTACGCCTACTTCGAGCCGAACGTGCGCGGGTCGTCGGGCTACGGCTCGGAGTACGCCGCCCTCGACGACGTCGAAAAGCGGATGGACTCGGTCGCGGACGTTCGGGCCTGCGTCGAGTGGCTGCAAGATCACCCCGCGATCGACCCCGATCGGATCGCCGCCAAGGGCGGCTCCTACGGCGGGTTCATGGTCCTGGCCGCGCTGACCGAGTACCCCGACCTCTGGGCCGCCGGGATCGACGTCGTCGGCATCGCCAACTTCGTCACCTTCCTCGAGAACACCGGCGACTGGCGGCGCGAACTCCGCGAGGCCGAGTACGGCTCGCTCGCGGAGGACCGCGAGTTCCTCGAGGAGATATCGCCGATCAACAACGTCGAGGCCATCGAGGCACCGCTGTTCGTCCTCCACGGCGAGAACGATCCGCGCGTCCCGGTCGGCGAGGCCGAACAGATCGTCGAAAAGGCAGCCGAGCAGGGCGTCCCCGTCCGGAAACTGATCTTCGAGGACGAAGGCCACGGCTTCTCGAAGCTCGAGAATCGCATCGAGGCCTACTCCGAAATCGCGATTTTCCTCGACGAACACGTCTGAGCGTGCCGTTCACGCTCGAGTGTCCGAAATTTAATTACAAAAGATACACATGATGGCGCGGGAGAGGGTTCGATATGGCCGCTATCCAAACGTCCTCGCTCACCAAGCGATACGGTGAGTCGGTCCTCGCAGTCGACGACCTCGACCTCACTGTCGAGGAGGGTGAAGTGTTCGGCTTCCTCGGCCCGAACGGTGCCGGGAAGTCGACGACGATAAACATGTTACTCGATTTCGTCCGACCGACCGAGGGGAGGGCGACGGTGCTCGGCCTCGACGCGCAGGCCGACACCGACGAGATCCGTCATCGAATCGGCGTCCTCCCCGAAGGGGCGAGCGTCTACGACCGCCTCACCGCGCGCGAACACCTCCAGTGGGTCATCGACACGAAGGACGTGGACGACGATCCCGACGTCCTCCTCGAGAAAGTCGGTCTCTCGAGCGACGACGGCGATCGCCCCGCCGGCGACTACTCGAAGGGGATGGCCCAGCGCCTCGGGTTCGGCATGGCGCTGGCCGGCGACCCCGACCTCCTGATCCTCGACGAACCCTCCTCGGGGCTCGACCCTGCGGGGATGCAGGAGATGCGCGAGATAATCAGCGACGAGGCGGATCGCGGAACCACCGTCTTCTTCTCGAGTCACATCCTCGGCGAGGTCGAGGCGGTCTGTGACCGCATCGGCATCATGAACGAGGGACGGCTGGTCGCGACCGGTACCCTCGACGACCTCCAGGGCGAACTGGACCTCGGCGCGCCGATCTCGCTCGAGGTCGCGAGCGTCCCCGAGAGTCTCGCCCTCGACGACCTCGCGGGCGTCCGCTCGGTGACCCTCGAGGACACCACGATCACGGCGACCTGCGCCGATCCCTCGGTCAAGGTCGACGTCGTTCAACACGTCGCATCCGCGACGACCGTCCGCGACATCGTCTCCGAGGACGTCTCGCTCGAGCAACTGTTCAACACCTACACGAACGGCGAGCGCGACGAGGAGACCGCGACAACGGAGGCGTCAGCATGAGTACGATCGACGTCGCGAAGAAGGACTTTCTCGACGTTCGTCGAGCCAAGATCGTCTGGTTCGTCGGCGCGTTCTACACCCTATTTATGGTGTTGCTGGTGTACTTCGGACAGAACGGGCAGACGGATCCGACCATCCTGAACGCGCTCTGGAATCTGACCGCGATCGGCGCGATGTTCATCCCCCTGATCGCGCTCGTGACGGCGTACCTCGCGATCGCCGGCGAACGCGAGTCCGGCGGCATCAAGTACCTCCTCTCGATCCCGAACAGTCGTCGCGACGTTGTTCTCGGAAAGTTCGCCACCCGGACGGCCATCGTCAGCGCGTCGATCGTCGTCGCGTTCCTGGTGGGCGGTGCCCTCACGCTACTGTGGTACCCCTCGCCCGAGATGGACACGTTCGGCATCATGGCGGCACTGACGGTCCTGTACGCGCTGACCTACGTCGCCGTCGCGATCGCCATCTCCGCCGCGACCGCCTCTCGATCGCGCGCGATGGGCGGTTCCATCGCCTTCTTCTTCATCACGAGCGTGTTGAACGTGTTCGGTCCGCTCCAGCTCGCCATCGATTACGTGCTCAACGACCTCGCGGGGCTCGAGGTGACGATGAACCAGATCGCGTTCGTCCAGTCGCTGGTCAGCCCGACGGCGGCGTACGTCAACTCCACCGGGCTCGCGTTCCCCGAGGGGTTCAACACCATTCCGCCGGACCTCCCGTGGTTCCTGCAGGGCGAGACGATGCTCGTCGTCATGCTCGCCTGGCTCGTCGTCCCGCTCGCGCTGGGCGTCTGGCAGTTCCAGCGGGTCGATCTGGGCTGATCAGGGCCGGCCATCGAGCCGCTCGGAGCCGCCGAGTCGGCGATGTCCACCGCTCGATCAGTCGATGACGCCCGTTTTCGTCGCCACGTCTCGAGCGGCCCGCTCGTTCATCCCGTCGCCGAGGATCGTGTACCGATCGCGGATCTCGTGGCAGGTCGTTAACGCCTCTATCACCGTCTCGTCGTCGATCCCGAGTTCGGCCGCCGTCGTCGGCGCGTCGATGCTCGAGAGCGCGTCGCGAATGTCCCACCAGATGCCATCCTCGCCCTGGTGGAGGTAGGCGGTCATGATCGAGCCGACGCCGACCTGATGGCCGTGGAGGGCCGCCTCGGGAGCCAGCCGGTCGAGTTGGTGCGAAAAGAGGTGCTCCGCGCCGCTGGCCGGCCGCGAGGAGCCGGCGATGCTCATTGCGACGCCCGAGGACATGAGCGCCTTGGTGACGACCCAGGCCGATTCCTCGAGCCCCGGCCGGATGAGGTCGGCGTTGTCGACGAGGATTTCGGCGGTCATCTCCGAGAGGGCGGCGGCGTACTCGGAGTACTCGACGTCTTTGAGCCGCTGGGCGAGCCGCCAGTCCATCACGGCGGTGTAGTTGGAAATGATGTCGGCGCAGCCGGCGGTCGTCAGCTCCCACGGCGCCTCGGCGAGGATGCCGGTGTCGGCGACGACCGCGAGCGGCGGCTCCGCGGCGACGCTGTGGCGCGAATCTCCGTCCGGCACGGAGCCGCGATTGCTGACGATCCCGTCGTGGCTGGCCGCCGTCGGCACCGAGCAAAAGCCCATCTCGAGGTGGTGACTGGCTAGCTTCGCGATGTCGATGGCCTTCCCGCCGCCGATGCCGACCAGATAGGAGACGTCCTCGGCCTCGGCGACCTCGATCACCCGCTCGACGGCCTCGAAGGTCGCTTTCTCTATCGTGACGATCGCGGGCTCGATCCCGGCGGCCTCGAAGTCGGCCGCGATGGGGTCCGCGGCGACCTTCCGAGGCGTCGGACTCGTGACGAACAGCGGCCGCCCCTGCAGGTGGAGGTCGTCGATCACGTCGAGGACCTCGTCCCGAACGCCGTGGCCGACGACGACGTTTCGCGGCAGGCGGATCCACGTCGACTTCTCGAACATACCGTTCCTGACACACCCCCGGGTCATGTGTTTTTCCTCGTCGACGCGTCGTTCGGGCGACCGCTACCGGGGCCGAACTGGCGAGCCGATTGCGGCGGTCGTCCGGCGATCTCGAGTCGAGCCGTCGGATCGATCGGCGATGTTATATAATTACCAACTATAACGGCCGTATATGATGGCAGTAGCGGTGCTCTGGCTCGGATTGCTCGGCGCGGGCTACGCCGGCGCCAGGCTGTACGGACGGTACACGCTTCGACGCCGTCCGGACGGCCGGCGATCGCGCGGCACGTATCGCCTGCTCGCCGTCGTCGGCTTCGGGACTGGGATCGTCCTCGCGTTATCCGGCCTCCCCGAGGCGACTGAAAACGCCCTCTCGAGCGTCCACCCAGCGCTGGCGGGCGGGACCGGAGCGACGCTCGCCTGGCTTCCCGTGCTCGGCGGTGCGATCGTCGCGACGCTCGTCGCGTATCTCGGCGTCTTTCCGTACGCTCGCGAACGCCGCGACCTCGAGATCAGCGCCGCGACGGCGGTCGGTCGGCTCGCGAAATATCTCGTGGCGATCACGATGCTCTGCCTGGGGGTACTCGTCCCCCTCGTTGCGCTCGTCAGCGCGTCGGATCCCAGTCCGCTGTATAGTCCGCTCCTGTTCGTCGTCCTCATCGCCGTGGTCTACGCCTGGTTGCAGTACGGCATCCGCCTCTCGCAGACGGTCACCGAGACGACGACCGAACAGCGCCAGCGATTCGAGAACGCTGCCGACCGAGCCGGCCTGACCGCGACGATCGGCGGCGTGATCCCGGCTCGCGAAACCGAGGTCGCCAGACTCTACCTCGACGGGCCGTTCTGGAATCGGCGGGTGTACGCCACGGACTACGCTCTCGACGCCCTCGACGACGAGGCGCTGACTGCGCTCTGTGCGCGTGCGGACGCCGGCGACGAGTTGGGGCTCCTCGAGCGGCGGTCGCTAGTGCTGGCGCTTCTCTTCGGACTGATCGTGACGCTGACCGTCTGGACATCGCTTCTCCTCACGGTGGTAGCGTTGCGGTCGCCGCGCCGCTTCTCCTCCGGTATTACCGGCGGTTCGAGTTCGCCGCCGATCGCCGCGCCGCTCGAGCCGTCGGGGCCGCGCCCCTCGCGTCCGCTATCGAGACCGGCTCCGACCTGTCCGACGACCGGGGTCGGCTCAACGAGCTGCTCGCGTCGAAGCCGTCGCGGTCTCGGCGACTCGATCGCCTTCGCGACTCCTGATCAAAGCGTCTCGAGGATCCCCAGCACACGCTTCTCGGCCTCCCGATCCGGTCCGTTCTCGTCGCCGTCCCGGTCGCTCTCGAGGTGGTCCGCGACCGAGCGGTCCATCGCCGTCTCGAGCGGCGTCGACTCCCAGCCCAGCGCGGCGAGTTTCGCCGTCGAGAGGACGTGCGGATACGTCCGGTAGAGCGGGTAGTCGTCGAGTTCGACGTCGCCGGCCGCGAGTTCGCGCGGGCCGGCGTGGACGATGTCGACCGTCGCGTCCAGCGCGTCGGCGATCAGATCGATCATCTCCTCGAGCGTGACGAGCCGTCGGTCGCCGACGTTGTAGGCCTCGCCGGCCTCGCCGCGCTCGGCGACGATCCGGAGCGCGCTCGCGACGTCCTCGACGTAGACGCGATGGCGGAGGTTCGTCCCGTCGCCGGGCACCACGACGCGGGCGAAGCGGTTCACGCGGTCGATCCACCAGTCCAGGCGCTCGGTGTGGTCGTGGGGGCCGTAGACGATCGGCGGGCGGACGGCCATGGCGCGGACGCCGTTCTCGGCCGCCGCGAAGACGGCGCGGTCGCCCTCGGCCTTCCGATTGCCGTAGGTCTCGAACGAATCGTCGGTCGCCTGCTCGGGCGTACACTCGTACAGCGGCGTCTCGCCCTCTCGCTTGGGGATCTCCTCGCGGCCGTAGGCTGCCCCGCTCGAGACGTAGACGTACGCGTCGCAGTCCGCGAAAATGGTCGTCGCGGCGCGAACGTCCTTCGGGTGGTAGGCCACGCAGTCGAAGACCGCGTCGGGGTCGACCGTCGTCGCCGCGGCCTCGAGGGCCGTGTCGTTCGTCCGGTCGCCCTCGACGTGATCCACCCGGTCGTCCTCGGCGAACGGGTTCCCGCTGTTTCCGCGGGTGAACAGGGTGACGCCGTAGTCGTGCTCGAGTAAGTCGTCGACGAGGTGGCGGCCGATGAAGCGAGTGCCGCCGATGACGAGTGCGCTGTCTATGTGTGGCCGTCACGATTGCGGGAGAAAATTGTGACGGACGAGGACGTCCCCACCACAACGGAGACATCGCCATCACCGGGAGCCCACGACCAACGGCACCGTGTTACCTCTACTCAATAACGATAATTAATTCACTATACAAAAACTATATTTGTCAATGTCTAAATGATCTCGACTCGAAACCGATGCATGGACGCACCCGAACGCAGAGATCCAATTACCGGCGTTTCGATCGAACGACCCGACACCCCGGTCTACATGCCCGGAACGCCGACCGCCTCGTTTACGGAAACCCTCGAGCGCATCGTCAGCATAGTTTTCCGCTGAGACGGAAGCTACGGAACAACCCCGAAAACGACGCCGCGGGGAACGGCCCGCCGAACCCGGTCCGACTCGGATAGACGGCTGCCACCGGAACCGACAGCTACGAGACGACGACACGAGCACCCGCCGGCACGTCCACGAGCGCGATCCAGTTGCCGGATGATCGACGGATAGCACCCGGAATCCGCCCCTGAGTTATTAGGGATACATGTGAAACGGTAGCTATGGCCAACTCAGGTTCCGACGCCGAGTCAGCGACCGACCCCGAACTCAGCGATGACGCGATGGCTCGCTTCCCCGTGCCGGCGTTCGACGACCTCCCCGAGGACCTCCGGGACCGGATCGCCGAGGAGACCGAAGCGGCCGGGTTCACGCCCAACGTGTTCTCGGCGTTCGCGTACAAACCATCGCACTTCCGGGCCTTTTTCGAATTTCACGACGCGCTCGTCGAGGACACCGCCCTCGAGCGCGAAGAGATCGAGATGGTCGTCGTCGCGGTCTCCGGCGTTAACCACTGCTACTACTGCAACGTCGCCCACGGCGCGCTCGTCCGCATCTACGCCGACGATCCGACGCTGGCCGACCAATTGGTCGCCAACTACCGGACCGCCGATATCAACGAGGCCCACCGGACGATGCTCGACGTCGCGGTGAAACTCACCGAGCGGCCGACCGAGGTCGAACCCGCGGACCTCGAGGCGCTCCGCGACGCCGGCTTCAGCGAAGAAGCGATCTGGGATATCGGAGCCGTTACCGCCTACTACAACATGAGCAATCGAATGGCGACCTTCGCCGAGATGCGACCAAACGACGAGTTTCACACGCTCGGTCGCGAGTGAAGAGTGAACTTCGCCCCGTTCTCCGCCATTTCGGACTCCAGTGGCCGGTCGGATCGCGACCGCTTTCGCTATCGGGTGTCGAAACGACGCACAAAAACGAAACCGGATCGCGACCGCTCGAGACGAACGGCCGTCAGTCGTCGCTCGCTGCGAAACTGGCTGATTCGGATTCAGCTGCCACCTCGGGCGCACCGGGCAGTTCGTTGCGGACGTCGTCGCTCCCCTGCTCGGTGATCGCCTCGTAGTAGGCCTCGGGCATGATCTTCACGAAGGCGTCGAGCGCGCGCTCCCAGTTGTCCAGCAGCAGTTGCCCGCGTTCGGAGCCGGTGTACGCGACGTGGTTCTCGACGAGTCGACGGAGCATCCGTTCGTCTTTCTCCTCGAGGTCGTCGTGGAGCGAGACCATGCCGGTGTTGGCCTTGGCGTCGAACTCGTCGTCGGGGTCGTAGACGTAGGCGACGCCGCCGGACATGCCGGCCGCGAAGTTCTTGCCCGTCTCGCCCAGCACGGCGACGACGCCGCCGGTCATGTACTCACAGCCGTGGTCGCCGACGCCCTCGACGACGGCCTTGGCACCGGAGTTGCGCACCGCGAAGCGCTCGCCGGCGACGCCGTTGACGTGCAGCTGACCGTCGGTCGCGCCGTAGAGCGCGACGTTGCCGATCGAGACGTTCTCGGTCGGATCGTAGGCGGCGGTCTCCGGCGTGCGGATCGTCAGTTTGCCGCCGGAGAGCCCCTTGCCGACGTAGTCGTTGGCGCTGCCGTCGAGGTGCATCGAGACGCCGCTGGCGAGGAACGCACCGAAGCTCTGACCGGCGGTCCCCTCCGCGTCGATTGTAATCGTATCCTCCGGGAGGCCGGGCTCGCCGTAGCGGTCCGTGATGCGGTTCGAGAGCATCGCGCCGACGGTTCGGTCGACGTTCGTCACGTCCGTCTCGAGCGAAACCGGCTCTTGCTCCTCGATGGCGTCGGCCGCGGCCTCGATGAGGTCGCGATCGAGTTGGTCCTCGAGTTCGTGGTCCTGCTCGCGGATCTTGCGGCGGACGTCGCCGCCGGGGTCCGCGAGCACTTCCGAGAGGTCGACCTTGCGTGCTTTCGGGTGGTCGACGTCGTCGCGCTGCTCCAAGGCGTCGACCTGGCCGATCATCTCGTCGATGGTTTCGTAGCCGAGTTCGGCCATGATCTCGCGCAGCTCCTGAGCGATGAACGTCATGTAGTTGATGACGTGTTCGGGCTCGCCGGGGAAGCGCTTGCGCAGGTCCTCGCGCTGGGTGGCGACGCCGACCGGGCAGGTGTTCTTGTGACACTGCCGGGCCATCACGCAGCCGCCGGTGACGAGCGAGGCGGTGCCGAAGATGTACTCTTCAGCGCCGAGGAGGGCGGCGACGGCGACATCGCGCCCGGTCTTCATCCCGCCGTCGGTCGAGACGCGGATGCGATCGCGGAGGCCGGTCGCACAGAGCATCTGGTTGGCCTCGGCGAGGCCGAGCTCCCAGGGGAGACCGGCGCTCTTGATCGAGGTGCGCGGCGAGGCACCGGTGCCGCCGTCGTGACCAGAGATGTGGACCACGTCGGCGTTGGCCTTGGCGACGCCGGCGGCGACCGTGCCGATGCCGGCCTCGGAGACGAGCTTGACGTTGATGTCCGCCGTCTCGTTCGCGGCCTTCAGGTCGAAGATCAGCTGCTTGAGGTCCTCGATGGAGTAGATGTCGTGCAGCGGCGGCGGGGAGATCAACCCCACGCCGGGCGTGGACTTGCGGACGTGGGCGATCATCTCGTTGACCTTCGAGCCGGGGAGGTGGCCGCCTTCGCCGGGCTTCGAGCCCTGCGCCATCTTGATCTGCAACTCGTCGGCGTTCGAGAGGTACGTCGAGGTGACGCCGAAGCGGCCCGACGCCACCTGTTTGACGTTACACTCGCGCTCGGTGTTGAACCGCTCGGGCGGTTCGCCGCCCTCGCCGGAGTTGGACTTGGCGCCCAGCCGGTTCATCGCGATCGAGTTGTTCTCGTGGGCCTCCGGCGAGAGGCTGCCGAGACTCATCGCGGCCGTCGAGAACCGCTGAACGATGTCCTTGATCGGCTCGACGTCCTCGATCGGAACCGGATCGCGATCCGACTCGAACTCGAGTAAGCCCCGAAGCGTCTGGAGGTTCTGTTGCTGATCGTTGATCTGCTCGGCGAACTCCTGGTAGCGTTCGTAATCGTTCGAGCGGACCGCCTGCTGGAGCGCACCGACGGTCTGGGGGTTCCACTGGTGGTGAATTCCGTCCGAGCGGTGTTCGAACTCGCCGTGGCGGTCGAGGTCGGCCGCCTCGCCGTCGCCATCGAAGGCGGTGGCGTGGCGCTCGCGGAGGTCTTCTTCGATCTCGGCGAGGCCGATCCCCTCGGTGCGGTTCTCGGTGCCTTCGAAGTACTCGGCGACCAGTCCCGAGTCGAGCCCGACGGCCTCGAAGATCTGGGCCCCCTGGTAGCTCTCGACCGTCGAGATGCCCATCTTGGCCATGATCTTCAGCAGGCCGTCCTCGACAGCGCCGACGTAGGCGTCGATCGCGACCTCGGTGTCGGCTCCGTCGGGGCCGGCGGTGATGTCCTCGATCGTCTGGTAGGCCAGATACGGATTGACCGCGCCCGCGCCGTAGCCGACCAGCGTCGCGAAGTGGTGGACGGTGCGCGGATCGGCGGACTCGACGACGAGCCCGACGTGGTTGCGCAGCCCGTTTCGCACGAGGTGGTGGTGGACGGCACCGGTCGCGAGCAGGCTCGGGATCGCGACCCGGTCCTCGTCGACGGTGCGGTCCGAGAGGACGATAACGTCGTGACCGCCGTCCTCGATCGCCTCGACGACGTCCTCGCGGACGCGTTCGATCGCCGCCTCGAGGTCGGCCCCGAGTTCCTCGCTCGCGGGTTCGTACGTGATGTCGATCGTCGCGGCGGTGATCCCGTTGGTCGAACAGTCGCGGATCGAGCCGAGTTCGGCGTCCGTCAGAATCGGCGAGTCGAGGACGAGCTGGCGGGCGTGTTCTGGCGACTCGTCGAGTAGGTTGCGCTGGAAGCCCAGCCGGCTCTCCATCGAGGTGACCAGTTCCTCGCGGATGTAGTCCAGCGGCGGATTGGTGACCTGCGCGAACAGCTGCTTGAAGTAGGAGAAGAGCGGTCGGTTGAACTCGGTGAGCACCGATAGCGGCGTGTCGTCGCCCATCGAGCCGACGGGGTCTTTCCCCTTCTGGGTCATCGGCTCGATCAGGTTCTCGAGTTCGTCGTGCGTGTAGCCGAACGCGGCCTGGTGGTCGCGAAGCCCCGAAACCGCCTGCTGTGGCGAGCGATCGTTCGTGGTGCGGATGTCGTCGAGGTGGACCTGCTCCTGGGCGACCCACTCGCCGTAGCGGTCGTCGGTGAGGTCCTCGAAGACCTCCTCGTCGGGGATGACGCGCCCCTCGTTGGGGTCGGCGAGGAACAGCTGTCCGGGCTTGAGACGGCCGCGCTCCTCGATGTTTTCGGGATCGGTCTCGAGCGCCCCAGCCTCGCTGGCCATGATGAGGCGGTTGTCAGTGGTCACGTCGTACCGGCAGGGGCGCAATCCGTTGCGGTCGAGGACGGCACCGACGCGTTCGCCGTCGGTCGCCGCGACGAGCGCGGGGCCGTCCCACGGCTCGACCAGCGACGCGTGGAAGTCGTACCAGTCCTTTCGATCGGGATCCATCGCGTCGTCGCCGCGCCAGGCCTCCGGAACGAGCATCCGCAGGGCGTGTTCGAGGTCCCGGCCTCCCTGCATGAGGAGCTCGAGGGCGTTGTCGACGCTCGCCGTGTCGGATTGGTCGGGATCGTCGATGATCGGCTTGACCGCCTCGAGGTCCGCCAGGACGTCGCTCTCGATGTCGGTTTCGCGGGCCCGCATCCAGTTGATATTGCCCTGAATGGTGTTGAACTCGCCGTTGTGGATGATGTTCCGGTAGGGGTGGGCGAGGTGCCAGGCGCCGAGCGTGTTCGTCGAGAAGCGCTCGTGGACCATCGCGAACGTCGATTCCATGCGCTCGTCGGTGAGATCGGGGTAGTAAGTGGGGACCTGAACGCCTTTCAGCAGCCCCTTGTAGACGACCGTTTTGGAGTCGAGAGAGACGATGTAGAAGCGTTCTTTGTTCTCGATATCGGCATTCTCGACGGCATTCTCGAGCGCGCGTCGGGCGACGTAGAGTCGGCGATCGAAGTCGTCGCCGGAGATATCGTCGTCGGGTGCGATGACGACCTGATGGACGTCCGGTTCGGAGTCGACGGCCGTCTCGCCGAGGTCGTCGTTGTTGGTCGGCACGTTCCGCCACTCGAGGACCGAGAGATCGTAGGTGTCGACCGTCTCTTCGACCAACGAAACGAGCGCGTTGCGAGCCGCGTCGTCCTGGGGCAAAAAGAGCGAACCGACGGCGTAGGTGTCCGGAAGGTCGGCGTCGAGCACCTCGCGGAAGAACGAATCCGGCGTCTGGAGCATGATACCGGCTCCGTCGCCGGTGTTCTTCTCCGCCCCGGTCGTCCCCCGGTGCTCGAGATTGCTGAGCAGTTCGAGTCCGTCGGCGACGACGTCGTGGCCCCCGTCCCCATCGAGATCCATGACGACGCCGACGCCGCAGTTCGACCGCGCGTCCGCGGGGTCGGCGAGCCCCTGTGAACGCTCGGCGGATGACGCTATATGTGGCTGTGGCATAGACTTCCATAGCGGAAACAGATATAAGAGGCTAACCCATTATGGCTAAGTGTATTATAAACACATATGGTCTAATATAAGGCATTCGTATGTCCCTTATACATGGCCTCGTCGCCGTTCACGCGCTTTCTCGCCGTAGTTGCCACAGCTATCGGATCGAGCTGCCGCTCGGAGTTGCAATCTACGACGGTACTGTTCGAACCCCCTTCCGGGAAGCGGCGCTTCCCGACAGCGGGGTGTGTTGTCAGAGGCACGTAGTGTTCACCCACCAGAGTGAACACCACAGTATCTAGTTACTCGCCTCCGGTAAGCACTATCGGGTTAAAGAGTTAGGTCCATATGACAGCGATACCCACGATTCGTCGCGTTGACCGTTCGAACATGTTCCCGAAGCGGGCCGACCGGTTCTCCCGGGTAGTCCGTCTCGATGCTGCTCGCATCGATGATCCGTTTGCACCGTTTCGCGCGTCCAGCCGGGGCGCGAGTTCTATCGAAGACCCCGTCGGATCGGGAGTAGCTGCCGCCGGCAGCGAAACATCGGAAAACGGACGATTCGATTCTCGCCTCGAGTGAGCAATGATGAGACGACGTGTTACCGCCGAACGGACCTGCTACCGTCGAGTGACCGCGCTAGTACGATTTCGCGAAGTAGGCGATCTCGTCGGCGGGATCGCCACAGACGCCGCACTCGTCGCGGTCGGGCTCGGGTACCTCGCCGGCCGTCGTCCCGCCTTCGTCGGCCAGGGGCTGCATGACGATCTCGGCGGCGATCTTCTCCTTGATGGCCTCCTCGCAGGCCTCGTCGCCACACCACGGCGTCTTCACGTAGCCGCCGTGTTTGCCGATCGTCCCGAGGATCTCCTCCGGACTGTGGGCCTCCCGGACGTTCTCCTCAAGATTCTCTTCCGCGGTCTCGTAGAGTTTGTCGAAGATCTCGTCCAGATGCTCGTCGACGGCGTCGATGATCTCGTCGCGCTCGGCGACGGACTGCTCGTTGTCCGGCCGGTGGACCAGCGTGGCTTCCCCGTCGTCGACCTCGTGGGGACCGATCTCGAGTCGCAGCGGGATCCCGTTGAGCTCGTGTTCGTTGAACTTGAAGCCGGGATTGCGCTCGTCGCGGTCGTCGAGTTCGACGCGGAAGCCGGCGTCCTCGAGGTCGTCGGCGATCCCCTCGGAGTACTCGAGGACGTCGTCCTTGGTATCTTCCTGCCAGATGGGGACGATGACGACCTGTGTCGGCGCGACCGTCGGCGGGAGCACGAGGCCCTGGTCGTCGGAGTGGGTCATGATGAGCGCCCCGATCGCTCGCCAGGAGAGCCCCCACGAGGTGGTGTAGGCCGTCTGTTCGGCCTCGTCCTCGTCGGCGAAGGTGATGTCGAACGCCTCGGCGAAGCTCTGGCCGAGGTTGTGGCTCGTCGCTCCCTGGACGGACTTCCCGTCGGGCATCAGCGCCTCGACGGTCGTCGTCGTATCCGCGCCGGGGAACTTGTCGTGTTCGGGCTTCTTGCCCCGCAGCACCGGAATCGCCAGCACGTCCTCGTAGACGCGCTCGTACTGCCCGAGGCGGGTCCAGACCTCCTCCCACGCGCCCGCATTTGAGGCGTGTGCGGTGTGGCCCTCCTGCCACATGAACTCCTTCGTCCGGAAGAACGGCTTCGTCTCCGTGGCCTCCCACCGCACGACCGAACACCACTGATTGAGCCGCATCGGCAGATCGCGGTGGCTGCGGGTCCACTCGGCCATGAAGGGCGCGATGATCGATTCGCTCGTGGGACGGACGGCCAGTCGCTCCTCGAGTTCCTCGTGGCCGCCCTGGGTCACCCACGCGACCTCGGGGTCGAACCCCTCGACGATGTCCTTCTCCCGCTCGAGGTAGCTCTCGGGGATGAACATCGGGAAGTAGACGTTGTCGACGCCGGTCTCTTTAAACCAGCCGTCCAGCGAGTCCTGAATGGCCTCCCAGAGGGCGTAGCCGCGCGGCTTCGTGACGATGAACCCGCCCATCGGGGCGTAGTCCGCGAGGTTCGCCTTCTGGACGACCTCGGCGTACCACTCCCCGGGCTTGTGCGATTTCGACTCGGTGATTCCGAGTTCTTGACTCTCGTCGCTCATTGTGTCGACATGCAGGCAGCGCGGGCTTAAACCATGCGAAGGCCACCGGCGAGGCCGCGGGAAACGTTCGCCGGCATCGTCGTGGGAGACGTTCGCTTGCAAACGGCGTCGGTGGCGACCGCCTACGACGCTCCGCGAGCGCGCTCGAGGCGGGCGATCAGTCGCGTTCGCCGTCCGCGGCGCGCTCGCGAAGCTCGCGTTTCTGCCGGCGCTCGGTGACGTGATCGACGCCGTCGGCCAGTTCCGCTCTGACCTCGCGTTCGAACGCGTCGACGTCCTCGAGGAACTCGTCGGAAAACTCCTCGACGAGTTCGAACGTCCACTGGTCGCTGATCGCGCCCGCGGGGAGGTGGTCGTCGCGGAGGTCGTTCGCCCACTCCTCGTGGTCGGCCGCACGCAGCCGGTCCTCGGCGTCGCCCAGCCGGTCCATCGCGTGGCCGAGCTGGTGGTGGAACTCGAGCAACGTTCCGTAGGCCCGGTGGACGTGCTCGATGCTCAACTGGAGTTCGTGGAGCGCCGCCCGTTCGCCCTCGCTCAACTCGAGTTCCTCGAGGTCGACGTCGGCGTCGGGACCGGCGTCCGCCTCGGGGCCGGCGTTCGAATCGGAGTTCGTCACGCACGCGACAACCACGACCGGACGGAAAACCGTCCCCGTTGAACGTGCCGGACCGCGGGACGGAGTGCGAGCTCGACCGCCTATACTCCAATTCGCTCGCCCAGTTCGGGCGCGGTCGCGTCGTAGCCGTCGGCGCGCAACTCCGCGGCGAACCCCTCGCAGCGATCCCCGTGGTTGATTAGCACCGTCGCGTCCGCGTATGACTCGAGGAACGCGCGAATCCCGTCTCGATCCGCGTGCGCGGAGAAGTCGTACTGTTCGACCTGTGCGCTGACCGGCATCATTCGGCCGTCGATCTCGGCGCTCCCGGTCTCGAGCAGGTCGCGGCCGGGCGTCCCCTCGACCTGATAGCCCGTCATGGCGATCTTGTTCGTCGGGTGAGAGCGGATCGCGGGCACGTAGGTCATCGCGGGGCCGCCGTGGAGCATCCCGCTGGTCGTGACGATCACGGTATTTTGCTCCGCGATCCGTCGGCGCTGGCCGTCGCGTCCGTCGACGAACCTGGCGTTGCCCTTCGCCCGGCGCAGTAGGTCCGGATCGCGCAGGAACCCTCGGTTCGCATCCCGCAGAAAGAGTTCCGTGACGCGTGTGCCCATCCCGTCGACGTAGCACTCGAGGTCGTGTTCCTCGCAGATGCAGAGCACCTCCTGCGTTCGGCCGATGCCGAACGCGGGGACGACGACGGTGCCGCCCTCCCAGATCGTCGTCCGGAGGCTCTCGGCGAACTCCCGTTCGATCTCGGGCCGCGGCGGTCGCGTCACGTCTGAGTAAGTGCTTTCACAGAGCACCGCGTCGGCGTCGGGCCGCGCGGTGGTGCCGTCGAGTAACCGCTGTTCCTCGGTGTGAAAGTCGCCGGTGTAGAGCAGTCTGGTCTCGCCGTCGTTCACGAGCACGTGGGCGCTGCCGGGGACGTGACCGGCGTCGAAAAAGGTGATCTCGTAGCCCGCGGCGTCGAAGGTCCGCTCGTATCCGTGGGTCTCGGAGACTTCCGCGACGCGAGCGAGTTCCGCCTCGGTGAACGGACAGTCGTAGCTCCCGCCGTGGAGTTTCAGCGTGTCCCGCGCGAGGACCATCGTGAGGTCGTACGTCGGTTGCGTCCAGTGGATCGGCGGCCGCGCGTCGCCCGACAGGAGCGCCGGGACGGAGCCGACGTGATCGAGGTGGCCGTGACTGACGACGACGGCGTCGGGGTCGACGTCGCCGATCGGAAACGCCGGCGGGTTCCCCGAATCCATCCCGAAATCGAGCAAGAGCGCGTCGTCGATGAGGACCGCGCTCCGGCCGATCTCGCGCGCGCCACCCAACAACTGGACGTCCATTACGAGTCCCTTGCATCTCGTCCGGTTTGCCTCCGTTGGTTCACGGACTCCGGTCGAGAGCTCCGTCACTCGCGTCGCTCGTCCGGTTCGAGGACGCGCTCGAGTTCCCGTTCGAACTCGGCGTCGTCGAGTTCGCCGTCGACGTACCGAGATCGAATTCGGTCCTCGGGGGCGGGGTCGTCGGACCGTCGTAGTGGACGCGCGTCGTCTCCCGCGGCTGAATCGTCGCTGAACACTGAAAACAGCCCGACGATCGCCAGGACGAACAGGCCCAGGACGGCGAGCGAGACGATCACCGAGAGAACGGCGACGACGAGGGAGAGCGCGATACCGACTATCGTTCCGACGACGCTCAGCGCGACGAGCGCGAGTACGAGCACGCCGATTCCCTGCAGCAGGACGGAACTGAGACGTCCCATACGCATCGTTCGTCGGATGTGCACAAAAATCACGCGGGCCGTCAACGGCGATATTCTCCGCACAGTGACCCTCTCTCGAGCGGACGGCTCTTCGCAGCGGCGTCAGGAACTGTTCGATCGAAGGTCGTTCGCATCGGTCCGCCGGGCGTCGGTCCGCTCGGTGAGCCCGATGAGATAGACGTCGAGGAGACAGATCGAGAGGATCGCGAGCGGTACGGCGACGTCGGTGAAGCGCACCGCGTCGAACTGCAGCGCCGTCACGACGAACGGCTCGCCCGGCTCGAGCGCGCCCGACAGCGATCGCGCGCTCAGGAACGCGAGTGCGAGGCCGTAGCAGACGAACCAGATCCCGGCGCGTTTCCACCGACCGAGGTAACAGTGGCCGAGGCCGGCGACGAGCGCCGACAGCGGATACGCCGGCCAGACCGGTCGCGATAGCTCGCTCATTGGGCTCTCGTACATCGGGGAAGACAATCCGTGTTGCCCTTTCGACCGAGCGGTTATTTCCGATACTGACGGATCCCGAACCGGCCGTAGCCACCGTACGCGACCTCGAGCGAGCCGATCCACCAGTTCCACCGCTCGGGCGGGGTGCCGTCGGGGGCGTCCGACAGCTCGTCGATGACGATATCGTTCGTCAGCGTCACGCCCACGTCCCCCTCGTACTGGTTGGAATCCGCGAGATCGACGGCCTGTCGAACGACGACGCGCGACTGCCCCATCGTTCCGCCGAACTCCTCGCGCAGGCGGATCTCGAGTCGTCCGGGATCGATGAACACGGCTACTCGTAGGGGGTCGGGGTACTTGACTGTTCGAGCGGTCGAACGCTGAAACACTACCGCTCAAACGCCGCTGGGCCGAGTGGCCGGGCGGACGGCTCTCGCGTTGCTCGAGCCGTCCAACTCGGGGGAGGGCAGGCGGTCACCCAGTACCGACCGCGAGCGACCGAAGGGAGCGAGCGGGCCGACGACTGACCCAGAAGCCGCGCTCGGCGCGGCTGGCGGGGAAGGAGGAGTGCTTTTGATCGACCTTTTGCCGAGGGACATCACGCTGTGCGGCAGCTACGCTGCCGTCAGCGAGATAGACCGCAGAGCAAAAGGTCGATCGATGATCTTTTGAGCGACGGCCGTCTTCCGTCGGGCATGGCAAGTTTCACTGTCGTTGTCGGCGACCCCGAATCCGGGTCGTCCTATCAGCTCGAGGCGGAGGAACAGGACGCGAACCGATTCATGGGCAAGTCGATCGGCGAGGAGGTCGACGGCGGCTCGGTCGGCCTCGACGGCTACACGCTCGAGATCACCGGCGGCTCCGACGAGGCGGGCCGGCCGCTCAACGGCGAGGTCTCCGGGCCGAACCTGACGCAAGTGCTCATGAAGGGCCGACAGACGGGCTATCATCCCAAGCGTGACGGCGAGCGCCGCCGGATCACGGTTCGCGGTCGCGAGATCTCCGACGCCGTCGCGCAGGTCAACGCCTCGATCGCCGAGCGCGGGAGCACCGACGTCGACGACCTCCTCGGCGAGGGCGGCGACGACGACGAGTAATCGCGGCGATTCCTTCGATTCAGTTTCATGGGAGACAGAATTGCGAGCGACCATTCCTCGGTGAAGACGGTCCGGTCGACGTGTGCGGAGACGGCGACCGGCGTCAGACTCGAGGTACCGGCCGACGAACGCGGTGCGTTTCCAACCGACGAGGTCGTCCGGGTCGCCCTCGACGGCGAGGAACTGTTCGCGCGCGTCGAGCGGGCGCTGACGGGCGACGACCTGTTGATTCCGGGCGTCTACGAGACGCCGGACGAGGCCCGAGACCCAAGCGGCGCGACCGACCGGCTCTCCGAGTGGACCGCCGAGAACGACATTCCGGCGGGGGGCTCGGTGCTGGTCGACGTCGTCGAATCCGAGTTCCTCTACGGCCTTCGCGCACCGGGCGAGACGACCTTTTACGACGCGCGAGAGCCGCCGAGCGATAGCCTGAGCGAGATCGCGAAGGATCTCGAGGACCACTGACACTGCGCTGCGAGCACCCGGATCTCGGTGGGTGCCGGGTTTCGGCCGAGAAAGAGCGTCGTCACGACCGACGCGGCTCCGCCGACTCGAGCCCGCCGCTGATGGCGTGACTTTGGGTTCGGAAACGCAGTCGCTCTCAACTCGAGTGCGGAAAATGGGAGCGCCTTAGAGTCGCGGCAGAAACGCGTACAGCAACAGGCCGAAGGCGAGATGCTGTACCATCGTCCGCTCGACGGTCGCGCGGACGTACTCTTCGTCGGCGATCGAGTACTCCTTAGTTCTGACCTTGGCGTGCATCGAGAGCACGTCCTCTTCCTCTAAGTTGTGGAGGCTCGGATAGACGGTGCCCGGGCTGAGCTGGGCTCCGAAGAGGTGGGTCAGGTCCGAGAGGAGCTCTTTCCCGTGTGTTTCTTCGTGGAGCGCGATGAGCATCAGGAGGATTTCGTCCAAGTTCTCCTTGATGATGGCCTCGTCGAACTGGACCTCGTCGGTCGGGAGCGCGCTGTTTACCTGCGCCATCAGTTCGTCGAGTTCGCGTTCGACGTCTCTGGTCGTCTCGTCGGCCGATCCGAGCGAGATATCGTACGATTCCGACTGGTTGTCCGCAGTCGCCGCTCTCGACAGTTCGTCGAGCACGGATTCGGTATTTGGAGTGTCCTCACGCATTGACGATCACCTATGGGGGACGTGATGTGGACCGTTCCGCAGCCGTCGACCACGCACTGTCGCCGGATGATCGGTGACGGAACCACTCACGACTACTGAGTCCCTGACACCGACCCGTATTAAGAGACAGGGAATTGAATGGTATCTCGTATAGATAAATCAATATTCCGTGAATGATACAATAAACATCCAATCGCGGACTCACCGGATACTAGTCTGTGAGGGGGAAAGAAACGAAACATATGGCTATAAAAGCCGACGAATGTGTCTATACGTGCGATTGTGGGGGCTGTTTGAATTTGATGATAAGTGTTGTGGCCAGAAGCCGAATATATGATCAGTGGCTCGATGGCCCGTCGCGGATGATACTCACCATCTCGTTCGGTTCGTCGCCGTCGTCCTCGTCGTCGTCGTCGATTCGCCGCTCGACGCGCCGCTCGGCCATCCGTGCGACCATCACGTGTTCCTCGAGATCGTCGCCCCGAATCTTCGCGATGTACTCGAGGGTCTGGGCGTGGGCGCTGAAGAGCGTCCCGCTCAGGGACTCGAGGGGATACTCGAGCGTCGTCGGTTCGTCGTAGCGTTTGTTGTGGATCTCTCCGAGCGAGAGTCCACGAAGGTACGAGGTCATCTGCTCGCGGACGAGCGGGCTGATCCAGCCCAGGTCCTCGTAGTACCGCAGGCAGTTCAGCGCGCCCGTCGTGCCGAAGGTTTCGCCGAGAAAGCGCGCCCACTGGATGGTGGCGTTGGTTCGCCCCGCCGATCGCTCGAGCGTCTGGAGATATGGGTTTTGATCTGGCATGAATGGCTGGTGTCGCCGGTCTACTGTAACCCAGTCGGCCACGACTCAAGAACATTCACGTCATTACGAACGGTGAGTCGTCGTCGCCACCGGATCGAGGGCTATCGGATTGCGAGCGACCGGGGTGAGTCGATCGATGGCCGGTCGTCCGTCGGGATGACGCGTCCGAACGCCGCTACACGCTGATAGCCATTCCGACGACGTACTCCGTGATGACCGCGATCACGGCGCCGAGCCACGTCAGGAAGACGAAGTGAACCAGGGCGCTGATAATGTGACCGCGGTCGGTGAGTCGAATCATGATCGCCGAGAGCGCGGCGTTGATGACGATCGTCAGGAGCAACAGGTACTCGATAACCTGAATGTCGTACTGCTCGGTACTGAGTAGACCCCCGGTGAAGCTGCCCTGATTCTGGAGGTCCATCTCGCCCGTGATGTTCATCATGATCTCGACGACCTCGAGGCCGACGAAAAACGAGAAGACGGCCGCGGCGGTGATGCCGTAGAGGACGCCGATCAGTGTCATCGTCGCCTGATCGCGTTGCTCGCGGACTTTGAGCACTTCGTTTTGGTTCTCGCTGATGACCTGCCCGAGGATCTTCGGATCGCCCCCCATCTGGCGACCGACGACGTACATGTCGCCGAACTTCTGGATGAGATAGGAGCCGGTCTCCGCTGCGAACAGTCGCCACGAGCGGATGTCGTCGATCCGCATGTTGAGCCGCTTGTAGAGTGCGTCGACGTTGTCGGTCAACGCCCCGAAGTCCTTGCGCCGCAGGCTCTCGAGGACGCTCCCGGTCGAGGTCTGTTTGACGCTCTCGACGGCGCCGAGCGCGCGGATGAAGCTGGGGAACTCCCCGTCGCGGACCTTGACTTTCTGTTCTTCCTGTCGCATCCGCCACCCGGGGAGGAGCAGCGGTGTTACGGGGATCGCGACCATTATCGGTAGCGGGACGCGGCTGGCGATCGGCGGGACGTACCCGAGGACGGCCAGTCCCATGACGACCGCGAGGAGGATGCTACAGCCGATGCCGATCGCGAGCGCTCGCGGAATCCGTGTGAGCGGGCCGGTCCCCTCGGTCTCCTCGATGTACCAGAGGGGATCGTACGGCGAGATGACGTGAACCGCGTAGATGAACGCGACCTGGACGATCGTGAACATGGCGATGGTGCCGCCGATCAACAGCGTCGGGCTCGTTCCGGTCAGGATCGGCAGGACGATCGCGAACACGAGGATGAACGCCACCGACAGCATCATCGACATGTACAGCTCCTTCATCACGTCGAGTTTCCCCAGGTCCGCCTCGTACCGGGTGACGAACTGTTGAATGATCGTGTCCTGTTCGTCGATCAGGAACTCGCTGATCTGCTGACCGCCGCCGACCGTGTACGCCAGCCGCTCGAGGAAGTCCGTCAGGAGCGGACTCGTCGTCTGTTTGGCGCGGAGCCGGCAGGCGTCGTCGAGGCTCTGGTTCCAGGTGTCGACCATCGCGACGAGGTGCCCCATCTCCTCGGCTAAGGCGTCGTACTCGTCTTCCTCCGCGAGGGTGCGAAAGATCTCGACGCGGTTGATGTTCGTCATCGAGAGGACGGTGATGTGGGTCAAGAAGAGGTGAAAACGCTGGCGGATCTGCTTGCGTTTGCGGTCTTGGGCCAGCTTTGGGTAGATGATCGCGACGACCATCGCCAACAGTCCCAGGAGGACGACCGGAAGGCCGATCAGCAGCGAGAGTCCGAGCACGACGACCGCGACGCCGCTCCCGATGAAAAACGCGAACGCGGGCGCGATGACGAGCAGAAGATACCGCGATGCGCCCATCTCCATGTTCGCGTACGCCATGTTGAGCGACTCGAGGGCCGATCGAGCGCTCGTATCGGGCGCGGACTGGGTGTCTGTGGACATTGTGGTCTCAGGCGAACTGGTCGATGCCGCTGATTCGGATGGGCAGTCCCTCGAGGCCGTCGCGATGGAAGCCGGCGATCGCGTCGTTGACCTCGTGGTAGCCCAGCACGTCGGCGTCGATGAGCTGGCGGATGATCTCCGCCCGGCGGTCGAGTTCGTCGTAGATCTTCCGGGTGTCCTGATAGCCCAGCAGCGTCGCGATCTGCTCCTCGAGGACGAAGGAGTTGTTCCGGCCCGTGAAGGCGACCTCGTCGTCGCGGGGGTCCCACTTGAACGCCTGCCGGGTGACGACGCCGCCCTCGTAGTCGGAGTAGCCCTCGATTTCCTGCACCGAGGTCACCCGTCTGAGGACGTCGTCGCCTTGCTTCACTCGGTTCTGGAACAGCGCGACATCGCAGTTGTCCATGAACGTTTCGGGGACGTTGATCGGCGCGCCGGTGAAGCGCTGGATCATCGAGACGATGTCGCTGGCGTGGAAGGTCAGCATGACGGGATGGCCGGTCTGGGCCGCCTGGAACGCCATCTGCCCTTCCGCCCCGCGGACCTCACCCACGATGATGTAGTCCGGCCGCGACCGGAGCGCGGCCGCGACCAGGTCGAACATGTCCACGTCGGCCGACTCGTCGCCCGATCCCTCGCGGGTAAGCAGCTGCTGCCAAGTGTTGTGGGGCGGAATGACCTCGGAGGTGTCCTCCGCCGTGTAGATCTTCGCGTCGCGCGGGATGAACGACAGCGCCGCGTTCAGCGTCGTCGTCTTGCCCGAGGCTGTCTCGCCGACGACGAAGACGGTCTGTTCGTTCTCGAGGCAGAGCCAGAGGTAGGCGGCCAGTTCCGGGGAAATCGTCCCCCACTTCGTAATCTGAAAGACCGACAGCGGGATCTCCTCGCCCTGTCGGATGGTCATCGAGGGCCCCTGGACGGAGACGTCGTCTGAGTAGATGATGTTGATACGCGAGCCGCCGGGCAGCGTCGCGTCGATGATCGGATCGGAGTCGCTGATCGGGTGATTCATCCGCTCGCCCATATTTCGGAGCCACTGCTCGAACTCCTCGGGCGTCCCGAAGTCGACGGTGGCCGAGATCATGCCGTACGTGCCGTGATCGAGGTAACACTGCTTCGGACCAATGACGTGGATGTCCTCGTTGGCCGTGTCGGCCATCACCGGTTCCAGCGGGCCGAGGCCGACGATGTCGCGCTGGAGCTGGTAGCGCAACCGGGTGAACTGATCCTGCGAGAGCGAGACCTTGCTGGTGCCGAAGGACTTGAGCCGCCCGATCGACTGGCCGGTGATCCCGGACGTGATTTCGACGACTTCGTCCAGGAGCTCGTCCAGGTGCTCCTCGAACTCCTCGTTGTCGCCCGGTGCGGGTCGAGTCACGCTCTTGTCGAGGATCCGCTGACGAATCCGGTCGTAGAGCGCCTTGTCCTCGTCCTCGAGGGTCGGCTCGACGCAGTAGTAGGTGGTGTCGATCCCCAGATCGCCGTAGACGTGACAGAAGATGGGCGCCTCGGCCTCGTAGATGACGTTCGGCCGTTTCGACTCCCACTCCTCGGACGGTTCGTCGATGAGTTTCGGGTATTCGCCGTACTCCTCGTGGAACCACTCGAGGTGTTCCCGCAGGTGCGGGTGCTCGTCGGCCAGCGCGTCGAGTTCGTTCTCGAGTCGTGCGCTCCCGAAGTCCGACATTTAGGCCACCGTCCTGCTGACGATCGAGATTCCCCGTCCCTGCTGGACGGTAAAGCCGATGGAGTCGTCGACCGGACTCTTCATGTTCTGAAACCGCCGGACCAGAACCTTTCGTCTGATCTCCTGGCCGACCGTGTTCGTCTCGATCTGGAAGTAGATGTCGGCCATGTTCCGCAGCGGTCGCAGCGCGTCGTCGCGGACGCTCGTCGGATCGACCGTCAGCACGACCGATTTGTCCTTCATCGTCATCTGGCGCAGGAACGTGACGAGCCGTTGAATGACGTGGTCCTCGTCGCCTTCCTCGATGACCCCCTCGTAGTTGGGATCGTTCCGCAACAGCGCCGAGAGGGTATCGACGAAGACGACGTCGGCCTTCCAGAGCGTCTCCGCGCTCGCGAGTCGCGCGAGGAGCTGGCGTTCCTGTCCCTCGTTGTGCGTGTCGATGTTCGCGTGCAAGAAGAGTAGTTGTTCGTCCAACAGCAGATCGACCACGTCGTAGGACAGCGAGTGCATCTGCTGAACGAACTCCCAGGACTCGAGCTCCGTCGAGATGTAGGTGACGTAGGCGTCCTCGGAGGCGATCCCGTAGGAAAAGCGCTGGGACAGGGCGCTTTTCCCCGCGCCGTCCTGGCCTTCGATGAGCATGATGCTCCCGGCCGGAATCCCGCCGCCGATAGCGGTGTTCACGCGGTCTTGGTCGGTCAGTCCGATTGAGTAGTAGTCTGTCATGGGACGTAGAATTCCAACACCTCCTCCGCACCGTTGACGGTCACGCTGACCCGGTGCTCCTCGCCCGTCGCGAGCGACCGGTCGATCTCGAGTTCGGCGACCGTTCCGTCCCGCCAGGGGCCGCCGTCCGTGACCGCGACGGTAAACTCAGCACTCGAGACGTACGAGCCGTCGACCAGCACGTCGAGCGCGGTGCTGTCGGCCGTGAGCGTCTTTCGGCCCGTGTTCTTCACGAGGACCGTAACGTTCTCCGCGCCGCTCGAGTTGTACACCGCGTGGCTTCCCGGATCGCTGATGATCTCGATGTCGGTATCGATCTTGTCCGTCACGTCGCCGCTCTGGCTGTCGACAGAGTTGCTGAGGTCGTTGACGTTGGTCACCAGCGTGCCGGCGACGCCGGCGGCGACCAACATCGCGGCGATGAACAGGATCAGTGTCGAAACGGAGTCACCGGCCATGGGTCACCCTCCGACCTCCGTTACCGTCTCGGCGATCCCGTGTTCGGTCACCAGTTTCACCCTGTCCGGTTCGGGCGTCCTGTTGGCCACCGTCACGTGTAGCGTCTCGCCGGGCTGCCACAGCTCTCGTTCTGCATTCCCCTCGACACGCGTCACGTACGAATCCCGCGTCTGGTAGACGCCGTCGACCAGCAGATCCGTCTCGGCGACCGAGAGCGTCGTCGAACCGGTGTTGTTCACGCTCATGGTAAAGTTCTCGTTGCCGCTCTCGTTGTAGCTCCACGAGTCGACCGCGATCGCCGTGTTTCGCATCGACAGCGTCCGATCGTCGCGGTCCTGTATCGCCGTCCGTCGCTCCTCCTGTGCCGAGTGAAAGACCGGATAGGCGATCCCCGCGGCGACCAGCACGCCGACGAAGATGATCGCCGTCGCGCCGCTGGTACTGAACCCCACGCGCGATCACCGTCCTCCCTCGGTGCCCCGACGCATGGCTACTGCCCCCGTCCGGTATCCGGGCCGACTTCCCGCTTCGTCTCGTGGATCTCCTGGAGCTTCATGATGTACGTGTAGCTATCGGCGTGATCCTCGGCGGTCAGTTCGTCCGGCGTCATCTCCGGGTCGACGTGAATGTCGAGGTCGGGGCCGCTCAACATCGCCTCGAGGTGGTCCTTGACCTCGTCGTCGATCCAGCCGATCTCGGCGTAGTACGAAATCGCACGCAGCGTCGCCGCCGGCCCGGCCGTCCGGACCAGTTCTGTCAGCCACTCGAGGACGATGATATCCGTCGCGTACGTGTCCGCGAGCGACTCGAGGGTCACGTCCGATTCGTCGTCCGCCCCGTCCGTCGCGTCGGCGTCCGCACTCCGCTCCGAATCGGGACCGTCGACGCTCTCGGTCGCTTGCACTTCGACGCGGGTGTCGTCATCGTCGTCCTCGTCGAACGTGATCGCCTCGCCGCTTGTCTCCTCGGCGCCGTCGGACTGGGCCGCCGCGTCCTCGATGACTCCCTTGAGGTCGTCGAACGAGACCGTCTCCTCGCGTCCCGACGAATCCATTTCGGCCCGCAATCCGGACATCGCCTCGCTCCCGCCGTCGGCGACCGACTCGTCCTCGCCGAAGACGCCGAACCCCTTTCGCTCCTCGCCGGCGCCGGTAAACGGGTTCACGTCGTCGGTCAACATGTCGTACACGCCGAGCAGCTGGCGGACCGTCTCGTTCATCTCCTCGACCTGATCCGCGACCTGCCGCTGGGAGTCCTGGACCGTCCCCAGCGTCGACTCCTTGTTCTCGAGTTCCTCCTCGAGTTCCTCGATCCGATAGAAGAGGTCGTCGAGATCGTCGTCGTCGCCGCTCGAGCCCTTCCCGCGACCGAACAGTCCGCCACCGCGTTTCTCGCCGGCGTCGGACTCGCTCGGTTCCTCGTCGTCCGTCGCTTCCGAATCGGAATCGCCTCCCGCTTGCGCGGTCGCCCCTTCGGCGTCGTCGGTGCCGTCGTCGCGCTGTTGACGTTGTTGTTCGCGCTCGCGCCCCCGACGGCCGCCGCTGTCGCTGAGGAAGTCTTCGATGAGGCTCCGCAGGGAGGCGAGTCCGAAATCCATCTTAGCTCCGCGAGCCCGTCACTCGGCTCGTCACCTGCCGGCGGAAGCGGTTGTCTCCGTCGGACGATACGGTCATACTACTCCCCAGTAGCGGGGGCGGTCCTAAAGGTGTACGCTCGAGTTCGTCCCGCGTTTCGAGTCGTGAGTCGAGTTTCGATACGTCGACTGAAGTGATACAGAGCTTGATAGTCAATCTATTCGTTGTCTTCGTCGGGGTACATCCCCAGAATCTGTGATGCCAACGACCTCGTCACACGTCTGCCTTCGACGGGACACCGATCGTGTTCCGTCGTCAGTCTCGCGGTGGGAGCGACGGGCTCGGCCCGTCGAGCTGGCAGACGGTGTCCGCGCGGACGGCTCGTGTCGCGATGACGGTGACACGATGCGGACGAGGACGGCACGCAGGGTGTACACATAATGTTCGAAGCAATAACAGACAACGACGAACGCGGGCAGGTCGGGATCGGGACGCTCATCGTATTCATTGCGATGGTCCTGGTCGCGGCGATTGCAGCAGGCGTACTGATTAACACGGCTGGTGTCTTACAGAGCCAGGCGTCCGATACCGGCTCCGAGACGCAGGAAGAAGTTGCCAATCAGATCGACGTGGTCCATGCTGTTGGCGAGATCGGAGAGAACACTAGTACCGGCGATCAAGCGGTGGATAGAGTCAACCTAACAATCAAAAAGTCGGCCGGATCGAACGCTATCGACCTTACGTCGATGACCGTTCAATACACCAGTGATCAGAAAGCAGTGACGCTGATCCACGGCGGTAACACTGTCGCTGATGCCAATTCATCCGTATTCACGACAAACGGTGTTGACACGTACGGAGACAATTCACTGACTAGTAGTGAACAACGTGTCGTTGTCACACTTCAGGTGAACGAGATTGAACAAGGAGATGGTGCCGATGTTGCCACCGGACTTGAGGGTGGTTCCGACGCCTCTATCAAGTTGATTGACCAGTCTGGTGCACAGTACACTTACGGTGTGAGTGTGCCGAGCACCTTCGGTGATAAAGATGTTGTGGAGGTCTAAATGTTCGAAATTATAACTGATAACGATGAGCGCGGTCAGGTCGGTATTGGTACCCTGATTGTCTTCATCGCCATGGTGCTCGTTGCAGCAATTGCGGCAGGGGTACTAATCAATACGGCAGGAGTCCTTCAGAGTCAAGCGTCTAATACTGGCTCTGAAACCCAAGAAGAGGTCGCAAACCAAATTGACGTTGTTCACGCTGTCGGTATGACTGACAACGTTGAGAATGTCACGGCGTTAAACTTGACGATTAAGAAGTCGGCTGGGTCTAATGCCATCGACATTACGTCAGCAACAGTCCAGTATACAAGTGACAGTCAAGACGCAGCTCTCACTTACAACGGGACTACTAACGATCTAACCTCTGCAACTGACAGTAACTTCGCTACTAATGGTATCAACGGAAACGATGGTGAATCGCTGATTAAAACCGATGAGAGAATGCAAATTCTCATCGATACTGTCGCTATTGAACAAAATGGTGGACTGAGTACTGGTTCGGATGCGACAATCAAAATCATCGACCAGTCCGGTGCGCAGTACACCTACGGTGTGACCATTCCAAACACCTTCGGTGACAAGAGCGTCGTTGAGGTCTAACGAAACACACCTCACACGATATAACGCGAACTATGACCCCCAATCCATCCGACGACGGCGTTCTCGACCCCGACGAGTTGCAGTTAGACGACGATCGCGTCGACGAGTTGGGCGAGAACCGATATCTCGTTCGATCGGAGGGGTCCGGTTCGGATCGCGCGGCGATGTCGGCGGCCAGCGAGGTCGCGGACGCACTGCCAGCGGGCGACGGGCCCGCCGGGGACGCTCGCAGCGAGCGCGACGATCACGATCGCACACACGCACACGATCACGCACTCGCCGACGCGCCCGAACCGCACGGGGTCGACATCACGCTGAAGACCGACGGAGAGGTCGCACACCACAGCGCGGCGTCACACGACGTCCGCGAGGTGTTCGTGGACCTCCTGACGTGGTATGCCGGCCAGCTCGACGACGACATGTCGCCCAGCGAGGCGCTGCAGGTCATGCTGGCCGCGTCGGATCTCGAGGTCTAATAGGGTCGATTGTACCAGTTTCCTGGGATGACCGCACGTACGGTCGCGGTCACCCCGGAAATAACGTACAATCGACCCTATGATCCGTCGAATCGCTCGCAAACTACAGGGAGTACCGCGGCGGTACATTTTTTATGCGGATCGACATCCACCAGTGACGATTCGAGCTCCAGCTGACGCCGTCTCGTCCGGCCGAAAATCCGAATACCGCCCTTTTTCCACCTCGAGTGCGAATCCGACGCCATGAGTGACCAACGCGAGGCGTTTCTGGCGGGCGAGCGACTCGAGGACGTGGCGCTGTTCCTGGCGGATTCCTACGTGTCGGACGAGCGCCTCGAGGAGTTCGGCGAGCGCGTCGACGACGGGACGCTGATCGTGATCGACGGCGAGCGCGGGCGGAACGCCTTCGAGGCGGCGACCGGCACCGGAGCGATGGAGTTCGCCAAGTCCGCGATGAGCAACGAGGGGGAGATCGACGACGAGCTGACGGGCGGGCACTGCCCCGACGCAGCGGGTGACGAGGAGCACGCGATTCAGTTCGTCTTCGCGTTCGCCGAGGCGCAAAACGAGGAGGTCGGCGGCATCTACGCCGAGGGGGACGTCGTCCACGCCTACGCCCAGTGTACGTGCGGGACGGCGTTCTCGGATCGATGGAACGTGGGCGAGACGGACGGCTAGCGCCGTCGGAGGCGAATCGCAGACGTAGCAGACGTGGCTCGTCAGGAGTAGGCCGTAGTCTTTTGCGGCTCAGCGGCTTACTGAGACGTGATGAGTTCGACCGAAACCCCGTACGAGACCGGCCGCGGGTTCGGTCTCTCGAGTCGCGAAGCGCGCGTGATCGGCGGCGCGAGCGTCCTGATGGCGATCAACGTGGCGTTGATGTACGTCATCGTGACGACACCGCTCGCGTCCGTCAACGACTACCTGTTTTCGTTCCCGATTATCGGCGCGCTGGCCTACGGCGCGGCCATCATGGCCGGACAGTTGGTCGCCGAGCGAGGCGTCACGGGCGGGAACACGGGAATCGCGTTCGTCGGGATGGTGATCCTGCAACTGGCCTTCGGCGTCTTCGGAGCCGGCGTCCTTCGCTTCGCGCCTCGAGCCTCCCAGCTGACGATCCTCGCCGTGACGGCGGTCGTCGTCGCCCTGTTGACGGCCGTCATCGCCGCCTACGTCTACGCGCGATCGAAGCCGTTCGACCACTGGGGATCGTACGCCAACTACGCGTTCATCGGCGGCCTCGTCGCGATTCTGATCGGGACCTTCGTCGCGCCGGTGTTGCTCGTCGGCTTCGTCCTCATCTTCCTCGGCTTCCTGCTCCGGCTGGGCTGGGAGATCTGGAAGGTTCGCGACCAGCGCAACGCGTCGGTCGCGCTGCAGACGATCGGCGTCTACATCGCCGTCGCCGGCGTCTTCGTCCACGTTCTGCAACTCGTGATGCGGTACTTCGCATCGCGAGGGTGATTCTAACCGGTTTGCTCGAGCGTTTCCGACGGTTCGCTCGAGCCGAGACTGGTTCTTGACGGGCCTCCTCGAGAACCAGCGGGTAACTGCTGTTCACTATCACTTGTTTACTGAGTATAACGTTCGGTAGTGAGTTCGATGAAAGAAGTGTCCTGCTATCGTGGCAACACGGAATCGCCACGCCCTCCCCAACCGATTTCTACTCACGGCGGCGGAGCCGCCGTTCGTATGGTTCGCGGAACCAACGGTTCCGCGCTAACGCTCCCTCACGGGTCGTTCCTCCCCGTTCGTTCGCTCACCCACTGGAAGACGCAAAGCGTCTTCCAAGCCATTCGCTCACGAAGCTCGCGAAGACCTCGCACGAGATCGTCGACCGGCCTCGTGTTACTCGGCCGATCAACAGCGCGCGCCACTGCACACCGGCTGGCCGGTTGGGAGCGAGACGTTGCTGCCCTCCACTGGCCGTTCACTGACGGTCAAGAATTCCGTGATAGAGACAAAACCGATTCGAGCGGCTCCTCGAGCCGATCAGTTCTCGCTCGTGTCGGAATCTGCGCCGCTCTCGGCGTCCTCGTCTGCTTCCGCGACGACGTCCCGGAACGCGTTGAGGATGACGCGTTTCGTCACGGCCCCGCGGGTCGTCCAGTGGTTCGCGTAGTCGAGCATGTCGTCGTAGATGTCGGGCTTGCAGCCCGCGGCCTTGGGATGGCCGCCGCCGTTGACCTTCCCCGCGACCTCGTGGCACAGTTCGAACTCGTCGGTGCCCCGAATGGAGGCCGAGCCGGCGGGTTTGACGATCACCGAGGCGTCGGCTCCCTGCTCGCGCATCGCTTCGGCGACCTCGTTTTGCGAGCAGCGGCCGTAGGTAATGCCGACCGTGTAGCCACCGATCTCGCGAAGCTCCGCCCGGCCGACCGCCTGGTCGATGAGCGCCTCCTTTTCGACTCGGCGCTCGGCGATGTAGTCGGTGACCCACTCGGGCAGGTCGACGCCGTACTCGCGGACGACCTCGACGTATTCGGCGGGATCCGTCCAGTAAGCGTAATCAGCCAGATCGTCGCTGCGCGGGTCCTCGCGCAGCCAGAGGTCGTGATCCCGGGTGACGGCCGCCAGTTCCTCGTACATCGGGCCGAACTCGTACTCGAGCGAGCGATAGACCACGTCGGCGCTGCACTCCTCGTCGGAGTCGCCGACCACGAGGTCGACGCCGGCGTCGCGGACCGCCTGCGCCACGTCGTCGCCCCACTGGTGGTGGTCGTACCACGAGACGCTGTCGGCGGTCTCGAGCGCCGCCGCGAGTTCCTCCTCGACGTACTCGTAGCGATCCGGCGCGAGGTCGCAAACGAAGCAGTCGATCCCCTCGTCGCCGAACTCGGCGACGCGAGCCAGCGCGTCCTCGACGTTGTGAGGACTCGCGGGGATGAGCGCGACTTCGTGGGGCGTCGGCTCGGGCTCCTCGAGCGGTTCTTCGGCGTCGCCGGCCGCGATGACGACGTTCTGTTCGTCGGCGTCGTCGGTCGCGTCGGCGACCGGTTCCGGGTGATCGTCGTTCCCGCTCTCGTCGTCATCGTCGTCCGGCTCGGGCACGTTCTGCACGTCGCCGTAGGCCTCCCGGATGAGCGCGACGCAGGCCAGCCCGTCGGCGTCCGGGTCCGCGATGACCGCGACCTCGGCCCCCTCGAGAGCCGCTGCGGTCTGCTGGTCCTCGAGGTCCTCCTCGAGCGTATCGGGCAGGAAGAAACCGGTTCCCGGCAGCACGGATTTCCGGGCGAGCGACAGATCGCCGCTCCGAATGAGTTCGTCGTACATGGTACGTGGTGCGTGTCCGGCGGGGAAGTAACCGCCGATATCGCGAGGTGGCGGGCCAGCAACTGCCGCCGCTCGGATCAGGCGTCCGCGACTCCCTCCTCGCTGTCGGCGTCGGCACCGTCGCGGGTCGGGTCGAGTTGGCGCACCGTCAACACGGGGACGGGCGAGGTCCGGACGATTCGCTCGGCGACGCTGCCGAGCAGGAGACGGTTCTCGCCGTGGCGACCGCGGGTCCCGGTCGCGACCACGTCGGCGTCGACCTCGCGGGCGTACTCGCAGATCTCGATGGCGGGGCGTCCCTCGCGGATCTCGGTCGTCACTCCCCCCTCGGATCGCTCCTCGACCGTGGCGATCGCGGCATCGGCGGTCGTCTCGAGGGCGGTTCGGAGTTCCTCCCGGAGCTGCTGGGGCGAGGCGTCGACCTCGCTGGCGTCGACCACCGAGAGGGCGTGAACGTCGGCCCCGAAGCGGTCCGCGAGATCGAGCGCGACGTCGACGGCCCGTTTCACGCTCTCGGAGCCGTCGGTGGCGACCACGACCGTGTCGAACATATCGATGAATTGCGCTCGCGGTCGCTTAAACGTCCCTGTTCGGGCGGCGAGTTCGTCCGAGCGAGGTGAATCGTCCCGTTCGCGTGGTCTCGAACGCGATGGATCGCAGAGCGTTTGGTGGAACCTGGATATCTTCCGGGAGGATCGAGACGGCATTCGGTGGGGTGGCTTTTTTGTGACGGAACACCCACTGCCGCGTATGGACGCCAGCGAGCCGTTTACCGTCGACACCGTTCTCGCGCCGGTCGACGGCAGCGACGAGTCTGCCACCGCCGTCGAGTACGCCATCGCCGTCGCCGACCGCTACGACGCCGCCGTGCACGCGCTGTTCGTTCTCGGACGGGGCGTCGTTCGGGGATTAGACGTCGGCACGGTCGACGAAACCGACATCGCGGAGAATACGCAGGGGTTCTTCGACGACATCTGCGACATCGCCGAGGACGCTGGCGTTCCGATCGCCACGTCCGTCGACGACGGCTTCTCGCAAACGCGGAAGACGCGCCACCCCGGCAACGTCGTCCTCGACACCGCCGACGACATCGACGCCGACTTCATCGTGCTCCCGCGCGAACCGGTGACCAGAGCGGAGGCGGAAGTCCTCGAGAAAGCGGCCGAATACGTCCTCTCCTACGCGAGCCAGCCGGTCCTCTCGGTGTAGCCGGACGGCTCGACGACCGATCGTCCCGCAGCCCGTCTCAGTCGTCAGCCTCGAGCAGGATCGCCATCTCCTGTTCGAAGCTCTCGGTTCCGGTCGCTTCGAAGCCGACTCGTTCGTAGAGGGCGATCGCCGGATTGTTCCAGCGCTCGACGGTCAGCCAGACGCGGCTGATACCGATCTCGCCGGCGTGACCCAGCAGGTTCTCGAGCAAGAGCGTGCCGATGCCGGCCCGCTGGTAGGCCTGCAGGACGAATATCGCCAGCTCCCACTCGATCCCTCCCTTCCGCTCGATCGCCGCCGGATCGTCGGAGTCGGGGACGAGCATCGCGTGGCCGATCGCGTCGCCGTCGTGGCGGGCGACGACGTTGACGCTGTCCTCGCCGATCGTCTCGAGCCAGTTGCGGATCCGATCCTCGCCGGTCGGTGGAATTCCCTGGGCCCGGTCGGAGGGATCGAACTCGACGTACATGTCGACGACGTCGTCGAGCGCCTCGGTCGCGAAGTCGTCCGGTGCGCGGACTTCGATGGACCGACCGTCGCGATCCTCGACGGTCGTCGGCGGCGAGGGGAACGGACCGGACGGCTCGTCCGGATACTGTCGCGTTCCGACCATGGTTATCGCACCAGCTTGACCGTCGTCGGGGCGTTCAACAGGACGAATTCCGTGATCGGTCCGAGCTGGATCTTCCCCATCGGGCTCAGGGTCCCGCCGCCGATGACCAGCTGATCGAACTCGCCCTGTTCGGCGTAGTTGACGAGCGCGCTCCCGGGGTCGCCCTCGAGTTTCTCGACCGGGATCTCGTCGAGTCCGACCTCCTCGAGCCTGTCGACGGCCAGCTGGTACGTCTCGTCCTGCGAGCGCTTCGACTCGGGCTTGTCGACGACGACGACGGTGAGGTCGTCGCCGACGTCCTGGGTTCGCTCGATGGTCCGCCGGAGCGTCTTCACCGACTCGTCGCTGCCGCCGAGACCCAGCAACACGTTCATACGGGTGACTGTGAGCCGATACACGAAAACGGTTGTGCTGATTTCCGGGTTCGAAACGCGGCCGCGGACCGTTTCGGGTGGAACTGATTCGCATACGTTGCGCGTGACGACGCTGTTAAGAACGTGTAGTGAGTACGTTCACGGAATGAGTGATGCGGCGCTCGATGTCGTGGAGTTCCTGCTCACGACGAGCGTGTATTCGGACGACCGGACGCTAGACGAGAACGATCTCCCGCCGTCGATTCGCCGCGTCTACTGGACCGGCGGCGTCGACGACGAGAGCGAGAGTGACGACGGGAGCGGGGGCAGCGGCGGGAGCACCCGGAAACCGGCCGGAATCAGTCGCCCGCTGTCGGTGACGACCAGCACGGCTCGCGAGGCGACCGGCGTCGGCCAGCCGTGGGACGCCGTCGCCGATCTGATGTTCACCGAGCGCGACGAGTTCTCCGGCACGATCACCCTCGCCCAGCGGGACATGGCCGAGGAGTGGTTCGTCGAACGCGTCGACGACGAGCGACTGCTCGAGAACCCGACGCTGGCGAAACACTTCGCGGACCACGAGGCGTACGACGTCGACGTCACCCACGAGGAAGCTCGCGATCGAAACCGGCCGATTCAGGCCGATCGGGTCTGGATCGACGGGCTCCTCGACGAGTACTTCGACGACGAAGACGACGAGGAGATGCTCGACCTCGTGGAGGTACGCGCCCCCGAAGAGGTCGATATCTCCCTCGAGGACCTCGTCCTGACCCGGGATCAGGAGAACGAACTCGACAAGATCTCGAAGGCGATCGAACACCGGGACTATCTCGCGGATATCGGCCTGCGCGAGATCGGAAAGCTGCTCTTCGTCGGCCCGCCGGGGACCGGGAAAACGTCGACCGCACAGGCGCTGGCCCGGGACATGGATCTGCCGTTCGTCGAGGTCAAACTCTCGATGATCACTTCGCAGTATCTCGGCGAGACGGCCAAAAACGTCGACAAGACCTTCGAGGTCGCCAAACGGCTCTCGCCGTGTATCCTCTTCATCGACGAGTTCGACTTCGTCGCCAAGACCCGTCGAAGCGACGAACACGCCGCGCTCAAACGCGCCGTCAACACGCTCCTCAAGAGCATCGATAACATCTCGCTCATCGATGACGACGTCTTGCTCATCGGGGCGACTAATCACCCCGACCAGTTAGACGACGCCGCCTGGCGGCGCTTCGACGAGATCATCAACTTCCCGAAGCCGGACTCCGGCATGCGGGCGGATATCCTCGGTCTCATTACTCGAACGATGGACATCGACGAGTTCGACCCCCACCTCATCGCCGAGGCCACCGAGGGGCTGACCGGGAGCGACCTCCGAATGGTGCTCCGGGAGGCCGTCCTCGAGGCGCTAACCGAGGACCGAACGACGTTGACGCAGGCGGACCTCCTCGACGCCGTCGAGGAGTTCGAGGAGCGCGACACCCTGAAGAACATGGACATGATGGGCGGCGACCACGACGCGCTCGTCGCCGGTGGGGACCTCGACGCGGCTAGTGATGGCGGTGAGCCGGCTGACCATTCGCACGATCACGATCACGATCACGACCACGACCACGATCACTGACGACCGATTCGGACCGGGTCCGCTTCGATATTCCTTGTTTCACCGGTATGAACGCTATCTGCCGGTTCTAACGGCAATTCCTAGATCGATCGTTCGGTAGCGGTGAGCGACGTATCGTAGAGACTGAACAACCGTCTGCAGTGGCGCGCGCTGGGCCGCGGTGAGTCACTGACGAACCGCGGTGTAAAGCCGTGCGAGGGATGAGTGAGCGACCGCGGAGCGAGCGAATCGGCTGGGGAGGGTGTGGCGATTCCCTGTTGTCACGATAGCAGGACGCCTCGTCTTACTCATTCTCATCAGCGCCCACTGCCCCATTCATTGTGCAATTGAACGACGTACAACTGCCAGATAGTAGGAGCCGCATAGTAGGGTCCCGCACCTACTTATCGAACGATCGTCACGGGCACGGGTGCCTGCCGAGCGACCCGTTCCGCGACGCTGCCGAGCAGGACCCTCGAGAAGCCGGTCCGGCCGTGGCTGCCGACGACGATCAGGTCGATCTCGTTCTCCGTCGCGTGGTCGACGATGGCGTCCGCCGGCTGCCCGACGACGACCGCCGTGTCGATCGAGCGGTCGTAATCGGCCGCGCGAGCGTCGGCGTCCGCGAGCAACTCTTCCGCTTCCTCGCGCTGACGCTCGAGCAGCGCCTCCGGTCCGAGGTGTGCGGCTTCACCGTAGCCGCTGTCCGTCGGGTCGACGGCGTGGATGACCGTAATCTCGTCGTCAGTGTGTTCCGTACACGCGAACTCGAGTGCCGCCCATCCCGGCTCCGAGTCCTCGAGGGCGACTAGCAGGTGCATATTGCATCGTACGGGGACGACCTACTTGAGTGTCATCCCCAATCACACGTCGCGGGCGGTCGTTCGGCGGCTCTTCGCGCCGACGAACGAGCGAGCCTCCCGGCCGTCGCTCGGCCGTCGCCTTATTCCGAGTAGCCCTCTTGCAAGAAGGCCCCCTCGGTCTCGTACATCGACACCAGTTCTTCGATGAGCTCTTCGGGGGACTGGCCCTCCTCGCAGTGGTTGTCGAGTCGCTCCGAGAGGTCGTCGCTGATCTCGAGTGTCTGTGTCATGGGTGGTGGTCTGACGGTGAGTCCGCGTCGATCGGCGTCTCGACGGCCGGCGTCAACTACTCCGGGGTCGCACGAACAGCTTTCTCCGGCCGACATACGCAAGTAGTATTTTTCGCACCCGATCGGGCCCCGGACCGATCACCGAACCGGCACGGGACGGCCGTTCACTTACCCGGGCGGTCCTCGTAGCGACGGATATGACAGCACTACTGACTGACGATGATGTCGGAAAGACCGTCGTCGACGTCGAGGGCAAGGAACTCGGGATCGTCGCCAAAGTCGACGGGACCAGGGCCGCCGTCGATCCCAACCCGAGCGTGACGGAACAGGTACTCGCGTCGGTCGGCTGGGAAGGTGAGGACGAGGAGGACTACGTCGTCACCGAGGACATGCTCCAGCGGGTCGACAACGAGGTCGTCCTGCGCGGCGAACTGTAAGTCCGCCGCCTCGAGCGACGGGGTGAACCCGGACGGCGGGGCCTACTCGGCGGAGCGGTCGTCGAACGACTGCTCGCGCCAGGTCGTCCAATCGTAGAGCCGCTCGAGTTCGCCGCCCTGCTGGCGGATCGCGACGGCGGTGTCGAAGAGGAAGGCGGCGACCAGCGTCGTCCCCACGATCCACGCGGCGTCGGCGAGCGCGCCGTAGCCGTTCAGATGGCTCGTCACGAGGTCGACGAAGACGACCGCGGCGACGCAGAGGATCGCCGGCAGCAGGTGTCGGATCAGCGCGGCGAACGTCGTCCCCTCGTGGACGCTGACGGCGCGAACGCCGTAGAGCACCGCCCACGCGGAGGTGACGATCCAGCCCGCGGCGACGACCAGCCGCGTCGAAGAACTCTCGACGAGGAACGTCCCCCACCAGGCGGCGACGAAGCCGGCGATGACGACGTAGTCCGCCCACGCGGGTAACAGCCGGCTGCGATCGCCCGCGGTCGGCTGATCGTGGTACATAGCGCGGATCGCCAGCGCCAGAAAGAGGATGAAAAAGAGGACCGCGCCGTCGACGAACCGGCGGATCCACGCGGGCTCGAGCAGTATCGAGGCGACGCCGGCGACGGCGTAGACGATCGCCGCCCCGATCCCGATCGTGAGATACCACCGTTCGGCGCGCGCCTCGACCGCGAGGACCTCTCGGACGTAGACGATCGCGTAGTACAGGAGTATCACCGCGGCGATCCCGATCGCGAGATACGCGAACAGTCGACCGATCGCGACCGTCGTCGCCGGATCGCCGGCGTCGAACGCGATCGATGAACGCGAGACGAACATGATGGCTGTAACTGCCGACCGAACCGGCATAAGGATACCCTCGGTTACCGTCGTTCGGGAAGTCACTGGGAGGCTGGGGTGTCGCCTCGAGCAATGGACTCACGAACGGTTCGTAGCGTCTTCGACCGATAGACCGTCTTCCAGACGGAACTGGGGACGAAAGAAAAGGGATCTCGTCAGTGGGGGCGCTCTCGCTCACGGATCCTCGTCGTAGACGTCGGGGTTCTCCTCGCCCTGCACGTCGATGACGCCGAGGGCGCCGCGGTGGACGACCCGCGAGAGGGCGTGATCGACGAGTTTGACCGGGCCGGGGACGGGGAACTCCATCTCGCCGGCGGTGGTGGTGCCCGGCGGGACGGGGGTCGTTTCGACGTTGTTGGCGGGTTCGCTCAGCAGGTCGCCGCTGCGGTAGAGGTCGCTCCAGACGTTGCCGATCGGGTGGAACGAGCTCAGCAGGTTGGG